>SCVW01000011.1 GCA_007244375.1 Smithella sp. | reverse complement strand
CCCTTGATATCTGCCGCTGCGCAATACATTGCCAGCAAGACTGTCGCCGGAGGGTTAATGGTCATGGAAGTCGTAACTTCATCCATAGGTATGCCTTCCATAAGAGCCAAAAAATCTTCCAGTGTGTCTATGGCAACGCCGCACTTACCCACTTCTCCCAGCGCTTTGGGCGAGTCGCTGTCGTAACCCATCAGTGTCGGAAAATCGAACGCTGTACTTAATCCGGTTTGCCCCTCACGCAAAAGCATGTGCCAGCGATTGTTAGTATTTTGGGCGCTGCCCATGCCGGAAAACATGCGAAATGTCCAATAACGTCCCCGGTACCCGGTAACCTGATTTCCGCGTAAGTAGGGGAATTCCCCTGGAACACTGATATCTTTAATAAAATTAATATCTTTAGTATCTTCCGGTGTATATAATCTTTTAATTTCTTTATCTGAAACGGTAGTGAAGCGTGCTTTCTGGTCAGGATTTGTTTCTAATGACTTTTGAACTTCTTTTTCCCATTTCTTGTTAAGTTTCAAAGACGCTTCTTGCATTTCTTTTGAGAAATACACTTTTTCCCTCCTATTAATGTTATTGTTCGGAATAATTGAGAATAAATATGAACAAAAACTGCCAAGCACTAACTTAAATTTTTTGTTTTTGTCAAGATATATTCAAGAGCACAATAGGTTGTATGATACTATGTTCTCTTGCCTTTATTTTACGAATTAATATTTATAGCTCAATCGGATTGTGACAAAAATGCCAACCCGTAATCCGTTAATATTTTAGATCGTTGCATAAATATCCAGAAGCAAAAGAAAGCCCGTCTGATTTTGGTAAGTAACACATACTTATCTGGCTGTCAAATATATTTTACGGTTTAGTTGTTTAATTTTATTGATGATCATTCGTTTGCAGTATAGTAAAAATATCAATGAAATAAAAAAATCTTTTGAGGTTTGTAACAGGTAGAAAAGTAAAGGATGTAATGAGTTTATTGTGAGACTCAAATTTTAAAAACGAAGTGTATTGAAATTTGCAAGTCGAATCCCGATTTTATCGGGACAAAGTGGAGGGTATAATAAATACCCCGCCCCTTGGGGCGGAATTAGGATCCAGGGCTTGCCCTGGGATTCATACCCGTGATTTATTGTCTTAATACTTTTGCCAAAATATGCTATTTACAAGAGAAAATCACTGCCTAAAATCAAAGGATGGGATAGATTATGAAAAGAAAAATATCAGGCTTAGTCATGGTTATATTGATGCTATTTACGGCAAAAGCAATTAGCGTCGCTGAAGTTAATCCGCCGCAGGTAGGAGGTGTTTTTCCGGAAATTGAATTGTTAAAACCCGACAATCCTGCCGAATTGAAATATCTGGGATTATCCGGTAGTGGATCTTTTAGAATCAATCAGATAAAAGCTGATGTTGTAATAATAGAGATATTCAGTATGTATTGCCCCTACTGTCAGGGTGAAGCTCCCAGTATTAACAATCTTTTTACGTTAATTGAAAGCAATCCGGCTTATAAAAACAAAATAAAAATCATCGGCATCGGAATAAATAATTCCCTTTTTGAAACCAATATATTCAAAAAGAAATATAAGATTGAATTTCCCCTGATTCCTGATGGAGATTTTAAGCTCCACAAAATTATAGGAGAAGTAAGGACTCCTTATTTTGTTGTCATGAAATTAAAAGGTGGAAAAACAGAAGTTATTTATTCAAAGTTAGGCGCCTTGGGAGATAACAAGACTTTTATTGAGCAAATAGTTAAGTCATCAGGAATAAAATAGGAGTATACAATGAAAAAAAAGATAATATTGGCAGCTTTAATAATTTGTTTTTTTACGTCCAGTGCCTACGCTTTATCTGAAGCTTATAAAAAAAATATTTATAATCCCGGGGATTTAAAACCTGTTGACAGCTTATTAAAGGTCAAGGTAGGACAGGCCGCTCCTGATCTTACGCTTAAAGCTGTCAGCGGGAAAATAATTTCTCTCAAGGATTATTACGGGAAGAAAAATGTTGTGATTTCTTTTGTGCCTGCAGCGTGGACGCCTGTTTGTTCTGATCAGTGGCCGGGCTATAATATAGTCAAGGACATATTCGAGAGCCACGATACTATTTTGCTGGGAATTGCCGTTGATAATATTCCTACGCTTTATTCTTGGACAAATCAGATGGGGAAATTGTGGTTTGAAGTTTTGTCAGATTTTTGGCCGCATGGAGCGGTTGCGGACAAATTCGGTGTTTTGCGTTCCGACGGCGTTTCGGAGAGAGCACTTTTCGTAATCGACAAAAAAGGCATCATTCGTTACATTGACGTACATAATATTAACCAGCGTCCACCTTTGGAAAAACTTATTCGGGAGTTGGAAAAATTGAATTAATTAATAGAAGTCAGTGCAATGATCAAAATAAATATAATCTTCGAATTTTTCTTGACACACTGCCGATATTATTTTATCAGAATCCTGAAAATCGGGGTGAATGTTAAACATTAATGTTAATCTTAACAAAAAAATCTCCGAATCCTGAAAAAGATTCAAGCATCAAAAAACTATACCAGTAATACTTTGCATTGATAAAATTTGAATTTAACGTAGTTCATACCAAAAATAAAATTAATTAATGGTAAATGAATTGAGCTTAGAAGAAAAAAGACAAAGAGAAAAAGAAAATAGAAAAAATACAATTTTGAAAGCCGCGCGAAAGCTTTTTTTTGAGCGAGGATTCAAATCCGTAACAGTTGATGATATTGCTACTAAATCCGAAGTCAGCAAAGGGTCCATTTATCTTTGTTTTGAAAGTAAAGAAGAAATTTATGCTCAAATCTTAATTGCCGACAATCAGGCACTTTATAAGAGAGTAAAAAACTTCGCGGCTACAGAAGCAACGGCTTCGCAATTGTTGCTGGAATATGCAAGAATTTATGTTAATTTCTTCCTGGATGATACTGAACTCTTCAGAATACTCATGACTTTTATGTTGCAGACGGGCCAGATGAATCTGACGGAAAAACAAAATGCAGAACTTATTTGGTCAACTAATCAAAATATTAATGTTATTTCCGAGATTATTCAAAAAGGCATTTCTTCCGGTGAATTTTCTCCAATCGAGAACATTTGGAGAATGCAAAATGCAATTTGGGGGATGTTGAATGGTATTATTTCACTTTATGTTTTTACTGGTAATCCAACGAAACGAATAGAAAGAATCCATTCTACTGTTAAGGAAAGCATGAGTATTATTATTAAGGGTTTAAAGACGTAAATTTTTTAACTTGATAATTACGCCCCATCTTGCTGGGCGGAGGTTCATTGGCACATTATTAAGTTTCTTGAAAGTAAAGCCCAATTTTTTTAAAAAATCAAAAAACCTATAATTTTAAATTATTTTTTATCATTATTAGTCAATTTTTGAAAATCCTTATCCGCTGTGTGTAAGAGGTTTTCCACATCTTGTTCCAATTTATCGAAACGATCTATTATTTTTCGGGCCAGAGGTGTTAGCTGTAAAGATTTTTCCTTTGCGTTGGTTTCGACCAACTTCATTCCCATTCGTTCTTCAGAGGCTTTCAGTCTACCCCATGCTGCGCGATAAGACATCCCCAGTTCTTTAGCGGCGGCATTGAGACTGTGTTGTTCATCTATAGCTTTAAGAATGTTATCACGGCCCTTGCCGAAAATAACCTTGCCGTTTTTTTCAATCCAGACTTTACACTTAATTTCCATGGAGTATCTCCTCTATTTAATTGAATTTTTTTATTTTAAAAAAATTCAATTAAATGTCAATAAAATTCATCGGCCAGATTTTTTTACGATGATAACTCTGACTGATCATCATTGGTTTTTTTATTCTACTGCTGTGCATATCTATGTTTTATATAACATATTGACTTTTCCGATGACTTTCAGTCATTATATGCCACGTTTGACATAAATCATAATTGACATAGGTATGGGGAGGATTTTTATATGAAAATTACCAGAAGAGGTTTTTTAACTCTGTCCGGTGCCGTCGGAGGCGGGATTGCGCTATCCAGTTTGGGGCTTAATCTTAAACCGACGAAGGCGTACGCGGACGAGTTAGGCAAGATGAACCGTGTGAAGGCTGCAAAACAGACAATAACGACTTGTTGCTATTGTTCAGTTGGTTGCGGCCTGATCTGCAGTACAGACAAAGCAACAGGAAAGATCATTAACATTGAAGGCGATGCAGACCATCCCATTAACGAAGGATCACTTTGTGCTAAGGGCGCCGGTTTCTTTGATCTGACCGAAGCCAATAAACACCGGCTGACGAAGGTTCTCTATCGTAAGCCGTATGGAACTGAATGGGAAGAAAAGGACTGGGATTTCGCTATTTCCCGCATTGCCCGTCTGATCAAGGACACACGTGACAAGGGTTTTGTAACGAAGAACGCCAAGGGCGAACTCGTCAACCGTTGCGAAACGATCGGTCACTATGGCAGTTCCAATGTGGACAACGAAGAATGCTGGATTATGAGCGTCAAGTGCAGAGCGCTGGGTCTGGTTTATATCGACCACCAGGCCAGGGTCTGACACAGTCCATCTGTATCGGCTCTGGGAGAGTCGTTCGGACGCGGTTCGATGACGAACCACTACTGTGATTTAAAAAATGCGGATGTTATTCTAATTATGGGCAGCAATGCCGCCGAGCATCACCCTATCGCTTTCAAGTGGATTATGAGAGCGAAGGACAAGGGAGCAACAATTATCCATGTTGATCCCCGTTACACACGTACCTCCGCACGCTGCGATTTTCATGTGCCGCTTCGTTCCGGTACGGATATCGCTTTCCTGGGTGGTATGATTAATTATATTCTTCAGAATAATAAATACTTCAAAGATTACGTTGTAAACTACACCAATGCGCCATTTATTGTAAACAGCGGCTTTAATTTCAAAGATGGACTGTTCTCCGGTTACGATGCGCAAAAACGTAAGTATAATAAAGATACATGGACTTTCGACAAAGATGCCAACGGTGTTCCCAAACGGGACATGACTCTTTCTGATCCTCGTTGTGTTTTTCAGCTGCTGAAAAAACATTACTCCCGTTACACTTTGGATAAGGTTTCCAGCATTACCGGCGTCTCCAAGGAAAATCTGTTGAAAGTTTATAAAGCTTACAGCGCCACAGGCCGTCCCGATAAATCGGGAACGGAATGTTATGCACTGGGCTGGACGCAGCATACAACAGGGGTACAGAACATCCGATCGATGGCGATTATCCAGTTGCTTTTGGGTAATATGGGGATAGCTGGCGGCGGTATCAACGCGTTGCGCGGTGAGCCGAATGTTCAGGGATCCACCGATCATTGCATCCTTTACGGTAATCTTCCCGGTTACCTGAAGATGCCGGTTGCTTCTCTGGATACACTGGAACATTATCTGAAGAAATGCACACCGGTATCTAATGATCCCCAGTCGGCCAACTACTATACGAATTATCCAAAGTTCTTTGTCAGCTTCCTGAAATCCATGTGGGGCGACAAGGCGACCAAGGACAATGAATTCGGCTATCAATGGATGCCCAAACTTGACGACGGGAAAGCCTATTCCACGATGCACATGTTCGATGCGATGTATGAGGGCAAAGTAAAGGGATACTTCTGTGTCGGCGCAGATACGGCCGTCAGTACTCCGAATTCCAACAAAGTCCGCAAGGCAATGGAAAAACTGGACTGGCTGGTGGGTGAAAATATCTTCGATAACGAGACCCACTCTTTCTGGAAAGGTCCCGGTGTCGATCCCGCAAAGATCAAGACGGAGTGTTTCCTGCTTCCTGCTTCCGCGACGATGGAAAAGGAAGGCTCACAGAGCAATTCCGGCCGCTGGGTGCAGTGGAAATACAAGGCTGCTGAAGCTCCCGGTGACGCCATTCCTGTTGGCGAAATCGAACTGAAGATTATGGCGGAAGTCAAGAAGCTTTACCAGAAGGAAGGCGGACCTAATGCTTCGGCTATTACCAATCTTAAGTGGGATTATTTCGACAGCAAGGGACACATGGATGTGCTGAAAATATCCCAGCAGATCAATGGCCATTTTACAAAAGACACGGTTATTGAGGACAAGGCGAAAGGTACATCAACATTGTTTAAAAAAGGTCAGTGCGTTCCAACCTTCGGTAATCTGAAAGACGATGGTTCGACCGCCTGCGGCAACTGGATCATGGCCGGTAGTTTTGATGAAAAAGGTTTCAACAAAATGGCCAAACGCGGCAAAGACGATCCTACCGGTTTGGGACTTTTTCCGAACTGGTCATTTGCCTGGCCGGTCAATCGCCGTATCATTTACAATCGCGCTTCCTGCGATGTTCATGGCAAGCCCTACAATCCCAAACGTAAACTTCTGGAATGGGTGGGAAATAAGTGGGTTGGCGACGTGCCCGATGGTCCCTGGCCGCCCATGGCAAATAAGGAAAAAGGGAAATATCCTTTCATCATGAAAGCCGATGGCGTGGGCTCTATATTTGGTCCCGCCATGGCCGAAGGACCGTTCCCCGAGCATTATGAGCCGGTGGAAAGCCCACTGACGAAAAATCCAATGTCCGGACAACTCAACAATCCGGCCATTTACATCTTCAAGAGTGATCTGGATAAAGTGGCTAGCGCCAGTGAAAAATATCCCTATGTCTGCACAACATATTCCTGCACTGAACACTGGTGCTCCGGCGCTCTGACTCGCTGGCAGGCCTGGCTCCTCGAAGCCATGCCGGAACTCTACGTGGAGATCGGTCACAAACTGGCTGAGGAAAAAGGAATTAAGAACGGCTCACGGGTAAAAGTTTCTTCAATACGCGGTGAGGTGGAATGCGTGGCGATGGTAACCAGGCGTTTCAAACCGTTTACCGTTGAAGCCAAGACCGTGCATCAGGTCGGTCTGCCCTTCAATTACGGCTGGCTCTTCCCTGCAGACGGCAGCGGTGGAGACAGCACCAATTTATTAACCCCATCCGTTGGTGACGCGAACGTCTTTTGCCCTGAGTACAAGGCGTTCATGGTCAACGTAGAAAAGGCTTGAGGAGAATAGACTATGAATGGAAATGAACTTGTAAAATTGATTGATACAACCCTGTGCACCGCCTGTCGCGGTTGCCAGGTTGCCTGTAAGCAATGGAACGAGATGCCGGGATTGAGAACAAGGAATTTCGGCAGTTACCAGAATCCGCCGGATTTGCAGTGGAATACATGGACGCTGATCCGTTTTCAGGAATACGAAGATAAGGATGGGAACTTCCAGTGGATTTTCCGTAAAGACGGTTGCATGCACTGCACGGATGCTTCCTGCGTAAAAGTTTGCCCCAGCGGCGCTCTGTATTATACAGACATTAAGACGGTAGGCATTCATCATGACAAATGCATCGGTTGCAAGGAATGCATTGCGGCCTGTCCGTTTGATATTCCACGTTATAACAAAGAGACGGAAAAAGTTACCAAATGTGATTTATGCTATTCCCGTATTCAGGAAAACCTTCCGCCGGCCTGTGTCAAATCCTGTCCGACGGGCGCTTTGTCCATTGGCCCGAAAGACGAGATGATTAAAAAAGCCTACGCGAAGGTTGAAAAACTGGGCGGCGATGCGAATGTTTACGGCGATAAGTTTGTCGGTGGAACGCATGTTATTTATGTGCTCCAGTTTAAACCGGAAGTTTACGATGAACTGCCGGTTGATCCCAAAGTATCGAAGTCGATATTTGTGTGGAAAGATGTTTTGAAGCCGTTGAGTCTAATTGCCGCAGGCGGTGTGATCGGTGGTTCATTACTGCACTACTTCACCCATGGGCCGCATAAACCTCATCCGGAACATTATAGTTCAAACGAAAAGAAGCAGGGAGGTGCATAATATGAGTAAAGAACTGGTTAAAGTAACATCAGCATATGAAAGAATTGTACACTGGATGCTGGCCATCTCCTGCCTTCTTCTGTGCTATACCGGACTGGGGATACTGTTTAAAGAGCTGAACTTTTTAGGCGTCATTTTCGGTGGGCTGAAAGGATTGGCCACTGTCCATGACATTATGGCCATTGTGTTTGCCATATCATTGGTATTGGCGATACTGATGTGGTGGAAAGAAGCGGGAATATTTGTTTTTCCGGAAGACTGGGAATGGATCAAGGCGGCAGGC
>SCVW01000041.1 GCA_007244375.1 Smithella sp. | reverse complement strand
GGGAAACCGGTGGATAATGCCTTTATGGAAAGTTTCAACGCCCGGCTCAGAGAAGAATGTTTGAACATCAACTGGTTTAGAAGCATAGAACATGCAAGAGAAGTGATTGAAGCATGGCGTATAGATTACAACGAAACCCGGCCGCACAGTACGCTGGGCTTTCTCACGCCAAAGGAATTTGCACAAAAAGAGGAAACTATGTTATTGGAAAACTCTAATTCAAGATGGCACTACAACTGGGGGTAGTCCAGTTGCACCAGAGGCACAGGACATTGTTTCTCGCATTGGAAACGATCATTTGCTAAATGCAAAAAGTATTGTAACACACCCGATTAAATTTGAGAACTATTTAGAAATACTCAATAAGGATGTTCCCACATTGATGAAGGGGGCCGCGCTTAAATTCATTGAAGTTAAGAATTGGCTTGATAAAATATACATGCTTGGCCAAGCAAGTTTAGAATCATATCGTAAATAAATATAATCTTACTAGATTAACAACTGTCTATAATAGTCATGGTCATCATGGTCCTATCCAAAGGACTTCATTTGATAGTGTTTGTGAAGTCAACCGCTGATAGTATATATTAAAAGATTGCTGATAATGACATAGTTTCAATCAATGAATGACACTTTTTGCTATTCCCCGTTCCCCCTCCTGCATTTTCAATATTATCGATTAGTTCAAGTATATTATGTGCAAAAAAACCATGAAGTGCTGACGCTTTTGACTGTTTTTTTCTATTAATTTTTTACAATACATTCCTATCGCGGACACATGAATCTAAGATCATATATGAAATTAAAAAGAAATAAGAAAAAGTTACAGAGTGTCATCCAGTTTAATCTTTCGTCCTGAAAATGAATAAAATGGTGATATGTGGACGAATATTTCTGATTTTTTATTCATAAATTCAACTTTTTTTCTCCCCTAAATGTTGTTTATTCATCATGAGTTCATAAACTTGGACGGTAATATCAAGAAGGCAGGACGGGGTAAAGGGAATAGCCTAACGTGCACAAATCATTAACTATTCATATTTTATTGCTTAAAGGTCTATTTTTATATTTATCATTCATCTCATCCGGCAGCTATATATAATAATGAAGGGTTCTTGTTTAAAATAAAAACGAACGTTTTAAATTATAATTAACTTATAAAGAATATACTTGACATATTTTAAATATAATTTAAAATATAAGAATAAATAACAGGTTTATATTAAAGTTTAGGAGTTAGCCATGGAATCAAAAGGTAAAACCGTAGCATATGTCAGAGTCAGCAGCGATGTTCAGGATGTTGAGAATCAGCGGCTGGAAATTCTCAAACTGGCCAATGAAAAGGATTTGGGAAAGGTTGCAATGATTGATGAAGTCGTTTCCGGTCGAAAAGCATGGCGCGAACGATCAATCGCTTCTGTTCTTAATGATCTAAACAAAGGCGATAATTTGATCGTGGCGGAAATGTCACGGTTAGGTAGATCTATGCTTGAGATTATGGAGATTCTAGCGACGTGCGCGAGAAATGGTATACATGTTTATGCAGCTAAAGGAAGCTGGTGTCTTGATGGAAGCCTTCAGAGCAAAATCATGGCAATGGTACTGGCAATGGCTTCTGAAATCGAACGTGACCTGATTTCACAAAGAACAAAGAGCGCCTTAGCTACCAAGAAAGCTCAAGGGGTGATTCTCGGAAGACCCAAGGGACCCGGCAAATCAAAGCTTGATGAAAAGAGCGAGAATATCAAAGAACTACTCCGGCTTGGTGTTCCCCAACGTCGTGTGGCCACAATGCATGGCACATCGGAAGTAAATCTCAATCATTGGATGAAAATGCGCGGCATTCCGAGAGCGCGCAACGGCAAAGATTTATCACAGAAATCGAATTGATCTATAAACACTCAAAATGAAAAACCCGGAGACCAGGGACTCCGTCCCCCTACCTATGGTATTCTCCATGTAATTTTTTCAACTTTTTAATAGTGTTTTATAAATCGATTTCACATAAATCGGGGCAAGGGGTGACTTTTTAGTAACAAAAGTCCAAAGGATTTTTTTATTTATATAAGGAGAATTTATGGATGAAAGAAAAATTGTTACTCTATCGCGTGAAGAACTACATCACATGGTGTGGATGAAACCTGTAACCAAGTGGGCCAAGGAATTTGGTTTATCAGATGTAGGTTTCGCTAAAATTTGCAGAAAATTTAATGTGCCATTACCAGGCCGAGGCCATTGGACAATGGTTAAAAAAGGCCTTAGAATAACTCCTGCAAAACTTAAAACTATCCATGATCCAAACTTGTCAACAATTAAAATCGAGATAAGAATGCCAAAAGTCAAAGCACAAACTAATGTTTTAGAAAACGATCCGTTAGTGCTCTTTGAAATGATGCCAGAAAATAAGATTATTGTTCCAGAACGAATTAATTCAAAACATCGTCTAATAAGAATGACAGAAATATCTTTAAAAGACTCATTCATAGATAAATATGGCAGGGTAACTAACAAAGATTTATCTTGTCTCAATATTAATGTATGTAAGACATCGCTAAAACGTACATTAAAAATTATGAATACATTGATCATGGAATTAGAAAAAAGGGAGATGAAAGTTTTTGTTAAAGGAAATGAAAAACCAAAAATAATTTTATCTATTCGAGGGGAAGAATTACAATTCCGTATTGAAGAACATTCAAAACAAGTTGAACATAAGAAAACTAAGTCGGAAATGATAGATGCAGCTCGCTATCCTCATTTATATGAACGAACTTCTTATGATTATATACCTTCAGGTAAATTACATTTATCCATTATTGCTTATACGTGTAAGCCTATAAGGAAATCCTGGCACGATACAGAATCCAAAAAAATTGAAGATCTTTTGAACGAAATTATCATAGGTTTCATAAAAACTTCTGATGAAATAAGAAAAGACCGATTAGCTAGGGAAAAAGAAGAAGCAGAAAGGTTGGAGAAAAAAAGATTATATGAAGAAAATCAACGTAAAAAAGCTGAAGAAAGGGAAAGATTTAACAATCTTATAAAACAAGTTGAGGCATGGAATCAAAGTCAAGCTGTCATAACTTTTATCGAACATGTAAAAAGTATTGCTATACAAAAATATGGGGAAATTGAATCAGGCAGCTATCTCGAACAATGGATTACATGGGCAAATAAAATTGCTCAAAAACTTGATCCTACATCAAATATTATTATTGAACCGAAGTAGGACTTTCACATTGATAATCATGTTTCCATCAGTCCTTATTAGTTTTTTTCTTAGTCTGCATGTCTTAAAAAGATTTTTGATAGATAGCGTCAAATTAATTTTCGTCTCGTTATTAACTATACCTGGACTACCCCCAGTTGTAGTGCCATCTTGAATTAGAGTTTTCCAATAACATAGTTTCCTCTTTTTGTGCAAATTCCTTTGGCGTGAGAAAGCCCAGCGTACTGTGCGGCCGGGTTTCGTTGTAATCTATACGCCATGCTTCAATCACTTCTCTTGCATGTTCTATGCTTCTAAACCAGTTGATGTTCAAACATTCTTCTCTGAGCCGGGCGTTGAAACTTTCCATAAAGGCATTATCCACCGGTTTCCCCGGTCTGATAAAATGCAGCTTCACTTTC
>SCVW01000053.1 GCA_007244375.1 Smithella sp. | reverse complement strand
GCGGACAACCGTCTTTGTCCACAACCACAGCTGCGGGTGAATCAGGACATTTATCCAAATAATCGGGAACACCGTCTCTATCGGAATCCAATGGACATCCGTTCTCATCCACCTTCGCACCGGCAGGCGTATCGGGACACTTATCCAAATAATCGGGAACACCATCTTTATCGGAATCCAATGGACAACCATCCTCATCAACAGCTACACCGGCAGGTGTGTCAGGACATTTATCAAGATAATCGAAAACACCGTCTTTATCGGAATCCAGCGGACAACCGTCCTGATCAACAGCTACACCCAGCGGCGTATTGGGACATTCATCGACATCATCCAAAACCCCATCATTGTCGGAATCTACTACCTTCTCTTTCCCGCCTGCAGTAAAAAGAATTCCCACCGTTGCCAACAAATCATTATGTACAAAATCGGGGTTATGGCCATATTTTTCGCTATCGCCCAGCGGAAGAACATGACGGACATCTGCACGAAACGCTATATTATCTGAAAGATAATATTTGAAGCCCGCACCGTAATCAATAGCAAATTTACTTGGCACAAGATATGTATCATCGGAAGAATAATGGGTTGCGCCTATACCCAATGCCAGAAAAGGTACAAATCTACTTTCCGGCATAAAATGATAAAGACCTTCTATACCTGCAAAATAAAAATTATTATCGCCATTATTTGGTTCATATTTCGAAGGTACGTAATTAAAAAACAACTCTGTCCCCCAATTTTCGGTAAAATTATAACCGACGCGTAATCCTGCTGCAAAATTATCTTTATAATCCTGATTACCTTCAAAGGAATAATAACCGCCATTTATCGAAATAGATGTAGCGCCACGTTTATTTCCGGCGTATGCAGAAAAAACCACTGAGAGAACCATTAAGCATATTGAAAAAAAGATAAGTTTTTTCAAAACCATATTCCTCCTTCATTCTTTAAGTAACTAATAAGTTTGTCCCGATAAGAAATAGAGCTAGCTTTATTTAATGTTAACTTTGCCTTAATAATTTTTTTTATCTTTAATTTTACTAAATATGTCAAGATTTCTTTTACTGACAAATCAAATTTCGAAGTGGAACCATTATTAGAAACGTGAAGAGTAAAACGTGAATAATGAAAAAGCCCCTAACCTTTCGGCTTCGGGGCTTCCTTTTCTAGAGTTTTTGACTCTTATTTACTTCACAACCACAGTTTCGAGAACTGCATCAACTCTGCGGTTTTTCTGCCTGCCTTCCGGCGTGTCATTGCCGGCAACCGGATTATTCGGTCCATAACCAACAGCCTCGATTGCAAATGCATCGATTCCGAATTTATCAACCAGATACTGCTTGACACTATTGGCACGGGCTTGCGACAGACGGACGTTATATGCTTCCTTGCCTACATTGTCGGTATGACCTTCGATTACGACGGTAGTATTAGGATATTTCTTCATGAAATCGGCTACCCTCTTGATATCATCATAATACTTACTCTTAATATCGGATTTCGCCGTATCGAACTGTACGTTAAGAGAAATTGAAACTTTCTCATGTACACAGCCGTTTTTATCTACCTTGGCACC
>SCVW01000013.1 GCA_007244375.1 Smithella sp. | reverse complement strand
ATACTATCATGGCAAGAATGAGCAGAGATAGTTTTGCAAAGGCAACAGGTGCATTTGGCAGGACGGCGGAGGATCTGGAGAAGGAAGCCCATGCGGATAAGATTCCTGAGAAGAATTGTGGTGTATGCAAGCACTATCTGGAAAACACCTATGCAAGCGATGGAAGAGGTACCTGTAGCATGTTGAAAGATGGTTCGGATATCACGAGTGATCCGCCGGTCTTCGTACTGGAGGGGAAAAACGGATACATGTTAAGAATTCTTACTGATGCGTCCAAGTGCAAATACTTTGAGAAAATGGAATTCATTGATCATGACGGCACGGAATGCAGCGATCCCATGTACCGTCGCTCGATGAGGCAGCTCCAGGATAAGTAAAAATTCAACTCACAGATATACAAAGGAGAATAAAAAACATGAAATGTGTTGAATGTAAATTTGATGGTTCTATTGAAAAATTCCGCTATCTGTATAATGCCCGGATCGATTCGTCACTTACATTGAGACAGTGTCCCAACTGTCAGGCATGGCTGGCCGTGGATGAGTTGACCGGCGCAGTTAAACAGAAGGTCGGTTTGGGTGAGGCACCATGGGGCAAGTCGGCTGGTATCGAAGGTTTGGCAACAGATTAATAATTAATAAAAGTTAGTTTGCGAAGAGGTTCCATCACAGTATTCTTTCTTTCGAAAGGAGATTTTATGAAAAGTAAGATTGTAAAGTTTCTATGCATGGGAATCGTTATTTTTTTAGGGTCTGTGTTTTTGTTCCAGGAAGCATGGGGCGAGAATATTAAGCAAATCAAAAATGGTAAAACGGTATATGTTTTTAAGATAGGTACGCTGGCTCCAAACGGAGTAGGGTGGGCTGCCTTACTCAAAACTATGGTTAATCCAGGATTTAAAAAAGTGACAAATGGCCAAGTAATTTTGGATTGGTATTACGGTGGTACGATGGGCGATGACCAGGACATATTATCCAAGATGCGCAACGGGCAGTTGCAGGGAGGTGGATTTTCCGGATATGGAGTGGTGATGGCATGTCCGGAAATGGCATTAATGGAACTTCCGTTCATGTTTGAAAATTATGACGAAGTTGAATATGTTTATTCTAAACTATATCCCCGCATTGTTCAGTGGTTTGAAAAAAGAGGATACCATATTATTTTATTAGCGGAACAGGATTTTGATCAACTTTATTCTACGAAACACGAACTCAGGACACCTGAAGATTTTAAGAAAAGCCGCATTTTAACATGGTATGGGCCTCTGGAAGAAAAGACTTTAAAGGCTTTGGGAGCCAGTCCTATACCGATTCGAGTACCCGAGGTAGCTGCGTCAATCCATACAGGAATATGCGATGCCTTTGTCAGCCCGGCTATCTGGGCAGTAGGTACTCAGATGTATACTTGTATGAAATACATCAATCCTTTTCGCATACGATACTCACCAGCAATTGCTGCTGTAACGTTAAAGGCATGGAACCAATTGCCGAAGGAATATCAAATTGCTATTGATAATTTTGTAATGTCGATAAATATGGAGTTTAGGCAGAAAGTTCGCGAAAGCAATGAAAGTTGCGTTAAAGCCATGTTAAAATACGGCATGAAAGAAGTTAAAATGACTCCTGATGAAATGGATGTTTTTAAGAGAAAACTCTTACCGGTTTGGGAAGAATTTGCCGAAAAAGAATACTATACCAAAAACGAATTAGCTGAAGTAAAAAACTATATAGCGGAGTTCAGAAACAAAAATAGAAAATAAAAAATTATTGTTTAGTTGATTTGTGCTTGCATCACAGACAGTAAGGGAAAACTTATTACATATCATCTGGATAGAGTGAGTTTTTAAAATGAATCTACGAATAAGATAATTATCAGTTATCCCTGTAGGCAGGAAATCCGTAACAAGTGGCGGCTTCGTTTTAGGGACTTTATGTAATTAGTGGATTTTTGAAACTGTGCAAGTAGTCAATACACATGCAGCTTAAAAAATAATTCACGAGGAGGTCAGAGCAATGACAGGAAAGATTAAAATATGTCTCAGGGGTATTTCAATCTTCTGTTTGATTGTTTTCTTTGTCATGGGTTTATTAGGCTGTACGGCAACACGCCATACGGTACAGAAAACAGTCATTCCCCTGCTGGATACATCGGTGGACGATCTTGTGGGTCATCTTCTCAAGCAGAAAAATGGAGCTTTTATCAAGGATGGTCTTCCTGGGGCATTGCTGGTAATTACGGGATTAACCGAACTGGCACCGACAGATTATGATCTGCTGGCAACAACATCGTTCTTGTATTGCGCTTATGGTCTGTTTGTAGAGGACGAAAATAACGAGTACGCCATATCTTTGTACAAGGTTGGAACAGATTATGGAATACGGGCATTGAAGGTCAATAATTCCAAATTTCGTAAAGCGGTAGAAAGTGGAACGCCTGTTTATAAGGCGGTTAAGTTACTGACAAAGGATGATATGAAGGCTCTAACCTGGGCTGGTCTCAATCTTGCCAAGCGGTGTACATTGCAGTTGGATAGAGTGGAGCTGATTACCGATATCCAGGATGGCATTGCCTTGATAAAGCGCTCCATTGAATTCGATCCGAAATATGCCTGGGGTGCTCCCTGGATGGCTATGGGCATTGTTTATGCGGTTTTACCACCCTATTGCGATTTGGGTGGTGGTGCAGAACCGTCCTGGAATGCATTTGCTAGTGGCAACAAGGCAAGAAATGGTGAATTTGGATTGTGTGATATGTTTACGGCGAGATATCTTGCTCCACTCCTTAAGGATGAGCGCTGGTATGATGAATTGAATAACCGGGTAATCGAGATGGATCCCTGCAAGCTGGATGGTGGTCAGTGCGTGGTCAATGAGCTGGCCAAACAGAAGGCACGATACAACATGGAACATAAAGAGAGATGGTTTTAAATTATTTTAAAATCAGTTTATTTTTAAACAAGCAATGTTTTATCAAATATTAATATTTTAGAAGGGGCTACGTTGTTCTATGAAGTACGTTTCCTGTAATGAGAATAAAAAGTTCTTTCGTTAAATGAAAAAGGAGATCAAATTAGATGAGTAAGAGAGTAGGTATCGTTGGGGCGGCGGTTACTCCATTTAAGGGGCGATGGGCTGAAAAGACGTATTATGACCTTGCCCAGTGGGCAACTCGGGAAGCGGTAAAGGATGCCCAAATTCACATCAATGATGTAGAGGGAGCCTTCTATGGAATTTATAACGACATTTTCGAAAGGACGGCCATTCCGGAACATGCCATTCACGGATTGTGCGGCATGCAAAATAAATTTGGCATTCGGATCTCAACGGGTGGAGCAACTGGTGCCTATACCATATCTGCTGCTCATGCATATTTAGCAGCAGGTCGTTTTAAGACCGCTCTAGTCCTTGGTGTGGAAAAGAGCACAGATTGTTTTGATTTTTCATCCATGACAGCAACACCGGAAGTAATTAAGAGTATTGGATGGTCAGCGGATAGCTTTTTTGAGCAAGCTATCGGCTGGACTGCGGCGGACAGTTACGCGGAGGTAGTTCTGGCATACATGGATAGATACCCTAATGATCTGAAACCGGAAATTACAGCAAAGATATCAGCTCAGCTTAGCGAACATGTTAAGACGAATCCGTTTGCTCAACGTCAGTTCGACCAAGTTACCGCAGATGAGGTCATGAACTCGAGGCTGGTTGTCTATCCATTCAAGGAACTAGAAATCTGCGTATATACCGAAGGTGCAGCGGCCTTGATCATGGCTGAAGAGGAGACTGCCCTGGCCATTTCAAAAAACACTGGTAAGCCTGTAGTCTGGATTACCGGTGTCGGAGAAGCTAATGAGCATTCCTTTGTCGGCAGGAATCATAAAGATATGTCTCGCATTATGTCAGACCATTATGCGGCGCATAGAGCCTACGAGATGGCGGGCATTAAAGACCCGACCAAATCGGTCCAGATCGTCGAACTACATGACGCTTTTGTGCATCAGCTCGAAATCTCCATGGCGGAGTTCGGATTAGTTCCTCTGGGGAAAGCTGATTCATTGATCGAAGATGGGCTTATGACTCCTGGCGGTAAGTACGTGGTAAATCCCTGTGGCGGATTGATATATTGCGGTCATGCCGTGGGAGCTAGTAATATCATGTCAGCCTGGTCTGCCCGGGAAGAACTTATCAGGCGAGGTATGAAAATAGCTCTGGTACATGGTACGGGTAGCACCATAGCACAGTTCACGGCCTGCTTGATTCTGGAAAATCAATAACTAATAGAGGAATTATTATGCGTAAACATAACGAGAAAGTCATTCCGGATATTTATATCCCCGATGTAGGATCTGAAGTGGAAACAGTTAATGGCCAGAAATATCTGGTTGCCAATGATGCAATGTATACATTTTACAAAAGAACCAAGGGTGAGTTTTCACCATTTTTCCTTGCTTTGCGGGATGATAAGAAAGTCTTAGGTTGCAAGTGCCGGGAGTGTGGTCTTGTACGTGTGCCGCCTTTTCTCACTCATTGTCCAGATTGTAACTTTGCCCCTACCGAACTCGTGGAGATCGATCAGGTCGGCGTTATGAACAGTACTCCACCCATCACCTACTTTGCCAGTTCACTCTTTGCGGACATGGCTCCCTATGGCCGAGGTCGCGTCATCCTCAAGGGTGCAGATACAGCCCTGAGCGTAAACCTCTACACTACTACAGGAATATTGGTGCCTGGCATCATAGAGAGAGGCACTGAGGTAAAGATTGTCTTCCGAGATGAAAGGATAGGCGAAGTGTCGGACATCTTCTGCGTGCCCACTTCGGAGTTAAGTCCAGAGCAAGTGGCGAAGAAAGGACTGTTAGAATCAGAGATAGACTGGGAGCATCCTCAAGAACCTGATATTTCCGATGTATCTAGTAAAGATAAAGCTGTATTCAAGAAAGCCTTCGCCAAGATGAGGTCAGTCATCAATGAAATGAATGGAAATGCACGGGCGAGGAAGGATATAGCGAGTTGGAAACGAGATATACTGGTAAAATCCCGTGGCGGACAGTTTGGCATATTTATCAATGACGGTAATATTACGCTGGAAGATAGGGGTCCCGATTCTCCTGATTTTGTTATAGTCAGCCAAGACCTGCGAACACTACTCGACGGACTGACCTATAGAGGGGCTATTACCGATATGATCATAACCAAGAAAATCTGGATTAGCAAAAACAAAGAATTCATTACCGTCTTCAAGCTCGACCGTATGGCTCGCTCCCTTGCACGATCGAAGAGAGCATCAATCATGAATTCGAAAGTATAAGAAACGCCCATGATAAAGTGGCATTTGATCGACAGGAAATATAATGATTTTAAAATTGTTTATGCTACACATTCAATATGGAAGTAATTCATTTTTCTCATAATGAAATTATTATACTATAATAATTAACATTCAGGGAGAAGATCATGAACATTTTAATGGCTTATTTTTCCAGAACCGGTTGTACGGAAACCCTTGCCCAAGAGATTTCAAGACAGCTTCAGATACGTGGACACAGCATTGAATATGAAGTCATTAAGGCTTCGATGAGCTATTCATGGATTAGAGAAGTGGCACGTGACTGGCCTAGATATCCTTCCATTGCGGCCAGTATTGTCAGCCCCACCTGGCGGGAACATCATCTTCGGACGTATAATCAGGTAGAGGAAGACATACAACCATTAACATATCCAAATGTAAAAAACTTTGATTGTATATGCGTTGGTGGTCCCAAGTGGGCTCAAATTTCATATCCTGTAGCCAGGTACCTGCAAATCGTTAGGGGTATAAGGAACAAAAAAGTTGGTACATTTGCAACTTTTGGTGGTCCTCCATTGAAGACATTTGAAGTTGAACTCATTGAAAAACCTCTGGCCAATCTAATTAATCGTTTAGGAGGACATGTTGTAGCTCATGTTGGTATATCAAGTGGATATCATGAAGCTAGTATCATGCCTTTATTCAGGCTTGCCAGCCGAATCAGATTCAGGAAACCTATCAAAGAATTTATGATGGGAAGCGAATACGCAAATACTGGAATTGCCGGTTTTTGTGCTAATTTGGAAAAGGAGGTAAATTGAAATGGCAAAATATGGTGACACAGTTCTTTTCCATGTTTCAAAATATACCGATACTACCAAGAGAATAAAAAGGCTGATTTATGAATATGTATTAGAAACAGGCTTTGCGCCAAAAGTAGAACAAATTAAGCAGGAACTGAATTTGACAGAAGAGACTGTGCGGGAAAGCCTACGAGACCTTGAAGGCGGCATTATTATAGCGATGCAAAACAAACAACACCTGCATATTAAAGAATTCATGGGGCAAAAACTTCCAGAGGATGCAATCCTTCCGGATTTAGGGGAAATATTTTATGCCCGGCCCTTCGCGAATTTCAAGAATCACCATAAAATTTTTGTGGAAGGCGAGCAAAAATGGTTTGGCGAATGTCCTGTAGAGGCAGTGACTATTTCCTATTTCTTTCCCGGAAAAGAAGTTGTACTACAATCCATGTGCCATGAGACACATGAAACAATAGAAATTATAGGTAAAGACGGCCAATTATTGGATTACAAACCGAAAACACTTCGTATTTACTGGGGTCGTCCATTTGGTCAGTGGTTGAGCACCAAAGGGTATGAGGGCGATTTTATTTTTCCTTGCGATTCGAATTACTTTTTTCATTCAGAAGAAATATATCGCGATTGGAGAAAAAGAAATACTGATGCCGCTGGCCAAATATTTACACCAATAGAACTCAATCATCTCTTGAGAATCTTTAATTACGGTCATGAACGCTTTGATTTTCAATATCATGTTCCCTTGTTGAAAATTTTGCTTGCCTCTGTTTCGACAGGAATAATTCGCTGGAAAATGCTTATTCCAATACCGAATATATTTTTTCTTTCCATTGTTAAATTACTTAGAGATGTTCATAAATTTAAGTACAAATTGTTTTTTGATATCAAAGCCTGGTAACTAT
>SCVW01000018.1 GCA_007244375.1 Smithella sp. | reverse complement strand
CAGAACATCATTGCCGAATACGACCAGAACAATAAACAAACTGCAACTTACATCCACGGTCCGAATATTGACGAACCGTTAAGCGCGGAAATCAGAAACAACCGGATTTACTACCATGCGGACGGACTTGGCAGTATCACAGCAATAACCAACCACATGGGAATGACTATTCAGAAATACGACTACGATGCTTTCGGCAACATTAAGTTTACGCCTTTCCCGATCTGGATAAAACAGCCGTACATGTACACGGCAAGAGAATACGACAATGAAACCGGCCTTTACTATTACAGAGCAAGGTATTATGATGCAAAGGCTGGGAGATTTGTAACGAAGGATCCGATTGGGTTTGATGGCGGCATAAACATTTACGCATATGTAAATAACAACCCCATAAACAGAACAGCTCCAACGGGTCTTTATCCGGGTCCATGCGGAAACGAAAATAATAAATGGGTACCTGATTATCCATTGGGTTACGATTTTAGAATTCCATGTATTGCGCATGATGAATGCTATGGTTGTGTGGGTGCACGATCTGGGAAATCAAGAGTAATTTGTGATTTAGAATTTTTATGGAATATGACAAAAAAATGTTATTCATATTTCCCATTTACTAGCCTATGTATGAGAGCAGCCATAACGTATTTCGTTGCAGTTAGAGCAGGAGCATCTGATGCCTATGACGACGGAAGAAAGTGCTGCAACAAATAATTAAAACATTACAAAGAGGTTTAATATGCTCAAACGGAAATTATTAACACCCAGTATATTGAGTGCAATATATGTTTTGTTATGCATATTGGCATTTGGTTTCCATATAGCTCGACATGAAACGGATAAGTTCTCGGCAATGTTTATAGGTATATTAACGATGCCGTGGAGCTTTGTTGCATCGTTACTTATAAGTTTTATCGAAATTATAACAAAATATGAATTTAAATATATAGGGAATAATATTATTCTGCTGATATGTGTAATTGTAAATACCGTTTTGATATTTTTCATTGCAAAAAAAAGATGAGTTAAAGGGGACAGATTTATTTATTGTCTTTTGAAATCGCGTATGTTAATTGTATTTTATGCCGAGATCATCCCGTATAATTATTGCCGATTGCCCGCATCATATCATTCAGCGGGGCCACAACAAGCAAACCGTTTTTGCATCAGATCAAGATTACGAATATTATCTTGAAAATTTGATGGAATGGAAAGTGATTTATGGATGCAAAATATACGCTTATTGCCTGATGACAAATCATGTCCATTTGGTAATTGATCCGGGCATCGAAGTAAGGAATATTTCCTTGCTGATGAAGCGAGTCGCCGGAAGACAAACGCGTTACGTAAATGCTCTTGAAAAAAGGACGGGAAGTTTATGGGAAGGCCGCTACAAATCCAGTCCGATTAGCACAGATGAATATCTTTTAGCATGTTGCCGATATGTCGAGTTGAATCCGATCAGGGCAGGCATTGTATCCGATCCGTCAGAATATAAATGGTCAAGTTATCGTGATCGTATTGGTCTTCATAGGGAACATTGGTTAGATGAAGACCCTTGTTATGCAGGGTTGGCTCAAAGCAGAAGAGAAAGAGAGAAGCGTTATGAGGTTTGGGTGAAAGATTCTATTCCCCAAGGCGAATGGGAATTGATACGCAAATCGCTGCAGCGCGGGCAATTAACCGGCAGTAATCGATTCATTGACGAAATTGAAACAAAAATTAACCATCGTATCGAATTTCGAGGGCAAGGACGACCAAGGAAGAAGATAAAATAAATCTGTCCCCTTTTTGCAGAATTATTTAAACTGGACCCCGGCCTCCGCCAGGGTGACGACTGTAGTGGTAACGTCCACAATGTCGTTACTATTGTTGGACTGTTAATAATTGTGGCTACTTTAATAATTCAGGAAGAAATTTGCGAAATTCTTGGCCTTTTCCACTCCGGCAATAAACATCCGGACAGACAAACATCTGAACATTCACCATCGCACGGTTCTATATGAATGGTAATTACACAGTCAGAAAACTTTTTTCTGATATTTTGTTCTAATGCTTTTGTAATGTTGTGCGAATCCTGTACGGACATTTGCGGATCAACCTTGATGTGAAATTCCATAAAACGAACACTGCCGGATTTACGCGTCCGTAACTGGTGAAAACCGTAAATAGTAGTTTCCTGACTTATTATACGACGGATATACCCTTCCTCGTCCGGTGGCAATTGCTCATCCATCAATCCGCGGATAGATTTTACAGTCAGATTATATGCGGCACGCATAATCAGCACAGCAACAAATAGTGCCGCAACCGGATCAATCCAGTTAATATTTAACGAGGGGAAAAACTCCTGACCAATCCATATTATTCCCAAGGCGCCCATGACACCGACGGAAGTATAGACATCTGTACGTAAGTGCCAGGCATCGGCTTCCAGCGCGATGGAATCGGCTTCCTTCCCTACCTGAAAAAGCTTGCGCGAGACAATATAATTTATCAGCGAGGAAAATATCATGACGGCTACGCCAAGGCCGACGTATTCTATCTTCTGTGAATCCATCAATTTCTTCAACGCTTCAAACAATATCCAGAATGCCGCGCCGAAAATCAGCAGCGCCTCTACAAAGCCGGAAATGTTTTCTATTTTGCCGTGACCGAAGGGATGATCAGCATCGGCAGGCTCTCCGGATTTTTTCACGGAAAACATGGCTATCATTGCGGCCAGCAAATCCATAGCCGAGTGAATGGCTTCCGATATGATAGAAACGGAACCTATTACAATACCGACAATCACCTTAAACAAAACAAGAAAAGAATTAGAGGCAACCGACAGCATTGCCACCTTTTCTTTTTTCTGCTGGATAGTAGTCATTGGCATTACACCGGATTTATAAGTTTGATAAATTTATGTTTATTCTTAACTTTCTTTGATTCGCTTTGCAAGCACCTTATTTTGTGATACGAAACGTCTTGACTTTTATATATGAAGTCAAGGTGGGACCCCGCTTCGCTACGGGGATAATTCGCTCTAAGATTTTTCGTGCACTTCGTTGCGACATAGTACCCTTTGGATGAAAATCAAGGCTCATTATGAACAAAAAAAACTTTCTTTCTTATTTTAACGCATCGGCAAAAGACTGGCGCGATTGGCGCTGGCAATTTGGCAATCGAGTCACTCGACTGGAAACGCTGGAAAATATTTTTAGAAAAACAGTTCTAAATAAAGATTTGTTTAAAGCTGTAAACCCTTTTTATCCCATGGCAATAACACCTTATTATTTGTCCCTTATCCGGAACAATGACACAAAAGACGCTATTTTTTCTCAGTGCATACCCCATCCGCAGGAAATCAACTTTGATAAATCTGCCGAAGATCCTCTTCAGGAAGATTCCCATATGCCGGTTCCCAAACTGGTTCATCGTTACAGTGATCGTTGCCTGGCAATCGTTACCGAGAATTGCGCCACCTACTGTCGGCACTGCAACCGCAAGCGCTTTTGGTCTCCAACAAAACTCATCAGTCTAAACGCACGGCTTCAAAAAATGATTCGCTATCTAATCCGGTCACCGCAGATCAGAGAAGTGATTATTTCCGGTGGTGACCCCCTAACATTTAATAACAAAACCCTGGAAAAGATTCTTGCATCTTTGAAAGCAATTCCTCATATAGAAGTTTTGCGCATCGGCAGCCGAATTCCCGTTGTTATGCCCATGCGGGTAACCAAAGAACTTTGCTCGATACTCAAACGTTACAGACCTTTATGGTTTAATACTCAATTCAACCATCCAAATGAAATAACTACTGAATCAGCGCGCGCCTGCCAAATGCTTCAGGAAGCGGGAATCCCTGTTTCCAATCAGTCGGTTTTACTCAAGGGAATTAACGATTCGGCGGAAGTAATGAAAAACCTGCTTTATGGTTTACAAAAAATATCCGTCCGGCCTTACTATCTTTTTCACTGCGACCCGGTTAAAGGCTGTACGCACTTTCGAACCGACCCGAAAAAGGGCATAATTATGATGGAAGAAATATGGAAGCAAAGCTCAGGTTTATGCCTGCCTCAATACGTTCTGGATGTACCCGGAAGCGCAGGCAAGATACCGCTTAATGTGATGTCCAAAGCAATCAAAAATGATTTAAAAAATCATAAACATTTTTTTGACAAGTTCCAATAAATAGATTAGAGAAGCGCCAGGAACAAACAAGCAATTTTGTTAAATTAAGCAAGGAGAAGGTTTTTATGTTCACTGCCAGTGATTTAAGAAAAGGGTTGCGGATCAAAATAGATAATGAGCCGTACGTAATCATTGAATTTAATTTCGTCAAGCCCGGCAAAGGACAGGCACTGTACCGCACCAAGCTCAAAAACATGATCAACGGCAATCAATTTGAACGAACATTTCGTTCTGTAGATACATTCGAATCCGCTGATTTGCGCGAAAAGAAAATGCAGTATCTCTATAAGGAAGGCGATAAATACTGCTTCATGGATAACGAAAACTACGAACAGGTTTATCTGACGGAAGATCAGGTCGATGATGCCAAAAATTTCATGACTGACAATATTGAAGTGGAAATTTTGCTTTTTGAAGACAAACCTATTGGCATAAGCCTGCCTAATTTTGTTGAATTGGTAGTGACTGAAGCCGAGCCTTGGGCCAAGGGCGATACCGCAGCAGGCAACACAAAACCGGTCAAGGTGCAAACGGGGTATACGATTCAAGTGCCAACCTTTGTTACCGAAGGTGAAAAAATCCGGATTGACACACGGACGGGTGAGTATCTGACACGTGTCAAAAATTAATATTTTCAGGTTAATTTTTTGACTGAATCTCATCAGGATGATAGCTTTTTATTAGCGTGTAAAATGCGTGTTTTACAGTTGCGCGCCAAGCTCATTCAAAGCATACGTTATTTCTTTATTCAGAACAATTTTCTGGAAATTGAAACTCCTCTCAGAATTCCTTCGCCTGCACCCGAAGAACACATCGAAGCCATTCGCTCGGAAAACTGGTTTTTACAGACTTCTCCAGAACTGTCCATGAAGCGCTTGTTGGCCGCCGGTTATCCGCGTATTTTTCAAATCAGCAAATGTTTTCGCGCCACTGAAAGAGGTAATAAACATTTACCTGAATTTACCATGCTGGAGTGGTATGTGGCTCAGTTTGATTATCATCAACTTATGGATCAGTGCGAAGCAATGCTTGTTACCGCATTTAAAGATATGGGACATGACAAAAATATCACCTGGCAAAACAAAGAAATAAGTCTGGCGACGCCATGGGAGAAAATCAGCATCGCGGCTGTCTTTAACATATACGCGCCGATCAGCTTGCAACAGGCTTTGCATCAGGACAAGTTTGATGAAATTATGGTGGAATACATTGAACCTTTTTTGGGCATCGACCGGCCAACTTTTATTTACGATTATCCAACACAACTGGCGGCGCTGGCTAAAACAAAAAAAAGCAATCCAGACGTGGCTGAACGTTTTGAATTATACATCGGCGGATTGGAGTTAGCCAACGGCTTTTCGGAATTGACAGATGCAGATGAACAAAGACAACGCTTTGAAGAAGCACTGAATGCACGCACCGCCAAAAACTGGATACATTACGAAATGCCGGAAAAATTTCTCAAGATTTTAGAAACCGTACCCCAGAGCGCCGGCATCGCTCTGGGCATTGACCGTTTAGCTATGATTCTGGCTGATACCGATAAAATAGACGACGTTGTTGCTTTTACACCGGAATCACTCTGATAAGTTATTCTATAACGCAATAAAGCCCCGTACCTGCCAGGTACGGGGCTTTATTTAAATAAATTTAATCTCTTTACTTTGTATCGATCTGAAGCGCGTAAATTCCAGTGGATAACGTTTTTGTACCAACTATAAATTTCCCATCGTAGGACATTTGTCCATGGTACGAAGAAATTCCGGATATCGTTACTACACCTGACGCTCCAATTGAACCTGACGTTGTGGCCGGAATAGTAAAAGAACCATTGCTTGTGTGAAAATCACTAAAGGTCATGCCACCGCCGCCTGCCACTGTAGTGGTAAAATAACCCCAGCCGTACTGGCTGCCGATGCCGAGAAAATGAGAAACATATGTTCCGGGCAACGCATCGGCAATATAAGTCTGATCATCCATCTGGAAAATAATCAAATGATAGTCATTTTGTCCAGAATCAACCTCCGAGTAGTTTTCAATATTATCTGTATATGTTCCGACAATCGTCTTCTTATCGTCAGAAAGAAATCCCTGAAAAGACGCATAAACAGTTCCACTCATATCAACACGTCCGGTATCTGTATTCAAAACAAAGGTTACGCCTAGTGATTTCGGCATATCAGAAGCAGAACCGGACGGGGAGGTTAAACTGGTAAGCCTTATCGCACCACCGGAATCGGTTTGCCCTGTCGCACGTTCCCATTGATTTATCTTACCCACCTGTAACTGATGGTAAACGAAATTTTTATTATATACATCGCTGTTCGTATAAACTGTTCCTGTCACCTCTTTCTGCATGACAGCCAACTGGTAACTGGAATCAGTGCTTGTCCCGGTTCCGGCAATTAAATTTTTACTCGAAGTCATCGTCATGTGGCTGATACCCAATTCCGAAGCAGTTGTGCCACTGGGAGTTACCACACCGCCTGCCATTGTTAACGTCAAATCAAACGGACTCGGGCAATCCGCCTGACCTGTAGGATCATTTCTTGTCTCTGTTACCACAGCACCCGCAGAATGTTCTTCTGCGGTAGTCCCGTCATAACCGCGCGTACAGGAAGTAATTTCTTTGGTTGATGAATTGTAAGTTCCAGATATCTTTTCATCACCGATTTGCACAACAACCGCGCCTGTGGGCATCGCTCCGTTAGTCAGGGACAAAGTGGTGTCGCTGGCATCGATTGCTGAAGCGAGATTATCCTGCGCTGTAAGTACTTTTGTACTGCTACCATAATAAATGCAGCTTGCGACCCCGCCGCTATCGACGGAAATTCTGAGGCGTTCCCATTCATTTCTTGAGGCTCCTTTCCTCAAAACATTCATGTTCCATATTCCCTCAAGATCGGCCTGATCATACGAAACCGGAACAGCTGTTGCCGTAAAATTCTGACCGGTGATATTAGCTGATACTGTCGGACTTAAAGAAGAAGGGCTGAATGTGTAACCTGCAAGGGAGGGAGTTAAGGTATAGTTACCGGCTACAAGATTCGAAAAAGTATAATTCCCGCTTGTGTCAGTTTTGGTAGTTGCCGAACCGTCACCACCAAGTGTTACCAGTACCTGATACTTCACATCCCCGCTTACCGTACCGGAAATGCTGTACCGAGATGAGGTATCTGCTGTTGCTACAAAATCCGGAACTGTGACAACACCTCCACTGACAGTCACGGCCGCACTGGAAGGCGTAAATTTAAAATCTGTTTTCACGGGTGTTATTGTATATTCCCCACTGGCCAGTCCCGTGATAGTGAACGTGCCGGATGAATCGGTAGTTACTGAAGCGGTGGAGGCACCTGTCAGATTGATTGTTACACCAGTAGTTCCGCTTACAGTGCCTGAAATGCTGTAAGTATTCGGGGCTGACGAAGCTACAATAAAATCATCGCTTGTATTGGTGCAACCGCTGATCAGTAGAAGCATCATCAGAACACACAACAAAATTTGAGTTGAAACTCTTCCTTTGTTCATACCGACTTTCCCCCTTATAAAAATTATCGTGTGGCCTTAAATATACGACAATGATACCAATAGCATTAGCAGATGTAAATGAATATACATAGTAACAAATACTTGTCAATACCATTTAAGGATTCTAACAAAAAGATGTATTGACAAGGCTATCTTTTTACTTTAGTTTACACATCAAGTTTAATTCTATTCTGGAGACAAAAAAGTGAAAGACATCAGTGCCTTAGACTTGGGAAGCAGCTTCAATAGCAGCCTTTTTAGCATGATTCTCAACGCCGGTTTCGTTGTTAAATTTGTTTTGCTGCTCCTTTTTGTTTTTTCCGTGATTTCGTGGGCAATTATATTCATGAAATATCTGAACTATCGAAAGATTAAAAAAGAAAATGAAGACTTCAACGCGGAATATTTGAAAAGCAACAAGTTATCTGATGTATTGCCTGTAGCCAAGAAATATTCTTTTTCTACTACTGCCGAAGCTTTTCGTGCCGGTTACACAGAGCTTACAAACATAAAAAAACCATTACGTGAAACGGCTCAGGGAAGTGAAGAAGTCAGTCTTTCTTCTCTGGATAATATAGAACGATCAATGAATAAGACCTGCAACACGGAAATGACTAAACTGGAAAGTTCACTAGGCTTTTTGGCCACGACTGGTTCGGCCAGTCCTTTTATAGGCTTATTCGGCACAGTGTGGGGAATAATGGATACCTTCAAGGGAATCGGAGCCCGCGGTTCGGCTACTCTTGCCGTTGTTGCTCCCGGTATTTCAGAAGCACTTATTGCCACCGCCGCCGGGTTGGCCGCGGCCATACCGGCAGTTATTTTTTACAATTATTTTTTAAATCAATCCAAAAATATAGTTCAGGAAATGGACAATTTTACCTCTGAATTTTTAAACATTGTAGAGCGTTATATTGTTCACAAATAAAAATCTCGAGCTTATTCGTTATGCGCCGTTTACGCAAAAGAAACAATCAAGATAAACCTTTGGCCGAAATTAACGTTACTCCTTTGGTTGACGTTATGCTGGTGCTGCTGATTATCTTCATGGTTACAGCTCCCATGCTTTCCATGGGCATTGATGTAAATCTGCCGCGGGTCAAGTCAAAAAGCATTGATGTCACCGAAGAAAAACTGGTGCTAACGGTAACCGATGCTAAAGAAATATTTCTAAATAAAACAAAATTATCACTTGGACAGTTAAATCCCAAACTGGAAGCAATTTTTTCGAATAGAATAGACCGTGAAGTATATCTGCGCGCCGATAAAAACGTACCTTATGGATTTGTTGTTGAAGTCATGTCGGAAGTACGCAAGGCCGGCGTAGATCAGCTCGGAATGATCACTGAACCGCCCGAGGAAACAAAATGACACCCCGGATGTTTCACAACGATTACCGCGGCATCAACGACAAATTCCACAAAATGATTTTTATTTCTCTGATAGTACATGTAATCGTTATTACCGTTATTTTTGTTTCCGTGCCTACTACTTCCCGGCATCTGACTTTTGGACCGGCATATTCCGTACAACTTGTAGGTTCTGAAGTTATACTACCCAACAATAATTCTTCTTTGCTGAAAGATATCCTGAAAACCAACGAAGCAGCAAGCCCAATCATCATAAAAAGAAAAATTGCCGGCAATGTTTTCACTCCGGAAAAAAATCAGGAATCAAATAAATTGAATATTGAAAAAGCCATAGGAGCGATCAGACATAACCATCGTGATAAATCCAAAACATCAGATGTCTCATCTACTGCAAGCCAGACAACTATATCAGAATCGGAAGTCAACGCGCAAACTACGGAATACACCGGAGTTGTCTGGTCAAGAGTCAAAAAAAACTGGACAATGCCGCAAGCTTTGATGCCCAAGGAAAGCATTGAAACAATCATCGTTGTTAAAATTTCACGCAGCGGGACATTGGATTATATTGGATTCGAAAAACGTTCCGGTAACCGTTATTTTGATGATTCTGCTCTTCGTGCAGTTAAAAAATCCAGCCCTTTTCCCCCTTTACCGTACTGGATTATGGATAAGAGTATCGAAATAGGTATTCGTTTTCATTCAGAAGAATTTCGTTAGTATCCGGTTGCAGGCAAAAGAATATCGATAAAAAGGATTAAATATAGAGGTAAATCTTTTCTAATGAAAAAAACTTGCTTATTTTTATTTCTAACATTGTTTTTCTGCACATTATTTATTTTCAGCCATGGCGTTGACGCCAAGGTTTATGTGGATATAGATTCTCCCAATTTCCAACAAATACCTATCGCCATATGTGACTTTTACAATAAAACAGCAAGTGCAACAAAGTCAGAAAATGTTGGCGCTATAATTTCCGATGGAATCAAAAAAGATCTATCCCTGACCGGAATCTTCAATATTTTAAATAATAAAAGCTTTCTGGAAAGCAACCCGTCCGATGCAAAAGAAAGCATTCGTTTCTCGGATTGGGCATTAATCGGTGCTGATTTTTTGCTTCAGGGTATTATAACTCAAAACGACAAGGGGATAGCAGCCGATGGTCGCCTCTTCGACGTTGCCCGTGGAGAAACTCTTTTCCATAAAAAATATTTTTCTGGCATAAAAGACATTAAAATTCTCTCCCGAAAAATAGCTTCCGATATTCTGCTGACACTAACCAATGATGAAGGCGATTTTAATACCAAAATTACGTTTGTGTCCAAGAAAGGTTCAAAATCCGATTTGTACGTTATAAATTATGATGGGTCCGAGCTAAAAAATGTCACTAATCACCAATCCATATTAATCGCGCCGCGCTGGTCACCGGATGGAAATTTAATTGCTTTCACATCTTTTAAAGATGGCCACCCCGCGGTTTATATCCGAAATTTCAAAAATGGTTCGGAAAAAAAAGTGGCTTCTTTTGATGGTCTCAATATGTGTGGCGCATTTTCACCGGACAACAAAAAACTGTTGCTGACTTTAAGCAAGGACGGCAACGAAGAAATATATACACTGGAGATCGGCAATCTCAAACTTAAACGGCTGACAAATAACTATTCTATTGATGTTTCCCCTGTCTGGTCGCCCGATGGGGAAAAGATAGCCTTTGTTTCCAATCGCGCAGGTTCTCCACAAATTTATATAATGGATTCCGATGGAAATAATGTAAGAAGGATAACTTTTGAAGGAAAATATAATACTTCGCCCGCGTGGTCGCCACGTGGCGGCTATATTGCCTATGAAGGATTAGTCAATGATAAATATCAAATTTTCTCTATCGATGAAGAAGGCAATCGAATTTTTCAATTAACTTCCGATGCTTCTAATAAGGAATCACCATCCTGGTCACCTTCCGGCAGGCAAATTGTTTATGTTTCCCGAAAAAGTTCGAAAAGTAAAATTTGCATCATGAACTCCAACGGATCAAATCCAAGGGTACTAATTGAAAACATTAACAAATTAGTAATGCCAGCATGGTCGCCCAGATTAAAGTAGACTCGACATTATAAATGTTTGAGTTGTTATTTTTTAACCTTTGCCGTATATTAAATTTACAGAAAAGCGGATTAATAAGACAAATATTAAAAAGATTTTTTCTTAAAAACTGTTCCGATTTCTGTTATAATTTTATAAACGGAAATATGCTGCTTTATCGATTTTGAGATATTTATTTCTGACAACTTTACAGAAAGAGAGGAATCATAATGAAAAAAAATCTAACTTTTACAGGAATTTTAATCGTACTTATAATCAGTCTGACAATTTTTTCAGGCTGCTCTGAAAAAAAATCAATTGTTAAAAGTGATGAGACAAAAGTACAAGAGACTGTGTCTGCTCCTGCACCAGCACCGGCGGAAACAACCGAAACCGCAACGCAAGAGAATGTCTCGCAACCAACTGAAACTGAGATCGCTAATGAACAGTCTTCTCTTATGGAAGCAACCGCAAAATCTCCTATTAGCGACATTTATTTTGATTTCGACAGTTACAGCATTCATCCCGACTCTCGTGAAATTCTTAAGGTTAATGCCGACTATTTGTTAAAACATAAAGTATCCTCGGTAGTAGTTGAAGGACATTGCGATGAAAGAGGAACCGCCGAATATAACATGGCTCTTGGTCAAAGACGCGCTCAGGAAACAAAGAAATACCTGGTTAATCTAGGCGTCAATGAATCTATAATAAAAACAATTAGCTATGGTGAAGAGCGTCCTTTAGATCCTGACAATAACGAAGAAGCCTGGGCTAAAAATAGACGCGCTCATTTCGTTGTTAATCCTTAATAAATAATCGATAGAGGTGAAAAAATTGAAAAATTCTATCTATCTCTTTTTTGTTGTTTGGGTCTTTTTTATTGTAGGTTGCGCTACTACGCAAGATCTGCGTGCGCTCCGTGCGGAATTAAACCAGAAAATGGACGAAAAAATGGATGCAAAAATGGCTGAAGTGGATTCCGAGCTGACCGTCTTAAAAAAGAATGTAGCTTCCCTGGAAGCCATACGCAGTGGACAAGCCAGCGCAGTCGCCGACATTACTGATTTACGGGAAAATCTCCAGCAACTCCGCGGTCAAGTGGAAACGCTGAAAAAAGATTTCACTTCCAACACTAAAAAAGAAGATCAACGTTTTGACAATATTCTGTTGAAAATTAATTTTATCGAAAACTTTCTGGAAATAGGCAATAAAAATAACCTAAGCGATGTTGTTGAAAAGAGCAGTAAATCAACCGCCGGCCCTACATCCAAAGATACGGCAAAGAAGCAAGACAAAGAAAAAGCATATTCGGCTGCTTATCAAATTTTCAAAGAAGGCAATTACGATAAAGCCAGAACCGAATTTCAAAATTTTTTGGCAACTTATCCCGACAGCGAGTATTCCGATAATGCCCAGTTTTGGGTTGGAGAATGTTATTTTTTTGAACAGAAGTATGAAACAGCGATCCTGGAATATGAAAAAGTAACTAAAAATTACCCTAACGGAAACAAGGTTCCTTACGCTTTACTCAAACAAGGTATTTCTTTTTTAAAGTTGGGAGACAAAACAAGTGCGAAACTGCTTCTACAGCAGGTAATCAAAAATTATCCGAATACCAGTCAGGCACGCATCGCGCGCTCCAACCTGCAAGAAATCAAATAATTTCCTGCAGTAAGAAAAAATTCATACCGCTTCTAAATCAAAGATGATATCGCGACGGCTAGGCGGAGGCGATGAAGCGTATTATACACGCGTGACATTGGTGTTGTGTTGTTGAAAAAGTCCATGTTTCTGGGCTGTTCAAAAATGCTCAGGTGCAAGGCGCGCAAAAAACCGAACTGCGAGGCGTATATAGACATACGTTGAGCGGTGCGGTTTGCAGCGCAACGCAGCAGATGAGCGTTTTTCAACAGCCCTTCAGTCCAGCGGAATTGTTTTAACGTTAGCCGGCACAGGCAGGTCAAATATCGACAAATCGGTTGCCTTCTCGATTTTTATGTCTAAGTATTTTATTGATATTGACGTTACCCCGTCAGCCATGCTTATTGTAATTTTTCCGGCAATCGGACTTTGTTCTTGATAGTGGTCATATCTTACACTATATATTTCTTGATCATGCTCATCTTTGCGAACGAGTTTAAATAACTTGTTGTACTCATCCACCCAAATAATTTGTGAGCATCCTGATTGTGATATCATTTCTATACGCAGACAATTTTGCTCGTGGTAGCTTTGGTAAGTAATGCCCTTATCTTGCAAAGAAGGGTAAGTTCCGGTCAAAATCATTACAATATCGTCAATATTAATTGGCCAGGGTAAAAATCGCTCCAGATTGGCACTGGTCGGTTGTCCACAATAAAATTCTCCCTTCGAAGGAATAAAAATACTCATTTTTTCAGGAGAAGCGGCAAGAAAAAAATCGGGCACTCCGATAACCGAAAGCAGCTCTAATCTCAAATATGAAGGTTTTTTGATAATCAAGACTGCTCTCACGGGACGAGAACCATTAAACGTTTCTAAATCTATCTGTGCAACCGCACTTAAAATATCATTTTCTCCGACAGCATTGGAGGTTGCAGTAAGAATTTTTTCCGACGGTAACGCGCTATAAATAACTGTTTGTTGAAGGCAACCACCGGCAAGTATCGCAAGCGGTAACAAATATACTATATAAAACAAGAGGTGTTTTTTCCAAGGCATGAAAAAAATCTTTCCTGTAAAAATTACAGGTTGTAATCATTTTGGCTTAATTAAATTTTCAAGCTTCTTTTGTACCAGACTATTCTTGGGATCAATTTTCAGCACACGACCATACATCTCCTCTGCCTCTTTGATCTTATTTAATTTTACGTAAACATCGCCCATGTGCTCAATAATATTAACATCGTCGGGTAAAAGCTCCAACGCTTGTTTTAAATGTTTCATTGCGCTGTTCAATTTATTTTTTTTGAAGTGAACCCAACCGAGACTGTCTATCATGTAACCGTTATTCGGTTTAATCTTCAAAGCTTTAATAATCATTCTTTCCGCTTCATCAAGATTCATTCCGCGATCAGCATAACTGTAACCTATAAAATTCAGGGCTTCGGCATTTTCCGGATCAATGGCCAAAACAGTTTCCATTTCCTTGACACTTTCAGAAAGACGGTTGGTCTTTTCATAAATCACGCCCAGCGCATAATGTAAGTCTATCTCATTGGGCGCAATTTTAATTCCCTCTTTCAATATATTTTCAGCTGCAACAATATCTTTAACATCTTCATAAAGAGAAGATAAAAACAGATAAAAAGGAATCTGATCATTCTTCTTCTTAATGCTTTCTTTTATTAAATCAATAGCCTCGGGAATTTTATCTTCTTTTTTAAGGATAAGTCCGGCGCGAATCTGAGAGCTTGCATATAACTCGAATAAACTGGAAATATTTTTATATTCTTCCATCGCCAATTTATCTTCGCCCTTTTCTTCATAAGTGTTAGCCAATAAATAACGAACCTTGTCATCGGTAAGATTCTTTTTCAGCACGGTAGAAAACTCAGCTACAGCCAGATCAAGCTTTTGCATATCATAATATAAAAGACCCAGTGCAATTCTTACATCACGGTTATCGGGATCAACCTTCAATACTTCCAGAAATTCTTTTTCAGCTTCTTCGTATTTTTTCTCTCTAATTAAAAGTTCTCCTATTTTAACCCGCAAATTTATCCGTGTAGGATTGGTTTCCAGATAATTACGATAAACTTCAATTGCTTTGTCCAACTTCTCCTGCTTTTCATAAAGCGCAACCAAATCAAATAAAGCCAATTCAAAATACGGATTTAAAGATAGCGCCTTTTTGTACATTTTTTCGGTTTCTTCAAACCGTTTCATTTTCATCAGAACTCTACCATAATAGTAAATACCCATAATGTTATCGGGATCAATTTTTAAAAGCTTTTTAAAACTTTCTTCCGATTTATCGAATCTTTTCTCCTCAGCGTATGTTATCGCCAAATAAAAATGAGCCATGATATTTTTAGGATCAAGTTCAATTACCTTTTTGTGTTCTGCAATCGCCTTTTTATTTTCGTGAATATTAAGATACAAACCACCAAGAATCAGATGGAGATCTATATTATTAGGATTTTTAGAAAGCATTTCTTCGCCCAGAGATATGGCCTGATCGATATCGCCCTGCTCAGTGTAAAGGGAAACAAGGTCTGTCATAAGATAAGAAGATCCGGGATCGGCAGCAACCGCCTGCTTTAATTCTTCAGTTGCTTCTTCAATTTTACCGTTTAAACGTAAAAGAACACTCATGGAATAATGATAAGTTGCATCTATTGACGTCTGCGGTGTAGAGGTAACCGAAGCCGCCGGCAGATGTCTGCAACCGTATAAACTGATAAAAACCAGAATTAATATGAATACCGGATATATTTGCTTTATTTGCATACTAAATTTTTAACTTCATTATTTAAAAAATTTGTTGATATCTAACCGGATGCTTTTTGTTTTTTTATTATTCGTGACACAGGAACAATCTCTATTTCTTTTTCTTTTAATACCTTCACTGCATCGTTTAATGCCCGAATAGTTTCCGGATAAGGATGACCGATAATAATTAAAGGTGAATTATCACCGTTTTTATTCGCAATACCTACCAATATATTATAAATTTCTTTATAGTCACGATTATTATCAAGAAATATTTTACGCGAAGCCACCGGTAATCCTACTTTGTTCGCAATAACAAAAGTCTTCGTGTCAGCTGAAGTGCGCGAATCCACGAAAAACAATTTTTTACTTTTTAACTTATTAAAAACCAAAGTAAGTTTTTTTTCATCCGTCATAAATTTTGAACCCATATGATTGTTGACTCCAGAGATATAAGGCACCTCCGCAATATCTTTCTCCAATTGAAAAATAATCTCTTCATTATTCATATCCGTAAAAAGAGCCCCCGGACCTGGCTTTTCATGCGGATAAGAAAGAGGTTCCATGGGCAAATGTAGGAGCGTTTCCCGATGAGCTTTATGCAACATTTCCGCTGCCTCACGGGTATGAGGACATAAAGGCAGAATAGCAAATGTTATATCGGCATTAATTTTCAGCAATTCTTGTACTTGCTTCAGATCGTAACCAATGTCATCAATAATGATCGCTACCTGCCTTAACGAAACAGGTTTGGAAGGCAATGTTTTTGCTTTTTCCTTTTTCGGTACAACTGCTGCTTTCCGCGGAATTATTTTCTTTGTTTTTTTTGCAGGCTCTTTAATCACCGAAGGCTCTTCTTGAAACCGCACTACATAAATAATACCCGCGACTGTTAAAACTATCAAAAACACAATCAATGCCGGGAAGACACGTTTATATAACTTCATAATATAATTATTTATTTAACCCCCTATGAACAATTTAGCGGCGTAGGTTCTTTTTCATAATATCCCAGCTTTTTAAGATATCAATTGCCATTTTGAGCTGATTATCATTAACCAAATCAGAAGAATCCTTCTCTTCTTGATCCTTGGTTTCATCAATTTGGGTGCCATCTTCTTTCGCCGGTTTTATATGCCCCTTGAGATCTTTTTCTTTAACCTTGTCTTCCCACCAGACAGTATTTTCTGTATCTTCCTTTGGTTTTATGTACTTAACAACGATATCCGGTTTGATGCCTTCCGCCTGAATCGATCGTCCTTTCGGCGTATAATAACGCGCGGTCGTCAATTTAAGCGCGGACCCATCTTCCAGTGGAATAACGGTCTGAACGGATGCTTTACCAAAAGTTTGCGTTCCGACTATCAATGCCCTACCGTTATCCTGAAGTGCCCCGGCAACAATTTCCGCGGCACTTGCCGTACCTTCGTTGACCAAAACAACTATCGGACATGTCAACTCGTTACCATTGTCTTTGGATTCGGCTTTTGTTTCCATGTTTTTTGTGCGTCCGCGAGTTGAAACAATAGTTCCTGATTTAAGAAAAACATCGGAAACTTCGATCGCCTGAGTCAACAATCCACCCGGATCATTTCTCAAATCCAAAACCAGACCCTTCATCGGATTAACTTTTTTGACAATTTCCTTTAATGCTTTGTTTAAATCATCAGCTGTTCTTTCCTGAAAAGCAGCTATACGAATATATCCGATATCATCAAACCCTTTGACTTTGACGCTCTTGATTTGAATAATAGCACGCGTTAGCGTAATATCTTTCGGTGCAGTCATTTTTTCCCGCATTATCGTAATCGTAACCTTGGTTTCCTTGGGACCACGCAGTTTTTTTACTGCTTCCATAATAGTTATATCTTTAGTTGATTTGCCATCAATTCTTAATATTTGGTCACCAGGTTTTAATCCGGCAACAAATGCAGGAGTATCTTCAATCGGTGAAACGACTGTTAAAACATCTTTTAAAATTGTAATTTCAATGCCGATACCTCCGAAAGAACCTTGTGTTTCCACTTCCAGTTCTTTGTATAAATCCGGCGTCATAAAAGCACTGTGAGGATCCAGAGATTTAACCATTCCGTTGATTGCACCCTGAATTAAAGTTGTTGAATCAACCTCATCAACATAATTTTTCTGCACCATATCTAAAACTTCGTTGAACGTTTTAATACCTTTGTAAATGTTTTTATCCAGTACGGAATTGCTGTCGTTACGAAGTCCTAAAAGAAGCAAAGATCCCAGACAAATAATGACTAATAAAGATATTTTGATTGATGATTTTTTCATAATACTCCCCACCATGTTAGAGTTGTAACGTATACATTTATACCTTTTTCTTTGATATTTCCACTGTTTTCGGAGATTATAAAAAAATTACGCGTATGAACCCCAAGGCAAGCCCTGGACCCTAATTCCGCCCCAAGGGGCGGGGTATTTTATCCTCCGCTTTATCCCGATAAAATCGGGATTCGAATTGCAAATTTCAATATACTTCGTTTTTGAAATTTGAGTCTCACAATAAACCCGTTGCAGATGCAGATAAGGATAATGCATACCCGGCTTTTTCTTACGTTCCCAAATCAAGGATGATATCGAAGCGTTGAGAAGGTATATGTTATGTATATTTAAGGAAAACCTACTTTACCATACCGATAGATAATAGTATTTTGATTTTAAAATTGAACTTAATCGATCATCCAGCTTGTACCATTAGCAGAATCTTTAAGAACAATATGAAGCTGTCCTAATTCCTGCCTTATAGCATCTGCTTTAGCCCAATCTTTTTGGCTGCGGGCGACTTGCCTCTGTTTAATCAAATCTTCTATTTTTTCTTTGTCTAAGCCTCGTTTACGCAATTCAGTTTCTTTATCAGACACAAAAAATTGGTCGGCATCACTGTGAAAAATTCCCAGCACTGTTCCAAAATGATCAAATACTTTTTTTGCTTCTTCTAAAGTTTCAGCTTTAACATAATCAGGCATGTGTTTTTCATCAACAATGAAATTATTTGTAAGTCTGACCATATCAAAAACATGACCTAACGCTTGAGCCGTGTTGAAATCATCATCCATGGCGGCATCAAATTTATCTACAAGCTTATTAAACTTGCTTATATAATTGTTTCGATTTTCTGAAGATTTTTTGTCAGCCTTGACTGTATCAACGGATAACTTGTCCAATGTCTCCTTCATAATTTTTAATGTTGTGTAGCATCTGATTAAACCGGCTCTGGCTTCTGTAAGCGAACTTTCCGAATAATCAACCGGGCTGCGGTAATGACTCTGGAGCATAAATAAACGCAATACTTCCGGATGATAATTTTTTATTATTTCTTTGACAGGAAATATATTACCCAACGATTTGGACATTTTTTCCGAATCAATTTTCACAAAACCGTTATGTATCCAGTAATTGGCCAGCGGTTTTCCCGTTGCCGCCTGTGATTGCGCGGTTTCATTCTCGTGATGCGGGAAAATTAAATCTTCACCTCCACCGTGAATATCGAAAGTATCCCCCAAATAGCGCCTGCTCATGGCGGAACACTCAATATGCCAGCCGGGCCGGCCTTTTCCCCATGGACTTTCCCAATAAGGCTCTCCTTCCTTGCTTTTTTTCCAAAGAGCAAAGTCCAGGGGATTTTTTTTCTTGTCATTGACGTCAACACGCGCGCCTGCAATCATTTCCTCAAGATTACGACCGGATAAATTACCATATTTGCCGTAACTGTTTATTGAAAAATAGACATCTCCGTCAACGCAATAAGCATACCCTTGTTTTTCAAGGGCGCTGATCAACGCAATTATGTCTTCCATATGTTCGGTAGCTCTCGGTGTTACCGTTGGCGTTTGAACTCCCAGCGCCGCCATATCTTCATCGTGCGCTTTTATATAACGTTCCGATATTTCAGTGATGCTGACACCTTCTTTATTGGCGCGTTCGATAATTTTATCGTCGACATCTGTAAAATTTTTCACATAAGTCACATTATACCCGCGCGCCCGCAAATGTCTGACCACAACATCAAAGACGATAGCCGCACGGGCATGTCCTACATGACAAACGTCATATGTAGTTATACCGCAAACATAAATACCGACAGCACCCTCTTTGATAGGCTGGAAAACTTCCTTTTTTCTGGTCGCTGTGTTGAATATCTTTTGAGACATATATTTTCACTTATATCAGGGATAAAGCGGCGCTATTTTTAAACCGGCGTCTTCTTCAAAACCGCAGATGATATTCATATTTTGTACAGCCTGTCCAGCGGCGCCTTTAATCAAATTATCAATTGCCGCCAATATAATTACTCTCTTTGTTCGCAAATCTAAAGCCAATCCTATATCGCAATAATTCGATCCGCAAACAGAAGAAATATTGGGATATGCACCTTCCGGACAAATCCGGATAAATTTTTCTCCCCTATAAAAAGAACTGTAAAGAGAATGCAGTTCTCCCAAAGAAACATCTTTTTTCAATTTCGCGTAAATCGTACTCAAAATGCCTCGCTTCACTGGCAGTAAATGCGGCGTAAACGAAACAGCAAATTTCTTACCGGCCAAGGCACTCAGCTCCTGCTCAATTTCCGGCAGATGCCTGTGTTTTCCGACCTTGTATGCTTTAAATCCGCCATCAACCTCACAAAAAAGTGATCCTATTAGCGGTTCCCGCCCCGCACCGCTTACTCCCGAGGCCGAATCTGCAATAATCGTTGACACATCCAGCAGATTCTTTTTCAGTGCCGGAGCAAGACCCAGAATAATGCCTGTCGGATAGCATCCGGGATTTGCTATTAATTTTGATTTCTTGATTTGTTGCCGGTAAAGCTCGGGAATTCCGTAAACAGCATCTCTTATGAATTTGGCACTCAAGTGTTTTACATACCAGCTTTCATACACCTTCAAATCTTTCAAGCGATAATCGGCACTTAAATCAATGACTTGTTTACCTGCTTTGATAAATTCCGGAGCAATCTCCATCGAAACACCATGAGGAAGAGCCAGAAAAACGATATCGCAAATTCTGCATATCTCAGCCGGCGTTGCATTTTGATATTTCAAGGAAATCAGACCACGCAAAGCCGGAAATACTTCAGATACCTGTTTCCCGGCAAAACGCCGGGAAGTAACAGCAACCAACTTTATTCCGGGGTGTCCCGATAAAATTCTGGTTAACTCCTGACCTGTATATCCACTGGCTCCAAATATTGCTGCCTTAATCATATAAAATCCCCCAAAAAAAAGGGAGGCCGGAAGCCCCCCTGTTGAATTTTAACGTTTGGAGAATTGGAATCTTTTCCTTGCTCCGGGCTGCCCGTATTTCTTTCGTTCTTTGACGCGGGCATCTCTGGTTAAAAATCCCGCCTTCTTCAGAACCGACCGCAACTCGGCATCATATTCCAGAAGAGCTTTAGAAATTCCCTGTTTTACCGCTCCGGCCTGACCGGCCACACCGCCGCCGCTAACATTAACATATAAATCAAACTGATCTTTTTTCCCCGTAATCTCAAACGGTTGTTTGATGATCATTTTCAGACTGGGACGAGTAAAATATTCATCATAACTTCTTTTATTGACTACTATGTTACCACTACCCGCTTTCATATAAACACGGGCAATTGCACTCTTTCTTTTACCTGTTGCATAAAAACGTTGTTGCGCCATGATTTCTCCAATATCTTGTTTGTAATTTTATATCAACTAAATAGATAACTTTTCCGGACACTGAGCTTCATGAATATGGGCATTGCCAGAATAAACCTTAAGTTTTTTCAGCATTTTACGTCCCAGATTAGTCTTGGGAAGCATTCCCTGAACAGCGATACGAATCAAATCTTCTGGCTTTTCCGCCAACATTTTTCCTGCAGCTGTTTCTCTTAATCCGCCCGGATAACCGGAGTAGGAATAATAAATTTTATCGGTAAGCTTTTTGCCGGTAAGCACAATCTTTTCAGCATTAACTACAATTATAAAATCGCCTGTATCACAATGCGGCGTATAAGTTGCTTTATGCTTTCCCCTCAAACGGAGAGCTATTTCACTGGCGAATCTTCCCAATACTTTACCGGAAGCATCCGCAACATACCATTTTTTGTCCACCGTTTGAGCATTTGCCATATATGTCTTCATAATAAAACCACCATCTTAGTAAAAAATTGAATAGAGAGACTTATGCAATTTCAGATTTATTGTCAAGCAAAATATTTGAAATATTTAAAATTACATAATCCTTTCTTATTAGGTGAATATCACCTTTTTCCTTGGAAAACTATTAATTTAACAACCTTTATATCCGAAGATACTTAAGGTAGGGCGCGTTACCCTGAACACACCGAAAATTGCGGGCTGTTCGGGGAACAGCCCCTACATATATGTTGAGGAAGCCGACGACGCAGCCGACAAAGGTGTCGTTTGAATGCGAAACGGAATTACATGTTTTTAGCGGCTTGTTCGATCCCTTTTCTAATCCCATCCAGTTTTTCCTGGCTCATTTTCACAGATATGCCCATGACCAGCGTGCGACCCAGAATATCTTCGGCGTGGGGAATGTTTTCCTTTTTGTACTCTACCTTGCCTTTATAAGTCGGATCGGTAAACGGGTATTTTTTCGAGTTGGCCGTTGATTTTGCCAGAAAATGCTCCCAGTTCGGAACATAGTGCCATAGATTTCTCTTGTAGCAGGTAGTATCCGCACCCTCAGCCGCAAGCAGATTCTGAAACTTCTGCGCCTGATCTTCACTCGGCAGGTTAAACGCCAGAAATGTAGCGGAGTCTCCTTCCGGATCCGGTTTAGCGCGGAAACCAACACCTTGAACATTTGCCAGTACATCCATAATAAATTTTTTGTTTTTCTTCTGTTCGCCGATAAGATAATCAAGTTTGCGTAGCTGCGCCAGACCCAAAGCTCCCTGCAGTTCATTCATCCGGTAGTTGAAACCAAGAATGGTTCTGCCTTCCAAAGCACGGCTGACCTTGGGATTATGATCATGACCGTGATCATGGTACCACTCCGACCGATGATAAAGATCCAAGTTATTGGTAATCACCATTCCACCTTCGCCGGTGGTCACCGTTTTGACATAATCAAAACTGAAGCAGCCCATATCGCCAAAACTACCTAGTTTTTTACCGTTGATACTGGCGCCGCAGCCCTGGGCGTTATCTTCCAAAACAATCAATTTATTTTTACGGGCGATCTCGACTATTTTATCAATATTGGCCGCAGAACCGCACATGTGCACGGGAATGACCGCCTTGGTGTATTGCGTTTTTTTCTTTTCAATTTCCAGTGGATCAAGATTGAGAGTGTCGTCAATGTCCACCATGACCGGTATCGCGCCTACTTCCATGACTGCTTCATAAGTGGCCAGAAATGTAAAAGCGGGTACCAACACTTCATCGCCGGGGCCGACATCCAATGCTGTTAATGCTACCTTGAGTGCCGCCGAACCTGATGTAACACCGAGCGCGTAATTGGTGCCGCAATATTTGGCAAATGCCTCCTCAAATTCTCTGACTTTATAGATTCCTTTTCTTTCCTTATCAAAACCGTATCGCATTAGAATGCCTGTTTCCATAACATCCATTACTTCTTTCATTTCTTCTTTACCGATTAATTCTGCACCAGCCATAGTATTAACCTTCCTTTCTTATAAAACTTTTAAAAAGCCTGCGTATAAATCGCGATCATATCGTCTTTGGTCAGTTTGCGGGGATTGTTCTCCAGAGGTCTGGCCACGGTTACAGCCACGTCGGCCAGCACCGGAAAATCTTTTTCCTTGATGCCGAATTGAGCAAGAGAATCATGGACGCCGCAATCTTCAATCAATACCTCAACCGCTTCCAGCGCCAGGTACGCGGCCTCGCGGACGGGAAGACCTTCCACATGTTCGCCCATTGCTTCGGCGACATTCGTGAATTTTTCCAACGCCGCGGGCAGATTGAAAGCCATCACCGCCGGCAGCAGCATCGTATTGGCCAGGCCGTGCCCAACGCCATACTTCCCGCCCAGCGGATAAGAAAGCGAATGCACCGCCGTCACACCGGCATTAGCCAGCCCGATTCCGGCATACAAACTACCCAAAAGCATTCTTTCGCGCGCCACGATATTTTTGCCATCATGCACGCAGGCGCGCAGATTTTCGGCGATCAGCGCTATCGCCTCCAGAGAAAACATCTCGCTCATTGGTGAGGAATTAACGGAAGTATAAGATTCAATGGCATGACATAAGGCATCCAGACCGGTATGCGCTGTTGGTGCGGGCGGAAGGCTCAGCGTCAATTCCGGATCAAGCAAAGCCAGTTCCGGATAAAGATAGGGACTGTTCATTCCTTCTTTCTTTTTCAAGTTCTTCCGCACAAACACCGCTGTAAACGTAACTTCACTGCCGGTTCCCGCAGTTGTCGGTATCATGATTTTGGGCAGCCCCGGATGGGGTACTTTATTCAAACCAAGATAATCAACCACACCACCTTTGTTAGTCGCCAGCACGGCTATTGCTTTAGCTACGTCCATCGCACTGCCGCCACCTATACCGATCACTATATCGCATTTGTTTTTTACGGCGAGTTTCGCGCCTTCATCCGCAAGTTCAATCGGCGGTTCCGGTTCCACTTTATTATACACTGTAAATCTTATGTTTTCAGGAAGAAGAACCTTTTCAACTTTTTCCAGTAAATCTGTTTTGGCAAGATTCTTATCGATAACAACCAGAGGATTTTTTGCGTGCAAATCCTTGATATGACCGGCCAACTTTAACAACTCTCCGTTGCCGAAAACTATTTTTTTCGCTCCGGTAAAAGAAAATGTTTTCCACATAATTAAAACCTCCAGAGGTATCTTTTCGTATTTATATAATAAGGAAATCCTTGCGGTACGTGCAATCCCTATGGGAACTGTCCGGCAAAGTCAAGTTTTTTTGTGGTGAGCATACCACTCTAGCTGACGGCAAATACCGCGGACAATTTTAACTTCACGTGATAAAATCCCGGCACGCGTGAAAAAACGGCGCAAATGCATCATCCAATAGTCGGGATTTTCAGGATTGAGAAATCCGATATTGGCAAGCAGAGTTTTGATTTGTCCGTACATGCCCTCAAGTTCGTTTGATCGCGCCAGCGTGGGTACTAATTCCTGGGCCTCACCAGATGAAGCAACAAATAATTCGTAGCACAGAATCATTACAGCGTGGGAAAGGTTAAGTGATGTAAACTCCCGCGATGTCGGAATAGTTACGACAGATTGACAAAAACGCATTTGATCATTTGCCAGCCCCGTATCCTCCGGACCGAAAAGCAGTGCAACCTTATTTTTCTGAGATATATTTACGATATCATTTGCCATCGCTCTCGGAGATATAAAGGGGCCGCGGGCTTTGCCCAAACGGGCGGTCGTTCCCACAATGTAATTGAATTTACCAAGAGCTTCTCCAATGTTCTTGCAATATCGGATTTTATCTAAAACATCCGCAGCCAGATGAGTGGATCGTTGTTGCATTTCTTCGTGATCGAAACCGGATGCTTCCACTATGATTATTTTGCCGATACCCATATTTTTCGCGGCACGGGCAATAGACCCGACATTCCCCGCATATTTCGGTTTATACAAAACAATGCTGATATTTTTCATTTTGGTCTTCAACATTATTATCTTTCCTTCCATGATAATATTCTCTTTAAAAAAAATTGCATATAATATCGAAACAAAACGCCCAGATAATGGGGGGCACGCGCCAACCAGGCACCCACAATAAAGACTACATAGGAAAGGCCGTAAGTCAAAGGGCAACCAATGACAGCGATTAATGGTTTTTTTAACCAAACGGCCACAACACTTAAAGCTGCCACTGCCGGCCAGCCCATAATGAAACTCAAAACCATTAAAACCAGTCCGGTAATCAACCGCGGTGTCGGACGTTCCCTGAATTCACTGAGATCCGCAGGAGTCTCCATTATGTTTTGGACAAATTTCCTTCCGGCAATGTATTGAGCTATTTTTTTTTGCACAACAAAATCCTTTACAATAAACAGTCCCGATTTTTCCTTTTCTTGACACGGTCTGGATACTAATATTATAAACTAATCCTGTAAAGTAAAATGCGATTGAGCGAGGATACCGTGAAAAAAGACGTCACTGGCTGGGATTTTTTTGATCGTATCTACTGCATTTCTCTGGAAGAGCGCACAGACCGGCGTCAGGCCGCTGCGAATTCGTTTGCCAAAGTCGGACTGACAGGAAAAGTCGAGTTCGTTCTGGTTAAACCTCTCCCATCAAATCGAGAACAGGGTATGTACGAATCGCACATGACCTGTCTGCGTAAAGGATTAGAGGCCGGTGCAGACACTATTTTAATTTTTGAAGATGACATCATTTTTGATCGCTTTAACGCAGATAATTTCAAACAATGCACTCAGTTTCTAGCAAAACATCCAAGTTGGAAGGTCTTACTTCTGGGGGCTTTAATCCGTTCCAGCAGGAAAACAGACAATCCGTTCATACAAAAAGTCAGATATCAGAGCCTTGCTCACGCATACGCTTTACATAGACCTTACGCGGAAATGCTGGCTTATCAGCCTTGGCAGGAAATTGTCATTGATACGATTTTCCGTCCGCTGAAAGATGACATTTACGCCGTCTATCCTATGTTCGCTTTTCAAAATAATTTCACATCGGACAATGAAGAAAAATACAAAGGACTTGAGCGTTTTCGGCGCTTGTGCGGCGGGCTCGAAAGAATTCAAAAAGCAAACGAATTTTATCAGCGCCATAAATTTGGTGTTATAGCCATTCACATCCTGTTTATTTTATTTCTGTTCACTATTATCTTTGCCCGATAAATCTGCCGTACCATTTTTTGAAAAAAATAGATGAACTATACTCAAATATGTGATAAACGAACTATATTAGATATTAATAGGTATTTTAAAATAATTGCTGAAGAGAGAATGTTACATAAATTATTCTTAATACTAGTTATCTTTTTGATTAGCGGTATACTGGCATTCCCGGGAGTTGTAGGATTTTCAGATGCATCGAAAATCCCCGGTGCACACTCAAAATATTCTCCAGTTAAATCTGTTCATAATCCTCGTAATCTGACTCTGCGTTCCGCTTCCGCATTAGTAGCGGATCAGATTACGGGAGAATGTTTTCTGCAGAAACAAGCAACAGCAATAGTGCCCATAGCCTCTATCACCAAACTCATGACCGCCATGATAGTGCTGGATGCTAAAATGGATCTTCAGGAATTAATCACCATCGAACCTGAAGACATAGACACCATTCGTCACAGTCACTCTCGCCTGCCCGTAAATACGCGCATCACGCGCGGAGATGCTCTGCTGCTGACTTTAATGGCTTCTGAAAACCGTGCCGCTCATGCTTTGGGACGGACATATCCCGGCGGTCTCTATGCATTCACCTCTGCTATGAATGCCAAAGCAAAGTCTCTGGGACTAAACGACACACATTTTATAGATCCCTCCGGTATCCACTGCGGCAATGTATCTTCAGCCAAAGATTTGGCTCGGATGGTAGACGCAGCGTATAAATATAATATTATCCGGGAATATACCACCTGTAAAGAAACATCCATTCAGATTGGCAGACGCATGCTTCAATTCCATAACACCAACCGCCTGGTTGGAAACCCCCGATGGCAAATCGGTCTCTCCAAGACAGGCTTCATAGACGAAGCCGGCCGCTGTCTCGTAATGCAGTCTCAGGTCGCCAAACGTCCTTTGCTGATCGTACTGCTCGACTCGCAGGGGAAATTGACCCGTTACGGTGATGCTAACCGTATCAAACAGTGGATGGAAGGTTCGAAATCCCCGCAATAGAAAAATAAAGGATAGTTGCAGAAATTTACTCTCTCCGGACGGTCTTCATGTATCTTGAAAATGATCTATACAGCATTGATAGAAAATTGCTTGTAAAAGCCGGATCTGCGATTACTCGAAGCATGCTAAAAAATATTGCCGATTTATCCGGAAAAATTCGTTATGTCCCGATAAAAAATACCCGGCTCTTCGAGGATATGCTTAATACTTTCAAAGATAAGCGTTACATGGATATATTATATCCGGCTGAAATCAACTTGAAGATAATAAGTTATATACGCCGCATAAAAATGCCTGAAATGGTACTGTCCGAGCTTGCTTATCTGAAAAAGATGACTCCTTACACTTATAATCACATTCTGACAATTGCCGTGCTGGCTGCAAAAATAGCTCTGGACCATTCACACAAAAATAGATATTTACCGGAAATGGCATTGCGTCTGAGCCTTTTTCATGATCTTGGTAAATCAAGAATACCTATTCGTATTCTGAATAAGTGTTCACCGATTACATCTGATGAACGCAGGATATTAAAAGCACATCCATTGATAGGATATGTTCTTTTGCATTATTATTTCGGTAAAGATTACAAATCTGTCGCTTTTTCTTCTTTCCAGCATCATGAAAGGCTTGACGGATCAGGTTATCCGCTGGGAATTAAAAGACTCAATAAGTATTCTCATTTGATAGGCATTGTTGACACTCTGGATGCACTGATATCGGCACGTCCATACAGAAAAACTCCTTTTTCGCTCCGTGCCGCCATAGACCTTTTGCTTAACGAATCCGAAAAAGGGCGGTTTCATAAAGGTTTAATTCACACTCTAATCCGGTATGCCCGTAAAGCAAAACCAGGAACCAAACTCATCATCGCTAAAAAAGGACGAGACAAAGAACCGGCTGGAAATTCCTATGGAAAAACCGCACCATCACACCCCCGTAAAGCTTTAAGAACGCAAGCGGCTATTCTTGACAAATAAATTTGTTTGTATATATTATATTTACATAAAACTTAACAAACGCTGATGTTTTCAAAAGTTAATCGTTTTCTTTTTGCTTTGTTATGAATATGCATGAGTCTCTTTTTGAAAATCTAGTTATGTTATTAACCATGTGCCTTTGACCGTCTTTTGCCGTTTGCAAAGTATTAACTAACTACACAATATTGGTATTACATTTAAGCGAAAGGAGAAAAGCCCATGGAAAAACTTCATTTAACTCCACAAGAAGAAGACGAACTGCTGTTAATCCTTGAAAGATATTTACCTGACCTCAAAATTGAAATCGCGAACACTGACAGCAAAGAATTTCGCAAACAACTAAAAGATCGTGAAGCTTTCATGGTCGATCTAATCGCACGTTTGAAAAGCTGAAAGTACCTTTCATAGATATTTCTACAGTTGATTAATAATTGGCCATGGTCTTGCTTCTTCAATCTCGAAAGCAAGCTCCAGAAGTTCTCTTTCTTGACCAAAAGCGGCGCCAAATTGAGCGCCAATAGGTAAGCCGTTGGAACTCAAACCCAAAGGCAAAGATATGGCCGGAGCTCCGCTGACATTTTGCAGTGGTGTGAAAACAACATATTTTCTGACGCGTTCAAAAGCCTCGGCAAAAGGCACGTCCGGTCCCATATAACCAATTGCCGGAGTGGGATGAGACAAAGTCGGACTGAGCAGAATATCAAATGTCTTGAAGATGTCATTATATACTTTGCCGAATTTAATTAATCGTTTTACAGTCAATGGCATTTTCAAGACATTTTCCCGAAAGTGACCGCTGAGTTTTATCGTCCAGTCTTCCAGCCTCTCTCTGTTAAAACCATGGGCAATTATGAACGGACCGAAAAGTCTTATGGAAAAAGCAATCATACCCCAGTAGATGATAAAATCGTCAGCCAAGTCCGCATTACAGGGGCAAGGTATTTCGTAGACTGTATGACCCAATTTTTCGCAAAGAGTTCCTACGCTATGAACCATCTCCGACAGCTCCGGATGGCAGGGCGTACCATAAGGTGTTTCTGTATAAAAAGCAATTCGCAGGCGCTTTTTACCGGGATGCTGGACCAGACCGATTTCCGGCATTTGGGGAGCACGGCGGTATTTTTCCGCGCCAGCATAGAACACAGCTGTATCCCGTACTGTTCGTGTCAGCACTCCCTGATGAAGAATGTTCACCGGCATTAAGTTCGATCCTTCAACTCTCTCCAGCCTGCCTCGTGATGGCTTAAGCCCCACAACTCCACAGCAGGCAGCGGGAATTCGAATGGAACCCCCACCATCATTGCCATGCGCTATAGGAACAACACCGGCAGCCACCAAAGCCGCCGAACCTCCTGATGATCCCCCTGTAGAATAATCCGTATTCCACGGATTACGTGTGACACCTGATGAAAGCGGCTCGGTTGTTGCTGTCAAACCAAACTCTGGCAACGCACTTTTTCCCAAACAAATAAGTCCTAACGAAAAAAATTGTTCAACAAATTTTTTCGTTTTTTTGACTGGCTTACCGGGAACAGCTCTGGAACCCCACAATGTCGGCACACCAGCTACATCATCTGTGTCTTTGATAAAGGATGGTACTCCGGCAAAAGGACCAGGAACAATATTTTTAATCTGCTTCCGAGCTAAATCAAAAGTTTCTGTAACGATGGCGTTGAGTTTCGGATTTGCCAATCGTGCCCGCGCAATAGCAGCGTCTATAGCTTCAGCCGCACTGATTTCTTTTTTAGAAATTTTTTGAGCAACTCCAACTGCATCAAGAGTGCCCAGTTCATCATTGTAAAATGCACTGATTCTTGTTTTACTTTCGTTCATAACAGACATTTCCCGTTTAAATCCTTTTCAAATAATAAAAACTCAGAAGAGATACTTTTCATCAAAAATGTTCCCAATATTTAAAATTCTATTCGAATCAAAAACCAATTTTAACTTTGCCATCTGGCTGATAATTTCTTCACCATACATCAACAAAAGATATTCTCTTTTCATTTTACCTATGCCATGCTCCGCAGAAACAGTTCCTTTCAAGCGTACAGATTCCGAACAAATTTCCGAATATATTTTCTTTGCTTTAACAAAATCTTCCTGATCTTTAGGCAGCATGTTCAGATGTATATGACAGTCGCCCAAGTGACCGTAAACCACATACTTCACATTATTTTGTACCACAAGTTCGATCATCCATTGATAGAAGGAAAGGAACGATTCGGCAGGCACGGCAACATCTGTCCCAACCTTTCTTAATCCATGACGGGCAACAAACTCATTTACTTTAGAGCCAATTGCATGACGAAAATCCTTGAATTCCTCCTGTTCTTTTTTATTGACTGCCATCCAGGACTTTTTTACATTGGCATTATGCTTTTGCATGAACTTAAGCCACGTTTCTTTTAACTCCTCCTCGTTGTCCGTCAATTCCTGTTCAAACCAGACCGAACATGAATGTTCCGGAATTGCATGATAATTTTCGCGAAGAAAGTTTAACGTAAGCTTGTTAAAAAATTCCAGTCCCCGGGCTGAAATTTTGATTGCTTCACCGAAAGAGCCTGCTTTTGTAATGGTACGGGCCTCAGCAATAAAATTAAAAGCATCTTCTTCTTTTTCAAAAAATACAATACACGAAAGGATATTTTCATTAAGCGCAAGGAGCTTGAGTTTTAATTCGGTAATAATGCCCAAAGTCCCCTCGCTACCGATAAACAAATCAATCAGGTCCATATTTGCTCTGCAATAATAACCGGTTGCGTTTTTTGTATCGGGCATTTTAAAGCGAGGAATCGAAAATGTATAATTAGTTCCCTGATCTGTTGAAAAAGAAAAAGTATAATCGGTCGCGACTATTTCCCCTCTTTTAATAGAAATTGTTTGCGCTGACGGCAGAACAATTCTCATACCGGTGACATAATCGCGGGTCGGTCCGTACATAAAACTGCGGGCACCGGAAGAATTGGTTGCCACCGTCGCTCCGATAAAGCAGTTTCTTTCCGTAGGATCGGGAGGATAAAACAATTTTTTTTCTTCAACATAATTCTGTAGATCTTTTAAAATCATGCCGGGTTGAACACACAGGTATTTTTCTGCTGCATTCAGTTCAATTACTTTGTTCATTTTTTCTGTTGAAATTACAATGCCGCCTTCAGGTACACGTGATCCGGTCAGTCCCGTCCCGTTGCCGGACACGGTCATCCTTATTTTGTCTATATTACATTGTTTGACTAATTCAATTACTTCTTCCTCGCTTTCCGGCAGATATACAGCTTCGGCTGTTCCCTGATAATTAGAAGCATCGGAAAGGTAATTCTGAAATTCGTCCGGATTTTTTTTAACAATCATTTCATTCTCAGCTAATATTTTTGTATAATACCAAAAGTCCTGCAAATTAATTCATCTTTTTTTATTTCTACACACAGAAGTTTTTTCCCGCACGCAAAGCAGAATTCTGACGGTAGTACTCTTTAAGCACACGATAAAGATCAGGAGCATTTTTTATCAGTAACAAAGGTCGATCAAAAAACTGCTCGGTAGCTACGGCAAAAAATTCGGCTTCACTGGTAGCACCATAAGCATTAAGAAAGGATTTCCTGTCCTGTTCAGCATCATTCCTCAGGCGCAAATACTCACGGGAGCAAGTCCGCACCCAATCACGGTATTCAATCCTATCCCTGAGCGGTGGTGTTCCGTCAGCCGCACCGTCAAGCATATCCAGTTTATGGGCAAATTCGTGGTAGACAACATTATGACCCAACTCCGGATATCGGCCTCCATGCAGCGCTGCATCCCAAATAATAATTACCGGTCCCTGATGAAAAGCCTGCCCGATAATGGGATGCGAATCTTCCATAGGTTCAAAGGCAACTTCAAAAAAACCAATTTTTCGCGGGGGCGGAACAACAGTGGATGGATACACAAGAATTGTCTGGACATTCCGATAGTAATTATGAGGCAAACCAAGAAGAAGGAGACATGCCTGAGCAGAAATAGTAAGACGGATTTCGTCGGTAAGTTCCAATCCGCCGCATCCTTCCCAATATTTTTCAGCAATAAACACTTGTATAAGCGAGCGCAGATGAGCACGTTCATAGTTTTCCAACATACAGTAATGAGCAACATTACGCTGTAAAATCTCTTCCCATGCCGGCGGGAAAGGAACTTTTGTCAGTTTTTTGCGGCGACGTTTGACAAACCAGCTAAACAACGTAAATCCTTCTATCGATTATTCTTGTTATGCATTCAGAACAAATCCATACGTTTATGTATAATAACATGAAAACAGGAATGAATAAAAAAGGGCAGGATTATCAAGATCCCGCCCTTAAAAGTAATACATTAAAATAGTGATACCGAGTTTAGTATTTCCCGCCAATATAATCACTGAGGTGATCTATCAGAGAATCTTTTGCCGAAATGGTTGCTTTTACAACATCACCTATGGAGATAAGACCAACAAATTTAGATTTGTCGAACACCGGTAAATGCCTGACATGTTTTCCCGTCATTAACACCATGCAATCATCTACCAGAGTCTCTGGTTTTACCCTGAACATCTTTGTAGCAGGAGTCATAATGTCTTTCACCGGGGTTTTTACAGAAGTTCTACCCTTGAGAATTATTTTTCTGGCATAATCCCGCTCAGTGATAATACCAACCACTTTATCCTTTTTATCAGTGACCATTAAGGCTCCTATTTCTTTTTCCGCCATAAGTTTCAGGGCATCAAATACCGAAGCCTCCGGTCGAATCGACCATATCTGTTTCGCCCGGCTCTTTAAAATATCGCTCACTCTCTGCATAACCCAATACCTCCCCCTAATTTCAAAAAAGTTTTTGTGTTGTAAGTATAATGGCCAATATTCTTGCTTGTCAAGAAAATTTCAGCCCGAGACACCACGTTTTGATTAATTTTTACAGGCGCAGGACGAAATTTTCTTAACGCGACATTGCCATGTTAACAATATAATCGGATTTTATTGGTTATCTACGTGGCTTCGTATGCAATCAATTACCATTTGCGGCGGCAGATATTTTTTGTTATCCCTATTCCATGAATCAGGAAATACTTATTCTCAAAGACAATGCACGATATTTAGGACTTGTGCTAAATGAAATTCAACTGGCCCAATTTGATACCTACAGAAACGAACTTTTACAATGGAATGAAAAAACCAATTTAATTTCTGAAAATTCTTCTCAAGAAATTATCTCTCGCCACTTTCTGGATTCGCTCACAGCCTGGCAATTCATTCAGAAGCCCAACGCCCTGATGATCGACGTCGGCTGTGGTGCCGGCTTTCCCGGCATTCCTTTAAAAATAGCGTATCCCTCTTTAGAACTTTATCTGTTAGAAGCTAATCGCAAGAAAGTTTCTTTCCTAAAACATATTATTCGACTTTTAAATATAACTTCTGCGTACGTTCTTCATAATCGTGTTGAAAACATTATCAAGATGATTTCATTGCAAGAAAAATTTGATATTTTAATTTCCCGGGCCACGTTTAAGTTATCCGAATTACTGTCTCAAGGCGAATTTTTTCTTGTCCCTGGCGGCAAAATTATTGCCTTAAAAGGTCCCCATGTTGAAGAGGAAATACAGCAGTGTTCATTGGTTAAAAACCGATACAAAATATCCCAATTGATTCAACATGATATCAAGGCTCCTTTTTTGGAAGCCCCTCGTAAAATTATTATCGGAAAAAAGCAAATTTTCAGCAAAAAAACCTTCTAAAAATATCTTTTTTATGCTAGTGCTAACACCAGTTCTTGCAAAAGAATTTATTTTTTTACACCCAATAAAATAATGAAGAAAATTATATGTATAGCAAATCAAAAAGGTGGTGTTGGTAAAACCACCACTGCGATAAATTTATCAGCTTCTCTGGCTGCTGCGGAAAAAAAAACTCTACTAATCGATGGTGATTCGCAGAGTAACTCAACCAGCGGGATGGGCGCAGATAGAAGTTCTTTTCAAACAAATAATTTGTATCATGCCTTGATCGGCCAGGTACCGTTGGAACAAGTAATTATTAACACGATTATACCTAATCTCGATATAGCGCCATCTACCCAGGACCTTATTGGAATTGAAGTTGAATTTGTCGGTCTGGAAGACAAAGAAAAGAAATTAAAAAACTTATTAAACTCTCTGGACAGACAGTATGATTATATAGTAATTGATTGTCCACCATCACTTGGTATGATGACTATCAATGCTCTTGTCGCTTCCGACTTTTTGATTGTTCCTTTGCAGTGCGAGTATTTCGCCATGGAGGGTTTGGGGTATTTGCTCAATACTGTAAAGATGGTTAAAGCACAGTTAAATCCTCAACTCGTTCTTGGCGGTATATTACTGACTATGTTTGATCAGCGTAATTTACTGTCTCGGCGAGTAACCGATGATGTACGCCAACATTTTGGCGACAAGGTTTTTAAAACGGTTATTCCCCGCAATGTACGGCTTTCGGAAAGCCCCAGCCATGGCTTGCCGATTATTTTGTACGACATAAAATCACGCGGCGCTCTGGCTTATATGGAAATGGCGCAGGAAATAATTCGAGGGAGATTATAAATGGCGCAAAAAAATGTACTGGGGAAAGGGCTTGGCGCTATTTTTCCGGATTTAATAAATAATGATTTCGACAGGAAAAAACCGGCTTTATCCTGCGGCATTGAAGAATTATCCCCGAATCGCTATCAGCCGCGTAAAAATTTCAACGACGACGATCAAAAAAAACTGATTGCCTCCGTTAAACAAAGCGGCATCATTCAGCCGATTGTTGTTCGCAAAAAAGCGGATGCAGGTTACGAAATAATTGCCGGCGAGCGACGCTGGAGAGCTGCTCAGGCTGCCGGCTTAAAAGAAGTTCCCATTGTTATTCGCGAAGCGACAGATGTGGAATCAGCGGCTATATCGCTAATAGAAAATATTTTACGGGAAGACTTAAATCCTCTGGAAGAAGCCAACGCTTATGTAACGCTGATTGAAACATTCAATCTTTCCCAGGAAGACGTATCCTTCCGAACAGGCAAAGACCGCTCGACAATAGCCAATACTATCCGACTTCTTAAGTTGCCGGTCAAAGTAAAAGAAGCTCTGATAACAAAGAAAATTTCCGCCGGCCATGCCCGCTGTTTACTGGCATGCAATACTACTGAAGAGCAAATAGCGACACTTAATTTAATCTTAAAAAAAGATTTAAATGTACGTGAAACTGAACGCTTAATCCAAAAAGCAAAAGTGTTCACCAAAGACAAAAAAACAGATATTAAGAAAGACCGCTTTCTGAACGATCTTGAAAAAGTATTGACTGAAAAATTCATGGCAAAAGTTCAAATCAAGGGCTCGGCAAACAAGGGTTTTATAGAAATACGTTATACATCCATGGATGAGTTAAACCGGCTATCAGGTGTAATCCTTGATGATTTAAAATAATGAATTGGTATGCATATTTATCAACATCTGTTGATAAATATGTTGATAAGGTTGTAATAATGGATACATTTTGGGACAAAACCAGCAAAATTATTCAGGAAAAAATAAGTAAGCAAAATTTTGACACATGGATCAAACCTATCAAAATGGTTGCTATGGAGGATAAATGTGTTCAATTAGCCGTTCCCAATAAATTTTTTAGAGATTGGCTTTTAGATAATTATGCCTCTACGATTAAACAATCACTAAAAAATGCTGCTGGTATTGATGTTGATATTGCTTTCGTTTTATCAAAAAATGAAGAAAAAGATCGAGAGCCTGAGGTAAGGCATACAACTCAGACCAAAAGTGCCTCAACCGCAACTGTCACTAGAGGTAAAAATCTTTCATTTTTCAATGAACACTATAATTTTGATAGGTTCGTTGTTGGCTCATGCAATCAATTTGCCCATGCCGCTTCTATCGCCGTAGCCAAGCAACCTGCAAAAAACTATAATCCTCTTTTTATTTACGGTGGTTCCGGTCTCGGTAAAACACATCTACTTAATGCAATAGGACTACTTGCATCATCTCTTCATCCATCGCTCAATATAATGTATGTTTCTGCAGAAGAATTTATGAATGAAATGATTAATTCCATTCGCTTTGACAAGATGCCAAAATTCAGAGAGAAGTACCGTAATATAAGTTGTTTATTAATTGATGATATTCACTTTTTAGCTGGAAAGGATAGAACTCAGGAAGAATTTTTTCATACATTTAATACATTACATGACTCAGGAAAACAAATAGTCGTTACAAGCGATAAGTTTCCTAAAGATATTCCAAATTTAGAAAGCCGGCTTCGTTCACGCTTCGAATGGGGACTTATCGCCGATATTCAACCTCCGGAAATAGAAACTAAAATAGCCATCATTGAAAAGAAAGTACAGGAAAATAGTATAAAATTACCTAATAATGTCGTACATTATATTGCATCTCATGTAGAATCTAATATTCGTGAATTGGAAGGATTTTTAGTAAGAATCGGCGCTTATTCTTCTCTCACCGGTAGGGATATAGATTTAGATTTAGTTAAAGAAGTACTAAGCAGTTTAGTAAAACAAAACCAGAAAGGTGAAGTAACTATTGAAGAAATAATAAAAGTTACAGCCGGAAAATTAAATATAAAAGTCTCTGATATAAAAGCACATAATAAAAATAAAAATGTTGTTTTTGCACGGCAAATTGTCATGTATTTAGCAAGAAAATTAACAAATAACTCTTTCCCTGATATTGGTCAAAAAATCGGCGGACGTGATCATTCCACTGTCATTTATGCCAATAATAAAATATTAAATAGTATTAAAGTGGATAATAAAATAAAAATTCTTATTCAGGAGATTGAGGATATTTTAATTCACAAATAACAAACTTTTTTTAGTTGTTTTATAAACAGGATTTATTAGTTTAAAGTTTTTATTATAATTGGATTATTTTTTTTCATCAACATATCCACAATCTTTACTATTAGTACTACTTATTTATATATAAGATAATAAAAGAACAATATATGGAGGATTTATGGAATTTAAAATAAACAGAAACACCCTTCTCGACGGTATTCAAAAGACCTTAGGTATTGTGGAAAAGAAAACTGTAATACCAATTTTAAATAATGTTCTTTTACAAGCTGAGTCTAACAAACTAAAAATAATAGCAACTGATAGAGAAATAAGTTTGATTTCTGATTATGACGCTGAAGTTGTAGAGAAAGGTGAAATAACAATCTCAGCAAAAAAAATATATGAGATGGTAAGAGAAATTCAGGGTGAAGTGATTAATTTTACAAAAAAGAATAATATTGTAAAAATTTCGTGTCAAAGGGCTTTTTATAAAATTCCAGGTCTTCCTGCTGAAGATTTTCCAAGTATTGTCGATGATAAAGATATTCAGCTTTATAAAATTAAAGGAAATATTATCAAAGAATTAATTAATAAAACGGCGTTTGCCATGGCGACTGATGAAACTAGAAAGAATTTAAATGGAGTTTTACTGGAAGCAGGAACAGACGGTTCAAATCATTTACTGCGGATGGTTGCGACCGATGGCCATCGTTTGGCATTGGCCAAAGGATATACTTATGAACCTTCGTTAAAAACAGGAAAGGGCGTTATTATTCCGCGAAAAGGATTAATGGAAGTTAAAAAAATTATTGATGAAAATGAAGATATATATATCGGTTTGCATAAAAATACATTTGTGGTGAAAACAGATAGTACTCTTTTAAAAGTTGGTTTGGTTGATGCGGACTATCCTGATTATAAAAAGGTTATTCCAACAGAAAAAGGATTTTGTGTTACTTTGGAGAGGGAATCTTTTCTGCATGCATTAAGAAGAATGAGTGTTGTATCTTCAGAGAGGTACGGTGGAGTAATTCTGTCTTTTGCTGAAGGTAAATTAACGCTTAATTCAACGAACCTGGATGTAGGGGAAGCGACAGAGGAAATAGATATAGATTATAAAGGTGATGTTGTTGATAGTGGTTTTAATGTGAATTACCTAATTGATGCAATATCGGTTATTAATAAAGATCAGATTAATTTTGAAGTCGGTTTGGGATTAAAACCATCAGTAATAAAGCAGCCTGAAGATGATAACTATTTATGCATTATTATGCCGTTGAAAATCTAATAAGGGAATTTGAAAATAATTTATGACACATAAGTATGATGCTGATAGCATTAAAGTTTTGGAAGGACTGGAGGCCGTACGCAAAAGACCGGCGATGTATATCGGTTCAACCGGTAAAGAAGGCCTTCATCACCTGGTTTATGAAGTTGTAGATAACAGTATTGATGAAGCGGCCGGCGGATTTTGTGACACAATCACGGTAAAAATCAGAGTAGATAACAGTATTGTTGTTGATGATAACGGCCGAGGTATTCCGATAGACAAACACAAAACCGAAGGTGTATCGGCAGCGGAAGTTGTTATGACCAAACTGCATGCCGGAGGAAAGTTTTCTAATGAATCTTACAAAATATCCGGTGGTCTGCATGGCGTCGGAGTTTCTGTAGTCAACGCTCTTTCTAAAACATGCGAGCTTGAAGTAAGACGCAACGGCAATGTTTACATGCAGACTTATAAGCGCGGTGTTCCCGACGGTCCGTTGGAAATGGTCGGTAAAACGAGAGGCAAGGGAACGAAAGTAACATTTCTGCCGGATGACGAAATTTTTGAAGAAACAGAATTCAGCTATGATATAATCGCCAATCGTCTGCGCGAACTGGCTTTTTTGAATTCCGGTGTCAAAATCATCCTGGTTGATGAGCGAGCAGACAAACAAAATGAATTCTTTTATAAAGGCGGTATAGTTTCATTTGTTGAATATATAAACCGCAATAAAAAAGTTCTGCATAAAAATCCTATTTATGTTTTCGGTGCCAAGGAAGATTGTTCAGTAGAGGTGGCGCTACAATACAACGAAACATATCTGGACAATATCTTTTCTTTTGCCAACAGCATTAACACGACAGAAGGCGGTACCCACATGATTGGCTTCCGTTCCGCCCTTACCCGTGTTTTTAATAATTACGCCACCAATAACAAATTAATCAAAGACGGCAAAGAATCGTTGCGCGGCGAGGATTTGCGCGAGGGATTGGCCTGTGTGATCAGTGTCAAGGTCCGTAATCCTCAGTTTGAAGGACAGACCAAAACAAAACTGGGCAATTCAGAGGTACGCGGCCTTGTTGAAGGAATAGTGTACGATAAGATCGGCAGTTATCTGGAAGAAAACCCTTCTGTTGCCAAACAGATTCTTAATAAATGTATGGAAGCGGCACGTGCTCGTGAAGCGGCCAGACGCGCCCGCGAATTGACCCGCCGCAAGAGCGCTTTGGAAGTAGGGGCATTGCCCGGCAAGCTGGCCGATTGTCAGGAAAAAGATCCGGCGCACAGCGAATTGTATCTGGTGGAAGGAGATTCTGCCGGCGGTTCAGCCAAGCAGGGAAGGGATAGAAAGAACCAGGCCATCCTGCCACTGCGCGGTAAGGTCCTCAACGTCGAAAAAGCCCGTTTCGATAAAATGCTGCAGAATGAAGAAATCAAGTTGATGGTTACTGCTTTGGGTACAGGTATCGGTACCGATGATTATGATGTCAGCAAGCTTCGGTATCACAAGGTTATCATCATGACGGATGCCGATGTTGACGGTTCGCACATCCGTACACTGCTTCTGACCTTTTTCTTCAGGCAGATGCGGGAGCTCATTGAAAGAGGTCATTTGTATATTGCCCAGCCACCTCTATTTAAAGTTGTGGAGAAGAAAAATGAATTTTACATCCATAATGAAGAGCAGATGAAAAATTACATTCTGGAAAACGGTGTGGAAAAAGTAAAACTGGTCATGGGAGACGGCTCTCCGTTTCCGGTAACGGGGAATAAATTACTGAACTTGATTAAGAAAGTAATGCGGATCGAAGATCTGCTCGACCGTTTTGAAAAGGAGGGACGCGACCGGAATCTTATCCGTATCCTGGCCGGCGATCCTACACTGACCGACGATAGTTTTAAAAGTGACAAGACACTTTCGTCCATCGCCAAAAGAACCGGCGTTGCTTTGAGTGATAATTTTACCAGTTTCAAGATCGAAACAGATGAAGATCATGGTGGATTTAAAATGGTTTTCAATATGAATAAAAACGGACAAACGGTTTCTACCTGTGTGACCCGCGAAGTTTTCCGCACTCCTCAATTCTCCGATATTCGCTTGCTGCTGGATCAGGTATCGATCATGGGCGAGGCTCCATACAGCGACAAGGGTGAGGAATCTGCCACATCGGTTATGCTGGAAAGTTCCAAGTCGCTGGTAGACCATATTGTCAATCTGGGCAAAAAGGGCCTGACGGTGCAGCGCTACAAAGGTCTTGGTGAAATGAATCCGGCACAGCTTTGGGAAACCACCATGAATCCGGAAAAGCGCACGCTCCTGCGGGTGGGTGTGGAAGACGCGGTTTTGGCCGATGAAATTTTCACCACGCTGATGGGTGATCAAGTTGAGCCGAGGCGTGATTTTATTTATCAAAATGCCCTGAATGTTTCTAATCTGGACATTTAGCAATTATTTTGTCATGTCCGCGCAGGAGCTTGTGTCGTAATTAGAAAAATTGTCATTCCGAACGTATGTGAGGAATCTTAAATTGCTGAGTTTCGTGAAAACAAGATTTCTCGCTTCGCTCGAAATGACAGTATTGTAAAGAAGCGGGAATAGTATATTAGAAAAACTTTGATTATTAACCGTGCCATCTGAAGGCCGGTTTTCTTATAGAGAGGAATAAACAAAATGGACCGTGATATCCACCACAAGCAAACGCTGGTGAATATAGAAGATGAAATGAAAAAATCATACATGGATTACGCCATGAGCGTTATCATCGGCCGTGCCATTCCCGATGTACGCGACGGCCTCAAGCCGGTGCACCGACGGATATTGTATGCCATGTATGAAATGGGCAACCGCCATAACAAGCCTTACAAAAAATCCGCCCGTATCGTCGGCGATATCATGGGTAAATATCATCCGCACGGCGACGCGGCGATTTATGATACGTTGGTGCGAATGGCGCAGGATTTTTCCCTGCGTTACATGTTGGTGGATGGTCAGGGTAACTTCGGTTCGATTGACGGCGACCCGCCCGCAGCCATGCGTTATACGGAAAGCCGTCTGGCGCGCATCTCCGATGAAGTACTGGCCGATCTGGAAAAGGACACGGTTGATTTTGTTCCCAACTACGATGACTCTCTGACAGAGCCGTCTTTACTGGCTTCCAGGATTCCGCTGCTTTTGCTCAACGGTACATCCGGTATTGCTGTCGGTATGGCCACCAATATTCCGCCTCATAATCTGAAGGAAGTGGTCAACGGCCTCATCACCTGCATCAAGAATCCCGATATTACCATCGAACAGTTGATGCGCCATATACCGGGTCCGGATTTTCCCACCGCGGGATTTATCAACGGCAGGGAAGGCATTATCGAGGCCTACAAAACCGGACGAGGCATCATCCGAATGCGGGCGCGTGCGCTGATTGAAAAGAACGGTCGCACAGACAAGGAAACTATTGTCATTACGGAACTGCCTTATCAGGTCAATAAGGCAATGCTGATTGAAAAAATATCTGAACTGGTGCGCGACAAGAAAATTTCCGGCATCTCGGATTTGCGCGACGAATCCGACCGCGACGGTATCCGCATCGTCATCGATTTAAAGCGCGATGAAAACTCCGCAATCATTCTCAATCAGCTCTACAAGTACACACAAATGGAAAGCTCGTTCGGCATTATCATGCTGGCGATCTCCGACGGACGTCCGCAGGTTTTCAATCTTAAGGAAGTTCTCGAAAAGTTCATCAGCTTCCGTCGCGATGTTGTGGTGCGGCGCACCCGCTTCGACCTGGCGCGTGCCAGGGAACGTGCTCATATTTTGGAAGGTCTGATAATCGCGCTCAATAATATTGACGCGATTATCAAAGTCATCAAGGCGTCAAAAACGCCGGCCGAAGCTTCCGTGCAGTTATGCGCCAAATTCAAACTGTCGGAAATTCAGGCCAAAGCCATTCTGGAGATGAGACTCCAGCGCCTGACAGGTCTGGAAAGAGCCAAAATTGATGAAGAATACGCGGAAGTCACCAAACTGATTGCGCATCTCCAGGCGATTCTGGATGATCCGCAGAAGGTTCTGCAGGTCATTATCGACGAACTCAATGAAATCAAGGAAAAATACGGCGACGAGCGCCGCACGGAAATCGTCGCCAGTTCCGAAGACATCAATATCGAAGATATGATTGTGGAAGAGGACGTGGTCGTCACGATATCGCATACCGGTTACATCAAGCGCAACGCCGTCAGTCTTTACAAGAGTCAGCACCGCGGCGGCCGCGGCAAGGTCGGCATGGGCACCAAGGAAGAGGATTTTGTCGAGAAAATCTTCATTGCGTCCACGCACAATTACCTGCTGGTGTTCACCAGTGCCGGCAAGGTGCACTGGCTGAAGGTCTATCAGATTCCCCAGGCCGGGCGGGCGGCCAAAGGCAAGGCCATGGTCAATCTGGTTAATCTCGCGCCGGGCGAAAGTGTTCGAGCGACGTTGCCGGTCAAGGAATTTGTTGACGATAAATTTATCGTCATGGTTACCAAAAAAGGCATCATCAAGAAAACGGAACTCACCGCTTATTCCAATCCGCGTTCCGGCGGCATCATTGCCATTTCCATCGACGAAGGCGACGAACTGGTGGATGTCCAGTTAACCATGGGTAATCAGGACGTCTTCATCGCGACCCGGCAGGGCATGGCCATCCGCTTCAAGGAAGATGACGTGCGCGATATGGGCAGAACCGCCCGCGGCGTGCGCGGCATCAGCCTGGATGAGGGCGATGAAGTCATCGACGTGGAAATTCCTGCGCAGAATACATTCATCCTGACCATTTCCGAAAACGGTTACGGCAAATGCACGCCGGTAGATGAATACCGCGTGCAGTCGCGCGGCGGCAAAGGCACAATTAATCTGAAAACCGTTGAAAAAGTCGGCAATGTTTCCGGCGTTCTGCAGGTTGTCAATGAAGATAATGTCGTGCTCATCAGCAATGCCGGTAAGGTCATCAGGCTCAAAGTTCAGGAAATTCCGGTCAATCACCGTGTCACCCAGGGTGTCCGACTGATTGAATTGGAACCGGAAGAAAAACTGGTCGGTGTCGCCCGCACTACATCGGAAGCCGAAGGCAAAGACGACGGCAATGGCGATGATGAAGGTGACGGAGCTGCCGAAGACAACGGCATAGCAGAAGAATGATATTTTTGTTGCCGTTACAATAAAGTCTCAATAAATCAGTTTTAATAATTAAGAGAATCGTCGACATTGGCGTCGCGTTTACAATATTATTTTTGCTCATCGGGAAAGGAATTCTGATGAAAGTAACAACGTGGTATACAAAAGAAGATTGTAAAGACTGGAATGATTTTCTTAACAAGGTACGAAAGCTTCCCCAAGACACCTTTTATCGTGGACAAAAAAGCTATCCTTTCGATAAACCACAAATACAATCAAGTTTCGACCGCGCTGCTAACTCAGCGAAAGGCGCTGTGGATGAAGCACGAAAGCATAAACGTGAACTGTGGGAGTACGAAGCAGCAATAATTCGCGAATTCATGAGAAGAGCACATCATTATGTCTCAGATACTCCACAAAACGAGGACCGTCTTGAATGGCTATCTTTGATGCGACACTTCGGTGCTCCAACAAGGTTGGTGGATTTTACATATTCCTATTACATCGCAGCATACTTTGCGTTTTCGAATCTTGGAGACGAAGACCGAGCCGTTTGGGCAATAGACCAAGATTGGCTTCGTAATGAATCTCAGAAACATTGTAAGAGCATCTTGGGCAGTACTAGTCGCAAAGAAATAGATGTTAGCACCCCAGAGAAATTCACTAAGTGTTTTCTTGATCCTACCCGAAAAAGCAGAGCGTCTCGTTTTTTTGTCGCGCCCGTGAACGCAGAACGCATGAACACGAGGTTGACCATTCAACAAGGTTGCTTCTTATGTTCCTCTAATATTCAGAAACCATTTGAATATAACTTGAGCAGCATGGTGACAAAATCATCCTGTCAGCAGTTCATCGTAAAATTCGTTATCCCGCATAGCGCTAGAAATGACGCATTGACAGAATTGAAGCATATGAACATAACAAAAGCATCTCTTTTCCCTGACTTGGGCGGTCTTGCCGAATCATTGAACGACCGTTTTGAGCTCTTATTCAAAGATTACAACATAGAAACAGCGACGCTAAAAAAGGTAGTAACTTGGCATAAGAGAATCTGGTAAGTAAAGACAGCTGATCGACGCCAATAGAATTCGGGGGACATAATACATAATTGGGTCGCAGATTCTGGTAGACAATCCATATAAACAAAGTTAGTCAGTGACTGAATCTATTTACACCCGAAAGGAGATTTTTTGCTTTGGATATTCCACGGATCTTCAACATTACTGAGAGTGCTCACCGCATCCACAACCCGTTCACGCCTGAAAAGTTCGCTACGCTCGGCGCGGCGCTTCGTCTGGAAAAGGGGGACCGGGTGCTCGACCTCGGCAGCGGTTCGGGGGAGATGCTGTGTACCTGGGCACGCGATTACGGAATCGTCGGTACCGGCGTCGACATGAGCCAGTTGTTCAGCGAGCAAGCAAAACTCCGCGCTGAAGAACTCGGCGTCGCCGATCAAGTTAAGTTTATTCATGGCGATGCCGTAGGCTTCGTCTCTGCCGAGAAGGTCGATGTGGCAGCCTGTGTCGGTGCCTCGTGGATAGGTGGAGGAGTCGCCGGCACGATCGCGTTGCTGGCGCAGAGCCTGCGCACCGGAGGGATCATCCTCATCGGCGAGCCCTACTGGCGGCAGTTACCGCCGACGGAAGATGTTGCCAAAGGGTGTCTTGCCCACTCGATCTCCGATTTTCTCATGCTTCCGGAACTTCTCGCGTCTTTCGGCCGCCTTGGCTACGACGTTGTTGAAATGGTTCTGGCTGACCAGGACGGCTGGGACAGATACGAAGCGGCCAAATGGCTCACCATGCGCCGATGGCTTGAAGCCAATCCCGGCGACGAGCTCGCCCAAGAGGTTCGAGCCCAACTGACCTCGGAACCCGTGCGCTACGCCACTTACACGCGTGAATACATGGGCTGGGGTGTGTTCGCGCTGATGCCACGGTGATGAGGGGATTACCGGGCGACTCAGAAAACGGAGAAAATCCAGTCATGCCTAACAACGCGTAAGCTTCCCTATAAAGCAGACAGTTTAAAAGTAGAGTTTCCGGTATATTTTTGCATAACCTCGAGAGGCGTCATATTTTCCAGCGCGTCATGGGGGCGCCTCTCGTTGTAATCCATAATCCACCAATATGTTATTTCCCGCACCTCGTCAAGGTTACGAAAAAGATAAAGATTTAGAACTTCTTCACGGTACGTTCTGTTGAACCGCTCAATATACGCATTTTGGTTCGGTTCGCCGGGTTGGATGTACCGGATGAACATTCCGGCCGATTCAGCCCAGGCGACAAAATCACCACTTAAAAACTCAGGACCGTTATCAACCCTTAAAACATCCGGCAACCCTCGCTCATTGCGCAATCGTTCAAATACCCGGATCAGGCGTCTACCGGTGAGCGATGTGTTAATCTCTATAGCAAGACACTCCCT
>SCVW01000005.1 GCA_007244375.1 Smithella sp. | reverse complement strand
CCATTGCTTTTGCAAAATCTCTGACCTGTCTCGGATTGACCGGCACTACGGGAAGACGGGCTGAAGCCAATTCTCTGAGCACGCCTCTTTCAAAGCCTCCGGTTGCCTCCAAAACGATCAGAGCAGGTCGCCTTGAACTTATAAAGTCCTTTAAATCCCTCTGCCCTTCTTCGGTATTAGCAAAATTCTTAAACTCTTCCGAATGGGCTATAGCCACATCCAGACTATCTTTGGATACATCTATTCCAATGAAATTCTTCTCGCTCATGTCTTGTTCTCCTGATTCCCTTCCTTACGTAAGATGCGGGCTCTTCTTCAGTCCCTGGCAACTGTTCGGGTTAATTACGGAGACAGTCGTAGCGACCCTCGCTTGCATGCGGGTTCTTGTGTCCCAAGGCGCGATCGGTCTGCTACGACCAGCTTCTTTCAAAGAACTTTATCACAACAGTCGCTTATACATGAGCACTGTTTAACATATAAGGCGTGCAATAACCGAATCGCGAGGCGTATATAGAAATACGTTGAGCGATACTATTAGCGGCGCAATCCCGATTTTATCGGGACAGATGAGCGTTTTACGATGTCTTCAGTCGATTACTTTAGGAACCCGGAAAAACTCACCCCGCGCATCCGGCGCATTGCTAAGTGATTGTTGCGTACCGATAGAATCCAGTATTTTATCTTCGCGAAAAGCGTTAGTTACTGCAATAGCGTGGCTCATCGGCTCCACACCTTTCGTATCCAATTCATTTAGCTTATCTATATAGAGTAAAATATCGTTGAGCTGTGCGGTAAATTTTTCCGTTTCCTTTTCTGTCACTTCCAAACGTGCCAAATGCGCCACATATTCAACTTCACGGGAGCTTATTTTCAAAACATCTTCTCCTTTGTCTTTTAAAAAACTTTCCAGTATGGACGAATTCTTGAAATAATCTTATTAATTAATTGTTCTGCTTCCTCATCGGCTTCTTTTTCCAAGGCAGAAAGTCTTTCTTCCGGAACATGTGTTTCATCAAGCATTTCTTCCAGTACAGCCTTTACCGATCTGGTTAGTCCAACGATGTGATAACCGCCTTCCAACACGCCCACAAAGCGACCATTACAGCAGATATCGGCGATATTGAGTAATATGCGTGCCATAGCGGCAAAACCTTCCGGTGTGACGCGCATTCCACCCAACGGGTCTTGAAAATGGGTATCGAAACCGGCGGATAATAAAATCAGTTCCGGTTTGAACTCCAGTGCCACCGGCTGTAATATTTTGCGGTATATTTTTACAAAGGCGGCATCTCCGGCTCCTTCGCGTAATGGCACATTGATCGTATAACCTTCTCCTTCTCCGTTACCAAACTCCTGCAGGCTTCCGGTTCCGGGATAATAAGGATATTGGTGAGTGGAGAAATATAATATCCGCGGATCTTTATAAAAACTGTGCTGTGTGCCGTTACCATGGTGCAAATCCCAGTCGACAATCAATATTCTTTTTAAACCGTATTTCGATATGGCGTGCATTGCTCCAATGGCAATATTGTTGAATACACAAAAACCGGCGGCAGTATCTTTTTCCGCATGATGTCCCGGAGGACGTACAAAAGCAAAAGCATTATTTACTTCACCGTTAATGACGCTATCAATGGCATTGCAAACACCACCGACTGCCAACTTTGCAATTTCGTATGTTTCCGGAGAAGTGGAGGTATCGGGATCTAGATATACACAGCGTTGTCCCGCGGTACTGGCAATAAATTTCACGTAAGAAGGTGAGTGAATCAATTCAATTTCTTTGTGGTTGGCTTCACGCGGTTCTATATGTGTGAATTTCCAATCCATCAAAGGGTTTTCCAGCATTTCATAAATTGCCGCCAGCCTTTCCGGACTTTCCGGATGGGCAAAACCTGCCGAATGCTGTAAGTATCTGGTGTCTTTGACAATACCCGTTTTTCTGGACAAGTGTACCCTCTTTCAAACTACTAATTCAACACTACAGATCGTGTATCATAAATGACCTTAAAGAGCAAAATATTTCCGATGTCTTGAAATGTTAAAGTTATTTCAAGAAAAAGGCTCCATAAACATTTAGCATTTAGGGAGCCTAAGGTTTTTGAATTTAACAAAATTAAAATTATTTATTTTTTACAGCTTTGATGACAGCCTGAACCCTGCGATTTTTCTGCCTTCCTTCTTCGGTGTCATTACTGGCTATCGGTTTAGTCAGTCCATAACCGACAGCAGAGAGACGCGATGCTTTGATACCGAAGTTATTGATCAGGTATTGCCGGACGCTGTTGGCGCGAGCCTGCGATAAATTCTGATTGTATTCTGCACTGGCAACATTGTCGGTATGACCTTCTATTACGGCAGTGGTTTTGGGATATGTTTTCATGAAATCTGCTACCTTTTTGATATTATTGTGATATTTCTCCTTGACAACGGCGCTGTTGGTGTCAAATTCCACATTAAGTGCTATGGTTACCGTGGTAGGTGAATCGCAGCAGGGTGGACACTTACAATCTGGAATACTCTTATCTATTGTTAATTCGGGTAAACCACCGGCTCTTGATTCCGCTTGCGCTGCCGTGGCGAAAGCCGCAAGCATTATAATAATTGCTAAAATTCCGATTTTTTTCATAACGCTTCTCCTTTCATCCTGTCTTTGATAAGTTAATTTTTAGGGGATATTTTACACTTTGTAATATGCCAACATCAGACGAAATTCTGTTATATTAATACTAAAAAATATTATTTATGTCAAAGATATTCTGATCGTGCGTATTAGGACAACTCAAAAAAGGTCTCATGACCTTGCAGTGGCCATGAGACCTTGAATTATTTTAAATATAAAACTGATTAACCTTATTTGTATATTGTCCTTGTTGCTTCCATAACAGCTTCAACTCTGCGGTTTTGCTGCCTTCCTTCTTCTGTATCATTACCGGCAATCGGTTTAGTTAACCCATAACCTATCGCCGTTAGACGGGAGCCATCAATTCCGAATTTATCAATTAGATATTGACGAACGCTGTTGGCACGTTCTTCGGATAAATTCTGATTGTATTCCGCGCTGGCAATATTATCTGTATGGCCTCCGATTTCAGCGGTTGTGTCCGGAAATTCTTTCATGAAATCCGCGACTCTCTTGATATCGTCATTATATTCTTCCTTGACAACTGCTTTATCTGTATCGAATTGCACATTAAGTTTTATGACAACTCTTTCCTGTACTGGAGCGGGAGTCGGTTCCGGAGGAGGGGGGGGAGGGGGTGGCGGAGGGGCTACTACAGGTTCAGGGCAACAAGGAGGACAACCGCAGTCTTTAATGCTTTCATCAATCTGTAGTTCAGGTAAACCGCCGGCTCTTGCTTCTGCCTGTACTGCCGTGGTTATAGCCATCAACATTATAATAATTGATAAAATTCCTATTTTTTTCATAATAACCTCCTTTTGTCCTGGATTTGATAAATTGATTTTTTTAAAAATTTTGCATTTTTGAGAATAGATATATGGCTACTAAAATATATCATTAATGTCAATAGCATTCTTATTACATTATTATCATATTCTTGAAAAAACATTGACAAAAACAGGAATCAATATATAGGTATATTCCAATTATTACGGGGGGATTTATTAATTAATGTTTGGCATAGGAATGCAGGAGCTTATAATAATAGCGATAATTGCTCTACTAATTGTCGGACCTAAAAAGTTGCCTGATCTGGCGAAAACATTGGGTAGGGGTTTCAGCGAATTTAAAAAAGCAACAGAAGGTGTCACCGAAGATCTTAGAGATACTCTGAAGGAAGATGAAAGTCCAAAGAATGATGACGCCTGGAAAGATTCTCTTTTAATGAAAAAGCCGGATGATAAAGAAGTCAGACCGGATTCATCTGGTAAAGCCTCCGATTAAAGAATAAAAATCGAAATTAAAATCATCTGATTTGTAAAATCAAGAATAAATAGAATATTATGGAAGATAACGAAGATAAAGAACGTCAAGAAGATAATGAATACAGCGAAAATCATAAAATGTCTCTTACAGGACATTTGGTAGAGCTGCGTAAAAGGTTTACTCGTTCTTTAATTGCCTTGGGTATTGGTTTCGCCGGTTGTTACTATTATAAGAATGATATTTTCGATATCGTTACCCTGCCTCTTACTCAAGTTATGCCTAAGAATAGTTATCTGATTTATATTGGTTTGACAGAAGCTTTTTTCACTTACATGAAAGTGGCTTTTTTTGCTTCTTTGATAATTACCAGTCCTTTTATCCTTTATCAGATATGGAAATTTATTGCGCCGGGACTATTGCCTAAAGAAAGAAAGTATGTTGTTCCTTTTGTAATTTCTTCATCTATTCTTTTTATTACCGGTGTTTTGTTCGGGTATTTTGTTGCTCTTCCTCCTGCTTTTAAATTTTTCGTCAGTTTTAATAATCAATATTTGCAGGCAATGCTTTCTTTTAAAGATTATCTTTCACTTTTTGTAACTTTTTTACTGGGATTCGGTTTATCTTTTGAATTGCCGATATTTATTTTCTTCTTAACCAAACTGGGGATAGTTAACGCTAAAAAACTTTCCAAGCAAAGAAGATATGCTGTTTTGCTTATTTTTGTCGCTGCCGCCATTTTAACACCTTCACCGGATGCTTTAAGCCAGATATTAATGGCCTTACCCTTGATGTTTCTTTATGAAATAAGTATATTTGTATCGAAATTTGCCGAAAAGAAAAAAGAAGATGCCGAAACTGATGAAAAATGATTGGTAAAAATTATGCCGGTATCCCGTAAAAGATCAAAATATAAAGATAATGGGGAAGTCAGGAAACTATCCACCCTGTTTAATCTTTTTCTGGTTATAATGGTTAGTGCCCTGCTGGTTACAGTTGGTGGAACTGCCACTTACTATGCCTTGACTCTGGATTTGCCGGGTATTGACGCACTCAAGGATTATCGTCCCAGCATAGCCTCCCGTGTCTATGATGACAACAATGAACTTATTGATGAATTTTTCCTGGAAGACAGAAAAGTTATCAAGATCGCTGAAATTCCAAAGATAGTTCAATATGCTTTTGTTGCCTCGGAAGACTCGCGATTCTATCAACATACCGGTTTGGATATACAAAGTATTTTTCGCGCAATGCTGAAAAATGTCGGAGCAGGACATATCGTTCAGGGCGGTAGTACCATTACGCAGCAAGTGGCGAAGATGATGTACCTTTCGCCTGAAAAGAAATACACACGCAAAATTAAAGAAGCAATTCTCGCATATAAAATAGACAAGTATCTTACTAAAGATGAAATTCTAAATCTATATTTGAACCAGATTTATTTAGGACATGGTACTTATGGAATAGAATCGGCATCTCTCGGTTATTTCGGCAAGAACGCCAGGGATTTGAAACTACATGAGGCGGCCTTGCTTGCCGGCTTACCTAAAGCTCCAACTAATTATTCTCCATTTCTTCATTATGACAAGGCAAAAGAAAGGCAGCTTTATGTTCTTACACGTATGATGGAGGATGGCTACATTTCGCATGAAGAAATGAAGAAAGCATACGCCCTTCCTTTGAAATTGCGACCTATTAAACCAAAAGATAAAGTAGCCGCTTATTTTGTAGAAACCGTCCGTCGCTATGTGCAGGAAAAATATGGTGCCGATGTCCTTTATAAAGAAGGTCTTTTAATCTATACAACTTTGAATTTGTCCTCACAAAAATACGCGCGTGATGCTGTGGAAAGAGGCTTAGTAGAGTTGGAAGACAGAGAAAAATATCAACGTGGGTTGGTTCAAGGCGCGCTCTTCTGCATGGATGTAAAAACAGGTGCTATTCGCGCGATGGTTGGCGGACGGGATTTCAACAAAAGTGAATTTAACCGGGCAACGCAGTCCCGCAGGCAGCCCGGCTCCGCTTTTAAACCTCTGATATACACGGCAGCCTTTGATAAAGGATTTAACCCATCGTCACAGTTTATTGATTCTCCCATTGCTTTGGAAGACCCTTCTCAGCAGGGTGGTCTTTGGAAACCGAAAAACTTTGATGAAAAGTTCCTTGGTCCGATTACCATGAGGACCGGACTTGTTCAATCCCGCAATGTGGTCACAGTCAAGATTCTGCAAGAAATTGGCGTGGATTACGCAGTATCATATGCGATGAACATGGGGATTACTTCACCTCTTGTTCACACGTTGTCATTGGCGTTAGGTGTATCTGGAGTAACATTGCAGGAACTGGTTCAGGCTTATGGTGTGCTGGCTAACCAAGGACAAAAAGTAACTCCTCATTTCATTAAAAAAATTGTTGACCGTACCGGTAATGTTTTTGAAGAAACTAAAGTTCAATCAGAACAGGTTATTGATCCGCGCATCGCTTTCCTGGCGACTTATGTTATGCAGGATGTTGTGATTAGCGGTACTGGAACACGGGTAAGAAGCATTGGAAGACCTGTTGCCGCAAAAACAGGAACGACGAATGACGTTCGTGACGCCTGGTTTATCGGCACTACTCCTTCACTGATTGCCGGAGTGTGGGTGGGCTTTGATCAAGAAGCTTCTCTTGGATCGCAGGAAGTTGGCGGAAGAGCGGCAGCTCCTATTTGGCTTTATTTTATGGAAAAGGCTTTGCAAAATACACCGCTGGAATCTTTTTCCGTTCCACAAGGCATTGTTTTTACGAAGGTTAACCCTCAAACAGGGAAACCGGCCGGATTTTTTGAAAAAGGAATTAACGAAGCCTTTTTGGAAGGCGCAACGCCGAGAAATCGAGCCGGCAGTATAGGAGAAGAGAAGGAAGATTTATTCAGATAAAAATATTTTAATAACGTTTTATATATGTGGCTATTTATTCCTCATTACTTTGAATTTATGGTCGATTTTCGAGGTAAAGGGGGTAGCGGTGGCATATAAGGCTTAGACCTTGTTTGTACTTGTACCGGGGGAATGGATTGTCTTGATGTTAGATCAGGTTTAGAGCCGGATAAAGGTGTTTGTATTGCTACTTCACTTTGCTTTCTTTCTTTACCCGTACTCAAAGTAATAGTAATTTTATTTTCACCGCGCAAAAGCGATATCGAATCCGCATTAATTTTTTCTAATTTATATCCGGCAATCATTGCTCCCTCGTTGACTGCAACTTGTCTTGGTCCCCTTCCCGGTGTGGAGTACGGACTCTTTCTGTCTTCGATATAAGCTATTTTTTTGTCATCTGTAATTAAAGTTCCATAAAGAACAATATCCGGAGCGGCTACCTGTTGATCTTCTTTTATTTCTGATAGTATCTTTCTAAGGGGATGAAATAGATTTTTTTCCGTTATAATACCGTAGTCCAAAAAGTTAGCAATACTTTCATTAGCTGCTTTCTCTTCATTTTCAATAGGAATATTTTTTGATTTGGGAAATGAAAAAGAACTTTCATTAACAAAAAATCCATCCAGCTTAAAATATAGAAATATCGCCAATATTAAAAGCAGCATGTTTAAAATATTAACGTTTTTTAGAAGATTTTTCATCGGGGTTTTTATTGCACGCCTGTTAATGCCGCAATTTTTAATTTTGCAATCAAATCTCTGGGATCAGTGTAATTTCTTACTCGAACATCCATTTCTTTAACAACTAAATAAGGAGTCTGCGTTTCAATCGCATAAAGAGTATCGGAAAGCGCTTTAACGTCAGGAAAGATAATATCCAGTACTACATTAGTGACTTTGAATGTGCCCAGTTCTTCCGGCTTTTCCACTCTTTCAGAATTTATTGTACCGCCCCTGCCCGTAATGATTACTTTAACCGTATCCTGCAAATTAGCAGCTGCTATAGCCGGCGTCTGAGCCACCATTACTTTAATATTTTCTTTCTTGCGCAAATCTTTAAGCGTAATGATTTGTTTTTCTATACTGCTTTTTTGATCAATCGCTTCCATATATTTTTGTAGAGTTTTTGTTTTTACCATTTTCAGATCATTTACAGAACTTACTTCTTCACGAATACTTTTTAATCCGTATTCGTAAATTACTCCTGCGGACAGTATAATAATTAAAGGAATGGTAATTATTAAAAAATTACTTTTTCTTTTCATTTTTCAATTCAGTCTTAATTACAAAACGCTCATTATTTTGTCGCTGATCTCTAAACGTGGGAGACGTAAATTCTGCTTTCTGAAAATACTTTGAATTTTCCAGTTTAGAAATTATTTCAGTTGCTGATGAAGTGTAACCTTCAATCTCAACCACATTTTCAGTAACGCGCATTCTCGTAAGCCATGTTTTAGCCGGTAATATTTTCGTAATTTCTTTCAAAATATCGATTGTAGGAACATTATTTCTTTTAAAATTATTAATAGTTTTGATTTCGGATGAAATTGTTTCTATTTCCCTCTTTAATGCTTCTGCTTTCTTTATTTCGGGTTTTAACGAATTTATACGTTGATCTATCTGTTCGATACTTTGTCGACCGGCAATGATGGGAGATAAGAGATAAAACGCTCCAATTAGAAGAATTGCAAGGAGTAACATTGCGGTCAGAATGAACGGCATATTTTTTTGTTTAGCATTCTTGACAGATAATAAATTAAATTCATTTTGATCAGCGGTAACTGTTTCTAAAAAGTAGCCAAGGGCAAAAGAAGAAACATCTTTGTTGTTTTTCGGCAAGTTCAGTTTATTATCCCGGTTCAAATTGAGAACCGGAAATTTAGACAGTTTTTCGAAAACTAATTTATAGAGGTTTTCATCAGTATTGATTACGAATTTTACCTGTTTGCCGTTTTTTGTCATAAGATCAATAAGCGGATGTGTTGATTTGATGATTTTATCAATCTGAGAATCATCCATAGACTGTACCGTGCCCGATATGGAGACGACAGTAAAATCATTGATAATCGCGCCACATTCATAAGACTTTTCCTTTGCGGATACAAAAATTGAGTTTTTGCTTTTGTAAGTATCTTTAATCAGCTTTTTGAGCACAAAAGCGCTGATGCTTATTTTTTCAATTTTTATGTTTTTACCGCGCAGAGCTTCCAGAAAAGGATTTATCCAGTCAGCTCTGGCTACACTTAATAAGACTTTTATTTTATCCTGATGTTCTTCAATTACTTTGTAATCATAACAGGCGTTTTCGGGTGTCAGTGGTGTAAGACGATCAAGCTCGTAACGAATTACATTGGCTAAATCATCCTTAACTGTTACGGGAAATTCGGCTATTTGCACGATTGTCCACGATCTTGGTATACTCAAGATAAATGAAGCTTTAGCTGCTTCCATTTCGCCGACACTTTTAGAAACTACCGTGGAAAAATATTCCGGAGTAAGTTCTTTGTTTTCTTCCAATGGGAATTTTTTAAAATAATCAATTGATACCTTCCAGAATATCTTTGTCCCGGAAATAAAATAAATGCCATCATCTTCAATTGATATAGAGACGACTTTGGCGATGGAGAAAAAATTATCAGCAAGGCTAAACGACAAGTATTTCCATAGTAACCTGCCGTATTTTACCAGCGATAAAAAAATTGAATTAAATTTACTTTTGTAATCTATCATATTTTATGACTTCTTTATGTTTGCCGGGCTTTGATAATATAGAACTCTGTAACGATCATTTCCTTCTATAATAATTACTGATTTAATCGGATAGCCTTTTGTATTATTATCGCTCTTTTCTTTGCAGCCTAGTACTTCTATAGTATAAACATTGGAATCGCTTGTAGAAATATACTGGGAAATCTTCGCATAATCTCCCGCGATTACTGTTTGAATAGTAGTACCGTCTTTTTTCGTATTATCGGCTTTTCGATAATTGATTATTTGTTCAACATCGCTATCGGACATAAAAGGTATCGAATTTAAAACTTCCGGAGAGGCCGTATTAATGTTTATCTTATCCGTGGAAGAATACAATGTGATGAAATTGATCAATCCCGGCCTTTCTTCGTTGCCGTATAAAATTTCATGAGTAACGCCTTTTATCAGGAGGAGTTCTTCCGGATTATCAAAATTCGCGTTTTTCGCTTTGTAAGGATTTTGTAAACTCATATAGTAGTCATCTTCCGCTCCGGAAAGACGCGTCAGGTTATCAGCGTCTCTCCAGTCCAGAATGGAATCAACAATTGTGTCCGCTGTTTTCTTCTCAGTACCCAGATTAACTAGTAAATTATTTAAAATTAGTCCTGAGACGTCAGTTAGAGCATTGATATTAATTTTTCCGGATTCGTCATTGATACTTATTTTGTAATAACCATTGCTCATTTCGCCATAATAGAATGTTCCATCAACAAGATATGGTTCTTCTCCTTCAAAGGTAATTTGGGTGTTTTTGTTTGTATTGCGGTAAAATATTTCCATAATGGCTCTTTGCATCCCGGCTTCGGCCAAATATTTATTTATCATTTGTTCTTTGAAAGTTATTGTAGAAAATATTTCCGTCCGTGCCATGACGGAAAAGGATAATGCGATAGCAATGACAAGAGCAGTGACCCATAGCACTATAAGCAGGGCTATCCCCGATTCGCGGTTTGGCGCCTTGTTCTGAAAACCACGTTGAGGAATATTGCGTCCATTAATTTTTGTTATCTGTCCTAACCTTTTCACCATTCACCATTCACCATTCACTTTTCACTGCTTTTGATGTCATTCCGAATCCGCCGCAGGCGTGTGAGGAATCTTTAATTTGACATCAATCAAGATTTCTCGTCGTCCCGATAAATCGGGACTCCTCGAAATGACAGAGAGGAAGATTCACGCATTACTATTCACCTTTCATCATTCACTCCATTCTCTCCATTCACTTTTCACTAGATCCTAAATCTTCTTTTCCCCAACCGGAGGTCTGAGAGTTAAGGCAAGCTTTTTTACACCACAGGCAATGCTGATCTTTATTTTATCCGGCAATCCTTTTTCATCTTCAGGCCACGAAGTCACCCATTTACCTTCTTCAACAGCGTTTTTTAAAAAATATTCAAAACTTATGTTATTACATTCATTAAGAAGAATCGTTTCGTTTTTTTCTTGCAGGCCTATGGTTTGCTCAGTTATTTTTAAAAAGCTTTTGTCTCCTTCATTTGACTGTATTTCGTATGTGACAAATGTGTTGCCTCTCGCACCACGCCATAGCGAAAAATTCGAAGTAAACATTAAATTGTCTTTACTGCCGGAGAAAAACAATTTTTTTTGTCCGTCATCATCATATTGATACCGGAATAATGATAAAATCTGTGACTCTATCAGAGAGAAAGATATCTTTTCTCTTTCCAGATAACTTATTTTTCTTTCGCCTTTATCCAGTGTCCGATGAGCCGCTTTCAAAGTCCAACCCATAATACCCGCAATCAAAGCCAGCATTGTGATAGAAATAAGTAATTCCAAAAGTGTGAACCCACGTTTATTCAATGGACAAATAGCTCCCTTAATAAATAATTAATTGTTTGCATTTTTTAACGCGTCTGCTTTGGAAATAACCTTTGCTGTTTTTAAAACAACTTCTTTCTTTTTATTGTTTTTAACCCACTTGGTCAGCAGCGTAATTTCTTCCATTTTAACATTCAAAGAATCAGTGCGATCCGTTAAGCTTTCTGCCATCGTAATTTCATATGAATACCCGTCATTGTCCGTTTCATTCCATGATTTATCTTCAATTTTTTCCAAATCCAGAATTTCGCGCATCTTGGCATTGGCATGAATTAAAGCATCAATCTGATCATCGGAGGAAGAAAGATTATTCAAATTTGCCGATGATAATTGAATAAAGGAGGAAACCACGACAGCAATCAAAACAAGCGCTACCATAATTTCCAGGATGGTAAAACCTTCCTCTTTTTTAATAATTAACTGACAATTAGTATTTTTTAATTTCATTGTTTTTGTTATCAACAATTTCGGCTGTCATTATCGGATCTGATTTAATCGTAATTATTTTGTCTTTTCGAACGAGTTCTATGGTATCCCATTCAATTCCGGCAGTTGTGTCGCAATTGATAATATACTTGCCTTCACGAACCGGATTTGTGTTCGCATCTTTGTTATAAACGGTTATCGAAATTTCGGGAGCGATTGATCTTGTTTCCCGTCCCTTGATTGAATAATTCCTGGTGTCAAGATCAATGCTGACGATTTGACTTTCATTTTTAATAAAGGCCAGATGCCGGGCATATTTAATAGTGGCGGCTAATTCTCTGGCAGCCGCTTTGTGTTTTGCCGCAGGCAAAGCATTGGCAAAGAAAACTGTTGTAATGCCGACAATCAATGACATCAAAAACAAAACAATCAAAATCTCAATAAACGTAAACCCCCGACTCAAAGGAATGATCTTTTTCTTTTCACTTTTCACTTTCCCAATCCTCTAATCTTCCAACCTTCCAATCCTCTAGAAGGGGATATCCGTTATGCTGAATATTGCCATCAGCATCGAGATAACAATAAATCCTGTCAGCAGGCCCATTGACAGAATCAGTGCCGGCTCCAGAAAGCTAACAAACTTTTTGATAGATACTCTCAAACTTTTTTCATACGTGTCGGCTATTTTTATCAACATAGTATCAAGCTGTCCGGTTTCCTCTCCAACTTTAATCATGGACAAAGCTAAATTAGGAAATATTTTAGCATCGGAAAGAGGTTTTGCGATGCCCTGACCCTTTTTGACGCCTGCTGATATTTTGTCTAAACCCGATGATATGACATAATTACCGACAATATCTTTGGCATTTTTTATGGCTTGTAAAAGAGGTACGCCGCTTTTCAGCAAAGCGCCCAATGTGCGACAAAAACGGGCGGTTTCCAGTTTTAATATAATATCTCCCGTAATTTTAATTTTCAGCGAGTCCCAATTGTATTTGCCCTTTTCCGTTTTTAGATAATTTCTTAAAGCGAAGCCTCCCGCGATAATAATCAAAATAATAATCCACCATGTGGATAAAATAATGTTGCTGAAAACTATAAGTATTTGTGTCGGCAGGGGCAACTGTGTTCCCATGTCACGAAAAATAACTGAAAACTTAGGCAAGACATATGTGACAAGGACAATGATTGATGCTATTCCGGTAATAACCAGAATAGCCGGATAAATAAGGGCGGAGAAAATATGATCTTTTAACTCCTTTGATGATTCTAAAAAATCAATTAACTTTTCCAGCACAACTCCCAGGACACCGCCTGTTTCGCCTGCTTTAACCATGTTCACATACAAACCGGAGAATATGTGGGGATGTTTTTCCAAAGCATCTGAAAAAGAGCTTCCCTCTCTGATAGATCTTAAGATTGCGGAAATAATTTCTTTCATCTTTTTGTTTTCTGTTATTTCCGCAAGTATATTCAGGCTGCGATCAAGCGGCAGTCCGGCGCCGAGAAGTGCGTGAAGTTCTGTAGTGAATGTCAACACTTCGTTTTTTGCTGATCTAAAACCGAAATTCTCGGCGCTGATTAAGCCGTTTTTCTGAAGCTTTATTTTTAACGGAATTACGCCGCTGTTCTTCAGTATATTGACGGCGCTTTTTTCGTCGTGAGCTTCAATGACACCTTCCATAATAACGCCGTCTCTTGTTGTTGAACTGTAAAAATATGTCGGCAATTAAATCTCCTGAGTAACTCTGAAAACTTCATTAATTGTTGTTTGACCGGCTTTTACTTTAAGCCATCCGTCTTCCATTAGAGTCCGCATTCCATTATCTTTTGCTTTTTCCCGAATTTGACGGGCATCGGCATTTTTAATAATTAACTGGTGAATAGAATTATCAATTTTCAAGAGTTCGTAAATTCCTGAACGCCCGTAAAATCCCGTATGCGCGCATTTTTCGCATCCCTTTCCCCTGAACATTTTTATGTCTTTCCCCATCTTCATTCTTTCGTCATCTATTGCTGATGTGTCGATTTCGCGGCAGTAAGGACATATTATGCGCACCAGACGTTGAGCGAGAATGCCGCGAATTGTCGCCGCCAGAAGATAACTCTGCACACCAATATCTATTAAACGGGTAATGGCTGTTGGAGCGTCATTAGTGTGCAATGTGGAGAAAACAAGATGGCCGGTTAAGGCGGACTGAATAGCTATTTCCGCTGTTTCCAGGTCGCGTATTTCGCCGATCATGATAACATCAGGATCCTGTCTGACAATGTGGCGCAGTATATTGGGAAAATCCAGCCCTATTTGCGGTTTAACCTGTATCTGGTTTATTCCCTTGAGATGGTATTCAATCGGATCCTCTACCGTGATTATTTTTCTGTCGGCAGAATTTATTTTATCCAACGCGCCGTATAACGTAGTTGTTTTCCCGCTTCCGGTCGGGCCTGTAACAAGGATTATACCGTTTGTATTTTTTATTATGTTATTGAAAGTCAGGAGAGTATCGGCTGGAAACCCCAGTTGCTCCATATCTATTAGAATGCCTTCCTGATGCAGAAGACGCATAACAAGACTTTCACCGTATAGAACCGGCACACTGGAAACCCGGATATCTATTTCGGAACCTCCCACCTTTAATTTAATGCGTCCATCCTGCGGCAGACGCCTTTCCGCGATATTCAGTTTTGCCATAATTTTAATGCGGGAGAAAATTGCGGCCTGTAGTTTCTTTGGTATCAATTCGATATCGTGCAAAACGCCGTCAATACGGTATCTCACTTTCAATTCATCGGCATATGGTTCAATATGAATATCACTGGCCCTGCTTTCCACTGCGCGGGTAACCAGCATATTAACCAGCCTGATAATCGGCGCTTCCGAAGCAAGATCCTGTAGATGTCCTACATCTTCTTCCTCATGAATAAACTGGAGGGAATTATCTTCGATATTTTCGATCAGTTTACCGATATCCTGAATTTCCTGTGTATAGAATTTTTCGATATATTCTTCGATTGCTTGCAGATCGCTGGAATAAGCTTCTATATCGTGGGAAACTGCAACTTTCAGTGCGTCAATAACCTCCTGGTTATCAGGATCGGCCATGACAATTTTCAAAGTATTTTGCTTAAATTCCAGAGGGACAATCTTTTTTTCGCGGATGAAACGCGCGGACAGTGTTTCCAAAACGAAAGGAACCTTGGGAAAATTTTCAGGATCTAAATATTTTATATTCTGCATAATCTATATAATACCGCCGCTTTTTTACAACGAGAGACTATGTTGTAATTGGATAAAGTACTATCAGCGCTGTCATACCGGCGCAGGCCGGTATCTAGATCTTATTAAAAATACTGGATTCCGTGTCGCGCTTTGCTTGCACGGAATGACAAAAAAGTAATTATAAAGCAAATGCGTGAGATAAATGAATCGAAGCACATGCAATGAATATTATTAGTGCTACTTTAACGCTTCCTTATTCTTGATTTTTACTTCTTTATTTTGATTCTTATTTTTTATGTTCCGCCGCCTTTTCCTGAATGCCGTTTTTGACATCCTTATTCATTTGTTTATCAGTTACTTTATCGGCAAATTTATTCGTAATAACTTTGGCATCCTCTTGATTTCTAACCACGTGCGGAGTCAGCAGGATTACCAGTTCCGTTCTTGTTTTATCGTTATCCGTATTGCCGAATAAATATCCCAGTAAAGGAATTTTGCTTAAAAGAGGTATCCCTTGTCTTGCCTTGGAATCATCTTCACGTATTAACCCTCCGATAACGGCGGTTTGGCCATCCTGTACAACGAGACTTGTTGTTGCTTCGGTTTTATTCAGAATGATTTGTGTTTCATCCACATAAAGGTTATCCTTCGAATACGTGGAAACCTCCTGTGATATCTGCAGTGCAACCAGACCGCTGTCGTTAATCTGCGGTTTAACCTTAAGAATCATTCCGATGTCTTTATACTGAATGGTTCTTATCGGCACAGAAGTGCTGCCCGTACTGCCGTATGTTTCCGATGTTACCAGAGGAACCTGCTGACCGACCTGTATTCTTGCTTCATGATTATCGGAAACCATAATATGCGGTGATGCCAGAAGCTTGGCTTTGGAATTCGAGGCTAATGCATTGATGACTGCTCTAACCGAATTTGCGGAATCAATACCAATAAGAGAAAGACCGGAAGTCTTGGAAGTATCGCTGCTCAATTGAGAAGGGTTAAGTGAAATAGTTACCGGTTCAAGACCAATCGCGTTGGTTTTGATAGACCAGGCCAATCCCAGGCTCATTTTATCGGTCAACTGAATCTGGGCTATAGTTCCTTCAATTAAAACCTGTCTGGGCACAATATCGAGCTTGGCAATTGTTTCTTTTATAATTTCATAATCTTCCGGTGTTCCTAAAATAATAATCGCGTTTAAGATTTCATCAGCATATATTTTGACCAGATCGGAAACCAAAATATCTGCACCGTTCTTGCCGGTCGTTCCCTGAAATTGCGGCCGTGTTACCGGTGCAGATGATGTAGATGTTTTTGGTGAAGATGTAGAAACTGACACGCTGTTCACAGTTGTTTGCCCCGGAGTTTTGGAACCTAAGAAAATCTGTTGCAACAAAGCGCATATATCCTTGGCCTGACCGTTTTGGATATGATGAACAAAAACCTGCGGACCTTTGTTCTTTTGTTGTTCTGAATCAAAAATAGTGACCAGTTGCAGAAGGCGTTTGACATTGGTATCCGTATCAACAATTATAATATGATTTGTTTTGGGAATATCTACAATAACGGCGTTAACCGATACAAACGGAGTAATTAATTTTACTATTTCCGACGATTGCACATGTTCAACGGGTATAACCTGCAATAATGCTTTACCTTTAATTTCAACTTTTTCCGCGTCCCTGCCGATATTGATAGCCGAAGGTTCACGTGCTAAGTCGCTTATAGGTATAATGCGATAAAGACTGTTTTCCTCAACAATCGCCGCGCCATTTAAGCGAAGAATAACCTCCATTACAGGCATCACATTATCTTTAGGAACTGGCGCGACAGATCTGAAGGTAACTCTGCCTTTAACTTTTTGGTCAATAATATAATTCACCTTTAAAATTTCACTAAAAACAGTTTGTATAACCGAATAAATATCAGCATCATCAAAATTTAAACTTATAGAACCATTTGAAAAAGGTGTTTTATTATTTAAGACATCCGGCTGGGGCTGGATTGTCTGTTTAGGAATTGATTCTGTAGTAGTTGGTATTTTATCTGGCTGCAGTATCTTTTCTGGTGGTTTGGTAGAATCTCCAGAGAAAACTTTGGCTTCTGAAGTTTTTGTTTCTAATTTGGGTGGTATACTTATCTGCGCAGTTGCAGGCACTGTTTGCTTTAATGGCTGAGCCTGCTTTTCTTTACTTGGCTGTGTTTTAAGCTGTTCTGTTCGAAGTTGAATTTGTTTTAAATCCTGAATGATTTTATCAGTCAACGGAAGGGGCAGACGTTGTTTGAATTCTGTATTGCTTGTTTTTTTTTCTGCCGGTACAGTAGAACCATCGTTTACAGAAGTAGGCGAATCATTTTTTTGAATGCCTTCTTTTATTTCTGCGTCTTGCGCATAAGAAATTATTGAAAGAAAAAACAAAGCAAAAATTATTATGATGTATTTACGCACAAATATCTTCCTTAGTATTTTGGTTATTCCCAACTTACAACATCTTTGTCTTCACCTTCTCCTCCGATAATACCGTCTCTACCGTATGAGAATAAATCATACTCTCCATGAGTACCGGGATACTGATAATTATAAGGTTTACCCCATGGATCGTTAGGCAATCCTTTTTTAAGATAAGGACCTTCCCATTTTTCAATGTTCTGATTGGTAACTAAAACACTAAGACCTTCCTGCGTCGTAGGATATCTTGATGTATCGAGACGGAATTGATCCAATCCCTGTTCCAGCAACTCAATTTGTGCTTTTGCCGCTGATTGTTTCCCTTTTCCTAATTTTGGAAAGAGTCTTGGTGCTACCAAAGAGGCAAGCAAGGTAATAATTACCATCACCACGAGAATTTCAATTAAAGTAAAGCCGTTTTCTTTATATTTTCTTTCTTTTGTTGTGTTTTTCATAATGTACCTTGAAAAAAATTAATGATTTGATTCAACATGATAATCACTGCATTCGATTAACTTTTACCTGCCACTATTCAGCAAAAAAGGTTGCAAACGAATACTATATTTGCAAATTTCAACTATGAATTTAATTGTGAAAACCATGCTTTTTGAATGGGAAAATAAGCTTTTGTCGAATATTAAAATAAATTTTTCTTGTCAAGAAATATATTCCAAAATGGGGTCGTCATTACGCTTAAATCTACCTTATCATCTCCCATCGTTTCATCTCCTTAATATTAAATAAGCCCTGTTTCATAAAATGCTATTTGTGTTTCATGCATCGCTCTATTCGGAATAAAGCGCTTAAGCGTACTTAAGTATTGTATTTATTATTGTATTTATGTTCAATAAAGTATTTGCCCAACATGAGCAGGATGAAATGATAATGTTATTTCATATTGAAATGGAATTTTGTTTCATGGTTGGTTTTATGATTGACAACTTTTATTATTTTTTATAATCATGTTCACAATTATATTTCCGGCTGCACTATTTTAAAATTGATAAAATAAGTCAGGCCGAAATTTAATTATAGCTCAAATATTGAGCGAGTATTTTTAGTATCAGGCACCAAATTCCCAAAAAGAGTAGTTCGGTTCATCGTAGCAGCAAGAGAGAAAGTGTTCTTTTGCAAGGGGTGGGTATTACTGTGCTTAAAACAGGGATAATAAAATATATAAAAACCAACCCTTAGATGGATTGCGTGTTCTTCTTTACGAAGTAGTTGGAACAAAATATTTAGGCACATCAGTATCAGATAATTGAAATTACAGTTAATCGTGGCGGACCAAATAGTTAAATAAAGATTTGCTTTCTATAAAATGCAACATTTTACGATGTGCTTATGCAAGATATAAAGCCATTTAAAAAAATAATATTCCACGCATTAATCATTTTATTTTTAATCATAATTTTGCCATTAAATAGTAAAGCCGAAGAAACAACTTCTGGTTATGACGGAGACGTACCGGGGATTTCTTCCCCTTCGGTCAACATATCCGAATTTAGTGGCGGTGCTTCAGTTGGTTTACCTATTCAAGTTCCGCCGGGCCGCAATGGTGTAATACCGAACTTAACAATATCCTATTCCAGAGGGGCCAATGGCTGGTTGGGTGTGGGCTGGAACCTGGATTTGGGTTCCATTCAACGTTCCTCGAAATTTGGAATTAGATATGATGATAATAATTTTGTTGCATTCAAAGATGGGTCACCCGCTGATTTAGTTACCAGAGCCGATTGGGGCACAAATTATTATGGTTCAAGAGTAGAGAGCGGTTTTACTAAATTTTATTTTGATACAACAAACAATAAGTGGATTGTTTACTTTAAAAACGGCATGAAGTTTTATTACGGCTCCACAGCAGCATCACGTTTAGGTACAGTTAGCAGTCCCGCGACGCCCTCCGAGACATTCAAGTGGTATCTGGATAGAGTTGAAGACAGCAACGGTAACTACTTGCTTGTGGAATATTTCAAAGACAGCGAGATATATCTTTCCCGGATTGTCTATACATACAGCACCAATGATAGTCTTACTGGAATACCTCACGGAGAAATTACGTTTTATCGTGAAACACGTCCGAATGTGTTGAATTATGGCATTGGCCCTAATCTCATCTATTCATCTTACAGATTAAAGACAATAAATATAAAAACCAACGGTGACCAAGAAGTCCGGGCTTATAAATTAAATTATACAGTAACTCCTATGGTTGCCGCTTCAGTTTTAAATAGCATTCAGCAATACGGCAATGACGTGGTTATTGACGGTTCCGGAAATATAACTGGCGGTTCAACATTGCCTCCGGTAACTTTTACTGTAAACACAAATGATCATGGCGCAACGACAAATATCGGAGCAACTAACATAGTAGTACCTCAAATAGTTAATGATGTTGGAACTTATATTAACAAAAATTCTGCGGCAGGAAATCTAAATGGCGACAAAAAAGCCGATTTCTTTTGGGTGGAATTAACAACAAATACAGCACATATTTTTTTGAATAATGGTGATGGTACTTTTACAGAGAACTCTGTTTCAGATAGCCATAATTTTTCAGGCAGTAAATTTCTTTCAGGCGATTTCAATGGCGATGGTTTAATGGATTATTTGTTATATAGATACTCTGACGGAAGTCTTCGCATTTATTTAAGTAATGGCAATGGTACATTTGAACCGGTTATAGAACATAATCCTAATGTAAATTATAATGATTTTGAATTGTATTTAGGCGATTATAATGGCGATGGCAAAACGGATTATATGTGGTTTAACTGGATATTTAATAACAAAGCTGTTTTCTTGAGCAATGGAGATGGTACTTTTGAGGAGGTGCCTTATGCGGGTGATGACCAAACTTATGGCATAAATGATTATAAATTTACTACCGGTGATTTCAACGGTGACGGCAAAATAGATTATATGTGGTTACACCTGAACGGAAATACTTATGTTTATCTGAGTAATGGAGATGGAACTTTTTCTGATAGAATTGACGGTACTATAATTGGCTATTTTAATCCTTTTCAAACATTTTTTAAAACAGGTGATTTTAACGGCGATGGCAAGTCTGATATAGCACTGTTATCTGATACAAGCGGACCAACCGGCAACAACGTGTGTCCCGGTCCGATGGATATTTATTATCCCAAATCTATAATTACAAAAAAATATCATGTATTAATAGGTAGAGGAGATGGCACGTTTATTCCTGATGGTGACGGTGTTGAAATATACCATCCAGAACCTTTTTGTCGTAACTTTGCAGAAATAAATTTTGCTGACTCAGTTTTTACTGATGATTTTAACGGAGATGGTATCCAAGATGTTTTGTTTCGTTTTAAGAAAGAAGATGAGGGAAATAACAGCCATGCTATTACTGTTTTCACTAATAACTTTAATATAGACAATTTGTTATATAATTTAATAAGTATCACTAACGGCATGAGCGGCACCACCAGTTTTACTTACGGATATTCTTACGAACATGCCAACACATTTTTGCCATTTGTGTTTCCTGTTGTTAAGTCGGTAACTGTTGACGACGGTTTGGGAACGAGCACGTCAATAATTACCTATGATTATTACGATGGTCTATATGATTATACAGCGCGGGAATTCCGGGGCTTCGGCAAGGTCAGTGCAGTAAATCCTGATAATGTTACGACAACAACCTGGTACAATCAGGACGAATTTTTGAAAGGTCGCGCTTATAAATCAACGCAACTGGATTCGTCCGCTACCCTGCTTAGTCAGACCTTATCAACATGGGAAACAGTTACGCTTAATCCGCCCTATAATAACGCCCGGTTTGCCACGTTAACTCAAACGAGAACGGAATCTTATGACGGCCAAACAGTCTTTACCCAGAAAAATTATACCTATGATGATACCAACGGTAATGTTTTAACGGAAACATCTTCCGGTACCGGTGCCGAAGATTTAATTACAACCACCGAATACGCAAATGTTGGAACAGGTGCCGATGCCTGGTTATGGTCACCGACAAAAATTACTGGCAGCGGCAGCGTAAGTGGCAAAATGCGCGAGACTTACTTCACATACTATGAAGACGGCAAGGGTAATCTACAATATGAAGATAAATGGCTCGATGGCGGTACCAATCCAAGGGTAACATACACCTACGACAACTACGGCAACCGTAAAACAACAACAGACCCCAAAGGTATTCAGGCAAGCTCAATTGATTATGATACGGCAACTAACACTTATCCGGTAAAAGTTACTGCGGCCCAGACAGGCACAGTAACCCACGTGGTAGAAAATCTTGCTATAAATTATGCAATAGGTAAAGCTACCTCGACCAAAGATGAAAACGGCAACATTACAAGTTCCACCTACGATGCTTTCGGCCGCATGCATCAGGTGAACACGCCCGATGGCGGTCAGGTCACCTACGAGTATCATACGGATGTCTTTCCACAGCCGCAATATGTCAAAGTTATCGCCAGGGAAGATTCTTCCGGCAACACGATTAATTCCTACACATATTATGATGGCTTGGGACGCCAGATTGCAAAGCTTGGTTTTGGTGAAAACGGTAAAACCATCGTTACCCGGACATTCTACGATCCGATGGGTAGAGTATCCCAATCTTGGGGACCTTATTTCAGTGTTGGCGTTGCATACAATCTTGAACCGTACCAGGCAAGCCAATCGGCAACAACTGTTTATACATGTCCCTATGGCGGTAGTTATTTCGATCAGAACACTTGTAATACAAATTGTTCACAAGCCGGTTCATGCCCTCATCAGGTAACAGGGACTTTTTATTGCGCGGAATATGGCGGATCGGATAACACGCGTTGCAACACCGGTTGCGATCAGGATGGGTTAAGCGGTAATACATGCTGCCCCGATGGTTTGACCATTGCCACAGGCGCAAGTAATTGTCCGGGTAATGTAACTCTGATACCACAGGGTTTTTATGAAAAAAGCTCATATATCCTTGGTATAGATAATGCGACTGCCTGCTGGGGTGATTGGTATCGGGTATATTCATACAATCAAGGTTACTGGACATGTTCCTTGAACGGTAATACTTATATGGATGCGGCCTCCTGTACCACTGACTGCGTTCAGACGTCAGCATGTTCAGACCCAAGTTATTCCTGTCCCGCGGGTTGGACATTAAACGGTACCATGTGCGATCCTCCCAATAATGGCTACCCCTGGGTAATAACTTATTACGATAATCGTGGCCGTCCGATAGAAATAAAATCTCCTTCAACTGAAACGCAAAGCGGCACAGCCAGTTCCTACATAACCTATGAAAACCTGGCAAATGTAGGATTTGCCAGCACAGCCACCGACCTTGACGGCAATTCCCAAAAACAGATAAAAGACTATCTGGGCCGAGTTGTAAAAATAATCGAATATGTGGAAAACAGCGTTGAACAGAATACAACTTATACTTATAATGCTGCAGGTAACATCTTAACTACTACCGATAATAACGGCAACCAGATAATATTTACTTACGATACACTGGGCCGCAAGAGGAGCGTTAATGATCCTGATCGCGGCCTCTGGCAGTATACTTATGATGCCAACGGTAATTTACAGACACAAACAGACGCGCGTAACGTAACTGTAACATTCAATTATGATGAACTAAATCGTATCGTTTCCAGAACATACTCCACAGGGAAAACGCCGGTTAATTATGCTTATGACAATCTAGGCATTCCCAACGGAAGGGGCAAGATTTACTCCGTAAATAATGGTGCAGCAACCAAGATAAACAACTCCTATGATGTAATGGGGCGTGTGCTTAGTTCATCCAAGATAATTGCCGGTGATGCCAATACTTATACAACACAATCCGATTATGATTTAGCAGGCAGAGTTAAAACAATTACCTATCCGGATAACTCAACGATCGGTTATCATTATTACACTGGTACCGGTCTCATCTACAACGTTATTGATATGAGCAGCGGCAAGGAATATGCCCGCTACTCGTTCTACGAACCATCCGGTAAAATCGGCCAGATAAATCACGGCAACGGTGCTACAACCCGTTACTCTTATGATGTCTGGACACAAAGACTAACTTCAGTTGTTTCCGCCAATCCCGGTGGTCAGCCGGCCAATGATTATCAGCGTAAAATTTATAAGTACACCCTGGCTGGTGATATCAGGGAAATTAAAGATGAAATCCGGAATGTCACCTTCACTTACGCCTATGATAAACTGCACAGGCTTAAGACCGAAACAAACAACGGCGGCCTGCCGGATATGAATTTAACTTACGATGCCCTTGGTAATATTTTAACCAAGAATGTCGGCACAAACTCAATGAACTATACCAGCTACGATCCGGTTAAAGTACATGCTGTAAAAACGCTTAACTTCAACGGTACGGCATATACTTTTAATTATGACAATGACGGCAACATGACTACCGGCTACGATTTTACCGATCCGGCCAATGTTGCCTCCCGTACCATGACTTATGACGATGACAACAATCTGGCCAGTGTCAATTACACAAAAGGCGGCTCTTCGGTTACATCCGCTATGAGTTATGATGAAGGCGGTACACGCGTAAAGAAAGTTGGTTCATCCACAACTTATTATATCGGCGAACATTATGAAGTGAAAGACGGCGTTGCTACTAAATATATAACAGCCGGCAATCTGAAGCTCGCTGTCATCAGCAACAACGCCACCTATTATTATCACAATGACCATTTAGGCAGTTCGGCGGTAATAACTGATGCCACAGGCACAGTTGTGGAAAAGACGGAATACATGCCTTTTGGCGCTGTGCGCGAACACACAGGCACAGATGTTACCAATTATAAATACACCGGTCAGGAGCTTGATCCAGAAAGCGGCCTTTATTATTACAAATCTCGCTACTATGATAATGTTCTGGCACGCTTCATCTCGCCGGATAGTATTTATTCCAATCTCTATATTCCGCAGGAACTAAATGGTTATACCTACTGTGGTAATAATCCGATTAATAATGTGGATCCTGATGGACAATCGTGGGAATTAGCCGTTATTGTTGTAGGTATTGCTATTGGTGCCATCAGTGCAGGAATATCAAGTAATTGGGACCCTCGTGCTATTATTATGGGAGGCGTTATAGGCGGCATTTCGGCTGGTGTGTTTTCTGCAGGTAGCGCAGTAGCTTCTGAGCTCATAGGAGATGCAATTGCAAGTACAGCGATTTTCGACTCATGGAGTGCATTAGCAATAGACGCTGTAGCAGAAATTTCTGGAAATACTATTGGTGGTGCTATGGCCGGTGCTACAGCCGGTGGTCTAAATGCTGCGTATTATGGCGGCGATGTTGGTGCGGCTATGTTAAAAGGTGCGGCATACGGTGCAGCAGCAGCAGCTATTTTCACAGCACTTAGATGGGGTTGGGAATACACTGAAACAGCAACAGATCAATCTTCACCAACTGATATATATGATAGTACTGGAAGTGAAATGACTGCTGGTAAGAGGCCTAATGTGAATTGTACAGAAGGGAATACAAATTGGTACACAAACATGGGTATGGCAAATGAAGGCCTTGATTATAATTACCTTGGACCAATTAAATACAACACTGATTCTGCCTTTGGTCACTATATAAACTATATATCAAAACCCCATGATTTCATGAATTCATGGTCCTACGTTGCCGAAGGTGTTTATAAAGGTTATTATAATTGTGGTAGCCTTTCTTATAATGTTGCCTTTCAAACTTATAGTTTTGCTGGGATGCTACCAGCAGCAGCTTACACCACAGCCGCATTAGCTGGCCCGTATATACAACCAGCGATATATATGTCGACAATGGACGATTATAGGCGTTAAGGTATTGCTATGATAATGTTAGAAATATTTTTTAAAACAAAATCGTTTAGAAGAAGCATGTATGTTGCGTTAATATGTATTATTAGTCTCTGCATCAGTTGTATTCATAAGCACAGTGAGTATGCAGCATATATTGACAATAAAGCTTCTGATTGGCAAATGATTAAAAATTGTGGTTTCGAAGGGTGTTATCCGCTTGTGGATATTTTGATTGGAAATGATATGAAACTGAGGTTTGACTTTTATAGAATTAAAAAAGGTAAACTAATTTTTGTTAAAGTTACTTTTCTTGAAGTTAAAAAAGGTCTCTTGTTTAATCCTGCAAAAATATCCGCCATATTGGACGGAAGAAATCACTTGCAGGTAAAAGGATTTAAATGCAGGGATGTGATAGGTGATTTTCAAGTACTGAAATCAATGCCTGCAATTCAAACACCAGTAAAAATAAACAAGAATGATTGTTATTTAATCTTTATTGATTATCAAGAATTTAACGAACAAATAATTGCGATGAATATCGACAACGCTTTAATGCTTAACAAGATGAATATAAATGTTCCAATAATTAATTTTAAACGAAATCTACTTTACGAATAAAGAAGAAATAAAGGGGACGGTTTGAACCTCCCCCAGATTAACGGACACTTCAAAACGTATACAGGAAAGTGGTATACGATGCAAAAGAAAGGAGTGTCCGATGGGAAAAAAGCAACAGAGATTCAGCCGGGAGTTTAAGTTAGAAGCAGTGCGCTTACTAGAAGAAGGGAAGAAACCGGCAGCGAAAAAGAAAAAATGGGGACGGTTCTATTTAATAAAAATCCCGTCCTTGCTGTAATGAAAAAACTAAAATGAATATATTCAGGAGGGTAGGGGAATGAGAAAAAGAATATTTTCTTTGGTATTTGGCTTATTACTTATCAGTATGAATGCTTTTGCTGACGGTAATTGCAATCTGTCCGGATCGAGTCTTGCCGGTGGCATTTATCTCAATAACGTTCTATTGGGTTCCGGAACAGATGATTCGCCGTATGTTTTTGCCAATACAGGCCGCAAAATATATTTCGGTACCAACGGCAACATCACAACACCGTCCATGATCATTGATACATCCGGCAATGAATTTAACTTACGATGCCCTTGGTAATATTTTAACCAAGAACGTGGGCGCAAACTCAATGAACTATACCAGCTACGATCCGGTTAAAGTACATGCCGTAAAAACGCTTAACTTCAACGGTACGGCATATACTTTTAATTATGACAATGACGGCAACATGACTACCGGCTACGATTTTACCGATCCGGCCAATGTTGCCTCCCGTACCATGACGTATGACGATGATAACAATCTGGCCAGTGTTGCTTATACAAAAGGCGGTTCTTCAGTTTCGGCTACAATGAGTTACGATGAAGGCGGCACTAGGGTAAAGAAAGTTGGTTCATCCACAACTTATTATGTAAGTGATGTTTATGAAGTGAAAGACGGCGTGGCTACCAAATATATAACAGCCGGCAATCTGAAGCTCGCCGTCGTCAGCAATAACGTCACTTATTATTATCATAATGACCATTTAGGCAGTTCGGCAGTAATGACCGATGCAACAGGCACTGTTGTAGAAAAAACGGAATACATGCCCTTTGGTGCTGTGCGTGAACATACGGGTAATTCCGTTACCAACTACAAATACACCGGTCAGGAATTAGACCCCGAAAGCGGCCTGTATTATTACAAATCACGCTACTATGACAATGTTCTGGCTCGTTTCATTTCGCCGGATAGCATTTATTCCGATCTTTATATTCCTCAGGAACTCAATGGCTACGCTTATTGTGCTAATAATCCAATTAATAACGTGGACCCTGATGGGCATAGTATTGAATCTATTATAGTAACTGCTGTAGTTTGTGCTGTAATTAGTGCAGTTACAGCTGGTCACGCAAGTGGTGGCGACTCAAGTGCTGTATTTAAAGGCGCTATTGTAGGAGGTGTTTCCGGTGCTGTTTTTGGTGCACTTGGAGGACCAGCCGGTTATTTATTATCTAGTGCCATTGTTAGTAATTTATTTACTGCTAATATAATTGCTGGTATTGCAGCAGGCGCCGTGGCTGGTGGTTTAAATGCTGCTTTTTATGGCAATAATATTGGGCAGGGTATGCTTCAAGGTGCGGCAATTGGTGGGGCTACAGTGCTCGTAGTCGAAGCAATTGGCGCAGCGATTAATTGGGCGGTTAATAACAACCAAATGGCAATTAGCACAACATCAAAACTGAGCGATACCAGGAATCTAGATACATCATTAGCCGGTGATGATAAAACCGCAATATATGAAGCATGGAAAAACGCCAAACTGCGTTTCTTAGAAAATTTTAATCAGTGTATGAATAATAATTATAATAGTTATCAATGGTATCGGTGGTCAACTCAAGGGAGTTTATTAAACTGGGGAAATTTGCTTAATGAAGGAATAAGTATGGTAGAAGAGGGAGCAGCCACTTTTTCAGTTGGTACTGCGGCCGGTGGTGGTTGGTTTCTCAATAGTATCGTCAATCCAGGAGCTCAAGCTGATTGGCTATTGACGCTTGGAAGATTTAGTATTAACGCTGTTAAATTTTCAGGAACGGCCACTTTAGGCTATAGTGTATTTGGGACGTTTTTAGAGGGTACTGCAAGAACATACTGTACATCTGAAGCTTTAGGGGAAACATTTATTTGGTAATATTATAAGGGGTATTATGAATAAAGATTGGCGAATACTGTCTGGGATTTTGGCGTTCTTCCTTATTGGAGTGTATGTATTAAATTCAATAATAGTAGGTAATTGGACTGATTCCATATTAGTACTTGCGCTTGTTGTGTTATTTGGAATGTATGCTTGGCGAGGCAATAACTGGGCACTGAAGTTTTTCTTTGGAAATTTAAATAAGAAGTATGATGGAACTGATTCCTCTTTATCCATCGATTATGGAAAATTAAAGAATTTATTCAGCAGAAAAAAGGGAAAGAAAAATGGGAAGAAAAATGGGGACGGTTCTATTTAATCTTAAATATCGTCCCTGCTGTAATAAATAAAAAAATTGAAGTGAATATATTCTAGGAGGGTAGGTGAATGAAAAAAAGAATATTATCTTTCGTAATTGGCTTATTACTTATCAGTATGAATGCTTTTGCTGACGGTAATTGCAATCTGGTTGGTTCGAGTCTTTCGGGCGGCATCAATCTCTATAACGTGCTATTGGGTTCGGGTACGGACGACTCGCCGTATGTTTTTGCCAACACCGGCCGCAAAATATACTTCGGTACCAACGGTAACATCGCAACGCCATCTATGATCATCGATACCTCCGGCAACGTCGGCATCGGCACGACAACACCTTCTGGGAAATTAGATGTGGAAGGAACAGGTAACGTCATACTAAATGCAGGCAACGTCGGCATCGGAACAACAGCACCAGCACAAAAACTTTCTGTTGCCGGTACAATTGAATCAACTTCCGGTGGAATTAAATATCCCGATGGTACTGTACAGACAACAGCGGTGCAAGGCCCAGGAACATTCGCAGCGGGAGATGTTCTTCTTGCTAAGTCTGATGCAGAAGTGTCGCAGTATAATGGATCGCCTGGCGTCAAGGTAAAAGAATTTATTGTCCCTCGTGCTGGAACATTAAGAATATCATTTACAATATCAGCTATGTACGCAAGCGGTTGGGGGCATGTGAGAATATATCGAAATGGTGCTGCGGTAGGTACGTCGAGAACGACACTAGGTACTTTTACTGAGGACATTTCCGGATGGGCTGCAAATGATTTATGTCAACTTTATATGTATCACAACGTCAACGGAACTGTGAAGGCCAAAAATTTTCGTATTTACGGCAGTACTGCCCTTAATTTTATTGAGCCGTAGCGGGAAAACATTTCGGCGAGGGAAATCAAATTATATACTGGTTAATCACTTTCAATGATTTTGTCGCTAATGGTGAACTGTTTGTTAATGGCAAGGTTGGAATAGGTACAACGACACTTGCAGGAAAGCTCTTTCTGTTGCCGGCACAATCGAATCAACTTCTGGCGGCGGTTATGGAGCAAACGGCAGCACAGGTGGTGTAGGAGGCATCGTTGTGCATGAATATAATTAATAAAAACATAATTGTAAATATTAAGTAAGCGTACATTTAATTAATGTACGTCGGACTTTTTGTCCTAGAGATGGTTTTTAAAATTGAATCAGCGGTTGGAGTAAAACTCCAGCCGCCTTTTTCATTTAAAATACTAATTATCGTAAGCTTCCCTTAAAATAGTACATGTTAAAAATAGAGCTTTCTGGCAAAATAAAAGTCAGGAGGTTCATATGAAAGGGTCACGATTTACCGAGACACAGATTTTTGCAATTCTGAAGGAAGCGGAAAGCGGTATACTGGTTAAGGATGTTTGCCGGAAGCACGGCATCAGTGATGCAACTTATTACAATTGGAAATCCAAGTATGGTGGGATGACGGTTCCCGATCTCAAGAAAATGAAAGAGATGGAGGGTGAGTTGGGACGCCTTAAGCGCTTGTATGCTGATTTGGCTTTAGAAAACCGTGCCCTGAAGGATTTGATTGAAAAAAAATTATAAAGCTGTCCGAGAAACGGGAAGCGGTTAATTTTCTGATTGGCACGCATCATTTGTCCATTCAGCGAAGTTGTCGATGCATCGGCTTATCCCGGGCAGCTTATTACGAAGTTCCACAGGATGACCTTAGACGTGATGCCGATATTATCCTGGCATTGAATAAAATAGTTGAGCGGCATGCCCGTTGGGGATTTTGGAAGT
>SCVW01000010.1 GCA_007244375.1 Smithella sp. | reverse complement strand
GCAACGATATGTTTTAACCGTCGGTTCTCTTCCTCCAATACCTTCAGTTTCCTGGCATCGCTTACGCTCATTCCGCCATACTTGGCCTTCCAGTTGTAGTATGTCGCGTCGCTGATCCCATGTTTGCGGCATACTTCCATTACTTTCTCGCCTCTCTCAGCCTCCTGCAAAATACCGATGATCTGCTCCTCCGTAAATCGCTTCTTCATCCGTGCCTCCTTAAAGTGTTTTTCTATTCTACACTCTAATTAACTCTGGCACAACTTTCGGGGGGTATTCCCCATGGGTTACAAAAGAAACTTTCATGGCTAATATAAAATCAGATGACTTGGCATGTCGCAAGTCTGTAGAAATATATGATTGGTATCATCCAGACTGGTTCTGGCAGGATGATACAGGTAATCTCTATTTTATTCCACCAGCATTTGGTTTTCTGAACGGCTTCTTACATGGCATTAATGGAAGACATAGGGCGGTTCTTCTATTCAAGCACATGGAAGTAATACCCATGCTTCTAGTACTGCCTAACGAATGGCCGAGAGCAAAACTTGCTGAAATCGTATTGAAAAAAATTTTTAAAAATGAGATTGTTGAACTTCCAAATCTTCCTATAAATACGGCTATTAAAAAACAACATATTTGATCGTATCTAGTTATAGTAAATTTTCATGCCTTTTTGATTTCAAAGGATAACGCGGCGGCAAGGAGTCGGCTCCGCAGGCGTATATGACAATACGTTGAGGAAGCGGACGACGCAGCCAACAAAGTTAGCCGAAGAAATCAAAATTGGTATCAGTCTTTGAAGATGGCGCCTGTTGATGAGGAAGTAACCATTTTTGCATACCTCGCCAGATAACCTTTGGTAATTCTCGGCTTAAACGGTTTCAAGGCTTTCCTGCGTTTCGCCAGTTCCTGAGCGCTGACTTTCAGGTTCAGTTTTTTGGCTGGAATATCAATGGAAATGATATCGTGTTCTTTGACCAGCGCAATCGGGCCTTCTTCTGCGGCCTCGGGCGAAATATGACCGATGGCTGCGCCTTGTGTGCCGCCGCTGAAGCGTCCGTCAGTTAAAAGCGCAACCGTTTTGTCCAATCCCATACCGACAATTGCCGACGTGGGCGAGAGCATTTCTCTCATGCCCGGACCGCCTTTGGGACCTTCATAACGGATAACGACAATATCGCCGCCTTTGATTTTACCGCCCAGGATTGCCGCAATGGCGTCATCTTCACAATCAAACACACGCGCCCGACCTTCGTTTTTCTGCATCGCCTGTGCAACTGCGGATTGTTTGACCACCGCTCCGTCAGGCGCGAGATTTCCACGCAAAATGGCAATACCTCCCTGCTGTGAATACGGGTTTTTCAACGGTCGGATAACATCCGTATTGAAAACGCGGGCGTTTTTCAAATTACCACCGACCGTTTTCCCGGAAACCGTAATGGCTTTTTCATCAATGACGCCTAAGGCGCTGATGACTTTCATGACGGCCTGAATGCCTCCCGCAGTATCTAAATCTTCAATGTGATGATGTCCCGCGGGGCTCAATTTACAGAGATTGGGGGTTTTTTCGCTGATTTTATTGAAGAGGTCCATATCCAGCTTAATTCCCGCCTCATGCGCAACAGCAGGAATATGCAAGACGGTATTGGTGGAACAGCCCAATGCCATATCCACAGCAATAGCATTTTTAAAAGCAGCCAGCTTTGCAATATCGCGAGGTCTGATGTTCTTCTTAAACAAATCCATTATTTTCATTCCTGCCTGTTTGGCCAATCGGTGACGTGCAGCCATTACAGCGGGAATTGTTCCGTTGCCGGGCAGACCCAGACCAATTGCTTCGGTAACGCAGTTCATGGAATTGGCGGTAAACATCCCGGAGCAGGAACCGCAGCCGGGACAGGCACAGTCTTCCAGTTCTTTAAGGCGTGCGGCAGTTATTTTTTTTACTTTGACGGCGCCAACGCCTTCAAAAACGCTGATCAGGTCAACAGCCTTGTCCTGAAGTTTTCCGGCCAGCATCGGGCCACCACTGATGAAGATAGATGGAATGTTCAAACGCAGAGCAGCCATGAGCATTCCGGGAATAATCTTGTCGCAGTTGGGGATAAAAACCAGAGCATCAAAAGGATGGGCCATGGCCATGATTTCAATGGAATCGGCAATCAGTTCGCGGCTGGCCAGCGAAAATTTCATGCCTTCGTGACCCATGGCGATGCCGTCGCAGACGCCGATAACCGGAAACTCCACAGGCGTTCCTCCGGCCATGCGAACTCCCGCCTTGGCTGCCTGCGTAATTAAATCCAGATGAATGTGTCCGGGAATAATTTCATTGGCCGAATTGACCACGCCGACCAGCGGTCTGGCAAGTTCTTCATCCGTGTAGCCCATCGCCTTGAACAACGAGCGATGTGGCGCCCGCTCAAAACCTTTTTTCATAAGATCGCTTCGCATTGTTTTCTCTCCCATTTAATAAATATTTTGTATGTCATTCCGAGAAATCCCGACTTTTCGGGATGACGAGGAATCTTTATCGTTTAGAAAAACAAGATTGCCACGTCGCGTAAGGCGCTCCTCGCAATGACAATCAATGTCATGCCGGCGCAGGCCGGTATCCAGTTTTATTCGTTTCTGGATTCCCGCCTTCGCGGGAATGACAGTTATTTTTTAAAAGGGTTTGTAAAAAGCTTCAGCTACAAGGCGCGCAAGCCTTGAGGAAGCGCATCCGACATACGCCGGATACCCTCCGCAGATGCGAAGCCCGGCGCATGCCGGGGACTTTTTACAAAGCCTTGTTACTTCTTTTTGCGTCTTTCCGGACGCAACTCGCGCACGGCAGCTCCCGCTTTCCACATTTCCGAATCGCGCATTTCTTTGAGTTCGGCTCCCAGTTTGACTTTGTAATCGGGAGCGCTGTTGACTCTCAACACAATTTCTGTTTCTTTGCCAGTCGCAACTGATCTGTAAAGTTTGGCAAAAACGGGTTCTACAGCCTTGCGGAAATGATGACGCCAGTCCAGGGCTCCGCGCTGAGCCGTGGTCGAGCAATTGGCATACATCCAATCCATACCGTTTTCTGCAACCAGACGAATAAGGCTTTGTGTTAATTCTTCGACCGTTTCGTTGAAGGCTTCACTGGGAGTATGGCCATGCTTGCGCAATTCATTGTACTGCGCTTCCATGATTCCGGCCAGCGCGCCCATGAGCACACCGCGTTCACCGGTCAAATCACTGTAAACTTCCATCTGGAAAGTCGTCGGGAATAAAAATCCGGACCCGATGGCAATACCCAAAGCCAGAGTTCTCTCCATAGCGCGCCCGGTTGCATCCTGATGCACGGCAAAGCTGGAGTTTATACCGCTGCCGTCCAGAAAATTCCTGCGCACAGAGGTTCCCGATCCTTTGGGCGCGACCATAATAACATCCACGAAATTAGGCGGCACAACACCGGTCTGCTTTTTATAAACAATAGAGAATCCGTGTGAAAAATAAAGGGCATCGCCTTTCTTAAGGTTGGCTTTAACTTTAGGCCAGAGAAGTTTTTGCGCGGCATCGGAAACCAGATATTGAATAATAGTTCCGCGCTTGACTGCTTCTTCAATGGGAAAAAGAGTTTTGCCTGGTATCCAGCCATCGGCAATAGCTTTCTTCCAATACTGTTTGTCTTCTTTTGCCTGTCCGATAATAACATTGATACCATTATCTCTCATATTTGCAGCCTGTGCCGGTCCCTGCACTCCATAGCCCAGAACCGCTACTACTTCATCTTTTAAAACTCTCTGAGCTTTTTTCAGCGGAAATTCTTTCGCTGTAACAACATCTTCAATAACTCCACCAAAATTAATTCTTGCCATGATGACCCCCCTATTAATATATTGATAAAAACTTATTTTTTTACAGTTGTAATTAATTCTCCAAATTCAAAGCGACAATTCCTGTTCTTGTCATATCGGCAATGCCCAGTGGCTCCAAACGTGCCAGAGCAAAATCAATCTGTGACTGATCGCCGGTTATTTCCAAAATCATATACGTATCAGCTGAAGCTATTACTTTCCATTTATTCGTGTCAACCGCTTTCTTTATTTGCTCTTTTCTATCAGGCGTTAAATTCAGGCGAACCATAACAAGTTCGCGATGAATCGATTCCACATTGGTCAAATCATCAACCTGAATAACATCAACGAGTCTCTGTAATTGATTTTCAATGCGGGTGATAATATCCTGAGTGCCTACTGTCGTCATAACTATCTTGGAAATTTCATATTGAGTTGTCGTATTAACGCAGAGACTTTCAATATTGTAACCCTTGCCGCCCAGAATTCCGGCGATTCTCGCCAGCACGTCCGGCTTGTTGTGAACAAGTATCGAAATTATATGTTCCTTTTTTTCCATCTTCAACCTCACAATTATATTTATTTAAAACCTCTCAAAACGACTTTGTCAAAATGTAACTATACATTTTTCTTGTCCCCCGCCGGCGGGAGATTATAATCATAACATTTCAACGTTGTCATTTCGAGCGTAGCGAGAAATCTTTATTAAAGAACTAAAAGATATCTCCCTTCAGTCGATATGACAAAGTACCCATAAAACACTCTGCTAGCGGAGGATATCCAGGGTATTTCACAAAGTCATTAATTGATCGTTTCCCTGCTGCCCAGCGACATATTGTTTATCGAATCACCCGGATGAACCATGGGATATACGCACTCTTCACGAGACACCCGGAAATCCATGAGTACAGGCTTATCCAGGGCAAGCCCTTCTTTCAAAACAGCTTCCACTTCTTCCGGTTTAGTTGCGCGCATCCCCACAACACCGAATGCCTCTGCCAGTTTCACAAAATCCGGAGCATAAGTCATATCAGTATGCGAATAGCGCTTTTCATAGAACAATTCCTGCCACTGACGAACCATTCCCAGATAGCCGTTATTCAACAAAACTATTTTAACGTTGATTTTATATTGCGCGGCAGTAGCTAGTTCCTGAATGTTCATCTGAATGCTGCCGTCACCGGCAATATCCACAACATGTTTATCGGGAAAAGCACATTTGACACCGATTGCCGCCGGCAAACCGAAGCCCATCGTTCCCAGTCCACCCGAAGAAACAAATGTATTGGGATTATCAAAATGGAAAAATTGCGCCGTCCACATCTGATTCTGACCGACTTCTGTCGTGATAATCGCATCGCCTTTTGTCAATTTATACAGTGTTTCAATTACAAACTGCGGTTTGATTACCTCGCCGTTCTTGCAATATGACAAAGGAACTTTTTCTCGCCAATCGTCTATCTGATCCAGCCATTCCTGACGCTGCGATTTATCAAATTCGTAATTATGCTCATCGAGGAATTTAATCAAATCTTTCAATGCCGCCTGCGTATCACCGATTATCGGCAGATCAACGGCAACATTTTTATTAATAGATGACGGGTCAATATCAACCTGGACTATTTTTGCATTAGCAGCAAACGTATCAATATTGCCGGTAACCCTGTCGTCAAATCTCACACCCACGGCCAAAAGCAAATCGCAATGACTGACAGCCATGTTAGCATAGTAAGTGCCGTGCATTCCCAGCATTCCCAGCCATAGCGGGTCAGTTCCCGGAAAAGAACCAAGTCCCATCAAAGTACCGGTTACAGGAATCTGATATTTTTGGGCCATTTTAGTCAACAGATCAGATGCCTTGCCCAGAATAACGCCGCCGCCAGTCATAATCAGAGGCTTTTTAGCGGCAGTGAGCATTTCCAGTAAATTGTTCATTTTTTTGAAGGCAGGCCTGTATGCTGGTTCATGATTTCTGATTTTTATAGACGCAGGATCATACTCCGCCGCCGCCGCCATCACATTTTTGGGCAAATCAACAAGAACCGGGCCCGGTCTACCCGAACGGGCTATATGGAAAGCTTCCTTGATTGTTGCAGCGAGATCTTCGATATTGCGTACCAGGAAATTATGTTTGGTGCATGGACGTGTTATACCTGTGATATCGCATTCCTGAAAAGCGTCATTGCCGATGAGCCCCGTGGGAACCTGACCGGTAAAAACAACAAGAGGAATGGAATCCATATTCGCCGTGGCAATTCCCGTTACAGTATTGGTCGCACCGGGACCAGACGTAACCAGACAAACACCGACTTTTCCGGTCGCACGGGCATAGCCGTCAGCAGCGTGTACTGCCCCCTGTTCATGCCGGACTAAAATGTGCTTCATACTGCTTTTGTAAAGCTCGTCATAGATATCCAGAACAGCTCCTCCCGGATATCCGAAGATAATATCAACATTTTCCTCTTCGAGAGCCTTCAACAGTATTTGTGTTCCTTTCAGCTTCATTTCATATCTCCCTGGTTTTATAATTCATATTTACACAACCATTAATTTGTCATTTCGACCTTAGGGAGAAATCTTATATCGCAATATCACACAAGAAAGATTTCTCGTCGTCCCGATGCATCAGGACGCCTCGAAAAGACATATTCAATTATTAAATCCTTCAGAACTAAAAAAGCCGCCCGTCTCCTTGAGAAAAAGCGGCCTTGCTCCTAAAACAACAAAGCCGCAGGCTTCAGGGGCCTGCGGCTTGTATCTTTTGTTTTTACTTCTTAAAGATACAGAGCGGCAGACCCCGTAAGTACGACTACTACGAGTACCAATACTTTAATCAGTATCGGAATAACGCCGCCTGTTAAATCTTTAAGAAACATAAAATTTCATTCCACTTAATTGATTTGTTTACTCAATAACTAAAAACAAAAAGTTTGTCAACAATATTTTTTAATTCACCTTTTTTTTTCATTTGCCCGGCAAATTATCGTTTTTGTAAGATTCTACTACACAATCAGCGATAATCCTGCTCAAATTCTTAGCTCCATTAGTATTAAAATGACAATCGTCATAGAAATTATCAAAAGTTGGGCTCACCATAGATGCCGCATCACAGACGGGATGATCATTTTCTTTTGAAAATTTCAATAAGAACGAATTATAAAGAGAGGCAATATAAATCATACTCTCAAAATCGCAAGTATATGGCTCGCCCGGTGGCGTCATCCAAAATCCTTTTTTAAATTCATCGCTAGCACCATTTTTGTAGCCAGATGGCTGGGTAACAAATAAACATGCTATATTATTATCATGACAGACATTACTAATCGACCGGACTAATTTTTTATATTCAGGATGTACATCCTCCGGATGAAAATAAAATACTTCTTTTCTATTTAATGAACCACGTTGTCTGGAATAACATAAACCAAAATCATCCCTTACGGAATCCATCTTTTTTTTCTTCATTAAATTTTTAGTATACATAAATACATTTGTTATGGATTTCCCCAAGAGAGTATCTTCAAGTAAAAAATTTGCACGATAAGCTTTTATTTTTCTAAATTGATTTACTTTCGAATAGGCTTCAAGTATGTACCAATTCCAATCATTTAATCCAAACAGAAAAATCACCATATCAGGATGAAGTTTCAAAATATGGTGCAATGTTGCAAGATGATTTTTTGCCCTTGTTCCGGCAACACCTGCGTTAATCACTTCAACATCAAGATTTAACCTCTTTGATAACTGCTCCTGCAACAAATGTGTCCAAGTGCTTTTATCATCCAGATGAATCTGCTCTGTTGTGGAACCCCCTATTGCAAATATCCTGAACGTTTCACTGCTTTCGTAGTTAACATTTTTGGTCGTTCTAAATCCTTTTGAATCGGTAGTGATCAGTTGATTTCCACTAATGCCCGGTATTCCTGCTTTTACATTTATAATTTGGCGGAAGTTGGGCGTAAGCGTTTTAAAATCAGAATACAGCAACACCTGTGATAAAAAAATCTGTAAAACTAAAAATAAACCCCACCATAATGAATAAATCTGCAAATTTTTTGAACTTGTAAATTGCATTGCCAAAGGAATGGAAAAGAAAATTATTCTGAGCGTGCTCCATTCCCACGAATCCGACCTTACAACAAACATTCCAAAAAGGAAAAAACCTACAGCCAAACTCCACCTTATTAGTTTCCATAACTTTTCCATATTGACTCCTGCAGCATCACTGGATGCACTTTACTATTATAGCTATCGTAACCGACGGCACTTATACACCCCGTGGTCACTTGCAAGTTGTTGTTGGGCTTTCTTTTTTTCTTCCGGAATGAAAAGATAATTGGACATGCATTGATTTATTTCTGCTCCGGTTTGAATATCAAAAGCAAGGTATTTGTTTTCATGGAACAGTCTCATCACTTCATCCGCTACATTATCACTTACTTCAATATAAAATACAGGACGCATGCTACTTATAACATTAATTGCACCTCTCAAAACCATTAACTCCGCACTTTCGACGTCAATTTTGATAAAATCAGGTTTTGGAACTGAACTAGAAATGGTATCAAGGGTTAAGGTAGGAACATACTGTCTTTCACGCACCCCACCCATTTTTGAACGACCACCCGCCTCTTCAAGGGCATTACAAGCTCTGCCTCTCATAGCAATCAAGAAAGATTCCATAGAATTAGATTCTGAAATTGCTGCGGGTAAGATCCGAATATCCGCATTCTTATTTTCTTTGAGCATAGCAGACCGTCGTAAAATATCAGCCAGCCAGATATCTGCTTCTACAGAAAGAATTGTGCCTTTATGTGCTACCGCCGAAGACGCAAATGTGAAAACGCCAACATTCGCGCCAATATCCCAAACGTTACTTTCTTCTTCCAGGAAAGTTTCAGCGAGCCAGATCAGGTCCGCATCAAACGCGTTTCGCCAAAATTTAAAATATTTCAATTGTGCATCAGGACTCACGAAAAGAGATACCTTGCGGCCACCTACAAAGATATGGCGCTTAATTACTTTCCCGCGACTAAGACGCTCAGCAGTTCTTCGAATAATGTATTCAAGTTTCATATGATCTTCTAGCCCGGCATCTACATCGCCTTATAATTTAATAGTCGAATTTATTTAATTATTTTTCTTATTACTTAGCATAGAATTATAATTTTTAAAAATGAGACTTTCAGGAATAAGTGCTTGCTGAGTTCATCTTGAATCGACGGAATTGATTATATAATCATAAATCTTCTGAGCGACAATTTTATTTCCGTTTGGCGAAACATGATACTCATCTATATAAATAGGCTCTTTCGAATCAAAAATGTCAGTAAGAATAATAACTTTATTTGCCAGATCTTTATATTTCGGTGTTTGAAGTAATTTTAGAACCGCGGGATAAAGAAGTTTATCATAATTAAGCAAATCTTTATTTAGTTTTAAATATGTCAGATTAGGTTTGCCCATAGCCGGGTTTGGCTGTAATATCCCTATAAAATCTGCACCTTGTTTTTCTGCCAGATCTTTGGTGGATAACCAACCTTCCAATAAAGCTTTAGCAGTCTGTTCTATACGTTCAGGGCTGGGCTCATTAGAATTGTTAGCCTTTATTACCGTGTCCTTTTTATAATTTTTATATTTATAAAATGCATATTTTAGCGAATATAAAAAAATGTTGCTAAACGACAATGTGTCTTTTCCACTCATTGCCTCACGTATTTGTTCATCTCTCTGATGACCAAAAGGTCTTAACCCAGGCTGTAAAATAGTTGCATCGTTTACTCCATCATAGGACACAACTATATCAGGCTTTAAACCATTAATCATTTGCAGTTTTAAAAATAAATATCCCTGAAACGCTGTATACCCCGAATCCGCTAAATTTATAACACGATATCGCCCTTGGGCAATCTTAGCGAAAAGTGCCGGAATTGTATTCGCATCGTCTGCGCCGGTACCCCACATAGCTGAACCACCTGTAAAAACTACCAGAGGAGATTTTTCCGTGGCTGATTCGGACTGAGGGGTAATTCTGATTCCCTGTTTATCGATATTAATTGTTTGTCCCTTATAAGGAAACCTTCGCCACCCAACATAAGACCTATATTCACTTCGCAGTTCACCAAACTCCTTGAAATGAGTGCACGCCCAACTTATATTTTTGTAATTAGGTAATTCCCGTCTGTGATCAGGAAGATTTATCAAAAAATATAATTTATAAACTGATATAACCGCTAAATTTAAAAGAATTAATACTCCAAGAAATACAAGAATATTTATAAGAACGAGTTTTAATAATTTTATCATAATCTGCATATTAATAGTGTTTTTATTTATGATTGTAATTCAACTTTCTTTATTTTAAATTGTAGGCTCCCAATTGTAAGATGTAATTACATGAAGCATTATGATGTCTTGACACTTTGTATTTGGTCTTTATTACATGGGAAAGCCAAATTGATGTATGATAGAAAACTTTAACTGAAAAAATCATAGGCAAAAGAATTATGATAATTATTCACCACAGCAACAACAAACATGGAAATCAAGGCACAAAGTAAATATAAAAATATTTCATTCATAAGGGAATACCCCCCGAAAGTTGTGCCAGAGTTAATTAGAGTGTAGAATAGAAAAACACTTTAAGGAGGCACGGATGAAGAAGCGATTTACGGAGGAGCAGATCATCGGTATTTTGCAGGAGGCTGAGAGAGGCGAGAAAGTAATGGAAGTATGCCGCAAACATGGGATCAGCGACGCGACATACTACAACTGGAAGGCCAAGTATGGCGGAATGAGCGTAAGCGATGCCAGGAAACTGAAGGTATTGGAGGAAGAGAACCGACGGTTAAAACATATC
>SCVW01000050.1 GCA_007244375.1 Smithella sp. | reverse complement strand
TTCCTGAATCTGATTCGGCTGGCAAGCCTGAATAAAGGCATGATACTAGCTTCATGATATCCACTTGATATACCAACATGAGCTACAACATGTCCTCCTAAACGATTAATTAGATTGGCCAGAGGTTTTTCAATGAGTTCAACTTCAAATGTCTTCAATGGAGGACCACCAAAAGTTGCAAATGTACCAACTTTTTTGTTCCTTATACCCCTAACGATTTGCAGGTACCTGGCTACAGGATATGAAATTTGAGCCCACTTGGGACCACCAACGCATATACAATCAAAGTTTTTTACATTTGGATATGTTAATGGTTGTATGTCTTCCTCTACCTGATTATACGTCCGAAGATGATGTTCCCGCCAGGTGGGGCTGACAATACTGGCCGCAATGGAAGGATATCTAGGCCAGTCACGTGCCACTTCTCTAATCCATGAATAGCTCACCGAAGCCTTAATGACTTCATATTCAATGCTGTGTCCACGTATCTGAAGCTGTCTTGAAATCTCTTGGGCAAGGGTTTCCGTACAACCGGTTCTGGAAAAATAAGCCATTAAAATGTTCATGATTGTCTCCTTGAATGTTAATTATTATAGTATAATAATTCATTATGAGAAAAATGAATTACTTCCATCGTCGAAGACGAGAACATGCTTATTGGATTTTCATCAAATTGCTAATCACGGTTAATGCTTTTATATACAGAAAAAGATGGGCAAGGTCAATTTTTTCTACATTATACTAATTAACACCCTCCACGCGTCCTCTTTTAAAAACAAATCTATCTGTTTGGTTAATGTTTAATAGTTATGCTAATAAGCCCTGCGTTTTTTACCGCAGGGCTTATTAATAAAATAAACTTATTTACTTTTTCTTTTTGCTTCTAAATTCCGCTAAAAGTTTTTTGACTTCAGCCAATTCGGCCTTGGAATAGTATCCTTTTGCGGCAAATTCATCCCATACCGGCATAAGTCTTTTCTTCAGAACATCGATTTCCGCCGGCGTCATTTTAACTTCTTGCATACCATACTTATACATGGATTTCAGACATTTTTCATTGCCGGCACGGACTTTTTTCCTGAACTCCTTCTCTATGGATAGAGTGTAATTATCAATAGCGTCTTGTAAATTTTTAGGAAAAGTATTCCATGTTGATAACATTACAATGCCGCCTGCCGGCGAATATCGTATATGTACGGGATTGATGTATTTCATAACCGTATACATCTGCGTACCGACGGCCCAGAGAGCCGGGCTAATGAAAGCATCGCATACTCCTGTACGAATGGAAGCGGCGACTTCCGGCACGCGAATCGGCAATGGACTTGCGCTCAAAGTTTTCAAAGTCTTCTCTTCCAGTGGACCATACCATGTCAAGATGCGGCTGTTCCTAAAATCATCCGGCGTCTTGATGGGATTTTTAATGGAATAAATCTGATCAAAATCCTGCTCTGCCAATACAACGAGGTGATATCCATGCTTCTCAAACCACTTATTAATGCGGGGTCTCAACTTCGAATAGACATATTCTACTTCATCATAACTATCAAACAAGAACGGAAGTTCCAGCAAGGCTATCTCCGGGCAAGCCATTACCATTCCCTGTCCGGAAAATCCTCCTCCCTGTAAATGTCCGTTGCGCATTTTGGACAATATGTCCTGGTCATCGCCCATAGTACCGCCCCAATACCAATCTAAAACCATTTGACCATTCGTTACCTTCAGTATCCCGGGGGTAACTTCATCTTTAATTAAAGCTGCCCAGCCGACTCCCGCTGGAGCGAGTGTACCCATCTTGGCATAATAAATTTGTTTGCCATCTTTAGTTTTTTTAATGGTAACGGCTCCCCATGCTACTTGAGATAAGGCCACCATAAAAAACACAATGAGCCCCATGCACAGAAGCCCTACTATCCTACGTTTCATAAAACTCTCCTTTCTAAACCTGTAAATGTGTTCTACTTATGCTAACATTCTATTGTTAGCCCCCTCTTAATTATCTGCAGTACTTTCTAAAATAAAAAGTACACTGTGCCTTAATGCCCCTGTTTTCTAATGCTTTTATTTTTGATCTATTTCATGCGAAACTTGCAGGTGGGAAAAACTTGTACATACAGTTTTCTTGATACAACTTCGAGATGAAATTAGCAAGAGGCGAAACTCTCATCCGCTATTTCCATTATAGAAACGTCTTCACTTTTGATAGCCTTTACCGTCCCATTTATTTCCGGAAGTACGTTCTTGATGAAGTACTTCGCTGTTTTAATCTTACCATCATAAAATGCAGCATCTTTATTTTTCTTAATAAAGCGGGAAATATCCGATGGATCCGAACAGGTCACTCCATTTATACTGCACAACTCCAACAATGTTTCCTGCGCAATCGCTGCTTCACAGAGTAGCAGCCAAGAACATACTATTTTGCCCATCATCATCAGAAATGGTTGAGCGTTTTCTAAAAGAATAGAAAATTTACCCTCTCTGCTGCAAGCAGAAAAAAACATTATGACATCCGTCAGGATATTTATAGCCGTTTGAACATCTTCGGCAAGATCTTTGATCACGGCGATAACCCTGCATTTGGCCACAGTAGTATTCATCTCACCAAGAAGGCTCATGAAATATGAGCCTTCCTTCATGACCATTTTTCTTGCCACCAAGTCCAACGCCTGAAGTCCATTACTACCGTAAATGGAAGAAACCTTCTCGTCTCTCATAAATTGTTCGATCGGATATTCGCTGCAATAACCATAAGCACCATGACACTGCATAGATGTTTCCGTTACTCTAAAACCCACGTCCGTACAATAAGCCTTTACAATAGGGGCAAGCACCTCAACTATTCCCAACCATTTTTCTGCTTCGGTGGGGTCACCGTTGCCGGAAGCCATATCGCTGCAAATTGCGGTATAATACATCATGGCCCTCATGCCTTCCACATTGGACTTCATCCAAAGGAGCATACGTCTGACATCGGTGTGTTGTATAATCGGAACACGAGGCGCGTGAGGATTTTTTAATCCAAGAAGTGTTGAACCTTGATGCCTTTCTTTCGTATGCTTGAGTGCGTGAAGATAGGCAATAGACGCGATTGAGAGACCCTGAAGCCCCGTGGTAAGCCGGGCATCGTTGATCATTTCAAACATGGTCTTCATGCCTTCCCGCTTATGGCCCAATAATTCAGCGTAACAGTCATTATTATTGCCGTAGTTAATCACGCAGGTAGCACTTCCACGAACTCCCATTTTTTCTTCGATTTTTGTAATCTCAAAATCATTACGTTTCCCCAACGACCCGTCTTTATTGATCAGATACTTGGGAACGATGAAAATGGAAAGACCTTTTGTACGTGCAGGATCGCCTTCAATCCTGGCAAGGACAACATGAATAATATTTTCCGTAAGATCATGATCGCCAGCCGAAACAAAGATTTTTGTACCCTGAAGTTTAAAGGTGCCGTCAGGCTGTTTCATTGCCTTTACGCTGATGTTACCCATATCGGATCCAGCCGCCGATTCAGTAAGGCAAAAACACGCCCCCCATTGGCCGGTAACCATCTTGGGAAGATACTTATCTTTTTGTTCTTTTGAACCGTGGGCATGGATAAGGTGTGCCGCACCTTCAACAAGCACCGAATAAGAACAAAAGGCGAAGTTATGCATGAACCATTCATGAGCCGCCATTCTCATAATCATGGGAAGTCCCTGCCCCCCATAATTTCTGGAAAGTGTCATGCAGTGCCAGCCGGCCTTACTGAACATCTTGTATGGACGATGGAAACATTTTGGTACGCGGACATTGCCTTTTTCTAATCTGCATCCATCTTTGTCACCCTCGGTAAAGGTAGGAAATATTTCATCTACGGCAATTTTTTGCGCCTTCGAGAGAATTACTTTCAGCGTATCAGCGGTAAAGACGGAATACTTCTCTAATCCCAAAAGCTTGTCCATCTCAAGCATCTCAAATAACACAAAGTTCTGGTCCCTTTCATCTAAAATCAAATTGCTCACCGGACCACCCCCCTTTATGAATAATTACTTAAAACTTCGAGCTGCTTGAAAAATTTCGAAGATGTAATTCTTTTAAATTTGTCCTCGCCATGAACGAAGCACCTTGAATTCAAGTTACCTCTATTAATATGGCGCTTCTTCTCCAGTTGCGAATTTCTTTTGAGACCTGCTACCTCCTCTTCCACTAATACCTGCATTGCTACTTCCTGCTAATAATTCTCAAATTTTCATCACAAAGGAATATTTCCATGACGTTTGCTGTAGCGAGGCGGTTTCTTTTTTGTCGACAGGAATTCCAGCGACTGAATCAAAACTTTTCTTGTATCCTTTGGTTCGATGACGTCATTGATAAAGGGATTGTAGGCTGCCTCACGCATGGGATTACACGTGCGCTCCTCAAGCTCCTTGATGAATTGATTACGCATTTCGTCTGGATTTGGTGACATACGGATGACATCACCCATAAAGAGCTCCACCGTTGACTTTGCTCCCATGACACCGAGTTCGGTAATGGGCCAGTAGAACATCATATCCGTACCTCGCTGGGCCGGTATTATGCCCATACCAAGATTACCTCCTCCATAGGCTTTTCGTAAAACAACTGCTACTCTCGGCACAGTAGACTCGCAAAGCGCGTAAAGAACCTTGGCACCGTGGCGAATAATACCCAGTTGTTCCTGATCCTTGCCCGGCATATAAGCTGAGGTATCAACCAGTAGTATGATGGGAATGTTGAAGCAGTCACAGAAACGCATGAAACGCGCCTGTTTATCCGAACTGTCAACAGTAAGACTCCCGGCCAGAAAACTTGGCTGATTAGCTACAATTCCTACCACGCGACAATCAAGCCGCGCAAATCCGACGACGATTTCCGGGGCAAATTCTGGTTTTATCTCCAGGAATTCTCCGGCATCCACAATACACCTGATTGCCTTGCGGACGTCATAAGCCTTGGATGCATCTGATGGAACGATATCCAGGAGTTCCTCCGTTGAACGATCAGGATCGTCTCCCAGATCAATTAGTGGCGGCTGCTCATCGGCATTTTGCGGCAGAAAGCTCATGAGTTCCCGAATGGCATCCAGGAGTTCTTGCTCATCCTTAAATCTACCGTCCGCCACACCTGATATTTTACAGTGGATTTCCGCGCCACCCAATTCCTGTTTGGAAAGCTTTTCCCCAGTAACAGCCTGCACCACCTTGGGACCTGTAATAAACATCTCACTTTTTTTGTCCACCATAAAAATAAAATCTGTCAGTGCCGGTGAATATACCGCAATACCTGCGCAGCTTCCCATAATCGCTGAAATCTGAGGAATGACTCCGGATCCCTGGGTATTAACGTAAAAAACCGAACCGCCGTTCCTTTCCAATGCTTCGCCGAATACACTTTTTGATGTTGCATCAGGTATGCGTGCACCGGGAGATTCATGAAGCCCGATTAAGGGTACGCCCATATCCAAAGCCCACTCAATAGCCCGGTACATCTTGAATCCGTGCATCGGACCAACGGAACCTCCTGATACCGTCGGATCCTGGGAATAGACACATACCGGCCGGCCGTGTATTTTGCCGTATCCCGCAATAAGGCCGTCATAAGGCATATTCTCCCTGTAACCTATGATGAGATTATGTTCCACAAAGCTCCCTTCGTCCAGCAGGTATTCTATACGTTCTCGGGCAGTAAGCTTTCCTTGTTTACGCATTTTATCAAGCTTGTCCTGACCACCACCTAAGAGCGCGGTTTGCTTGACTTGCCTTAGAGTGTCTATTCTTTGCTTATATTTTTCGTCCATTAACTTATACCCCTTTCCAATCTATCAGATAATGTCATGCTATCAACACAAGTGTATCGCCCTTCTTAACCGCTGTACCCTCTTTTACAAGAATCTTCTGAACTTTACCGTTTGCAGGACTGGAGATAAAATTATCCATCTTCATAGCTTCCAGAACCACTACTAAATCCCCTTCTTTAACCGAATCCCCTTCTTTAACCTCATAACGGATTACTGATCCTGTCATCGGAGTGACCACGGGTATTTCTTTCGTTTCATCTCCGTTCGTTTCCACGGGTACAGATTTTTCAACTTGCGACATGTCACGTTTTGAATGAATTGTTTTCAAAGAAGTTCTCACGCCACCGCCTTGTTTACCGAGCTGAAGCGTGTTTCTTTGTCCGATTGAAGAAGCGCCCTGAACCATCAAGGGTTGCCCTCCAATCTGTTCCACGTCCACATCAAAAGTCTTACCATTGACCAGGACACGGAACGTACGGGCTTCTGTCCCCAGTTTCCCCTTGTCACCGGCCTTCTCCGTCAGGAGGCCTTCCTTGGCTTTTTTCACCAATTCATCCTGAGCTTTCACTTTTTCCAGCGTTACTGGTTTTACTTCATCCGGAATCTCTTCCTGGCCATATTTCCACTTGAGGAAACGTTTACCGGTCATCGGGTAGAGTGCATAGATCAGGACATCGTCAATGTCTTTGGCCAGACCTTCGGTTTCTTTTTTCGCCTTTTCCAACTCCGGTTCCAATACATCTGCGGGCCGTGTGGTAATGGGAGTGTTGCCCTTCGGATAATCCTTCAATGCTTTTTTCTGTACCTCGGGATCAATGGGAATTGCCGTCTTGCCGTAAAGGCCGTAACAAAGATCTTTTACCTGAGCGGTAAGCATCTTGTAACGATCATCGGGAGTATCGAAAAGCACATTGTTTACCGTTTGAATTCCCACGATCTGACTCGTCGGAGTAACCAGTGGCACCTGTCCCAATTCCTTGCGAACAATGGGAAGCTGCCTGAATACTTCATCGAGTTTGTCCAGATGGTCCATCTCTTTGAGCTGGTTCACCAGATTGGAAAGCATACCTCCCGGAGTTTGATGGAGCAAAACATTAATGTCAATAATGGATGTACGCTCGTCAAGAAGATGCTTATATTTGGGTGATATCTTTTCCAGGTACTCACTTAACTCGCCAAGTTTTTCTATATCAAGTCCCGTATCGCGGTTCGTATATTTCAATGTAGCTACAAGAGGTTCAACTGCCGGATGCGAAGTCCTATACGCCCAGGTGGAAAGGCACGTATCTACAATATCCACTCCAGCTTCAATGGCTTTAAGCAACGACATATCCGCCATACCTGAAGTGAAGTGACTGTGTAGATGAATGGGAACCTTAACTGCTTCCTTGAGAGCCTTAATCAAGGCGTAAGCATCATACGGAGCGATAAGACCGGCCATGTCCTTAATGCAGATTGTATCTGCCCCCATTTTTTCCAGCTCTTTTGCTTTTTCTACGTAATAATCCAGATTATAAACTGAACCGCCCATACGCGACTCTGTCAGCGAGTAGCAAATGGAACCCTGAAAATGCTTGCCTTTGTTTTTGATTATCCGAACGACGGTTTCAAAATTACGGAAATCATTGAGAGCATCAAATACCCTGAAGATGTCCATGCCATTTTCACAGGCCCTATCCACAAAGGCCTCCGCGACATCGTCAGGATAGTTGCGATATCCCACCAGATTCTGACCTCTGAGCAGCATGGAAAAAGGAGTTTTTTTGATATATTTCTTTAATGTCCTGATACGTTCCCAAGGGTCTTCACCAAGAAATCGATGCATGGTGTCAAAAGTTGCCCCTCCCCACATTTCCATGGAGTAAAAACCTATACTGTCAATTTGCTCAGCAATCGGAATGAAGTCTTCAGTTCTGCCACGAGTAGCGTAAATGGACTGATGTCCATCTCTAAATGTTAAATCCTGAATCTTGACCGGATTATCAATCTTTACAACTGGACCGTCAAGAAGACCAGCCGCCAATTTACCATGATTTATACTCTTCACTATACGTTCCCCCTTTCAACTACCGCATGCATAAATAGCTTCTTAATAAGTGTGACAATTTCTTTTTAGCAAACTTGCCTTGATTAGCGTAAGTTACTTTCTTCAGCAAAATAAATTCATGAACGACCTTTCATGGCCGCCACAAGAGATTGAACACTATCTGCAGATTTCTTTAATTCTGCTTTTTCACTTTCAGTGAGTTCTATTTCAATGATTTGTTCAACTCCGTTAGAACCAAGTTTTACCGGAACGCCGACAAAAAGATTCTGGAAGCCATATTCACCCTCAAGATAAGCAGAACAGGGCATGATTTTCTTTTTATCTTTAAGTATGGCCTCGGCCATCTCCCTAATCGCACTGGCCGGAGCATAATAAGCGCTGCCGGTCTTGAGTAGATTTGTAATTTCAGCACCACCATTACGGGTTCTTTCTATTATTGCATTAAGTCTTTCGTTGTTGATAAATCTGGTAACGGGAATGCCGGCCACACTGGTAAAACGGGGAAGCGGTACCATAGTATCTCCATGCCCCCCAAGAACAAAAGCTTGAATATTTTCCACTGAAACATTTAATTCCATAGCAATGAATGCTGCAAATCGTGAGGAATCCAAAACACCTGCCATGCCTATTATTCTGTTCTTGGGAAATCCGCTTGCCTCATGAGCTACATGGCACATGGCATCAAGCGGATTGGTAACCATAATCAGGATGGCGTCAGGAGCTAAAGGAGCAACCTTTTTAATTAAAGAACCGATAATATCCTGATTGGTAAAGAGCAAATCATCACGACTCATACCCGGTTTTCTGGGAATACCGGCAGTAACAACAATTATGTCTGAACCTTTTATATCATTGAAATCATTTGTAAATCTACAGTTAAACCTTAAGACAGGTGATGCCTCCGCCATATCCAGCGCTTTGCCTTTGGTCATATCCTCCAGTACATCAATCAGTACTATGTCCGCTAAGTCCAGCTCGGCAAGATACATGGCAGCACTAGCACCAACGTTTCCTGCACCAAGAAACGATACCTTCTTTCTCATCAAAAAGTCCCCCTGTTTGGATTCATATTAAATAAAGATTGCAATAACCTTTATCAACAATTCTAAGCAACCTTATTATTCTTAGCAAGGATAATGCCAACCGATAAATTGTCTCTTTTTATAATGTTTTTATTTATATATCAGCTTAAACCTTGTAATTATCTCTGGTATACCAACCTCTATGGGGAGAATAATTAGTCATAAGTGTCCCTTTAAAAGCCCTATTTACTTAATAATATCTAACAAAATTAAAAATAATCGGATTTCTTATATAAAAATATGAAGGAGAATGGTTTATACTATTTTTATGTCATCTAAAATTTAAGCCCCTGTGTTATAAGTTTGCAGGGGCTTAAATTGACAAAGAAATATCAATTGCCCTTAAAGTTTGGCTCTCTTTTCTCTAAAAATGCACCAAATCCTTCGACAATATCATTGCTCTTCATGCACACTTCAAGTACATACGATTCGTAATCAAGAGCCTGCTCAAGGTTCCATTGCTGAAAGTTTTGGAGTCCGCGTTTGGCAAATGCAATTGGTATGGGAGCATTCTTTGCTATGCGCATCGCAAATTGTTTTACCGAGCTTTCAAATTCTTCATGCGGAAACACTTTGTTAACCAAACCGATGCGAAATGCCTCCGCTGCATCAATAATCTCCGCAGAAAATATAAGTTCACAAGCTTTGGAATATCCCACAAGCCGCGGTAGAAAATAAACCCCACCCCAGTCCGGGTGTACCCCTCTTTTAGTAAAAATTTGGCTGAATCTGGCCTTATCACTCGCCAACCGGATATCGCAGGCAAGAGCCAGATTACAACCTCCTCCTGCGGCAACGCCGTTCACTGCGGCAATGACCGGTTTTTCCATACGGTTGATTGAAAGCACTGCCTTGCACATGGCGTGTCTCTCACTGGATACCGCAGGTGCCAGCGCTTTTGTAGTGCCTGATCCGAATTCTCCGACATCGCCGCCTGTGCAAAATGCCTTGCCTGCCCCTGTGATTACCACAACCCGAACATTTTTATCAACAGCGACATTTTCCAAAACCTCTACGATCTCCTGGCGCATCATACCGCCAAAAGCATTCATCCTTTCCGGTCTATTCAAAGTAATGAAAGCAATATTGTCCGCCACATTAAGAAGCACATGTTCCCAACTCATAATTTTCCTCCTGAAGTCGTTCTATTAAGCACATCCAAAACTGACTTTGTACCGTTTATCATTTTGGAAAGCACATCGCTTACAGAACTTACATCATTTATAAGTCCTGCTACCTGTCCGCATGGCATTACGGCTGTATGTTTATTACCACCTTCGGCTACGTAGAGAACATCTCCCTGCTGTGCCATAACCTGGTCAGTCTTTGCTTCACCAATTCCCGCAGCTTGTTCTGTAATCGTATTTTTGAGTACCCGTATCGGCATAGCTTCCTTACCTAGAACAACGGTTGAAGTCAGCTCGGCAGCACAGAGGGACTCTTTGAAAAAGGGCGGCACGGGACATTCATTGGTTGCCACAAATCTGGTCCCTATTTCCACACCTTCCGCTCCAAGAGCAAGTGCTGCAATCAGACCGTTTGCATCACCGATGCCACCCGATGCTATTACAGGAATCTTCAATGATTGGGCAATAACCGGTATGAGACAAAAAGTCGTTATACCCTCGCGTCCGATGTGTCCACCTGCCTCATATCCCATGGCCACTATGGCATCAACTCCCGCCGATTCCGCTTTTCGTGCCATTTCCAAACTGGACACCTTATGAATCACCTTTAAGCCGGCTGACTTGATTTTATCTATAAACTTGGCAGGATTCCCGGCAGAGGTGTAAACTGTCTTTATTCCCATTTCTATTGATACTTCAACGGCATCCTGGGCGTTGGATCTGTACACGGGTATGTTCACCCCTATAGGTTTGTTAGTCAGGGAACGCGCCAACTTAATTTCTTCAACAAGCTTCTCTCTGGAAAGACCTGAAGCACCTATCACACCAAACCCGCCGGCATTCGATATGCAAGCAGCCATACTACCTAAAGTTATGAGTCTCATGGGACCCAATATAATCGGGTAGTCACATTCAAGCAAATCCGTAATACGGTTTTTCCAACCATTTCCCATATTATTATTCCTCCGAGTATAATTCTTTGAGTTCTGATTTCTTGACCTTCATTGTTGCAGTAAGCGGTAATTCTTTCATAAATTTGAACTTCGTAGGATGTTTGTACTTGGCAACTTTGTCCTTTAAAAAATCGAGAATTTCCTTTTCGGTAATCGTTTCATTAGGAACCGGAACGACGAATGCCTTTCCTATTTCTCCCCATTTATTGTCAGGAACCCCGATAATTGCAGCCATCGAAATTTTCGGATGCATCACCAATACTTTCTCTATTTCTGCCGGGTACACATTCTCACCGCCGCTGCGATACATGTCCTTTGCCCTGTCTACAATATAGAAGTATCCTTCTTCATCGGCATATCCAAGATCTCCTGTATGAAGAACGCCTTCTACTATAGTCTGAGCGGTCTCTTCAGGTTTGCCCCAGTATCCACTCATAACCGTTGGTCCTCTTGCACATATCTCACCGATCTCACCTTGTGGAAGACGCCTACCGTTTCCGTCACTGATCCAAACGTCGGTGAAAAAACCAGGTTTCCCTACAGAACCCATTTTCCTTTGAATATCCTCTTTTGGCAGCAGCATCATGGCCGAATTTTCCGTTTGACCAAATCCCTGCTGCATGTGCAGATTCCGTTTGGCAAGTTCTTCAAAAAGACTGGGCAGGGTACGCTCTCCTCCACCCATTACGCGCCGTACAGAACTAACATCAACCTGATCAAGTTTACCGGTTTCTAAAATAAGTCGCCACATTGTTGTAAGCGCAAAGACAATGGTACCTCTATACCTTTGAATGTCTTCAGCAAATTCATTGGGATCGAAGCCTCTACGCATCACCATTGTCAAACCGCCGCACAAAGCCGGAGTAGCAACGATAAACAAACCACCGGAATGGAACAGGGGCATTTGGGCTATAATCACATCATCCGGTTGAGCATCAGTGTATACACCAACCTGAAAGTTTTTAAAGTAAGTTTGCAGATGCGACACAACAGCACCTTTAGGTTTACCGGTCACACCGGACGTATAGATAATGGCAAGGGAGTCATTCAAATCCACTGGATCTTCCACATATGGTTCTGAAACAGGTTGCCCGTCAACAATTTTGTGGTAATCATCCGCCCATTCAGGACATTTAGGAGGCTGGAATCCGGGAAGAAGGTTGTTTCCACTTGGCAAGAAGATGAATTTGCCCTGTTCAACTTTAAGCTTGTTTCTTATCAAATCAATGCTTCCTAAAAAAGTATCATGGAATACCAGCAGGCGCACACTACTGTCATTGAGTTGATATTCAAGCTCCGGCCCGACAAGACGCCAATTCAGCGGCACTAAGATAGCTCCCAGCTTGGCACACGCAAAATACACTTCCAGAAACTCAATGCAATTAAGCAGTACCAGCCCAACCCGGTCACCTTTTTTGATGCCCTTTTTCTCCAGCATATGCGCTGTTTTGTTGATTCCTTCATTAAGTTTTCGGTAGGTGATAGGAATATCTTCAAAAATTATTGCAATTTTATCGGGTGAAATTAATGCTCTTTTATAAGGAATGCACCCAATGCTCCAATCCGCCGACATGAATTTTTACTCCTTGATTTCTTTTATCTTTCTTTACTTGCATTCTTTTGACCAGTAACACAAACAACGCTCTCTTCACTGATCAGATATTCATAATCGATAAAATCAAGACCGGTTATCCGGCATTATTTTCCTTTAAAATTCGGTTTACGCCTTTCAAAAAAGGCAATCATACCCTCTCTAATGTCATCGGAATTAAATGCTTCGTGGATGAGAGCATCCGCTTCGGCTGTCTGTTCTTCCGTAAGGCGCATACGCTCCTTGAACATGCACATTATCCTTTTTGTACCTTTGACTGTAAGCGGAGCATTAGCCGCTATCTCTTCGGCAAGTTCATATGTAACCTTATGAAGTTCCTCAGGCTGGACAAGACGATCCGCCAAACCCATCTGAAGTATCTCAGCTCCTTTATATGTCCTCGCTGTAAAAAAGATTTCACGGGTTTTAGCCATACCCACCACATCGATAAACTGCCGGAGACCATCGGGGTGATATACAAGTCCCAGTTTCGCGGGCGGCATGCCTACACTGATATCGGACTGGGCAATCCTTATGTCACAGCACATACACATATTAAGTCCCGCGCCAAAAGCATATCCGTTTATCATGGCAATGGTCGGACAGGGAAACTCTTCTACACTTTTCATTGCCAATTCCAGCGGATTGTTTGCTCTTATAAGTTTAATCGTTTCGGGACTCAGATCGGTGGGCATTTCGGTCGGAATGGAACCGATTTCATATCCCGATGAAAAGGCTTTTCCCGTTCCGCCGGTAACGACTACAACACGCACATCATCAGAGTTACGCCATTCCTGAAGTTTGTTATGGATCATCATCAGCAATTCCGGAGAAAGGGAATTTTTGCGTTCCGGTCTGTTAAAAATGAGAGTACCGATGCCGGATTTTAATTCAGTTAAAAGGATTGCTTGTTCGTTCATGAATTCTCCCGTATTAATTTAATTTTAGTTAACTTTTCTATATTCCCTGTCCAAAGTCGAGGATCGGACGGGCTTCTACAATATCAAATATCACCAGATGCATAAGAATATCGGCACCACCACCGATTCGAGCTCTGATTTTTTCCTTAATCTCATTAAATTTTTCACCTTCATCCTGAATGGTGCGAACTTTCATATAGAGTCTGCAACCTTCGGTAGCCATACCGGTTTTGCCGTGCAGCATCACAATGGCCGCCGCCTGAGGATTCTCTTTCAGATTGCTAAATGAACGGTTGTCACCCAGCATAACCAGCACCGACGAGTCATCCATGAGCTGATAGGACCCAAACATGGCTACATTTACTTTACCTGATTTGTCCGAGGTAGCCAGAACGTTAGTTTTGCCTTCTGCTTGTAAGTATTTTTTTACAGTTTCACTGATGTTCATTGCATATCTCCTTTCTTAAATTGTTAACTAAGCTGATTGACTTTAATTATTATCGCCACCTTATAAAGGTGATATTCACTAAACTGACTTTACCTGCTATTTATTAATTTGATAAGCTTTAGGACATTTTTTACAGGTTTATTAAGATTATTCATCACAACTTTCGTCTTTTAAAATAAAATTGCCACGGGTACGTTTATTGCCAATCTGTCCGGGAGCTTTCATAAAAGACCATCGTAATAATCTTTCCACGGCATAGGGCAACTGACGAAAACTTTGTATAAATTGAATCGTATTTCCGTATTGATCCCGCATGACCGACTTGTCTTTGCATCCACAGCCCAGCGTAATCAAGGTAATATGTTCCCTTTGGCAAAAATCGATACCGGCCTGTACAGGCAATCCGAAATTGGATTCTCCGTCTGTCACATGGATCAGAAGTTTACGGCGTTTATCCCGAGGCATGCTCAGAGCAGCAGCTATTATGGCCTGACCAGAAGCAGTTTGCCCATAAGGCGGTAATGATAAAAGTTTATCCCCTTTAATCAAGTTTGAAACCATCAGGACACCATCCATCTCGAAATAGCCATAGGCAAGAAAATGATTGCGATAGCCTACCAGCGCGCTATGAATGGCAGCAACCGTGTTTTCAACCATGCGCCATTTGATGCCGGTCATCGATCCACTGGCATCGGCCAGAAGCGTAACATTCCAATCCATAGCGGGCCGGCTCTCGGTAGCCTTGAAACAACGACCAGTAATGGCTGCCCGATGGAGACGCCTGGTATCAACCCGCCCTGAAGTCAAACCGCGACTGATAATTTTCTCCCGTTCCGAATATCCAAGAAACAGCATTTTCAGGCGTCCGACCAATCCCCTGTCTATTACAGGATGGGCGGGGATATGAAAATCCCAGCGAGAAGTCGGCACCACTTCCTGCGTTCCGGCTGCTTCCGCAATTAGTGCTGTAATATCTGTGGACGACGCTGCCAACTGTATCTCTATAGCGCGCTTTAATTCCGGCTCCAAAGGAGTCGCTACTTTTGAAGGTGCTTTTCCAAAAACCGCCAGACGTGTCTCTGTAGTCGGAAACCAAACCATGCGCTTGTTGATCAGAATGAGACCTTCCAACAGTGGAGCAATTCGATTCCAAGTGGCACGATAAAGCTGTGCCCGCCGTTCGCAACGTTCGATAACTCCTCCATTTCCCCAAGCCACGTCTTTGAGATGCTCTGTCAGTTCTTTCAATAACACCAAAGGTTTTTTATATATACCATCGTCAGTTTTGCTATCTTTGTCCCAGGTTACAGTCCACCACAATTTCATCAATGCATCAACAGACGGACGACTTGTAGAAAGCACCGTAAAACGCTTTTCCCTGGCCGCAGCTAAATACAATCCCAATACTCCCCTGATTGTATTTTCGATATAAATATCTTCAGCTGTTTCGACGAACCGATGTAAGCGCGGAAGGTCGGCTTGTCGCAAGTCATCCTGCTTAAGGCAACGCCACATATGTTCAGTCCAGGCCACCTGATGCAGGGCCTCGTGGATAACAATACCAGCCACTTTATCTACCTGTTGAGCAGGCACAGGGTATTGACCCATTACCGTTTCCGGATCGATAACTATTGTTGAATCTTTAACGCCACCCAAACCGGTATAGGCAACTGTGCCTATATTATCTCCCAGGTATCCGGTTATCTTACGCAGAGCACCAAGTAGATTGGCCAATTCTACAGATTCTACGGTTGAAGTATTGCGCCGCCAGTAGGCGGAAAGTCCCCTCTGGACAGGAGACGCGGCAGGATTCAAATACGCATCATACATACCACTATTGACTCCTCAATAGGGTTGATACTTGTTGCTGTCGTGTTCCTTTAAACCCAGTTCCACATGCAACGAAAGCAGTACCGTCTCCAAAACATTTTTGTTCATCTGGAGGCTGTGAATGAAGGCTTGTTTGACAGATGCCCCACAATGCACCATTTCAGCAATCATCAGAGTATGCCGGGTGGAAATTACCATAGGTTCGTGCCTGTTGCCTCGCAGGCGGTTGGCTATATTGACAATGGTGAGAGCAGTGGCTTCATCTACACCTCCTTTTAGGTGTAGTACTTTGGTTTCAACTTCTTGCGGCAGGTAATCAAGCACAGTGACATAAAAACGGTCACTCAGCGCCGCATCCAGCATTTCTGTTCCGACAAACTCTTCTCCTTCATTCAGTGTCGCAAAAAAAACAACACCCGGAGCCACTTTTATTTCACCCAGTTCATCAATAAAGACTCTTCTATCTTCAGCAAGAACTGAAAAAAGCATGTTCAGTGCTTTCGGATGTTCGGGACGGTTAATCTCTTCCAGGTGAATAACGCATCCGGGGGTTTGAATAGCCTGAGGAAAAAGAAATTCCTGATAATAGGTTTTGCCGTCTTTAAGCCGGTGTTCACCAAACAACTGACCAGGCTCGGAAAGTATACCAACCTGAAAGGTTGCCAGCGGCCTTCGCTGACGCGCGGCAAACTGACGAACAAGTGTTGACTTGCCACATCCCTGTTTACCAGCGACCAGACAATTGACTGGATGGCGCTCAGAGAGTTTGGCTATTATTTCCAAATTAGCAATTACTTCGCCCTGTAGGAAAAAATGCGCCTCGGCCTCAGGTATAGCCAACCCCGGATCAAAACGCCCGGAGTGTTTCTGTTGTAATGTGACATTGCGTCCGCTCATCCATCCTCCTTTACGGCGCACACAGGCCGTTTCTCCTTCATGATCTACTTATGAGCCCATGATTGATTGTCATTAGGGGCGAGGTAAGGCCTCGCCCTTACATAAACAACTCACGCTGCCGTTCCTTTAGAAATTGTTGCAGAGACGGAATATTCCAGCGCTGATTCATTTTGTACAACCGTTCAAGTAAATTCCTGGCTTCCGCCATGACTTGCGGATCCGGACTTTTAACTATACCGGCCAATTTTTCCGCAAGCTCTTTCATCCTGACTTCTTCGTCTTCCAGACTCTCGGCACGCGAGAAAATGCATCGGGCTCCGCAGACTGGACATTGCCGCAGATCCGACTCTCCGCAGGCCGGTCACCCACCCTGGCATAGATAGGTGAACTCAAGATAATTGGCTGTATGCCCGCAAACATGACAAGTCATATTCATGACCGCACCTCCTGCTATGGAACATTATAGCAAACTGATATTTTATCAAACGTTAATCTTTTGCCAAACCTTCGATACCAGCCGACTTGCCCCATGGTGCCTCACCCAAACCGACCTTCTGTTTAACTGCACCGGTCAGCTCATCCACGGCCAGCCAGGCCTGACAGTTGGGACACTGTCTTAACGTAAGCGACGAATCGATCCGGGCATTATACAGGTAACGGAATTTATCGATAGGACCATCGAAATTACACTCTACGCATTTCATGTTTTTTATTCTCCTTTGTATATCTGTGAGTTGAATTTTTACTTATCCTGGAGCTGCCTCATCGAGCGACGGTACATGGGATCGCTGCATTCCGTGCCGTCATGATCAATGAATTCCATTTTCTCAAAGTATTTGCACTTGGACGCATCAGTAAGAATTCTTAACATGTATCCGTTTTTCCCCTCCAGTACGAAGACCGGCGGATCACTCGTGATATCCGAACCATCTTTCAACATGCTACAGGTACCTCTTCCATCGCTTGCATAGGTGTTTTCCAGATAGTGCTTGCATACACCACAATTCTTCTCAGGAATCTTATCCGCATGGGCTTCCTTCTCCAGATCCTCCGCCGTCCTGCCAAATGCACCTGTTGCCTTTGCAAAACTATCTCTGCTCATTCTTGCCATGATAGTAT
>SCVW01000023.1 GCA_007244375.1 Smithella sp. | reverse complement strand
ACATGTACGGCTGTTTTATCCAGATCGGGAAAGGCGTAAACTTAATGTTGCCGAAAGCATCGTAGTCGTATTTCTGAATAGTCATTCCCATGTGGTTGGTTATTGCTGTGATACTGCCAAGTCCGTCCGCATGGTAGTAAATCCGGTTGTTTCTGATTTCCGCGCTTAACGGTTCGTCAATATTCGGACCGTGGATGTAAGTTGCAGTTTGTTTATTGTTCTGGTCGTATTCGGCAATGATGTTCTGCTCGTCATAAACATAATTTGTTATCTGAGGATAGGTCGGCGGATTGATAAGATTTACCTCAAAGTCGTCTCGCTCCAGCGCCTGGGATATTCTTCTGCCAAAGGGATTATAAGCAAAACTTACTTCCTTTATCTTGTTGCCCTGTTGGATCTTTACATAGATTAATCTGTTCTCGTCATCATAAGAATAAAGATTCGATCCCATTACCTTCGTATTATGTATTTCTTTACAGCATAGACAATGCCACCAACAATAAGTGATATTAATACTGATAAAGTACCACCTGCAAAAAACGCTATTAGAAGAAATTTTTCTGGCCCACTCATTATATGTGCGATAACTAGAAATATTATAACAGATAATATTCCACTTATAAGTGATTCATTTGTAAAGTTTTTATAAAAAATATGAAAAACTAAAGAAACTAATATGCTTATAAATACTAATATAATGATTCCAATTGTTCCTTCGTCCATTTTATCTACCTCAAATTATCTTAGGCTAATAACTATCCATCTGTGCTATTTTACTTTGCATAGACACTTGCTTTGTGCATCATTGTAAGCAGGTCTTCCAAGGGCTGATACAGCAGCATAATATATTACAGCATAGTATGCACAATTATATTTTTTGAAATAATTGCTTTGATTAAAGCATGTGGCCAGCATGTGTATTAAAAATAATCTATCGCATTGCTCCTTTTTAACTCCACAGGTACCATAGCAAAGATCGTGGATTTCACATGATTGCGTAAAATCATAACCATATGGACTGTCTGGGACTAAAATTTCTGTTAGGCCAGATCCACACGCTAAACCTTGTGGGTCAACATAATTTATAGGATTGTTTCTTGTGTAAACGTAAGGATTTAGGTTTTGTGGTTTTCTTTGGTGCTCCTCAAATGGAGGCACAACATTTTGAAATGATAAATTGCGGCCACTACAATTGTCAGCATTTCCAATGGCAGGATGCAAAATCGGATCTCTTTGTATAAACCTGCCTGCCTTGGGATCATAGTATCTTGCTCTGTAATAGTAAAGTCCGGTTTCATTGTCGTATTCTCTTGCCGTGTACATGTACGGCTGTTTTATCCAGATCGGGAAAGGCGTAAACTTAATGTTGCCGAAAGCATCGTAGTCGTATTTCTGAATAGTCATTCCCATGTGGTTGGTTATTGCTGTGATACTGCCAAGTCCGTCCGCATGGTAGTAAATCCGGTTGTTTCTGATTTCCGCGCTTAACGGTTCGTCAATATTCGGACCGTGGATGTAAGTTGCAGTTTGTTTATTGTTCTGGTCGTATTCGGCAATGATGTTCTG
>SCVW01000036.1 GCA_007244375.1 Smithella sp. | reverse complement strand
CACAGGCGTTGCACGACATGCACTGCGGAAATTCCGCCTCCATCCGGGCTTTCTTATCCTTACCCTCACCCTCAAGATATAAGGCGTGACCCGGACAGATATTTACACACAAACCGCATCCGTTACATTTCGTCAGGTCGATCTTTACCCGACCGGGATGAGCGTATTTTTCATTATCATAGGTCGGTATTCTTAATCTTTCGTAGAGGCTGATTTTGGTCATGGCTTCCTCCTAATAGGTTATCGTTTTCTGACCGTTTTCATACCAGGCGATTTCGTGCAACTCGCGCTCAACCATCTTGTTCGGATTACCTCTGGCATAGCCTATGGTAATACCTTCCAGCAGTTCATACGGATATTTGATGTTAAGGCGCTTCAGCCACTTAAAACGATAAGGGGATTTTATAAGAGCTGTTACAAAACCCACCCAGCAGGTGGATAGTCCCAGACTGTGCGCGGCAAGCACCATGTTCTGACCGCAGATGCCGCAATCCAGATCAGGATTGCTGACTCCCCGCTTGTCTTTCAGGATCAAAATGACGGTCGGGGCGTCGTGAAACAGCTTTAATTTTCCTTCTGCTATCAGAAACATTGCTCCCAGAGGTATGGGGTGTAGCTCGTGAGGCAATAGGCGAATCATCATCTGAGAGTTAAACCAGGCGATTTTACCCATTGGTCCTCGTCCGCGCCAATTTAGAAAGAAGCGGAAAAGCTTACATGTTTGCCGGACGTCGTGTTCCATTTCCTTCAGCAAGGCCTTATCCCTGATAACGATAAATTTCCAGGGCTGAGAGTTTCCGGCGGAAGGAGCGTAGCGGCCGGCTTCCAGTATTCGCCGAACCAGATGTTCCGGTACCTGCTCTGATTTGTACCAGCGCACGCTGCGGCGCTCCAAAATGACTTTTTCTACTTGAGTCCAATCTTCTATTTGCGGTGCAGGTGCCGTTAGTTCCTTTTCCGTTTCCAATTCCGTGCGTGTAGTTATGGTGTTTGGAGATGAATCATTAACTATTTTATTATTCATACTACCTCCTTCACAACAATTTTTTACGGGATAGAAACCTCAGTCTATACGTCTTTCCATAAGCAGAGGTAATTTACCGCAAATCAAAAGGTATTACAAAAACAAATTTAATTTGTGTTTTGCTTTATAGCCTAACGGGATGGCGCCTCCAGAATATGAATGCACATGGCAGCTTCTTCCTGCCCCAGCGCTCCGCCGCCGTTTTCGGCCATGCCGATTTTCGCTCCATTAACCTGACGCTTACCGGCTTTGCCGCGAAGTTGCGTAACCAGTTCGTGGATTTGAGCTAGTCCTGAAGCTCCGATAGGATGACCGCGCGATTCCAGCCCGCCGCTTACATTTATCGGAATTTTTCCGCCGATTTTGGTTGCACCGCTTTCGGCCAGAATACCGCCTTCACCCTCATTACAGAAGCCCAGTGCTTCCGCCTGATGTAATTCACCGAACGCAGTCGCATCATGAACCTCAGTGAAATGGACATCTTGAGGACCAAGTCCCGATTTTTCATATGCTATCTTACTCAAACGTTCGCCGATATCAATGTCGTCAAAAGACCGCTCTCGTCCTGAACCAAGTATTGATGCTCTAACTTTTACAGCCTGAGATGAGAGACTCAGTTTTTTTACTGTTTCTCCGTCGCAAAGTATCGCCGAAGCGGAACCGTCTCCGATGGGTGCACACATTGCGCGGGTTAGCGGCCAGGTTACAATACGGTCTGCCAGAACCTGTTCCGGTGTTACGGTGAAATTATACTGAGCATTAGGATTTAATGAGGAATGGAAATGGTTTTTTGAAGCGATAATGGCGAGTTGTTCTATGGTACTCCCGTATTTTTTCATATGCATGCGCGCGGCGAAACCGTAAACATCCATGAAGGGAGAGTGATCACCGGCAAACAATTTTCTCATCTTCTTTACGGTATCCGAACCGATAGCATCGCTAAGGCGAAGGAATACTTTGAACATATCCCAATATTCCTGGAATCTGTCTTGAATGGTCGGTTTTTTCTTTTTTTTACTTTTGTCTTTTTGGGCCAGTGCCTCATATTTCTGCACATGAGCCTGCATGTCCTTTTTGTCCTGTTCTGTCATTCCGTAGACGGAGATATTGGCAATTATTTCCGCAATATTTTCAATATCCAATCCGCCAAGAAATCCGGCAAAAATAGCCATTTTGTTGGAATGGTAAAGTTTTTCGGCGCCTACTGCCATAGTTATATCGTAAAGACCGCTGGCGACTCCCAGCCAGGCATGGTGAAATGCAGTGGAACCTCCGGCACAGGCATTTTCCACATTAGTCATAGGGATGGAATCCATTCCGATAGGCCTTAGGGCTACCTGCGCTCTGATACAATCCTGTCCCTTGCTGTATCCCCACCCGGAATTGGAAAACCAGAGGGCTTGTATATATTTTTTATCAAGATTGGCATCTTTCAAACAGGGAATTACGGTGTCTGCAGCGAGGTCTTTAATGCTTTTGTCCAGATACTTTCCGAATTTTATGGTATGTGCACCAATAACGAATACATCTCTCATGGCAACCAACCTCAAAATATTTTAGTGGTATTATTCATTGATAATATTGGTTTAACCAATGTATACAATTAATACTTGCTTTTGTCAAGAAAAAAATACATAATACAAAAAACCGGTTTATTAAATTATTTGGAGGTTACAATTAAGTAAATGGCCAACAGACAAGCTCATCAAAAGGTTGCTACTACTCTCATGCGCGATATATTTTTCCATAAAATAAGACCGGGAGAAAAACTACCGCCAGAGCGCGAATTATCTAATTCCATGAATGTCGATAGGACTTCTCTGCGAGTGGCTCTTAAACAGCTGGAAGCAATGGAGTTGCTGGACATTCGTCCGGGTGACGGCATATACGTGAAAGACTTTATAAGGCATGCGGGTATTGATTTTCTACGGATGCTTTTTTCTCAGAATAATGCTCCGGAAGATGAACTGGCGGTGGATATGTTCATAATTGACGAAGCTTGGGAATGGTGGATAATCTTTTTCCCTGAGCTGATCAAGCTGGCCGCCACGCGTGCCTCTTCGCGTGACTTAAAAAAAATGTCCGTCTTATTTGATAAAGAAGTTGATTGTATAAATCAAAAGGATAAACTTATAGACATATGGTTGGATCAACAGGAGCTTATAGCCGCAACAATTAACAATATGGTACTTATGCTTTTATTTAATTCATCGCGTCCCTTGCGTAGAAATATGCTCAGAGTATTTGTAGAGTGCGTCGAACACGAGGACCTTGAGCGTTTTATTTCTTCCAAAAAATCTTTAGTGATGAACTTTCTCATGAGTTCCGGCAAAGATATAAATTTAGACGTGGAACAATATCGGGAAATTCTAATAGCTCAACGACAAATCATCCGCAACAAATTAATAAAGGATACTGTTTCATCCGATACAATGCGATTGCAGCAAAGTTCCATTTCTTGAAGAAAACGGTATCTCCTGCCTTATATCCCTGATAGATCATTACTTGCAATTACTTATAAAAAAGAGTAATGAAATCGATAAAAATCAGATTAAAGAAATTTTGAAAACTGTTTTAATAAATATTACGGCATCTTACGATTGGCATGTAAGATAAAAAGCCAACGCAGTTAAGTGAAAATAACAGTGTTCCTTGCAGTGCATTGCCGACGGTTTTCATATAGACAATCTTTAAATGGATAATAATAAATCTCATCAATCGCTATTTGAGCGAATAAAATACCGTTTTATTGGTGCGCCACGGGATATAAATGAGCCGTCAATTTTTCATAAAATTTCATTGATTCCGATTCTGGCATGGATTGGTTTGGGAGCAGACGGCCTATCGTCGTCGTCCTACGGTCCAGAAGAAGCCTTCAAGGCTTTGGGACCTCATACATATCTGGCCATCTTTATTGCTATAGCAACAGCATTTACAATTTTTGTTATTGCGTTTGCTTATTCCCGTATTATCGAGCGGTTTCCGCACGGTGGCGGTGGCTACATGGTCTCAACTCACACGATCGGCAGCAACGCGGGTGTTGTCTCCGGTTCCGCGCTCCTGGTCGATTATATCCTGACAATTACAATTTCTCTGGCTGCTTGCGGAGACGCCGTTTTCAGTTACCTTCCCGCAAACTTTTTGCCATACAAACTGCCCTTCGTCATGGGGCTTATCATACTTTTGGTCTTTCTCAATCTGAGGGGCGTGAAAGAGTCGGTTACTTTTCTGGCGCCGATTTTTATTACTTTCGTTATTACCCACATCCTTTTGATAGGTTATGGATTATTTACCCATGCCGGTGAATTCGGGACGGTGGCACAGCGATACCAAGGCAACATCAGTACGGATCTTTCGACCATCGGATTCTTGGGGATCATGGCGATTTTCTTGCGTGCTTTTTCGATGGGTGGCGGTACATATACGGGAATTGAGGCGGTCTCCACGTCCATGCATATCATGAGGGAACCCAAGGTGCAGACGGGGAAGCGCACTATGCTTTATCTTGCTGTCTCTCTGGCCGTGACAGCCTCAGGTTTACTTTTATGTTATGCCTTGTTTGATATCAAACCTATAATCGGACAAACCCTGAACGCTACCCTTGCTAATCAGACTTTCAGTGGCTGGTATCTGGGAGGAGCTCTGGCTTTTGTCACCATCCTTTCCGAAGGAGCGCTTCTTATGGTCGGCGCTCAATCCGGCTTTGCTGGCGGTCCCAGTATCATGGCCAACATGGCGAAAGACTCTTGGTTTCCCAGGCGTTTTTCAGCTCTTTCTGAACGACTAACCATGCAAAATGGAGTGCTGTTAATGGGGGTTACTTCCATAGCGGTACTTTTATACACGAAAGGTTCTGTAACGGCACTTGTAGTTATGTATTCAATTAATGTTTTTCTTGACTTTACTCTTTCCCAGTTCGGCATGGCGAAGTTTTTTTTCCAGAACAGAAAGAAAGACAATACCTGGGCAAATCGGATTGTAATTCATATTATAGGATTTATTCTTTGCTTTACTATCTTGATTGTAACCATTTATGAGAAGTTTGGTGAGGGAGGCTGGGTTACTCTGGTTATTACGTCAACTTTAATCGGTTTATGTTACCTGATCCGTGGCCATTACCTGAAAGTAAGGAAAGGTATCCGTCAGCTTGAAGAAATACTTTCTTTAATTCCGGCCGGTCAGATTCCTAACGAGGACCCAGCCAATCCAAATGAACGTACAGCTATTTTTCTGGTAAGTGGTTATAATGGATTCGGACTGCATTCATGGCTATCTGTTTTCAGGGAATTTCCAAAACTTTATCGAAATTTTATTTTTGTGTCTGTAGCGGAAATAGATTCCGGTGCATTCAAAGGTGTTTCGGAGATTGAAGCGCTAAAGACATCAATCAAAGAACAACTTGCCCAATATGTTAAAATAGCCCGATCCTATGGCTATGCCGCTGACTATCGCATGGATGTGGCAACTGATGTTGTAGAAGCGGCAACACAACTCTGTGAAGATATTGTCCGCGAATTTCCTAAATCGACAGTTTTTACAGGGAAACTGGTTTTTCGTCAGGAAACTATATTTCAAAGAATTCTTCATAATGAAACTGCTTTTGCCATCCAGAGACGTCTACAATGGGAGGGTATCACAGCAGTTATTCTACCTATTAGGGTTAATATCTGATTCAAAAGAAGGAGATATATCGGAAAGGTCTTTCTACATAAAAAGATTGCCATTAGTTTTTAATTTGTAGTCTTTATCGGATACACTAATCAAGGAAACCCATTTCAAGAAGAAAATTATACCAGGCACGCCCTCGTTCGCTTCGGTTGAAAATAAGCCAATGTCCACCTGTTAGAAAGCGCCTGTTTTTGATATCCCACTTTTCGCATAACATCCGTACATGTTCGAATGGACACAGCCGGTCGCCGCGCGAAGCCACCACCAACAATCTTTCCCGCGGCAGCTTGAGGCTAAAGTGAAGCGGCGAATGAAGTTCCCACACGCGCCACATTTTCTTTCGTAATGAGCCATCAACAGAGAAGGGAAGCCGCGCGTGATCAGGATCCATGGGATCGGTGAAATTTATTGCCGGTACCATCATGGCTGCAAATGATGAGATTGTGGTCAGACTCGCTAGTAAGGCTGCGATATGACCTCCCAGACTGGCGCCAATCAAGCCAATCTCCGGCGCATCTAGCTCAGAAAGAATCAGAAAAGAACCATAGAGATCGTATATAGTTTGCCCTACAGCTTCGCAGGTCATGACTACATCGTCAGGCTGCATGTATATTCCCCTCTGCGTGAAAGGGCCTGGCTGACGCTTCCAATGAAATGGTGCGATGAAAAGAACCACATCAAGTCCCTTATCGTAAAGGTTATTAATCCGGAACATTTTTTTTGCTTGTCGGGGTTCGCCCAGCATGTATCCATGATGGCAAAGAATAGTCTTGCGCTGTTTGTCAACATGTGTCCATCTGACAAGATAGCCTGTTTTATTGGCAGAGAATGAATCGTAATAGTCCCGAATCAAGGGATTCTTTGTCGTATATCCGCTTTGATAACCGATTAGCTGGTACTCGCCGTCGTGATAAGGTTTTCTCTCCAGTATCGAATAAGCGGGAGCTTTCGCAGGGAAGGCAAAGAATGATTCCGGATTATCCGCGTATCCATTATCGATGTAGTAATCAATCTGCTGCTCATAGGCTTCACGAGTTATAATTCGCCGAGGTCTGAGATGATCGGCTAACCTGGATGCCACGATGAACAAACTATCGACAAAACTGCCGAGTGAGTTGAGGATACGTTTTTGTGTTCCGGTTTTCAAATCAGTTCTGCTATTCATTATTTCATGATTTCCTTCAACCAGTCAGCTATCGGCGGCACAACCTCATCTACATTATTGGTCATAACCAGATGTTCCGTGTCTTTTAAAAGCAGATATTTCTTTTTACACGTCAGCCGGTTGAAAATATTCTCAACATATTTCTGAGGGAATATGGTATCTTTTTCGGCATGAATTAGCATAATGGGTACCGTAATTTTTTCGACCGGTTGGGCCAGTTCCGTGTGCATCAGTGAACCAAGTGCTCTGATTGTGATCCATTTGACAGTTACGGGATTATCTTTGAGAAGCTTGGCAGCGTCTATACCGCTTTTAGTTTTTTCTTTTGTAAGGTCAAGATACAGAGAAACAGGAATTGCGAAGTTTTTATATAATCCGGCCATAAATTCGGCAACTGGAACCATAAAAACCGGGGGTCTGATCTGAGATAGAACAATGTTGTCTTTTCCGTTCAGGTCGGCAATATTATGGCACACAGCCGCTGCGATGGAATTATCGCGTGCCGCTGCATAAAAGGCCACCATGCCGCCCTGGCTGCTTCCGATAATGGCGACTTTACTGCCGAATCGATCGCGCGCGTACTTCACGACGGCAAGCGTATCATCAACTATTTCATTAATGGTATAGTCTCCGCGGAGTCCACTACTCAGGCCGTGCCCGCGTGGATCAAATCCGATGATATTAAATCCTTGTAAATACAGCCTATACATAAATTCAATGTAGAATTTAGTATAAACAGACGTGCCCGGAATGAACACGATAGTCGACGCATTTTTATCGGCGGAAAAAATATCAAGGTGCAGCCTGATGCCGTTTGCTTCAATAGACGTTTCTGTATATGAATTACGGTCTATGCTGATTTTCTCGTTTTTCAAAAAATTATCAAACGTAGCCTGCACTATGGATTCATCTGGAGGTTTCTTATGCATCATCTTCCAACTGGCCGCATACCAGGCAACATGAAACACGACGATAATCAGAATTAAAACCCCAATTATTTTCTTTGTCATAGCCATTGCACCTCTGGTTTTTTTCTAGAGACAGTGTTTGTAAAACGATACGATGGATATCCCATTACAAGACTCGCGTAAATTTTCTTGTCCTTGGGAATGCCAAACTTCCTGCGCAATGATGAGCTGTACCACAGCGACATGTTCATGAGGCCTGTTAAGCAAGTTCCCAGTTCCAGAGCATGAGCGTAGTTGATTATGGTTGTCACGGCAATATTGCAGTTATCGGCAGCGAACCGTGCTCTTCTCGGCGCGTGAATCAAAATAAGAACCGGCGCGTTATGCAGGATGAAATCTCTGCCGTTCTCAACAGTCTGCTTCTGACAATAGTCCATTACTCTCAGATACCTGTGGTTATTCAATCCGGTAACATTTACAATTATTTTGCCGATTCCTTTCCTTGTCTTATCGTATAGGCGACTGACAAGTCCCCAAATGCTCTTTGCGGCTTCTTCTATCAATTTTTTATCGGTGATTATAGTATAACTAACATTTTGGTCGTTGCTTGCGGTGGGAGAGTATCGTGCCAGATCGAGTATTTTTTCAAGAACGTCACGAGGTACAGGCGTGTCTTTGAACTGCCTGATGCTTCTTCTGCTGATAATTATATCTCGGAACACCTCTGGATTGAGGTTATTTCTGTTTACCCTAACAAGCTGGTCTTTCTTGAGGCCGTCATGAAGTATGGCATCGCAAGGACATACAGCAATACAGTGGCTGCACCTGTTGCAAGACTCGATATCCACAGGTTGTGATTTTCCCTCTACGATGCGCCATACACCGGCCACGCAGTCACGGACGCAGAGTAGGCATTGATTGCATTTATCTTCGATTTTTTCGATTCGCATTAAAATCTCCTGTTTGGGTTACCCTTGATTTTTCTAATAAAAAATTGCCCGTGATTTGAATTCTTCCAGATTGTTCAGTGTATTTTCGCAATCTTGTTTTCTTTGTTCAATTTGAGATTTTTTGGCAATTACTTCTTCGGGGCGACGTTGTTTGCCGACGAAGTTTTCATTCCAGTCTTTGATTAACTCACTGGCATCACGACATACTTCATTTGCTTTTTTCCGGAGGGAGTCAAATCTTTTAATCTCGGCTGGAGTATCAAATTCAATACCTTTGAAATAAGCCGACGAATTTTCCATTCCCGGCTTGATGATAGTGCCCGCCGTTGTTTCAATGGCTACTTTTTCTGTCGGACTAAGTTTAGCGACCACCCAGGCGTGATTGCTTTCTCTGGCCAGCTGTCGAAAGTTCCATGTGGTAACATTTTCATTAACGTTTCCACCCATAATTTTGGCGTCAATACCGTTAGTTTTCAGTTGGTTCCAAACGTCGATTGCCATATCCAGACAAACGAAATCTCCTATCAGTGTATATGTGTGGGTTTTGTGAAACTTGGCAGCAATTTGTTCTATAATCTGCAGTTTGTCCGGAATCTTTATTGCCGGTGGGGCGGCTTCGGGAACGGAAGCAGCAGGAACGGGAAGCGTTTGCACAGGAGGTGGAGTGAAAGTTGGTGGTATCACTACTGGAGCCGTTTTATATACTACAGATATTTCTTTATCTGCTGGTTTCAATAAATATATAGCAGAAAGAACAGTAACAATTATCAGAAAAATAGCGGCAAGTAGAATGTATTTATTGATAGAGACAGGAGTGCTCTTTTGGGATGCGGACAGCGGGTCCGGTATTTTTGTCCCGCAAACGGGGCACTTATATTTCCCGTTCTTCAGGGTATGCGCGATATCTTCCGGATTAAACTCTACTTTGCAATTTTGACATTCGAGGTGCATGTCATTATCCCTCTTTTACAGGAACCTTTTTATATAGCAGCTTTTGTTGTCTACGCTGCAATAAAATATTAAGCCGTCTTTATCATAGCCACGATTTTTGCAAAATATTTTTATTATAAATTAGCAGGCGCATATAATCCAATTCCATAGATATCATTTCCTTATCTTCCCGGCGCAGCCATTCGGAAAGCCAGGCAAAACGAAGCGCAACAATAAATTCCAATAAATACATCCAGCTTGCTTTGGTAATAATTTTCGACTCTTTCATATCCGCGATAAAACCTTTAACGAGATCACCAGTGAGACTTTTCGGATCTTCCACTCCGATACAGCCGATTAAATTGGCCACATCATAAAGTTCACTTTTATAACCGCAGAATTCCCAGTCGATTACGCATTTAATATTGTCGGTAGACCAGATAACATTCAGCGGATGATAATCGCCATGACAAAATGCCACAGGCAATTTTTCATACGCGGGCATAAAATCTATTTCTAAAAAGTCGGCGATTTCTTTAATTTCGTCTTTTATATCTTTATTATAAAGATTAATTTCATGAATTAGTTTGTAAATGTAATTTTTAAGAAAAAACACATTGCGTGGATTTGGGGAAGACAATCCTTTTGACTTACGATGTAAATCAATCAGGAAACCTGCCAGTACCGGACCGCGCCATTTATCATAAACGTATTTTTCACGGTTAAGTTCGACGCCCTGTACAAAAGGAGCCATTTGCCAGAAATTGTTTTTGTGCTTGATGACAAACTCTCCTTTTTCCGAGGCTAGATACGGCTGTATACGGGCTAAATTTTTCATTGCTAAAAAATCAAGGATCGCGGATATGCGTTTTTTGTTTTCCACAGATTTCGGTAAAATTTGTTCCAACACAAAAAAATTGTTGTTGTCATCTTCCAGAACAATGCGAAAGGCAGAGCGTTCCGGACTTCCATGTAAAGGAATATTTTTGTATATTTTTTTCAGATTTACCTGCCATAATCGCAACATGGCCTTCAAAGTTTCTTTACGAAAGGGATTCTTTTCTATAATTCTAATAGCAACTTTCAGCTTTTTCCCTGCAAGTTTTTTTAGGGCGGCTATTTTTTCTTCTTTAGGCAGACTTTTAATTTTAAATTCCAGGTGCATCGCTTCCATTTTTTCCATTTTTACGCTGGTTGCCAATAATTCTACAGGTCTCCGGGAGCGCGTGTATTTTGACGCTTCTCCCTTGTTATGAGCGATCAACCGTTTCTCGATGTTATTGGTTACGCCTGTATATAGACTTTTATCGGAACAACGTAGAATATATACAACCCATGCCTTGCTCTTTTTGCCGGATGTTGTATTCATGATGTTGTTTCTTACAATAGAGCAGCGGACATTGCCAATAAATTTATGGAGAAGGTTTATTATTAAAGATTTCGAACTGTAATGTAGCACAAATAATTGGAAATATGAAAATTGATAATTTCAGGAATAAAGGTGCAAAAAGGAAAATCAAATCTGCTTGACATTTATAAGCCGTTGGCTTATATAGGCAACCATGACACCTGAAGAATTGAAGCAGTGGAGAGAGGCCAACGGATACAGTCAGAACAAGCTGGCAGAGGCTTTGTCTGTACATATAATGACAGTAAGCCGCTGGGAACGTGGCGCGAGGGAAATTCCTCCATTTCTTAGATTGGCTCTGGGCTATCTGGAATTGAAGGGAGGTAAACCGAAACATAAACAAACTAAACCCAGGAAAGAAAAAGTGAAAAGAGAGGAGAATGTCTACGGAGATTATCTACAGACGTGGAGTCGTTTTATGAATTCAGTATTACCGAAATGGTAATGCCTCACGGAGCCAAGAGCACTTCAAGCGCAACAGCTGTTTTTCCCTGCCTGAACAAATCAGAATGCCTTGACTAAATCCTCGAGATAATTGGTGCCCCTGGCGCGAGTCGAACGCGCGGCACACGGATTAGGAATCCGTTTTTTCGCATTTTATGCGATTTTCACAATAAATCACTTGACATCATTACACTCGTAATTTACAATACTTACAAAAGAATAACAAAAATTCATTTTCACAGAAAATAACAGCATTTAACAGAAAAGGGGAGCTATAGGGGAGCTAAGAAAAGGCATCGACTGATAAACGGATGCCTAAAAAGTTTTACTAAATGTGTCGGGAAAATGTTTATGAAGGCCTATCGTACAGCAACAAGATACAAGGGTGTTTTTGAAAGAATTTCTTCAGAACGACTTTTCAAGAATAAACCAGATGTGTGTTTTGATATATCTTATAAGGTAGAAGGAAAAAGAATATTCGAAAAAATAGGATGGATCTCTGAAGGATACAGCGCGAAACTTGCTTCTGATATTCGCTCTGAACGGTTGAGATCAATTCGTCATGGTGATGAACTACCTAAGCAAAAAGAAAAGGCGCCATTTTTTAAAGAAGTTGCTAAAAAATATTTGGAATGGGCTGAAGAAAACAAGTCCCGACGAGGAATCGATGATAAGAGAAGATATAGAAAACATCTGGCCACGCGTCTCGATGAAAAAAAACTTAATGAAATATCTTCTTTCGATTTGGAGAGAATAAAAAATGATTTATTGAGAAAGGAGTTATCCCCGGCAAGTGTAAAACATTGTCTGGTTATTGTACGCCAGATGTTTAATAAAGCAAAAATATGGGGGCTATATCAGGGAGAAAATCCGACAAAAGGCGTTAAATTGCCAACATTAAAGAATCAACGAGAACGGTTTTTAACATACAAAGAAGCTCAATTGCTACTTGATGATCTGAAAATTGATCAGCATCGTAAAAAAAATCCTGGTGACAAAAAAGATCCACAACTTCATGATATATCCCTGCTTTCATTACACTGCGGTCTTCGGGCCGGAGAAATATTTAACATTAGGGGTCATGATGTAAATTTTGAAACTGAAATTATTAACATTGCGAATCCCAAAAATAATGAAAGTCGTAAAGCATATATGACTAAGGCTATAAAAACTATGTTACAAAAAAGAAAACCTCTAAATCCAAATGATTATATTTTCAAAAGCAAAAATGGAGAAAAGATTGAAACCATATCTCAATCATTTTCGCGATCAGTGAATCGACTAAAATTTAACGAGGGAGTAAAAGATCGATTACAAATGGTTACCTTCCATACCTTGAGGCATACTTTTGCAAGTTGGCTTGCCATGCAAGGAGAAAGCCTTGTTACAATCCGGGAATTGATGGGACATAAATCATTCGAGATGACCAAACGATACGCGCATTTAATTCCCGATCACAAAAAAGCTGCAGCCTTAAATTTAGAGAGAAAATTTAAAGCTGTGAGTAATGATAATGCAAACAAGATCTTAATAGAAGCATCGAAAACAACATAAACATTTTCGCAAAAAAGAATGATCCTTATTGAGGTAAAGATATGCCCTGGGAAAGTATCGGCAGTATTAGCAGTGGAAATATGCCGCATGATGAAAAATGGATCGTCTGGGGGCTTCATATTGCAAAAAAATATGTAGAATTAGTTTGTGGCAAGCCACCAGAAGGAAGCAGTCTCGATATCATGTGGGAGGATAGTGATCTTGGTAATTATCCTGCTTTAGGTGTTTGGTTTGAATTTAACAAACCGTCGGAATACATAAATAATTGTGAAGATGCTCTTCATGTCTTTGACGGTTCAGTATCATGGAGTGATCTTCAATCACATATTGAAGGTAAAAATTTCATAGATAAAAAGAAAGATCATTACATTCACACAAATAAAGCCACCGATGTTAAAAATGCTGAATATTTTATTGCTCTATGTAAAGAACAAAGAAAGCAAGATTCAGTTCCAATGTATTATGGATATTTTATTAATAATACTTCTATACCGATTGATATTATGATGGAAATTCCTGCTGCCATGTTAGATAAAGTTAAACATGGCAGTAGCGTTAATGATCTTATAAATATTTCGCTTAAAGAAAAATCTATTAACCTATATGAAAATATTCCGCCGCGTGGATATGTTGAACTTAATATGATTTACTTTGAGTGGGAATTCGACTTCTCCAACACCTGCCATCTTTTTTTACAAACATTAAAAGTGGAAAAACATATTAATTTCCGCATGAAAAAATATTTCATTTCACAAAATAAAATAGATTGTATTCCTACATTGAACAGAGACGGCTATGTTTGTTTGCCTACTTTTTCTAATTAAGAATATGAATATCTATACTTTTAAGATGGAACACGGTTTGAAACCTAAGTTATCTATTTATTCTTGAAAGTGAGTGTGAGCTAAATTTTAAGACCATACGCTCTTTCAATGAGTAATCCATAATATGTGCAACGGATAATTTGGGATAATTGAGGTGGGGTATTATACCGATCCAGATAACATCCCTAACGAAAAACTAAAATATCATTGAAAATGTTTTAATATTGAAGTATTAGCTTAACATCATTCAAAATTTAAAAGAGGTATTATGCCGACAGAGCTGTCAGCGTTTGCAATATTCGCACCGATCCATAGAAACAATGTTGGCATGAGGAAATAAGAGATACGAATGCGTGATATAATACCTCCTTTTAAATTTGATTTACGAGACATTATTTCAAAAGCTAGGAAAGAAATTAATGATCGCATTTCGGGCGTAACAATCACTCTGCCGTTCCTCGAATTCTCAGTCCATCCCGAAGCAACTGAAAAGAAGGTTGCAAAGGAAATTGTCATACGTCTTGCAGACCGCCGGGTATTAAATGCTTTTGAATGTTGCGATGATTGTATTGAACATGCATTGACTTCTCTTCAAGAAATACGGTCCCTGTTAGTTAATAAGCAGGTGGAGATGGCAAATCTCACAAATACTACATTATTTCTCCTTATTGAGCTTATGCTTGAAGCTATTAGGCAGTTCTTTACATTCGAAGAGCAACTTCGTAAACACAAACATATCGCCCTTGAATTGCCGGGGCATTTACGTTCTCCTGATACAAAAGAACTATACTTTGCATCATTAGAAATGCTGAGAGGTCATCTGCACAGGTGCTTACTTCAGGTTGCGGCAATTGCCGGAATAGCTATACCAAAAATCGTAAATCATATGCGTTATGATAATAAATGGCAGCTTGAAGCATATGAAAGTCCTTTATTAGAAGTAGAGGTAAACAAAAAGAAATAAAAATGCCAACAAAGCGCTAGAGCCGATCGCAGCCCGCTGGGCTGCTCCGGCTCAGCTCTGCGTTCGACAAGAAGCAATGAAGGAAGTCAAAGCTATGATTCGTCTGTTCAATAGGACTGATTTGCATGCTCTTCATCGCATGATTTGTGAGACTATTGATGCTTCATATTCGGGTGTGTATCCACCTCGTGCGGTGGAATTCTTTAAAGAGCACCATTCGGAGAAGAAAATTGCTGAGCGAAGTGCAGTTGGAGAAATATTGGTTCTTACCTCCGAACGAGATGGTTCTATTATGGCAGCCGGTGCTTTGATAGACTCCGAGATAATCGGCGTATTTGTGCGTTCTGATCATCAGCGGCAAGGCTATGGCAAAGCCATAATGATCCAGCTTGAGCAGATAGCGATGAAGCAGGGGATTCGAAAACTCAGCATGAGCATATCTTTGCCTTCAAAACCATTCTATGAGCATCTCGGCTATAGAGTTCTTGACGAGTGCGTTCTTGATGTTGGCGGGGGAGAGTGCTTGAAGTACTGGGCTGGTGAGAAAGAGTTACATCCACGAGACATACAGAAAGTGAAAATGGCAACTGAGGAGATCGTAAAAACAGCAGGCGATGCCGCAGAGGTTGACGAACTCCTCTGGCGTATCCTGTGGCAGCCTCTCGGCTTTCCCCGTAATATCCGGAGTAAATTCAGTATCGACGGTAAGAAGCTTGAACTATCGGCCAAAGAAAACGGGCGGATCGTAGGCGGATTGGTTGCAGTATGGACAGCCGAGAATGAGATTGAACTAAGACATTTGGCTGTTGCCTCCGACTATCAGCGAAAAGGCATCGGCCAGGGGCTCATTACCGAACTATGTCGTATCGCATCAGTTAAAATGTGCCATCAGATTCATACCATCGCACGAAACACATCAGCGGACTTCTTCAGAAAAGTCGGATTCCGATCTGCACCGGGACGCGCACCAGAGCATCCGGTATTCTTGGAACATGGTATTATATTTGAACTTATGGAAAAAATTGTCGAACCAATTGCTTCAGCGGACGGTGACCGCCGCTGAGCGCCACGTTAGGTGCTTTAGCAATGATCGGAATCGACGAAGCGGATATTCGTAGAGTTACTTCACAAAGAAGAGGTTATAAAGAGGGTTTATAATGGCCAGTGAATTAGGACAGATTTCCTTTTATCTGGCGAAAGAAGGAAAGGATTTTAACGGCGTTATCAAAGAAGACAATCTAAGTTCTGAGAGCGACACCTTCAAGATAAGAGAATTTGAGATCGATGGGATAGCTGTTAAGTTTTTTTGCGAACAGGCTATTACCATAAATTCTGAGGATCCTCCATGGCTTGATTTTATCAATGAAAAAATAGTAAATTCAAAAGATAAAGTCCATTTCGATACCTTTAGCAAACGTCCAAGTGGTCTTCTTCTCATTAATATAGATGAAAGAATTTTAGCTGCTACCTTTGGCGTGAGGGGTGGAGTGCTACTAGAAAAAGAGAGCCTTCTTCCTGACTTTGGCATAAAAACAGCTATGAATATGTGTGGTAATAAAGAGCTTCGCCAGACAAAAAGTAGCACCCATGCGCTGACTACCCAGCATATAGATAGACAATTAAGTAAACCTTCTGACGCTTTTTCTTTCGGTTTAAATGAAACCGAGCTTCTTAAATATATTTCAGCACATCTTGAAAGTAACAAAAATGTGACCTTACAAGGGAAGGACAATTTAACTATTAAGATTGTTGGTGACAACAAGCTCTCTTGGGATAAATTGATTGATTACGGAAAAACGTTTATTGAAGAATATAATAGTGAAAAATATAAAAACCTATTTCCTAATTACCCAAACCTTCAGAATGTGACAAAAGAGCAGGCGGAAAAGTTGGACCTTGTTCTTATTCAAAAATTAATGAATGAAAACTATGATCGTATCCATTTGGCGATCCCGGAATTTATCGCTGATGACCAATTTAGTTTTACATATAGTAATTATCCAAAGAGAGAAAATAGTATATTCCCCCATTTAGATATTCTGCACCTGAAGTCCGAAAAGGTTTTGAATTTTGATAACCTTAACATAGAAGGCCTGAAAAATAAGAACGTATATGCTTATTCCCATGAAGAAGACAGAATTATCGGATATAGGAAATGGGGGCTTTATGCTTGTATCGTTGCCGAAATAGAGTTGCAGGGAGAATATTTTGTTCTTTCTGGTGGAATATGGAGAAAGGTAGATGATGATTTCTATCACGCTGTGACAGATTTTATAGATAATGTGTTACAAGAGAGCCATGTTCTTGAGTGCTATCAAAATATTGATATATCTGATATCGCAAGAAAACAGAATCGAGAAGAAGTTTTCAGTAAGAAATATTGCGAATTGAATGAAAATGCCCTTCTGTTTGATCAGACAAAGTTAAGAATTGGTCAAGGCCCAAAAAACAAAGAGTTTTGTGACATATTTGAATACATGAATGGAGGACCCATTAACATAATTCATATAAAAAAATACAGCGGTTCTAGCTCTATTAATTATCTGTTTTCTCAAGCACGATTTTATTGCGAATTTTTCCTGAGCGACGAAACCTTTCTTTCAGAGATAAGGGCGTATATTGATAGTTCTGAACACCCCAAGAAAAATGATTTCCTTGATTATGTTAAAGAACAACGTGCAGATGTAACAGGTAAAGACTATGCGGTTCGACTTTGGATTTTATATGACAGAAGCAAACAAGCTCCAAGAAAAGCAGATTTGCCGTTAATGGCGAAATATGAGCTGAAAATGACTTATGAAAGATTAAGAAATATTCTTAAGTATAGCGATATTAGCCTAAGTATGATTCCGGTCAAGATAGTGAATTTCAAAACTGTAAAAAGCCGGGAGAATAACTAGGCTAATTTATATATAATTGCCTATATTAGGTGACCACTTTTGCCGTAAGCAGTCATAGGGAAGTTAGATTGTATTAAGTAAAACATATAATAAAACAAATTAATTCGGATGCAAATTTTGCTTTGTTATATTTGTACCGGTCATTTGCAGCATTAGGCAACTTTACTTAAATCGATGATTCTAGATAATCCCCTCACAAGTAAGAGCAGACAAATCGATAGAGCAGCGGCAGCGCAGCTATTTAATATTCCATCCGGTACCGCTGATGGTCAATATCTGGTATTGCGGTGCTATACATCGTCTCGGCCAGAACGGTTTTTCAACCGAAGCGTGCAAGCGGCCTTCACGGAATGGCTTGAGAATCTTCATCAACAAGAAACGCAAGCGCTTCACGATTATTTGAGAGAACACCTGGTTGAAATCAACAGGGCATTGATGTTTTTGCATGAGGTTAACGTCGAAGATTGGCATGACCAGAAATTTGGTATTTCACATGACTGGGAATTCCTGAAGTTCGTAGACCAGTGTATTCACAGAACTTATCTGCGTCTAGTAGAAGGTGTCTTAACACCTTTTGCCCGGTTGCCGGCGCACTTTAGCCGAAGGACGCGGGATGCTGGAACGAAAGGCCTGGACATTCATGCAATCGGCGAAGAACTCTCGAATGGTCCCCTTGAAGAGATCACATCTTCTTATCGTCATACGATTCGTAATGGGATTAGCCATGGCGATATTACATATGGACAATTCGAAATCACCTACCGCGACAAGCGTGGCAACGAGGAAGCTCTCGGCACAAATGAGATCATTAAGCTTTGTGACGATCTTTTAGATGACTGTAACGGCTTAGCAGCCGCACTTGCCATTTTTTACGTGCGCCACCGAGGGGAAGGTTATCCTATTCCTGAGGAATTACTACTACAAGAATTGCGCGAAGAAACTGCTACTCCATGGTGGGTTATCGAGGGAACAATCCGCTCGCGCGTCCCCACGGGTGATCAACTAATTGTATATGCGCGAACTCGCAGCACAGACTTTCCAACGATACAGTTCTCGGCGATTCAGACCGGCATTTTAGCTGAAACCTTTGCTCCTAGTTATGAACGGTACTTCGTTTCTATCCGTGGAAGTTCCTCAAGTATAGGGTGGGCGGTGTTCCATGGCGAACTCCTCCGAAATCGTCGCACTGCTGCGGATGACTTAGCGAAATACACAAACGTTATAGAATCCATCGCATTCTTTCCATTAAAGAATCGTCCTCAATGGATGCGTCGCATTTGGAATATGTATCAGGCGGTTCGAATCAATTGGCCTTACGTACGTCGTGATTGGTATGCCGCACGTGGGATTCCAGAGATCATTCCCAGGGTTGCTACCGTTCACCGAAATGGCTGGCGTTCTGTTGTGGATGGCTCTGTGATAATGCCGCTCCTTTCTCCATCTCAGATTCGGAGATTTCGGCGCAGGATCATTGATGCTGCGTTGCGCATCGCCGAATCCAATCCTACTGTGGCTCGGCACCTCCCGCTTGGGTTCGCGCAAGTCTCAGTGTTTTGTCGGGACTATCGCACTCGGCGGCTAACTGGATACGGTTTAGGGCCTGATCTTGTGTGTACGGTGCGCTATCAGACAATCAGCCGAATTCGGAATCTTGATATCATAGGATCTACAGTCGAGGTTGCCGGCAATTGGCGAATCGCTTGGAATCGTGCGTGGCTTGAACGTGAAGGTATTGCACTGAATACCCCTTCGCCATGGCGAGTGCTGAGGGCATGAGTTGTCTAACAATTGTGTAAGGATGATGCTCGTTTATTTCGCGTGTAGCGTGCGTTGCTCGTGCCACTTCACTGTACACAGCTTATATTAGTTACGTTGAATCTTTTCAAGTATTAATCATCTAATTTGAAGATTTCAAAGACTGTGGATAAGTAGGTAGGGAATACCCCCCGAAAGTTGTGCCAGAGTTAATTAGAGTGTAGAATAGAAAAACACTTTAAGGAGGCACGGATGAAGAAGCGATTTACGGAGGAGCAGATCATCGGTATTTTGCAGGAGGCTGAGAGAGGCGAGAAAGTAATGGAAGTATGCCGCAAACATGGGATCAGCGACGCGACATACTACAACTGGAAGGCCAAGTATGGCGGAATGAGCGTAAGCGATGCCAGGAAACTGAAGGTATTGGAGGAAGAGAACCGACGGTTAAAACATATCGTTGCGGATCTGACATTAGATAATCAGGCC
>SCVW01000052.1 GCA_007244375.1 Smithella sp. | reverse complement strand
CAGTCAAATTGTTTTCGGCAAATAGTGGATTGATGGCACACACCCCCCACTGGGGTAAAGGGAAAAGGGATTATGCGGGATCTGGATGAATCTTGAGGTGTTATAGCCGGTATGATGGCCTCAGTTTGCCAATCGATCCAGATGAGTTTGGAGAGAGGATATTGTCCCTTTTGGCTGCGGTATTTTTGTTTTGGGTTGCAGAAGCCGGGACATCTGCCGAAGCGATTGGCGGGATCGGCTGCGGGGTCGCTGCGAAGTATCTTTAGCCAGTAGCGTTTATCTTGAAGCGCAAGAGGTGTATGGAAGTGAATCCACACCTGGAAGTTGTGGGGTGAGGTCTCAACCACCATGCGGCCGGGTTTCCATCGTCCCTGCGGGTAGCGATGATGGCGGCAGACGAGGGGCCAGGTGAGATCGTCGGCGAGCAGGTAATGGGAAGAGTGCAGCGGCTGCATGAGGATGTGGCGGCCGTTGAGGTTCTGTGCCTTGAGGTAGGCGATATTGGAGGAGATCGGGGCAACGCACCAGAGTCCTTTTTTGAAGTCGAGAACTGCAATTCGCCAATGATTTTCAAAATAGCGTGCGAGTTTGACAAGGATTTTTTCCATAGCAGTGCCGACGGCAAGGTTTTTTTAACTGCAGGCTTTGGTGAGTCGGCCTGCAGTATAAAAGGGTTTTAGAAAGGCAGATCGTAGCCCTTCAAATAGGCAACGAGCCAATCGAGTTGTTGCATTTTGTGGGAATCGGCGCTGAGTTGGAGGAACTCTTGTTCATACCTGTCCCAGAGAATGTCATTGAGGAAGGAGAGAAGGGTCCATATCACCCAGGCGATTTTTATTTCATCGGGTTCTTTCATGTTCTTAAACCCCCTTGTGATGGTTTCAGATGAGCTCGCTTGAAGCGATGCGAACGTGCTCGGCCGAGACCTGCTGGATTTTTTCATGGGCAGCGGCGATGAGGGCCCCTCTGGCCAAATGATTGGCGCGTCGCAAAAGCCCACCTGAACCCTGATGGATGGCGGTTACGGCCTGATCGGCAAAAAGCGGATGGCTGATCCCTGCAATTTTCAGGTGGTGGTTGAGGTAGAGCTCCATATCGGATCGAGAAATAGCCTGCAGGTGGCAGCGGGCGACAACTCTTGAGGCAAGCGGGATGGAAGTACGATAGAGGAGCAGATCGAGCAAGTTATTCTGGCCGGCAAAAATGATGGGAAGAAGAGGTCTTGAGTCTCCCTCGAACTGGGTGAGGGTGTGCAGTTCGGCAAAGACTTCAAGGCGCAGAAGCGATGCCTCATCAATAATGAGGACCGGTTTTTGTTTGCGGCCATCTGTCAGCTCAAGGATCTGGCGGCGGATAAATTTCAAAAGAGTGGCTCGGGAGTAAGTTGCGGTTTCCATTTCCAGCTCAGAGCTGAGCAAGCGGTAAAGTTCCAGGATGGAGCCGGAGCAAGCTGTGATCCAGATAGGGCGGAACTCTGAGGGGTGCAAACGGTTCAATGCCCATCTGAGAGCGGTGGACTTGCCGCTGCCGACTTCTCCGGTCACCAGGGCGATGGCTCCGAGGTTCACCGCATAGTCGAAGCGCTCTGCAACCGCGGTCACTTCCGCGGTTTGCAGGATCTGGTCCGCTTTGAGCTCGGCGGTAAAGGGCTCACGGGTAAAACCGAAAAAGGTTCGATAGAGAGGTTTCATGAGGTTTCCTCCTCGCCGGCAAAGGCCAGCCTGCCGGTGGGGATGGACTGTGGCGGGGAGCTTTCCAACACTAGACGCTGTGAATAGCGTTTGACCCGGCAGTTGGCGTTGAGATCAAGAACCGTGAGGAAGCCATGGGAGCGCCCTTCCAGGGTAATTTCCACGCGGGCCGGATCATGGTCATGGTAGAGCAGCGTGATCTGTTTCCCAATGAGCGGTACCGGGGCTTCATAGAGCCTGCCGTTCAAGGCCACGGTGCGGTCTTTGGCAACACGTCTTCGGGCGCGTTTGCGGAAGTAATCTTCGAGGTCTTTGGGAGCGGGGCGGATACACTCCATGTGATCGGCATAGCGTTTGAGAGGGGGCTCTGCGGTCGCGCCATGGGGCCTTTTATGGTAGACATCTCGCAGCCAGCAATCGAGGGCTTCATTGAGCTCATCCAGGCAGTTGCCCTTAAAGCCGGGCAGAAATTGGGTTTGGATAGTCTTGAAGACCCTTTCCACCTTGCCCCGCCCTTCGGGCTTGTAGGGCTTGGAGTGAACCAGAGCGATGCCAAGGGAGGCGGTGATTTCCCGAAGGAGAGTGGATCTGAAGGCGGGGCCGTTGTCGACATAGAGTTTTCGCGGGAGCCCTCGTTTGAGCAGGGCACAACGCAAGGCGGAAAGAAAAGAAGGCAGGCCTTCGCTGAGATAGAACTCGGCATGAGGAATCAGGCGGCTCATGTCATCTATGAAGGCAAACAGATAGGTTTTGCGTTTTTTATCGCCCACGCGGATCATCGGTCCGTGCATGGCATCCGACTGCCAAATGTCATTGGGAAGCTCGGCTTCAAACTTGCGGCGGTCCACCGGGGCCGGACATTGCGGACGGAGCAGCCCCGCCCGATGGAGAAACCGGTAGACGGTTGCCTGAGTCAACACCTCGCCCGGCTTTAAGAGCGATCGCTGCTGCATCTCGGAGATGAGCGCATTAATAGGGCTCTCAGGCAGCTCGTGGCGCAGCCGAATGATCGCCTGGCCGGTTTCTTCATCGATGGCACGGGCCACTCCCTTATCCCTTCGGCTTTTTGGATAAAGCGCCTCCAACCGCCCTCCGGCCTTCTGGTAGACTCTTATCCACTCTCGAATGGTGGAAGCCGACAGCCGGCTGCGAGCAGAATGGGGGATCTGCCACTCTTTTTCGCACTTTTCTCGCAGCAGCCTGGCCCGTTTTGCATGACTCAAGTGGTTGCAGTTGACAAAATCACTGATGACCCCGAACCGAAATACTGCAATTTCTCTTTGTTGTTGCTCATCCATAGGGACCTCCTTGTGTGGTTGATGGTTGCCTTGCTTTATTGCCGAAAGCCGGCTTAACTACAAAGGCACCCTTCGGTTGGGTCCGAGACGAGCACTCGGGTTGGCAGATTATATGGCCCTTGAGGCGGCACAGACTCCCCGGGCGATCAAGGAATCAAAAGCCTGCAACGGGTCATCGGAAGCGCCTGTGCCAAAATGGGTGAGGATCTGTTTCCTGAGCCCATTGAGCCAATGACGCTGCCTGGATCTAGGCAGGTCCGGCTTCCACCTGCGCTCGGTTAAGCGGTGCGCAATATGTTCACGGATGGTGGCAATGGCGGCCTGGAATCTGCTCCAGTAGCCGCTGGGGCGAGTTCTGAAAACGGTTCGGCAATCTACACATCGATATTTTCGAATCCACAAGGGTTCCGGGAAGTCATCAAAATAGGCGGTGTCAAAGCCATGAGCCCAGATGCGCCCTTTACAGCACGAGCATCTTTCGGGCCTTGGCCAGGGGTAGTTGCGGCCCAACTCAAAGAGGGTCTTGACGCATACGTCAAAAAACAATATCAATAAAGGGCCTTTTGTGAGTTTAACTCACTTTTCAACGGATGAGGGGTGCTTGTCCCACCCTTCATCCAACTTCATTGTCCAAAACAACCCCGCCTTTTCCTGTGAGCAGAATAATTCGATAATCTGCCCACTTGTGTCAAGTCATTGTGAAAAAAACACTGCTCATTGAGTCAATAGATTGTGCGAGTCTACAA
>SCVW01000035.1 GCA_007244375.1 Smithella sp. | reverse complement strand
GATTCCCTCAATGCCAGACGTTTTCAGATTGTTGAGATGCTCACAGCAGAGAGAAATCGTTTGAGTCATGCCACAAAGTGGACGAAAAAAGGGATACAGGGGCATATCAGGATGCTGGAGCGGCTATTAGAGGAGATCAACGGGGAGATGGATGATCTGATCAAGAACAGTCCCATCTGGCGCCAGAAGGACAAGATCCTGCAAAGTATTCCGGGCATAGGAAAAGTGATGGCTCGGACCGTTTTGGCAGACGTTCCTGAGATTGGAACCATGAACCGTAAACAGATATCGGCTTTGGTGGGAGTTGCACCCTTGAATCGTGACAGTGGCAAGTATAAAGGCAGACGCTCAATTTGGGGCGGAAGATCCAAAGTTCGTACCGTTTTATACATGTGCGCTGTTACAGCTATTCGTTGCAATTCCAAGATCAAAGTGTTCTATAAGAGACTTCGAGAAGCGGGCAAATGCTTTAAAGTTGCTATCACTGCGTGTATGAGAAAGCTATTGGTCATAATAAACTCGATGATAAAGACCGAAACGTGCTGGAATTCGTGAGTTGTTGATTTGGCTTGACACACAGTTGCTTGCATCTGAGCATCCCGTATCAAGTACGGGACAAGCTTTTGAACAGCCCCTAAATATGTGGATTTTGAGAAACGAAAAAAACTATAGGTTATATATATGATGAAAAGATCATTACCTATTATATTTTTATTTTTAAGTCTTACTCTTTGTTCGTGTTCTTCACTTCTTCCTGCGAAATATTCGGCAGCAAGTTCTCAAGGTCAGTGTCTGCCGGTTTTCCCGGATAAAAACTGCTGGTATGGAGGAGACGGTGCATATTCCATCCCGCTGGATAAAGAACGCGTTTTGTGGGTGTTTGGAGATACATTTGCCTCTTGTGAAGGATACAGAAAAGATCGTATCAATATGGACGTTATACTGGGAACAACCGTGGCTATTTCCACCTGTTCAGTTAATAACGAATTTAAAATTAAGTATTACCTGAAATATAGGGGGGAGAGTTTTGTATCATCTTTTAATGAAAACGAATGGCTGTGGCCGCAAGACCCTTTTATCGTCAATAACGTTTTGTATATTCCTTTAACAGCTATTACTCCGGGAAATAAAGAAGGAGAAATATTTAATTTTAAAGTATCGGGTCACAAATTTGCGCGAATAAAAGATTTCTCTGCCGCCGATCCCCGCGAGTGGCATTACGATTACATTGATTTAACACAGGCGATTCCTTCTGAAATAGCAGCGTTTGCGGCAACTTCTGTAGTTTATGATGATTATGTTTATTTTTATCCGTTTTATGTTTACTCGAAAGATAAGGTACTCATCATGGGTAATATACTTGCCCGCATTCCTGAAAGTAAAATTGACAATCCTATCGGCGCCGTGGAATATTTTACAAAAGAAGGAAACTGGAAAAACAAACTGGACCACGAAAAGGTTAAGATTGTACTTGATGCCTGCGTTTCCGAATTGAGTGTAAGATACCATGAAACTGATAAAAAATGGATTGCTGTATATTTATCAACGCAAAATAAAGGCGATAAGTTATTGTATCAGATGGCTGATAAACTGGAAGGTCCTTGGAGTGAGCCGAAAGCTCTTGCCTTGCCGATTCCGGAAGTTGATCCTAAAAGTAAACTGTATGACAAAGGGAATTTTTGTTATGCCGGAAAAGAGCATATCGAGTTTTCACGGGATAAAAAATTGGTTGTAACATACGTTTGCAATTCGGCTGACGATATGCAAAGTCAAACAAGTTTTCTACGCCGCAATTTGTTCCTATATCGTCCCGTGGTAAGAGAAGTTAGTTATTAGATTCTTAATAAAGAACTGAATTTTCATTTTCGATACTATGTCATAATGTTGTCTGTCGTTGCGAAACGCCTCTCAGGTGTTGTGGAAGCCGACAATCCCGATAAATCGGGACCAACAAAGATAGCGCTTTGATTTGAAAGTTGAATCAGATTCCAAGCCATTTGACGAAATTATAAGCCGCAATTCCGCCCAAGTAGGAAACAAACAGCGTCATGACAATTGAGGAATAAAACCACTTATTACTGTTTAATTCTTTTTTCAGTACGGCAACCGTCGCCGCGCATGGTATAAAAAGCATCATCACTACCAGAAATGCCGCTGCTGATTCCGGACTCATTACAGTCGGCAGTATATTGGATAGGCCTTCCCGGCCTACGGAATAAAGAACTCCTAACGTGGCCACGACATTTTCCTTTGCTACCAGGCCGGTTAAAAGAGCGGTAATCATCTTCCAGTCCAATCCCAACGGAACGCCCAGCGGTTGAAGCAATCTGCCAAATGAGGCCAGAAAACTTTCTTCCACTGTTCCTCTAGGAAAATAAGATAAAAACCAGATAACCAGAGATACCCCGAGAATTATCGTGCCGGCTTTTCGGACAAACGATAATGTCCGCGACCAGACGACCATCATAATTGTTTTTATATCCGGAGTATGATAGATCGGCAACTCCATTATAAAAGGAGCGTCCTGTTTCCAAAGAGTCTTATTAATAAATATTCCGGCGATGCCGAGTACTGCAATGTTCAGGGCCACTATGCTCCAGGATACAAAAGCGGCATTGGATCCGAAAATCGCGGCGGAAACAAGCGTCAATACCGCCAGCCGGGCAGTACAGGGAACAAAAGGAATTAAAAGCAGGGTAATGATTCGTGCTTTGCGTGTTTCGATAATCCGAGCGCCTAAGATAGCGGGTACGTTACAGCCGAAACCCAGAAACATCGGAATAAAGCTTTTGCCGTGCAGACCGACAAGATGCATGAATCTGTCCATGACAAAAGCGGCGCGAGCCATGTATCCCACATCTTCCAAAACAGCCATAACGGTAAAGAATATCAGCAGAACCGGCAAAAAAGTAAGTACGGAACCGACTCCCCCGATTACTCCGTTGAACAATATTCCTCTAAGCCACTCCGGCCAGTTGATTGTAAACGGTTCACAGAATTTTGTAAAATGCTGAATCTGATCGCTCAGCCATCCCTGTAAGGGGATACCGACTACATAGGTAAGAAAAAAGACCAATGCCATTACTCCAAGCAGGATAGGAATGCCGAAGATGGGACGAGTCAGAATATGGTCGATTCTGTCGGTGAGGACAACTTCGCCCATTTTAAAGCGGGAAACGGCCGTTCTGGAAATTTTTTCAATCCAGTCATATCGGCCATTAACTACGGCATGTAGTGCGTCTTCATGTTTGATCAAAAGACTTTCTATTTCATTATATGCTGATTTTTGCGCCTTGCTTTCAACCATTTTTGATACTTCAGGGTCGCCTTCCATCAATTTGACGGCTATCCATTCCGGAGTGTAAGGTTCCTGAATATATGGTCGTACAAGCTTCAATATGTCATAATAAATTTGCAGGTGATCGTTAGAAACATCAGGCCGTTGCGGGGAAAATTTATTTTCGAAGGAAGCCATTGATGATATCTGTGCTACAAGTTCCTTGATTCCGTTATTCCGTTTTGCCACCATGGGTATTACAGGTATTCCAAGTGCGTCCTGCAGAATTTTTGTGTCAATTTGAATACCTTGGTTGGAAGCAACATCAAGCATATTTAATGCAACAACTACCGGCCGGTTGAGCAAAAGCACTTCCGCCAAAAGATAAAGGCCTCTTTCGAGAGCCGCTGCGTTCAATACAAGAACCACCAGGTCAGGTTTTTCTTTGATAATGAAATCACGTGATATTTTTTCTTCTTCGGAAAAAGCTGTCAGACTGTAAGTTCCCGGCAAGTCGACTATTCTGATTAAAATATTATCTGTACGGTGGACGCCTTCTTTTTTCTCCACGGTTTTACCGGGCCAGTTGCCCACATGCTGAGACAATCCCGTCAAAATGTTAAAAACAGTTGATTTACCGACATTGGGTTGACCGACAAGGGCAACGCAGATTTCCTTTTCAATGGGTGGCAGGCATACCTGATCTTCGGGGATAATTTTACTGACCATAATCTTTGAAGCTTCACCGTGTCCCAGTGCAATTCTAGTATCCGCCACCTGGACGATGATAAGGCCGCCGCTGACCTGAGCGACACGGAATCTGGCGTTTGTCACTATGCCCATTCCGGCAAGGCGGCTGGTTATAGCAGAGCCTCCTTCAATAGAGTGAATAACTCCCTGATCGCCTTCGTGCAGCGATGTTATTTTAATATAGTTGTTCATTAGTTGATGCTTTCCATTTTATCTCAGACCAACACGGTATTTTTTCAGTAGAAATTCCGTTCCGTAGGAACTTTTTGTCCGCCGTAGATTTTTATTACCCATGTCCTCTTCCAGATTAAGGTATTTATAACGGGACTTCAATCTTTTTGCTGTGTCGTTAAACATAAACTCGTAAATGCCATGATACTTTTTAAATGCTTTGGCAAAATGCAGGCAAAATACGTCCTTATTAAGAGCTTCACCAATGATAAAGCCTGCCGGTTCGTTGGCTATGTAATACATTATTCCCCAGAGTGCAAGTCCGGAGAATTTGTGCAGGGCCTCACTGCATTGCTCGAAATCGGTTTTGTCCAGCGTCGATTTGCAGTCGTTCTGCCATTTGTGGAGCACGCTCATTGCATCCTGAAGATTATCTGCCGATATCGGCTTACCTTCAGGCACGTATGAAGATAGAAGCTTATTAAGATGATTTCGACGACATAGGTATTGTCTTCCTTTAAAACTTGCCATTTTTTCGGTAAGATAGATGTAATCAGACTCGCTTTCATCGTAGCTGATAAAGAATTTGTCTTCCGGGAAATAAGGCAGCCATTCCTGGGGAATAGGAAAGAAAAAGTCTTGTCTGTTCAGAATTTTTTTAAATGTTTTGACATCACAGCCACTAGGATCGCTTAAAGGCATTATGTATTTTTGTTTTTGTTTATTCTGGCCAGAAACAAATAATCCGCAATCCGTTGTTAAAAATTTGTAATTACTTACCTTGCGAAACAAATAAACATTAGCGAATGTATAATCGGAGAGCTGTAAATTCATTTTATGAAAGCGGTCGGTGAGACAATCACGATGCTTTAAATCAACGGTTTCGATTTTCTCCATATAAATATTTCAACAGTCCTTTCTTCAAATAGCTCAGAGTATAAATTTGTGATGATTATCTCTGAGCCAGCGTCTTTGCGTTTTATATTCCGGTATCACGTCATTAACCCGATACCAGAATTTCGGAGAATGATTTTTTTCAATAATATGCATCAGTTCATGCACAATTACGTAATCAATTATATCCGGCGGCGTCATTATCAGCCGGAAACTGAAGGAAAGATTGTTGTATGCTGAACAGGAACCCCAGCGTTTTTCAGCGGATGTTACCTTGACATTTCCAGAATGCAATTTAAGTGCTTTACTGAAAAAGTCAACACGCCCGCCAAGATATTCCCGTGCTCTTTTTGTATACCAGGAAATAAAATAATGTTTTTTTAATTTTTTATTTTCCTGTGTGTTCAGGTAGAAACAATTATTCCAGAAGAAAACCCCCGCTGTTTCAAGAGGATCAAAAAAAACTTTCAGAGGATATGATTGTCCCAGATAATAAAACATTTCGCCCGATTCATATTCCGGAGCCTTTTCTTTAGATGCTTCTTCTTTGTGTTTATGTAATGTTTTTTTTATCCAGTGTTGCTTTTCCCATACAAAACGGTTTATTTCATCAACCGGTGTAAAATAGGGAGCGGCAATAGTTACCGATTCGGATTTATCGCTGATTTGGAGGGAAATTGTCTTTATTCTTTTTCTACTTCTCTTTATTTTATAGGTTATATTCATCAAAATGTTTTCCGAAATGACCGTTTCAGATTATTATCCCGACAACAACATATATTTTATTGTTCATGCTTCTTTTTTGCGTGCATTATTATCATAATTTGCTGTCGGAAGCGAGTCTGAAAGACCTTTCCATTCACTCAAATTTATGCTAGTTAGGAAGGCAAAAATTTTGAGGAAAAGATGAGAAAAGTTACCAAATGCCCCTGGGGTAATTTTGAAGTTTTATTGGATGCCCCTGATTATAAAGTAAAAAGAATAGTTGTTGAATCCGGTGGATGTCTGAGCTTACAGCTTCATCATTTGCGTTGTGAGCATTGGTTTGTTGTTTCCGGAGAGGGATTGGCGATTGTAGACGGCAAAAAGATATCTATATGTGCGGGAAGTTCGATTGATATTCCTAAAAAATCAAAACACCGCGTTCAGAATTCTTCTGACAAAAATCTGATTTTTATTGAAGTGCAAACTGGTGAATACTGTGGCGATGATGATATCGAACGCTTCGAAGATAAATACGGACGAATATAATAATTTATTTCTTGTAAATCATAATCTTACAATTTATAGTAAATAATCATCCTGTAACATGTGGTATTTATTTCTTTAACATAAAAGATTGAGATTCTTATATTTAAGTCATCGGTTAGGTATTGTTTTAGCTAGGGAGTGAAAAGACAATTCTTAAGTGTGAAGGAGAATGTATCTTTATGCACGAGATAAAAAGAGCGAGTTCACCGGAGGAAAGCAAAAAAAAAGGTGTGGGACAATCGAAAGAGGAGGAAAGACGGAGAGCAGAGCGCCTGAGAGAGGACAATGAAATTACCATAACTATCATTTCCGGAGGAACTAATTCTCCGCAGGAGAAAATCATCTATAACTATACAAAGGACATATCTGTCGGCGGTGCCAGAATCCAGGCCAATATTCTTTTACCGGTCAATGCCCTCCTTAAAATCGATTTAATATTAAAGAATTTACGCCAAAGAATAACCGCTTTTGGAAAAGTAAAATGGAATAAAGTTATCACTGAGAATGAAACTTATGAAGCAGGCGTAGAATTTGTCGATACACCCGGTGAAGCAATCAAGAAACTTGAAGATTACATTTCGTGTAAACAAAAATATACAAAACTTAATCCGGTAGGAATGCCTTTCTGGATGTTTGCAAAATTTAACAAGTAATAATATAGAATCCCCTGCCTGTTGTTAAAGAGATGTGATAAAAATATTCCAAGTGTAAAGTATATTCTTAATTAATTTTTCTCGTAATGATGTCTTTTTGTCTTTGTTTTCTATTCATCATTTTTTCTACAAATATTTTCTTTTCGCTGAACGGATCGGTTTGAGTAAAATACATAAGAGCGGAATATGTCGATGGAAGCGGTGTAAAAATCTGAACCTGCCTCGGATTGGTTTTCAATTTCCTTCCGGCAAAAGATTTAAGTTCACGCATATTTTCTTCAGTGCATCCGGGATGCGCGGCAATAAAGTAATAAGTCAGAAATTGTTTCTGCCCTGACAATTTAGAAAATTTTTCAAAAACCTGCTTAAAGTCTAACAGTAACTGTGCCTGCGGTTTGCCCATTAGTCTTAAAATATTCGGAGCGACATGTTCCGGCGCAACTTTTAACTGGCCGGAAATATGATGCTGAATGAGTTCCTGCATATAACCGGTACAATGTTTATTATCGCTCAGCAGTAAATCGTATCTGATGCCTGATGCGACAAATACCTTCTTGATACCTTTGATGTTTCGTAATTCTTTCAATAAATTTATCTGCCGGCTGTGATTTGCTTTGAGACCTGAACATACCTCGGGATACAGACATCTTTTGTTCTTGCATGCTCCTTTAGTCTGTTTTTTTTGACACTCAAAGCCGTACATATTTGCCGTAGAGCCGCCTACATCCAATAGATAGCCCTTGAAGTCAGGAAGCGCAGCAAGATTTCTGGCCTCTTTGATTATTGATTTTTCAGAACGGCTGATTACTGTTTTGCCTTCATGCAAGCCGATTGAACAAAAATTACATTCGCCATAGCAGCCGCGGTGAGATGTTATGGAAAATTTAATAGTATCCATGGCCTTGACTATGCCTTGCTTCCGGTAGAAGGGATGAACATCAAGGGTAAAATCAAACGCATATATTTTATCCAGTTCTTCAGAGGTTAAACAAGGTTGCGGAGGATTTTGGATAAGGTATCGGGAACCGTACTTTTGAAATAAGCCCTGTGCGGTTAAAGAATCGTTGTTTTGATAAAAAATGTCAAACATTCGAATAAGAGATTTTTTGTCCGCGCTGACTTCTTCGTAAGAAGGCAATACAATATAATCAGCCGGTATTTCAGAAGAGATATAACAAATTCCTTTGATGTCCTTTATATCCCCGCCGTTCTGCAGTTTTCGTGCAATTTCCAGTATAGCCTTTTCAGCCATACCGTAAACGAGAATATCTGCCCGGGCGTCAAATAAAATCGAACGGCGAATAGATTCCGACCAGTAATCGTAATGAGCAACACGCCGCAGGCTGGCTTCAACACCGCCCAATATCAGAGGTTTTGTTTCTTTGAAATACCGGCGAATCAGATTGGCGTAAACTACCGAAGCACGGTCGGGACGGCGGTTGTTTTTCCCTCCTGCAGTCAGATCGTCTCTTAATCTTTTTTTCTTTGTGGCGGTGTAATTGGCGACCATGGAATCCATACAGCCGCCGGTGATACCCCAGAAAAGCTTCGGCTCTCCCAGCCGGCAGATATCGGTCTTACTTTGCCAGTCTGGCTGAGCGATAATACCCACACGAAATCCGGCTTCACTTAGAACATGTCCGATTACTGAAACACCGATATAAGGACTATCGATGTAGGCATCGCCGGTGACAAGAATAATATCCGGCTTATCCCATCCTAATTTTTTAAGTTCAGCGCTGGTAGTGGGGAGAAACATATTTAGATAAAATCACTTCAATGGCGAGAATTATTTAAATGATATTTATTAACATCAATCCGAAGATTATTGCCGTCAGAAACATCAGCAGGGAAAAACGTCCCAGCCAGCGATGTGCCAATCTGATAGCCAGTTTATTTTTAGCTTTGAATTGATGAAACCCTAGAAAAATTGAGACGATGGCAGAGGTGAAAGCAACTAAGCCAATAATTTGATGAACCCCATTAATATGTTCATCACCGGTTTCGAATACATAGTAAAATGCCATAACTATTCCCGCTGCCATTCCTACAAAACTTATTGAATTGACCATTTTATGAATTTTTAACCAGTTTTTTTTCTTACGGAAAAACATGGCGGCGCCGATACCGGTAATCATTCCCAAAGTAGATGTTGCCATTAATAATATGTGCAAAGTAAAAAACATGCTTTCTTGTTTTCGAAACTTAATTATGAAATATCAAAGTCTGAATTCCATTGACTGGCCGACAGCAAAACATTCCAGATCTTTTCCGCGTTTTTTGATATCTTTACGGCAATCGTCCACAATTGTGTCTAATTCTGCATCAATTCTTTCCTGATTGTGATGAAATAAACCTAATTTTTTAACTCCGGCCTCGATTGCCAGATTTAATGCGTCTTTGTAAAAAGAATGTCCCCAACCGCGTGTTTTTCTATACTCTTCTTCTTTATATTCGGCGTCATGGAAAAGTAAATCCGCTCCACGGGAAAATTCAAGGTAGTCCTGAAAATCAAGACCGCCTTCATGTATGAAATCCAGCTCATTGTCGGTAAGAAAAACAAAGGATTTGCCATCTTCTTCAAACTTATAGCCCGAACCCTGGTTGGGATGGCTGAGGGCTACGGGTGTAATGATCATCGATCCAAGATTGTAGGATTCGATGCAAGTATTTTGATAGGACATATTGGCGTGAATTGAATCAAAGTTTACCGGAAAATTAGGAGCTTCCATGGTGCGCGCGAGCATTTCTTTTATGGAATCCTGGGCAAAAGGACAACCCCAGATGTTCAAATTGGTTTTGTGTGAATAAATAGGTTTGAAAAAGGGAAAGCCCATAATATGATCCCAATGGGCATGCGTTAATAAAAGAGTAAAATCATGACGGCCGGATGCGATCAGATGATTACCTGCTTCTCGAATACCGGAACCGGCATCAACGATCAATATTTCATCGTCATTTGTCCTGATTTCAAGACAGGTAGTATTGCCGCCATAGCGCAAATATTGTTTGCCCGAAACAGGAATAGAGCCTCTGGATCCCCAGCAGCGAATTATCATTTTTCACCTATAATCTGTTTATTATTCAATAATACAGAACAAATTTTAAATCAAGCAAGATGTGATGCCCGGTTTTTAGCCCAAAAATTTCCATAAATAATGATTGACCTTGCCATTATGATAAAAGTTCTTAAATTAGTTCCTGAATAAGGAGGTTGTTCTTATGAAAAGTATAAAGATAAAGGGAATGAGCTGTCAGCATTGTGTAATGGCTGTAACTAAAGCCTTAAGCGCTTTGGATGGGATAAAAGATGTAAGAGTCGATTTAAAAAGCGGAGTAGCGACTTATGAAGAAGTAAAGGCAGTTGCCCCTGAGATTATTGCTGCGGCAGTAAAGAAAGCAGGATACGAAGTTGTTGAATAAAGTAAAATTCGCCGTTAATGGAATGACTTGTGCTTCGTGTGTAAGACGCATTGAAGAGGGTTTGCGTCAAACTACTGGTGTATCTAAAGCGAATGTTAATTTCGCCTCGCAGAAGGCCATAGTTGAATATGATAGCAACAGGGTTAATGCAAAAGCATTGCAGGATAAAATAAATAATCTGGGCTATGAGGCCCTAATCGATACGTCCGGTTCAGATCAGGAAAAAGCCATTATTTCCGTGGGCGGAATGACCTGTGCCGCCTGTGTGCGGCGTGTAGAAAATGCACTAAATTCGGTGGAAGGTGTAGTGGAGAGCAGTGTCAACTTAGCTACAGGCCGTGCCACAGTTATCCATTCGGCCGAATGGGGCGGCCTTACGGAACTGGAAAAAGTTGTAACCGGGAATGGTTATGAATTTTTAGGTGAACTCAAAGATAATCTTGCCGATCCCATTGAAGCTTCCCGCATAAAAGAACTCAATGAACTTAAATTAAAAGTAAGCTGCGGCGCGATACTAAGCTTTATCATTTTCATGGGTTCAATGCAGCACTGGTTTGGTTTTCTGGATTTTATTCCGCGACAAATCATGCTTTGGGTGATGTTTATTCTGACTGCTCCTGCAGTTTTTTGGGTAGGCAGCCGTTTTTTTATCGGCGCTTACAAGGCCGCGCGACAAAAAACATCTGACATGAACACATTAGTTGCTGTCGGTGCTTTTTCGGCTTATGCCTATTCAGCGACGGCGACTTTCTTTCCGCGATTTTTTACTACTGCGGGAGTGATACCTCATGTTTATTTTGACGGCGCGGCAATGATAGTTACTCTTATACTTATAGGCAGGCTTCTGGAAGCTAAAGCCAAAGGAAGAACTTCTACGGCAATAAAAAAGTTGATGGGAATGAAGCCAAAAAAGGCGCATTTGATCATCAATAATGAAGAAACAGAAGTTGCTGTGGAAGAAATAAAAACGGGAGATATTTTAGTTGTCAAACCGGGTGAGAGAATTCCTGTTGATGGAGTGGTTCTATCCGGTGAATCCACAATTGACGAATCGATGCTGACCGGCGAAAGCATGCCGGTAACTAAAGAAAAAGGACAAAAGGTGTTTGCGGCAACTATTAATAAGACAGGAAGTTTTACTTTCCGTGCGACAGGTGTCGGAGCTCAAACCGCTCTGGCGCAAATTATCCGTCTGGTAGAAGAAGCACAGGGTTCCAAAGCGCCTATTCAGCGTCTGGCGGATAAAGTTGCTTCCGTTTTTGTTCCTTCAGTTTTTATGGTTGCGTTTGTCACGTTTGCTGTCTGGTATTTTCTACCCGCACAAAGTAATTTCAGCCGTGCATTGATTAATTTTGTTTCCGTGCTGGTGATTGCCTGCCCCTGTGCTCTGGGACTGGCTACACCCACGGCAATCATGGTGGGTACAGGCCTGGGTGCTCAAAGTGGTATATTAATCAAAGGTGGCGAGGCACTGGAAAAAATTTACAAACTGACAGTTGTCGTTTTCGATAAAACAGGAACCCTGACCAAGGGCGAACTGACCGTAACCGATATTATTGCTGCGGAGGGATGTGATGAAAAGCAGGTCATTGCTTATGCCGCGGCACTGGAGAAAAATTCCGAACATCCGCTGGCGCAGGCAATCGTGCAAAGAGCAAGAACCAGTGGAATTAATATTGCGGATGCCGAAAAATTTGAAGCTGTATCAGGCATGGGAGCAAAAGCTTTTATTGAAAATAAATCGATTATTATCGGGAATCGTTTTTTTATGCAAAAAGAAAACATTGACGTAGACGATTGGGATTCAAAGGCGGCCAAGCTGGAAGATGAAGGGAAAACTACCGTTTTTGTCTCTTCCGAAAAAAATATTCTTGGGATTATTGCTCTGGCGGACACACCGAAAACTTCGGCCAAACAGGCAATTGTTGACCTGCTTAACAGGGAGTTGAAGGTGGCAATGATTACCGGCGATAATACCGGTACAGCGCAGGCCATTGCTGGGCAGTTGGGGATTAAAAGAGTAATGGCGGATGTTCTTCCCGGCAATAAGGCGGAAGAAATAAGAAAGCTTCAGTCGGCTGGTGAGATTGTTGCTATGGTCGGCGACGGAATCAATGATGCTCCGGCACTGGCGGTGGCTGATGTAGGCATAGCTATCGGCGCTGGAACGGACGTGGCCATAGAGGCAAGCGACATAACTTTAATCCGGGACGATTTGCTCGGCGTACCGGAGGCCATTGGCCTTTCTCAGGCTACAATGCGCGTTATCAAACAGAATCTTTTCTGGGCATTTTTCTATAATGTGATTGGGATTCCTATTGCTGCTGGAGTTTTATATCCTTTCTGGGGAATATTGCTGAATCCGGAGTTTGCCGCTGCCGCAATGGCCTTGAGTTCGTTTTCGGTAGTGAGCAATTCTCTGCGTCTGCGCAGAGTCTGGAGAAAAGAAGCCGGAAATGTGCCGGGAAAAGTGAATTAAGAAATAAAAAGTAAAATTTATGATTATCAAAAATAAACAAATATTGACGTTTGGCTAACCGTTCCCGTGCGGTGCACGGGAACGGAAGAGAAGGCATTACTAATTATCGGTCTGCATTAAATGGTTTTATCGAAGTTTTCAATGGTTTATCATGCACATCACAAATTTCTTTTTCCATACCTTGGATGTAAGATTTTGTAAAAAAATGTACAAGATTGAATTTTATGGAGCGGGTCTTTAAATCAGACCAGCCTTCTTCAAAATCAGATCCGATACCTGGAAGTTCTCCCTTAACCTTTTCGTGTTTATCGACAGCATTTGAATTGTCGTTATAATATAGATTAACTTTTACAGAACATGCCGGTGGAGATATGCATCGCGACCAAAACCCGAATTTTTCATTGGTAAGAACACTCCATTTCCACGGCGATAGATCAAGAGATTTATCCGAGGCGTCCATTTTACCGTTAATAACGTGTCCTGCCGGATTTGTGGACGAGTAAAATTTCCATCCCATGCAATTCCTAAAATCATCAATAATAGTAGCATGGAAAGCAAACGGTTTAATCGGAAATTTGACTGCGAAAGGAAACTCAGCGTACGTATAATAATAGATAGTATCCTGCTCCGGTGAACTTATGGAGATGCCTAACATCAAAGGTGTTTTGTTTATTGTGTGAATAATTACGCGTACCGGCCCGTCAACATAACCGTATTCTTTTACCTTAATATCATCCTCGGTAGGGTTAAATGTGATTCCCATAGATGTCATTGAGATTCTGGCTTTTACCCTGTCTATTAAATTTGTACCGTTACCGCCAAGTCCTTTCCAAAAAGAATAATGTGAAGCCGCTACCGGATGTTTTATATCAAACGCCGCAATATAATTTGCTGCAGTTACTGTAAGGTTGCCTGCATCATAATTTACATAATTTACGGATGATTTTTGAGTTACCGTTCTGTACAACACTAGATATACCCATCCTTTGTCCGACGTTTCGGGATCTATCACTTCTATCTCAGCGCACGATAAGGCATCTTTGAATTTATAGTCTTTAATTTTATTACCAGCATCTTTTGCCATAAAAACAAGTTCATCGTCCTTATCAAAATTGTTGTTAGAATATTTAGATATATCTTTCCCCGATGTCAGCACATAATTACCATTGATTACCTTGTCTATTTGAAAAGGAATCGTATTGAGCTTGTCATCTTTATAGGAATATAAATTATAATTATTTATGGGGTGTCCGAGAATAAATCCGCAATCCTTGCCCTTAATGATAACCGGATCAATAGTGCGTTTCAGTGTCTTCCCGTCATCACTTAAAGCAATGCCTTGAACAAAAATAATCATAATGATTATGGATAATACAACAGATTTTTTTATCATAATTTCACCTCCTGTATTTCTTATTCAAGTTAGCTTTAATCCATGGAAAATATTTATGGATTCTTCAAACATTCGTTGGTGCTAAATGCGCAAACCACTGTTGCGATAGACAATCCTTAAATGTTTCATATAAAAGCTTCTCCTTATTATGATTTACGGAACTATTTTTCATTCAAACTAATATTTTAATTACTTCAGTTTTTTCCCTACTGAAGCAAGATATACTGTAAATTCGTTCTGTCCATCAATTCTGAGCAGTTCATCCATTTCTTCCTGATCATAGGCAGCTATAGCACAGGTGCCGGCATCGATAGCTTCGCAGGCGAGGTAGAGATTTTGACAGACATGACCGGCGTCAATGGCAATGACCTTATGCGCAGCAATGTCGTAGCGCCATTCCATTCGATAGGGAATCGCGGTCCATATAAATGTAACAGCCGCGTCTTTGGGATAGCTTTGACCGAAAACAGCCTGACACATTTTTTTGTCCAGGTCATCCTCTGTAAACTCATACAATAGTTGATGTTCAAGAGGGAGGTAACGATAGATTCCCTGATCCAAACCGTTGATTTTCAGGACACACAGATAGGTTTCCAACGCATGACGGCAACCTGCGGAAGGAACCGTTCTTAAAGCGTGGCCCGCATCAAGCTTCTGTTTTATTCCTTGAGTAGCCCATAATAGAAAAGACAATTCTTCGATTGATAGCGGCTGGTTACTGTATGAGCGTCTGCTTTCACGATTATTGATAGCCGTTTTAAGATCAATCTTCCTTATATTTTCTAGCTGCCCGTATTTAATAAGGTCAATGATTTTTGCATCTTTAGGATAATCTTTTTCAATGGGCGGAGGGTTGATACCTCGGTTCTGGTCTGTTTTGGAAAAGTCGATGACCTTGCGAATGCTGTCTTTAAGAAACAGCCTGTATGCTTTTATAAGTTCTTTGTCCATACTATAATTTAGCAGCGTCTTTCTTTATCAAATTTTGGTATTCCCAGGTTACCTCGAAAACTGCATAATCAAAAATCAAAATTGTTCTGTTCAATGTATCCAGTGCTTCATGCCGGGCAATTCCGGCACTGAAAATCATCTGAAACTCTGCGTATAGCCAGATATGCCGTCTCATCAATATTAGTGCATAGATAGCCTCTTTTGCTGGAACATTCATTGAGTAACATTCCAAAGCGTATTTTCGAAAATAATTCACCACGTCATCTGTGATTTTTTCATAAACAAACATTTTACTGAAATTCTGATAAAACTCTATGCACTGTGAAACAATTTGATTTTCATTCAGATTTTTGTATGTCGGAGTTCTGGCGTTGCTTCTGATATCCTTTACCCATCTTGCGGCAATCTTCTCTGCGTGTTTTTCGGCCAGTTCCAGATATTTAAAAGCGTATGTTTTCTTAGCCGGCATCTTTTTTTTGTCTTGGGCTTGTTTTTCAGCTATCTCCATATATTTCAAGACGTCTCTTGACTTCATGGTTAATCTCCTTTCGTCTGATTTTAATTTTTTGACCTATTGAACAAAAATGCACGTTATTGGCGCTGCCGGATAAGCTTCTTTACGAAGATTTCTTCGCGTTCCATTTCCTCAATTCTGCTCATGATATAATTTTTTGCCTCTTCGCGTTGAGGAATGTATATTTTCTCCAACGCATTTACACGCCGCTGCACCTTTTTTAACTCCCGTGAAAGCATTATGATAAATTTGGTAATAGTTGCGTACTGGGCAAGTATTTTTAATACCTTTCGTGATTGTTCCTTTGCATTATCATAAGCGGCAGTCGTTTGCGGCAATGTAACAGCCGGAAGATTATTCTTGAGATTAAGGTTGTAATTTAACAATTTCATTCCCATAAATTTTGTGAAATTGGTACGGATAAAATAGCCCCTCATTTCGAAACAGCTTTGCAAAGTAATCGCTTCTGAACCCATGTCTACAGCCGCTTCCGTATATGCCGAATAGAGTTGGGTTAAGACTTCCTGAAAATCAGCTTCAATTTTTCTGATAGCTTCAATTTTTCGGACAATTTCGATGGCCAAAATTTCGCGTTTCTGATTGAGCAAATCATATCCTTCATAAGCGAAAGTCAGGTCTTCCTTGAGTTTTCGCAGCGATGATTTTGTCGGGGGCAATTCCATTTTTGGCATTATTCATTCTCCTTTTCAGGTATGTAGTATCGCTGGATATCTTCTCTCGCAATACGATACAGTTCGTCGCGGGGAAGCAGGGAAAGCATCTTCCAACCGATCTCCAATGTCTGTTCAATGGAACGATTCTCATCATAAGCCTGGCATAAAAATGTTTCTTCGAAAGCCGTTCCGAATTTTAAATAAATTTTGTCGAGATCGGAAAGTTCTTCTTCTCCCACGATGGCAGCCAGAGCCCGTATGCGTTTGACTTTCGCGTAAGAAGCAAAAAGTTGTGCGGCAACCTGACCATGATCCTTGCGTGTCCGTCCTTCACCGATGCCGTCCTTCATCAGCCGGGACAGGGAGGGCAAACCGGCAATGGGCGGGTAAATTCCCTTATTGAAGAGTTCTCTTTCCAGCACGATCTGCCCCTCCGTGATATATCCCGTTAAATCCGGCACCGGATGAGAAATATCGTCACTGGGCATGGTGAGAATCGGCATCTGGGTGATGGAGCCTTTGCCTTCCTTGAGTCGTCCGGCGCGTTCATACACAGAAGCCAAATCGCTGTAAAGGTAACCGGGATAACCTTTGCGCGAGGGAATTTCGCCGCGGGAACTGGAAAGCTCCCGAAGTGCTTCACAGTAATTTGTCATATCAGTCAGGATTACTAAAACGTGCATGCCTTCTTCGAAGGCCAAATATTCGGCCAGCGTCAGTGCAGAACGCGGTGTAACGAGACGCTCTATCGATGGAGAATCGGCCAGGCTCAGGAATATGGCGGAATGCGTAAGAACACCGGATTCTTCAAGAGAATCGATAAAAAATCTGGCCACGTCGAATTTCACTCCCATGGCGGCAAAGATAACCGTAAATTCTTCTTCTGCCGTCAGGATTCTTGCCTGTCGTGCTATCTGGGCTGCAATACGGTTGTGCGGCAATCCGCTTCCCGAGAATATCGGGAGCTTCTGGCCACGAATAAGAGTATTCATGCCGTCAATAGCTGATATACCTGTTTGGATGAAATCTCTCGGATATTCCCTGCTCCAGGGATTAATCGGCAGGCCGTTTACATTCATCATTCTGTCTGTAATGATCTGTGGAGCGCCGTCAATCGGTCTGCCCAGGCCGTCGAAGACCCTGCCCAGCATTTCACGATCAACGGGGATTTCCAGTGCCTTTCCCACAAACGTAACTCTTGTTCCTTGTACAGAAAGACCACTTGTACCCTCGAATATCTGAACTACGGCTTTTTGTTCATCTACTTCCAGCGTCTGACCGATACGTAAAACACCGGTTGCATCACGAATCTCCACAATATCGCCGTAACCGACGTCCTTAACTCCATCAACGAAAATCAAGGGACCGGATATTCCCGATAGATTGGTATATTCAATTTCTGAAGACATATTACAATCCTCACAACGATGTTTTAAGCGTTGCCAGTGTCTGTTCCAATCTTTTCATATAAGCATCTATTTCGGTAAGCTCCTTATTGGGAACTTCAGATTTAAGACGAACGATTTCTGAAACAACGTCTTGCGTAGCAATATTTTTGACGGACACTCCGTTATGAACCAGTTCCAGGCCTTTTTTGTAAAGAGTCAAAAGACTATTTAGAAGTTTTAGCTGTTTTTCCGGGGCGCAGAATTTATCCTGCGGATCGAAAGAGTTCTGCTGCAAAAAGGCGTTCTTGATTATTTCGGCACAGAATAGAATGTATTGTTCAGAAGGCGGAAGAGCGTCACTGCCGACAAGTTTTACTACCTGTTCGAGCCGATGGTCCTCGAGCAGAATATTCATTACATCATTTCTTGTTATTAGCCATTTGTCATCAAGATTTTTCCACCAATCCTCGATGTCGGTAAGATATTCTGTATAGCTGTCTATCCAACTAATGGATGGATAATGTCTGGCATCAGCCAATATTTTGTCCAATGCCCAGAAACATCTCACAAATCTTGAAGTATGTTGCGTGACAGGTTCCGAGAAATCTCCGCCGGGTGGAGATACAGCACCGATAATGGTAATATCACCGTCCCTGCCGGAAAGTGTTTCTACAAGACCAGCTCTTTCATAGAACTCGGCCAAACGGGTTCCCAGATAAGGCGGGAATCCTTCTTCTGCCGGCATATCGCCGAGTCTGCTGGATAGTTCCCGTAAAGCTTCCGCCCAGCGCGATGTGGAATCGGCCATTACCGCCACGCTGTATCCCATATCCCGATAGTATTCAGCAATGGTTACTCCGGTGTAGATGCTTACTTCACGGGCGGGTACAGGCATATTGGATGTATTTGCAATCATGACTGTACGCTCAATCAGAGGCCTGCCGTTTCTTTCATCGATAAGTTTCGGAAAATCCGTAAGAACATCAGTCATTTCGTTACCGCGTTCGCCACAACCGATATAAACGATAATATCGGCATTACACCACTTCGCCAGAGCATGCTGTGTCATGGTTTTTCCTGTACCAAAACCTCCGGGGATAGCGGCGGTTCCCCCTCTGGCAATAGGGAAAAACGTATCGATAATTCTCTGACCGGTGATCAAAGGCACAAAAGGTTTTTTCCTGTTTTTGTTGGGGCGGGGTTTGCGCACCGGCCAATACGTGGCAAGTTTTCCGTTATACAAACCGGCAGTGGTATCGATCGCAAATATATTTTCTTCAATCGTGTAAGCTCCGGCATTCACAATGTTAACCAATCTTCCCGAGATTCCCAGGGGAACAAGTACTCTGTGTATCACCAGCGGGCTTTCCTGAATTTCTCCAATAATAGTCCCCTCTCTGATTTCATCTCCGGCTTTTACCAACGGTTGAAAATCCCATTTCTTGTTTACATCCAGCGGTGAGAGTTTGATTCCTTTTTTAATGTAACTCCCGCAAACTTCGGAAATACCGACGAGCGGACGCTGAATACCATCGTAGATATTGGCGATAAGTCCCGGTCCAAGAAGTACGGAAAGCGGTCGTCCATATGAAATAACTTCGTCACCCGGTTTCAGGCCTGTATTGTCCTCGTATACCTGTATTATGGTGATTTCCCCGGCAAGCCTGATGACTTCCCCGATCAGACGGTCGGCACCTACCTCGGCAATGTCGAACATTTTTATTCCCGTAAGTCCCACTGCCTTGACAATAGGTCCGTTCACAGCTATCACTTTCCCTGTTAATGCTTCGTCCATGATTACTCCATAATTGCCGGGTTACACATCTTGCGAATTCTTCATCAATATGTTCGTGACTCTTTGACGGATCAAAAGGGATTTTCTAAAATAAATTCTTTCCAATGTATTATTGAAGATAAGTCCTCTCTCCTTGTCCAAGATAAGACATCCTCCCCATTTAATATTTACATCTGCTGTAATTACTACTTTGTGATTCCCGTCTTCAGCGGCAATGGCCGCCAGTATATCCTTCTCTAAAAAGAGATCTTCTGCCGACAGCCTTATTTCAACATCGTTCTGAACTTCTTTAACAAAGTTACAGATCGATTCTATAAGAAATTGCTTATAATGCGGCTTACTCCTTATTTCTTTCACAGCCTCATCAACAATTCGATTGATAAACTTTTCGATACTTCGGAGCTTGATCTTTCTGCGTTCGAGAATTGTTTTATTCTTAATTTTGAGTAGCTCCTGACGAATGCGCATTTCTGTTTCACTCTCAGTTTGTTTCCGGAAATTATCCGTCTCGGAAGAGTAGATTTCATCCATATGCATGATCTCCAGGGCTTCCTTTTCTTTAATGGCGGCAATTGCGCGGGCAGATTCTTCCCGAATTGAATTTTCCAATGTTGTATTCTCCATGTTCAGTCCTTCTTAAAAAACTATAGTGAGATGCCAAGTGCTTCAGAAATATAATTCATAGCCGATTTACGGAACCCCCCGGTATCATCAATAGCGGGAATTTCTATAACCACGGGACTCGGCATACTGAGGTTGATCTCTCTGATGCGCGCCTGAAGATCTGCAGCAAGGTCATTCGTCATCAAGACAATACCGGCATCTCTTTTGACGATGATCTCTTCTAGTTTTGAAAGCGCATTGTCCGCAGTGGATACTACACCCTCCACGCCGGAAAGGCGGAACACGCTTACCGTATGGATATCTCCGATGATGTATATCTTTTCCATATTATTCCCTTTCCAACTTAAGCGCTACCTTTGTTGGTTCCGATTTATCGGGATCGGCATCCTCAACGTGTTAGCAATACGCCGGATGCCTGCCCTGCGCATGCGAGTCGTCTCCTCATTACCGCTGCGGCATCATCTTGATTGGGAAATGTAATTACAACTTGTTCAGAATCATGATCGCAATAATCAGGCCGTAAATGGCGATACCTTCAGCCAGTCCGATGAAAACCAGCGTCCTGCCTGTCAGTTCCGGTTTTTCGCTCACGGCACCGATGGCCGCGGAACCTATCCTGGCTACAGCAAAGCCACTGGCAATACAGGCCAATCCCACAGCCAGCGCTGCGGCGATATAAGCCACACCCATCCAATCCGCTCCTGCGTTCACTTGGACATTCTCTGCTGCATTGATAGAAGTTGGAAGAAATGTGAACCAAACAATACCGGAGAGAATTATAAATACAAAATAATTTAATAGTTTGTTCTGAATCATATCACACCTCCGATGTTTTTACCTTTAAAGTGAAAGGAGAAAATGCAACTCCATCCCCTTTGAAAAACTTACTGAAGAATTCGTAATATTCAAGACGCATAGACTGAATACCGCAGATCAAACCTTCAAAACCGATGATGAAGATGTTTCCGGTTATAATTACAATAATAGCGCCTGCGGATTTCAGGTTCGGGTCGGCAATTCCGGCAAGGGTATAGGTTACAATGCTCAAGCCCGCATGCGAGAGCGCGAAAGCCCCGACTCTGATGAATGATATTGTGTTGGCAAACAAACTTAACGCAATCTCCACAATCTCCATGATTGTCTCAACTATGTATTCTGCAATGTTGTGTGGCTTTTCTTTCTGAAAGAAAACAGGACCAAGCACACCTTTCAAAGAAAATAAAATCAAAGGCAGAATGACAAAAATACTTATTTTCCAAGGTGCAGGAAGCTTACCGGTTCTTTGATAAATTACTGCAAAAAATATAATTGTAGCATAAATTACAAGTATAGCCAGTCCCCTTTTCTCCAGAAGAGCTTCGGTATAGTCCGAATTGAGGATATTATTTATGATATTAACGAGAAGACCCGTCATGATAAAAACAACGCCGGTTAGGATTGTCGTAGTGAATAGTTTCATAATGTGCGTAGTCGGATGAAACCAAAGCGCCGGTATAACGTGTTCACTGGAAAATACGCTGCCATAGAATAACCCGCAAATAGCAGCAGAAATCCCGCAGGCAATCAGAATTCCTCCTGCCTGTAACAGATTCTCCTTCATCTTTTTCCCGCCGTACATTCTCAGAATAAAGCCGCACAACATTAATACCAACCCCTGTCCCAGATCGCCAAACATCAGACCGAACATAAAAATAAAAGTGATGGCGGTAAGCGGTGTTGGATCAATCTCGCTATTGGAGGGCATACCCATGGTTCTTACGATAAGCTCGAAAGGTTTAAACAATTTCATGTTCAGTAGTCTAACCGGGGCGTCCGGATCTTTGCGTTCGGAGAAAATAAATCTGTTGCCGCAAATTCTTTCCATAGTATTCAGAAGCTTTTGTCTGTCCCTTGTGTCTATCCAACCGGTGATAAACATTGCTTTGGATGAGAATAGTGACATCCGCATGGCTTTAAGCATTTCATCATAGCAACGGTAGGAACTGTTTAGCTCTTTAAGCATTTGCCCTTTTTCTTTCTTAAGTTGATTAAGGTATGTATCGACAATTTCACCTCGTCGTTGCAGGATTTCCAATCGCCTTTTGATCATTTTCAAAGGTAAAGGATTTACTTCATCTGATTTGTCGGTGAATCCATAGTTTTTCAAAAACTGAAACAGGGCAGGGTAATCCGAAGGCAGACAAATGCCGAGAACATAATTATCAATCATGTTTAAAATAAAGCGGCTGTCAGAGGAGATATCGCCAATAGCATTTTCCACTGTGCCGAAAATTATTTTAACGAGCCTGGCCTTTTTTATGACGGCAGATTCGACGGACATTCTATTTAATACTTCAGCGTACTCCATCTGCCGGGCGGTAATATTTTCTTTTTCCCTGATTTTTGTTCTGAGTCGCATTGCGCGTTCGATGATCTTTTTAAGCTCAAAGACAAGAGCGGCATCCTGATTTTTATCAACTGTGAGCGCGGATATCCCGGATTCTTCCGGTGTAATTGCAAGAGCATTCAGATTATACTCTGTGCCTGAAATAATTTCTCCGGCTAATGTTTCTTCTTCATGAAGTCCGGTGTCTCCTAAGGAATCCCTCTCTGAAAAACGTGCCAGATGTATGATACCGGCCTTACCCAAAGCAAGATAAACTTCGGAATAAAAGGCTTTTTCCAAGGCTATTGTGATTCTGCGTATATCCGATTTTATAAACATCCTTATACTCACTGATTACATATCATTTTGTTAAGGATAGCGTCGTCAGACAGACCAAAACGCCGGCCGTCGATAATACGAAAAAGGTTTTTAATCTGATAGAAGAGCAGCCATAAATAGGCAACTACACAGTATATGGAGTGGAAGTCCCGGTGGAACATGAATGAAACCCAGACATAATAATTATGCTCAAGGTGGTGTTCGATATCAATTACTGACGGTTCCTGTTCACCGCTTTTGCGCAGTTTGTCAATGTGCTGCTTCAACTCCTCCTGTAGAGTGCAAATCCGCGACTCCACATTTACGTCAAACAGGTTGTTAAATTTCTCCAGATAAAGCCGGATATTATTTTCGCTCCATTGATGGTAAATTCGGAGCCTGTAAGACCAGATCACCGCCAATACGGCAATACGTTTCAGCATCATTTCGTGAAATTCTTTTCTGCCCTGGTCGGAAATTAAAAATGAAGAGTTGAAGATATTTCTGGCAGCACGGATATCTAAGTTAATCGCCATCCTCAGGTAACTGGAAACAGGTTTGAAATCATTTCCCGGATATGTGTCTGCAAGAAGCGACATTACTTCGGCCAATGTCAGATTTTTGTTAAGAAGATTCTTTTCCAGTGTAGAGAACGGTGCTATATCATACCACTGTTCCAGACTTTCTTTTCCCGCCGCCTTTATCAAGAGAATCTTGGCGTTATGAACTTCAAACTGACGAAGATAAGCAAGAAAGATTGGAGCATATTTGTCGTATGCTTCAGCAAGTTCTATGACCGGTGCTATCTGTTCCCTGAAAAGTTTTTCCTTTGCCTCAATCAGATCGTGAACGTTTGACGGTTTTAATGCAAACGTATGCTTCTCTCTGACTATTGAGGCGTAGTCTCGCAGGGAAAGAAGTCGTCCTTTCATGGCATATATACGGGCATGAAGATTAACCTGATCGGCATAATTTTGCATAATTATCTAGCTTTCGAGCAAGATGGAAATTATGTTTTCTTTTATTAACTCATTCAGTGACTGATCCTTGAAAATATTCTCAATGTCCGTAATAAAAGCATTAGAAGTTACGTCCGATTGTTTTTTCGCCTCCTCAACGGCTTGTGAAAGCCTTATGTTTTCTCCGGATAAAATATCGGCACATTCTCTGGATTTCTTTTCTTCCAGAAAGCGTTTGTGGTCTTCAATATTATTTTTGTACTCAATTTGAACTGCTTCAACATCGGCAGAACACTGCCTTTCAATGTCGACAATCCGTGTGATTATATCATCCATATTTTCATCTCTGCCTTAATTAATAATTGTTGAAAATATTTCTTACGTACGGTTCCGAAACATTAATAGGCCTGAAATGCCGACAGAGTATGCTTTTGTACTTTTTGACTGGGAATTTTATTTAATTATATTATAGGTATTGTAACATCGTATGTCAATCTAATATTAGCTGTAATATTTCAGATGCAGAAAGTATTTGTATGCTAACTCTGTGTATCGGAAAAAGATGATTTTAGACTTCCCGTATAGAGTTCGTATCCGAGAAGACGGCATTCAATCTCGCCATTATATAAAATAATACGCCGTTTTGTCCTCAGACCTACCTTTTTTATTAGTTCTAAATTTCCGGTAAAGATGTATCCTTGATACCCTCCGCCGATTTTTTTGAAGAAATCACCAATGCCCTGATAAGTTGCCTCCAGTTTTTGAAGCTCGCCGGCATTGATTCTGTTTTCTTGATCGTATTTGTCCGATGATTTGCGCAGGATAATCTTACGACCCTGCGTGAATATCTTGCGTTCTTTGCTAAAATATTTTGGCGGTGGGTTTGTATTTGTAGCGTTCATGCGTTCGCCGTAAGGTGGATTTAAAATAATTATTCCCCCGTTTTTTGGAATAAAAGTATTCTCATATGAACAGACATCAAATTCGATCAAATGATCAACTCCGGCTGTTCGTGCGTTGTTCCTGGCAGCGGTCACTGCCGCTTTAGCAATATCGGTGGCAATAATTTTTGCAGGCAATTTTTTCAGGATTTTCTCTCGTGCTTTTTTGCGCAGTGCCTGCCAATGATCTTCGGGGAATTCTTTGATAAACATGAATCCGTAATTATTCCTCAAGAAACCGGGTGCCCGGTTTAAAGCCATAAACGCGGCCTCAATGGCCAGAGTGCCGCTGCCGCACATGGGATTGATAAAATTTTTCTCACCTTTCCAGCCGGTGGCCAGAATCACCGCCGCCGCCAGCGTTTCCTGCATGGGCGCCCCGAGAGGAATTTTGCGATATCCGCGTAAAGCCAGCCGTTCTCCGGAAGTATCCAGATAAACATCAGCCTGGTTGTTTTTCCAGTAAACGTTAATAACGGCTTTGTCTTTATTCGGTCCGGAATCAGGTCGCCTACCGCATTTATCGCGCATTCGATCTACAATGGCATCCTTAACCCGGACATTGACAAAGCGGGAATCGGTAATCATCTGGTTATCGGCAATTGAAGTCACGCAAATATAGGCTGCCTTTCCCGAATCATGAAGGAGAGTTTCCCATGGAATAGAATAGATTCTCTTGTAGAGGATTTCCGGCGTATCAGCTATTAATCTTTCCATTTGGTAAAGGACTCGCTGCGCAGTCCGCAGGTGCAAATTGAGAATCATTGTGTCCTGAAGAGTTCCTTCGGTTTGAATTGCCGTGTCCCATTCGGTTCTGACAGGGAACCCCAACGCTGTTATCTCTTCCTTTAAATAAGGCGAGACGCCTTTGGGACAGGTAACAAGTATCTTGCTTTTCCTTTTCCAGATTGACATATCACTTTTCTAACAAATAATTTATTCTATATTCATATTTTTTTTGAATATTTCAACATAAGGGCCGTCTTCCCGCCAGACCCGGCATGTATTGAGAAGAAAGGCGAGAATCAATTTTGCGCGTTCGGGATCATACACTGTACGTTTCATTGATCGATGTGTAGCAAATGCCTGAATGGCTGCGGGAGCCATTGCCTGGAGCAGTTCTAAAAGGTGAGTACAGCCCTTTTTGCCTCCGGCTATTTTTTTTACTTTTGCCGTGAAACCTTTGGTAATGGTCAGGCCTTTTATGGGGGCCAGACAATCGATTGTTTCCCGGCATGCCTCCTGCGGAATACATGGCATTTCAACATCAACATCTTCGATCATCAGATTCGTACAGTTCACCAGAAGCTTTATGATCATATGGTGAATTACTCCAGTGTGGAACTTATCACCGGTAAACGAATAAGTTTCCTGAAAACGATCATCTTTCAGATATCCTTCTATAATGATTCTGTGCTCATCATAGGCATATGATGTCACATCGATACTTCGCGTGTGCATTTTTTCTTTTTTTGCTTCCCATAAGGTTTGCATTATTTATTGATTCACCTCCCGCTATTTTGAGAAAATCAGGATGCTCATTTGTTTCACCAGCCGTCCGGTTTCCGGCAGCGTAATAATTATTTTTGTTATTACGGTTTTGACTTTTACATAGTTCTCTAATTCAGTCAAATATTGAGTGAAGATTCTTTAATCCGCATGAATGATTCCTGTAAATTCAGGAATTATTCGGCACGCAATCGGAAAATCTGCTATAATTAAAATATGAGATAAAATTGAAGAGAATGAAATGATGTGTGGAAGATTCGTATTAATAACCGATTTGAAGAACATCCAAGATAAATTCGGTGTTCAGAATATATCATGTGAACATCAACCGAGTTGGAATATCGTGCCGGGGCAATCAATTCCTGTTGTTATTTGTCATAATGGAATCAATCAGTTAGTTTCTTACAGATGGGGCATGATTCCGTCATGGTCAAAAGACACCTCCATTGCCAACAAACTGATTAATGCCCGTGCTGAAACGGTAGATAAAAAACCCAGCTTTAGGGAGGCTTTTAAAAAAAGGCGATGCCTGATAGTTGCGGATGGTTTTTACGAATGGAAAAAGGAAGGTAAAAGTAAAATACCGCTGTATTTTTATCTCAAATCCCGCCAACCATTCGGGTTTGCAGGTCTTTACGAAACGTGGATATCGCCGGATAAGAAAGAAATTAAGACTTGTGTAATAATTACTACTGATGCCAACGAACTGATTGCTCCTATTCACGATCGCATGCCTGTTATATTGTCTCCAGAGAAAGAGATGATATGGCTGGAAAGCGATATAGTTGAAGTTTCCGATTTATTATCTCTCCTGAAGTCTTATCCCGCTGAGGAAATGAATTCCAAGCAGGGAATAGGGCCGCATAATGAAATTTATCAGAAATCACGGGTATAAACCCCAGGGCAATCCCTGAACCCTAATTCCGCCCAAAGGGGCGGGGTATTATACCTTCCGCTTATGGGGCGGGATTGTTCCCAATCCTGATAAATCGGGATTGGATAGTTCGTCCTGCAAATTTCAGTGCGCTGTGCTTCTGAAATTTGGGGCTCACTACGACTTGCAAATTTCAATACACCTATATTGACCTTTAGGTTATTCGTTTTTGAAATTTGAGTCTCACAATAAATATATGTGTGTACGCTATGCCATGGAAAGCAGATCGCTTGCATTAATTAATGATCGCTTTCCGAAAAGTTTATTTCATCGTCATTCCGGTGAATATGTTGCCGGCTGAAATCGGTGAGATGCTGGATTTTATTATTGCCGTAGCTGTATGATCCTTGCAGTTTATTACTTGTATGACTCCGTTCGGCACTTTGTGAGCAGCTACAGCTATGGTCTTGAACATATCTCCTGCTTCGATTCCGTCTTTACATCCCTTGTCGATATAAATAATATCTAGCATAGCTTGAAGCGCCATGTTATTCCCGGTTGCGATAATCGTGCCATTAATATCAGGAGTGCGAAAACGTCCTTGGGTCATTGGAGGTTCTATATCGTAATAGGAATCGAGGAGATCGCCTGCGTTAATTTCGCTAAAAGATTTTGTAATTTTTGCTATTGTTTCACTTTTTTTAACTTTTATGACTTCAACTATCCCTTTAATCGTAATGACGTATCCAATTTCCCTTCTTGTGACGGGATGCTTAATCGATTTGGAGGAATTTATCACGTAAAACTTGTCCCCAGCCTTGGCTGGATGATCCATATCAAGATAAACAATATCTCCGCTACCGGAGACTAATTGTTTTGAAGAAAGTTCATCAATCTGACCTATTTGGGGGATTGTGTGAGTGATATAGCCGCTTGCCATGAGCAGATTTTTGTTGATTAAGGGCTGTTTAGTAGTTTCTTCCTTTGCTTCTTTTTTTGCAAGTTCTTGAGAAGAAACTGTCTGTTCTTGAGTAGTCGTTGTTTGACCTTCAAATACAAATGTTTCCCCGGCAGATGCAGTCGCGGCAGTCGAAGCGTCTTCCTCTTCCTCAGGAATTTCTTTTTTCATAAGATAGATAGGAATCTTGATAATTTGATTGGGATAGATTAAATCCGGATTTATTATCCAGGAATTTTCTTTCCATATCTCGGGCCAAAGGAAGGGATCTTTCAAATCTCTATCGGAAATATCCCACAATGTGTCTCCTTTTATTATTTTATATTTTTTTATTTCATCTGTCTGCGCAAAAGTGACCAAGGGCAAAAGCAATAAAAATATGAGTGCATATCTCATCATTTTTGTTTTTGGCATGCTTGTTCTCCTTTTTTAATTTTTGCCGTGTTTTAAAAATAACCGAGATGATTAAAACTGTCAAGAATATTGATAATTGATAATTTATCATAACTCCGTCTGTCGAGATTGAGTATTTGTCGGGTGAGACAAGAAGAATCTTTTGTAATGTTAACTATCAGGAATGTAATTTCCTTGATACATTATGGACTAAAATAATTTAATGTTCTTGATATCCGGCCTGTTTTTTAACGCCTTATATACGATGTAACCGCAGGAAACGTCTTGGATAGCCAGTCCGGTTGCATCAAAAAGAGTTATTTCCCCGGCAGATATTCTTCCTTGCTTTTTCCCGGCGATGATGTCCCCCAGCAGCGCGTAAATATTTCTTTTGGTCATTTGTCTGCGGCTTATGGGAATGTTAATTTCACCGCTATGAGATGCCTGTGTCCAATCGTCGACCACTACTTTTGCCTGTTTTAATATTTTGGGATTGATTTCCTGTTTTCCCGGTGCATCTGCTCCTATGGCATTGATGTGTGTTCCCGGAGAAACACAATTCACCAGAGGTACACGTGATGGAGTTGTTGTAATGACAATATCGGAATTCATTGTTACATCATCCATGCAGGAAGAAACTATGGCTTCAATTCCGTAGGTTGTTTGCGTCCACTTTTTGAAGTCCTGAACGCATTTCTTGTCCTTAGGAACCTGCCATATTTTAATTTTCCGGATATTGCGAATTTCCAGCAAGCATGACAATTGAGTCTGTGCCTGAGAGCCGCAACCGACAAATCCCGCAATTTTCGAGTCTTCGCGGCTAAGATATTTTGCCGCTATAGCCCCTGCGGCACCTGTCCGGAGACGAGTCAGATAAGTACCATCCATGACCGCCAGTGGAAATCCGGTCTGCGGGTCGTTAAGAATGATAACGGCCATAACGGCTGGCAAACGTCTTCCCGCGTTTTGAGGATGAACATTAACGCATTTAACACCGGCGATATCAAATCCTTCTCCACAGATGTAAGCCGGCATGGAGCGCAGGTCGCCTTTCGGGAAATATAGATAACTTTTAGCCGGCATGCTTGCGTATCCCAGACTGTATGCCCTGAAAGCCTTTTCAACTGTTTCATTGGCTATAACAGGAGTTAGAATTCTTTCAACATCTTGCTTTGTCAGAATCAGTGTCTTCATTGGCTGTCGGTATTTTCCTCATTGATATATAATGTAAATGTTATTCAATTGCCTTTACTATATCCATGGTTGTTAACCAAAATAAAACACAAAAAATCTATATCGTAGCAGTAATGTGTTTCACGAATCAGGCGTTTATGTGTTTATTGGATCTTTCGGCCTATTTTGATAGATGCTGTTTTCTTGCGTGTAAAATATAGGAAAGTTCCATTTACGTGTCAATTATTTTTCCAATAATTCTTACAAAAGAACTATCGTCTGCCGGGGTAGCCGTTTGAACGAACTGTACACAGACAAATCATCAACTCTCCAGAGAATCTTTTGATTAATTCTTGATATTGTAGACTTTGAAATAAAAGATGCAGCGTCTTTTTTGGGCGAAGAACTAAACGTTAATTTTTCAAAGCAATAAACAAAGCGACAACGCCTATAAATGAAAGAATCCAAGGATTTTGCCAGATATTAAGACCTGCTATTTGTTCTTGTCCTAGGCATGATGAAGTCTGATGTCCCAGATATGCCAATATTCCCAAATTAAGTAGAACCCCTAGTATTCTCAACATATGATTCTCCTTTCTTTGTGTGAATAAATTATTCTTTATAAGCTGTTATTAGTTGTTAATTGCATATAATAATATCACTGTTTTTTTATTTTAAAAAGTAAAATAGTTTTCCATGCTGTTCGCAGGTATAATATTCTTATCAGTCAGCAATCTTATATTCAGGTTGCATTGAGAATTATTTATAAAATAATAGAGACGGTAGCTAAATATTTCATCTTGACAATTGTTTTTTTGATAGTAGCATTTAACAACTTGTTTCATAATTTTGTTGCAAACAAAAGGAGCTAACCATGGATAACAAAGAAATGGTAAAACAATCAATTGATTTTCACAAAAAGTCGTTTGAAAACTGCTTTTCCATGATGGTTACTATTCAGAGTCAAGCCGAGAAACTTATGAAGACTTTTGTTGATCAGACTCCCGGAATAAGTGATGAAGGTAGAAAGGTAATAAATCAATGGAAAGATACATGTAAAAAGGGTATCGACGATTTCAAAAAGGCCATAGATGAGGGATATGCCAGAGTCGAGGCATTCTTGGAAAGTGATACAATGGCCAAGTTACAGGATCAGGCCGAAAATATGTTCAATTCTTATTTGAATCAGGCAAACTGGTTGCCTCCGGATTTAAAAAAGACGATGGATGATTTGACTTCCACCTATAAAAAAAGTTGCAATGAATTTAAAAAGTATGTGGATGAGAATATCTGGCGCATGGTAAATTTCCCTTCCGCTGCTACCAAATCGCAGACAAAAACAAAAAAGCAGAAATAAGATTTGGTGATTCTAATAGCCGATTACGATGATTGAAGCTCTCCGCGGCTTGCCGCAGGGAGCTTTTCTTGATAGTCAACTTCAGGCAACTTAAACTAAGGAGAATTTGTCATGGAGAATAAATGCGCAAATTGCAGCATGAAATCACGTTATGATAAAAATCCAAATTCCATAATCAGCAAAATCTGGAAGTGGCACGTTAGGTGGTGTCCGGGATGGAAAACATATCTAAAATCTCTGTCTGAAAATGAAAGAAAAGAAGAAATCAAAAAATATAGCTGATAGCCAATTCATCCATAAAATTATCATTGCGAAACGCCTCTCCTGCTGATGCCTGCCCGGCGAATGCTGGGCAGATCTGGATATGCCGGATGGCAATCTGATATTATCAATAGCTTATGAGATTGCTTCGCTCGTTATATTTGCTCGCAAAGACATTGTGGCACATTCTCCTTCGCCGGTAAGGCATAATTGATTTTATGCAGTTCTGAAAAGGTCTGTCTGTATAATTAATATAAGGTGCATCAAAAGAAATTGAGTTATATCCACTTGAGGACTCCCGCGAAGACAATTAGTGCGATAGCATTGATGGTGAAAAGCGAACCTATGAAAAGCTTTTGCGCTTTTGACTGCCAATCGTGCACGTAACAGGCGGCTGCAAAGAACGGAATATATACCGTCACGAACACGGGAAATGCACCCCACCATCCGTAAATCCAAACAAAGGTCGGTGTCCGCACCAGAAATATTTCAAGAATAGAGGCAAAAGCAGCATTGGCGACTGTGAAAAGCAAACGATTGTTAATGCCCATAATTTTCAGCGTCGGGTCCTTCGGCATTATCTTGCAGACAACAATACCCGCGATAGAAAACATCAGACTTATTTCGATTCCAACTCCCACCATTATTGCAAAAGCTGTTCCGGCTGGAACAGTCCACAGAGCATGGCCGGAAAAATGCTGGATCAGGGCGTTTATGATTTCGACAAACCAGTGGACCATATACAGAGCGAGTCCACCGGCGATGGCACGATAATTGCCCTTTTCATATTCGTTGGCATAAATGTATAAAACAATAACAAGCAGCGGAATGACATACCATTGGAAAGTATCGCCGCTTCTTAAAATGTTCAATGCCTGCTGGGTTGCTTCAGGATTGTTTAAGTCCATTGCCGTACCTCCTTTCTTTTATTCAAAAAAGATAATGGGTCAGTTTTGCTTATCGATTCTATTTTTATTTTAAAGATCATTTTTGTCAACAATAGTGATCCGAATATTGGTTTTGCCCTGTTTTAAAATACCAAGCTTGCGTGCTGCTTCCCGCGATAAATCAATAAATATTTCTTCATGATTACGGCAACGATCATTGATTTTTACGATGGTCGTCTTGTTGTTGGAAAGATTCTCGACTTTTACAAGTCTGCCTAAGGGAAGGTTGGGGTGAGCAGCTGTCAGTTTTTTCGGATTGTAGATTTCACCGGAAGTGGTTCTTCTGCCATTGCAACGTTTCTTGTAGTAGCGGGCTATTCCCACCGCACCATCCGGTTCTGAATAATTGCTTGTTACTTGTGCAGGATCTGGGTTGTCTACTTTTTGCGTTTGAGAGAATGTTTGGCATCCGATGTTAATAAACAACATAACAAGATATAAAATAAGATGCGTAATAAATACTTTTCGTGTTTTCATTGTTTACCTTAGCAGTTTTGTGGTATGCAGACCATTTTCTTTATCGCGTCCACGTCAATAAAACCAGTGACCAAACCGTTCGATAGTAGCAAAGGGATGGCTTTCGGTAAAGAGAACAGAGCTTCTTTCAAGTAGATAGTTTTATCAGGAACTTCGTCGTTGGCCAAATCTTCCGGCAAAACTATATGAGAAACACCAATGCCTTCAGATTTTTTTATCCAACCGTTTGGAAAAGCTCATTACACTTTTTCTCCGATAAGGATGAACTTTTGTTTATTTACGAATCGGCTGGTGGGCTTTTTTGCCGTAAACTCGTTCGTAAGCTCTGCAAAACGGGCACAGACTGTCTTCAATACTTTGGACAAACATAAACGCCAGTCCTTTTTGTTTTTTGCGTGCATGATTGCATACCGGACAAACAAGACAAAATGCTGCCAGCTTGCGATCCATTTCCGAAAAATTAGGTTTTGTCGACTTTGGTGTCATTTTTGATTTTGATTTTGTTTTTTCTTTTACCATATCTATGTCTCCTTATATATAAAACTGTTTACGTTGTATTTATCTTTAATAAATATTATCGACAACTGGGATACCAAATCGATTATTTTTACTTAACCTGTGCTATTTAATAGTTTATATTTATTTTCATTTAAAAAATTGGATAGACATTCTTTCTTAATGACACATTTTAATTTATATTTACTCAAATTACCACCCCATAACGATAATCCGGTTTGATACATTTTATTTTTGCTTCTTAAGCCGATTTCACAATTATAAGCGTGGCCGTCAGAACCAAATCTGGTTTCTTTGGCGCTGCATAGGCACGGTTTCCCTATCAAATAAAAGTTTTGCCAGTTTTCTCCGAATTTAACTTCATCATGCAAACAGGCATTTCTATCATTGAAAGAGACTATTTTGTAAGGTAAATTTAATTTCTTGATATTATCTTCGAAATAAGGGTTAACCTTTCTGTTTTTGGAAATTGCCAGTTCAATGTTTTTTCTGGTGATTTTTTTCAATATATCCGTGTTTGTTCCGTTGGAATTGACTCTTACTCTGATTTTTACCGGTATATTGTTAATCAAGTTCAGGAAATCAGGATATAATGTCGGTTCTCCGCCGGATAATTTAATAAATCTTATTTTTTTCTTATTTTTATTGATCCACTTTAAGTAATTCTTGTAATCGATAATTTTATCCGTATAGTTGATTGGTTGTGAAAACCAGTGACAATTTTCACATCTCATATTGCATTTATCAGTTAAATGGAATGTTATCGTATGCTTTTGATAAAAAAACATCGTAACTCTTTCTTTTATCGCTGTGTAATTTATAAGATTCATACTCTTTTGATATTCTGAATCATATGCTTGATTAAATAAAGAATTTTATTTGAATGATATTAATTTTAATTAAGAATAAACAAATATGTCAAAACAAAACAATCCTTTAATAAGTGTGATAATTCCTGTTTACAATATTTCCAAATATTTGGAAAGATGTGTAAACAGTATAATTAAGCAAAGCTATAAAAATCTTGAAATAATGTTAGTCGATGACGGTTCAACCGATAATAGCGGCGAGATATGTGACATTTACAAAGAAAAAGATAAACGCATCAGAGTAATACATAAAATTAATGGAGGCCTTTCCAGTGCCCGGAATGCGGGACTGTTCGTGATAAAAGGCGAATATGTAGGATTTGTAGATGGCGATGACTTTATCGATGAGTATATGTATGAAACATTGCTAAAAGCCATGTTGGATAATGATGCCGATGTGGTTCAAACCGGTTATCATCATGCTGATGAACATGGCCGTATTGCCGACACCAGAACTTTTAGAGAAGCCAAATACAATAATTTAGCGGATATGTTTTACGCTTTTTTTGAAGAACAAAATATTCATGTCGGTGTATGGTCAAAACTGTATAAAAGTAAGATTTTCAGAAACGTTAGATTTCTGGAAGGACATGTATTTGAAGACTATGCAATCCTGCCGAATATATTAAACGAATGTGAAAAATGCATTGTCATAAATGGAGCTTTTTATAACTATGCTCATAATCCTGAAAGTATCAGCAGAAATAAGGTAAGCTTGAATGTAATCAATAGCAGGTTTGCAGTGCCAATGTATGTGTTAGAAAGTATAGAAAATATCGACATAAAATATATCGGTTATGCCTATAATTACATATGCATCAGCAGTATCAGGGGTTATAATAAAATAAAAGAAACTGATAAAATAAACAGAAAGACAAAGGAAGAATGTGTAAATAAATTAATTGATCAATATAAAAATTATTTTAAACTTTATCGGGAAGACGCATTCTTTAAAAGACAAAAATTATTCAAAAAAATCAAACTATATGTATTTTTGATTAACCCGTATTTCAGTCGTTTGATTTTCTATGTGTCCAAGCATTTTATGAGAAAATTAAAGGGAAGAATCAATTCAATAATCAGATATGCATTTTATTGAGAATAGCCGGTTCTTTTACCGTGCCTTCTTGTTTTGGCTTTTTAAGTGAGGCTCGATTCTTATCAAAGGCATCTTATAAACGTTGTCGCTGATTTTTCCGATTTCTGAAACTGAGATTCCCATTTTCCAAAGAACGAATGGTAAACTGAGTTGATCGCGGCAACTGTGTTTTTCTATTTCCTGCCACCATTTCTCCATTATTTCTATACATGCAGGATTGTGATGATCTCTCGCCAGCAGATTTGCCTCAATCATACCGTAATGTTCAGGCATTGCCGCGTTTCGATATGAATCGATTTGTCTACGCATTATTTGCGGATCATCTTTTTTGAGACGAATGCAAGCTTCAAGTTCTTTATAAATGCAGTCCCTATGACGATGAACATTGGCTATGACGCCATGCTGGTTTAAGAGATAGATGAGATAACGCATATCTCCGACGGTTTTTATATTTGCGTCGATATAGATTGAATAATCATATTCATTCAGAAAGAGATGGGGATGTAGTTTTATATATCGTGAGATGCGGGAAGCATCAAGCGGTGGGACTCCTTTTATATCGCGGACATCTATGCCTCTCCACGTGTTACTTGAAGGAAGATGACCATCGGTGACAATAATATAGTCCACGTTATCCGGCTTAAATAAAGGTTCCTGAAGATGGTCATATTTGCCAATCATGCATGTATAAATCGCAATTTTATAATTATAAAGGGCAAGCGTCTCTTTATGCTCAATGTTGCATTTGAATTCAGAAACATTGTCCCTTCGCCATGATCCATACGGGACAGATCTAATTGATCTTCCTATATCGTATGCGATTCCGATAAAGCGTAGCCACCATGTAGACCTTATTTTTCTTCCCAACAGATACTCGTCGGATAGTTTTGTTTCGTTGTGTTGAAGATTTAAATATTCAATGACTTGCTGTGCTTTTTCGTAATCTTCAATAATATTTTTAATTTTTTCAGAATCGTCCATATGTTTTTAATTTAAGCTTTTCCAGAAAAAGATTTCCCTTTAAAAAGAAATTCCTCAACGCGTTTTAAAAAGTTATTTGCCGAATATTCTCCATTGTAATTATAGTGCGGGTTAATGTCCTCTTTGATGAAACTCAAATTAATATTTTCCGGAATGTCGAAAACATGTACGAAACGATCATCGTAAAAAGGATTAGCCGCAGCTTCCGCATAGTTTGTAATTATTTTTTTGTTGTATACGACAGCTTCGGTTGTTCTGAGAGTCGGTCCTTCTCCCATCTTCTGCAATATTTCCAAAATACACTTGCTGCGGCACATACGTTTTAGTACTTCTTTGTAAGGCAACCACTTACTGTAATTAATGTCATTGGCATAACGCTTTTCTTTTTCGTCAGCGTCGACTATATGAAAGTCACATTTAATATCGTGACTTGCCAGGAACTCAAACGTATGGAGTATTTTCTGTAATCTGTTTTTGGCTCTGCCGATGAAAAAGACATCGGTGTCGTATCCGTCATACTCTGACGGCTTTATCTCCGGTATTTTTGAATAAATATGATTGCTGGTGTGCCATCCGTAATGGTTTGCATCATTGGCATATACAGTAAATACCAGGTCGTAATAATTGCTGCATAATTCAGAATTCAACTCTATCGTAGAAGTCGGATTCATTACATATAAGATAAGTTTTGCCTTGTATTTTTCTCTGATGTATTTCAAAAATATTTTATCTCTGGCATGAGCGTTGGAGTCAAAAAATATGAAACAAAGATCATCTCTTTCGGATATGGAAACGCCGCAAAAATAACTCTTAAAACGAAAGGAAGGGAAAAAGGAGAGATTTGTTTTTGTGCTTACTTTTTGAAACAGGAGATCAAGTGATTTGATGAAGTCCGATTTGAAATTGTTAGGTTCGTTTATGAACAAAACATTTTCCCTGCCGATAATTTCGCGGCACATTACTTCGCAGTATTCGGTTGCGTTGCCCATTATTACAAAATCTGCCAATATGATTACCTGTCCGTTCTCAAATAATAAGATAAAAATATAAAAATATAGAAAGATAAACTTTGTATATCAAATTGATTCGTTTCGTGTTTGCCGCAGGAAATTTAAAAATAATATTGTAAAAATCAGGTCACCCATGCCGCCGAGAAAGGATAGAATGGTTGATTTTGCTGTTAAATAAGAGTAGGTCAGGAAAAAGAAAAAACAGAGTTTCCCTATTACTCCCATCCATACTATTCCTCTGTTCTTGCTAATATCGCGCGATACAAAATAATATCCTATACCGAAAATAAGTACCACACCCCACCAGAATAAATACATGCTGTGAGCGTAATAGTTCCCTAGTAACAGGGTCTGATCCATATCCGTTCCGAAGGTAAGTTTAATGCTGAATTCGGGAAAAAGAAGTCCCGGAATGGCAAAAGAAAAATTCCAGATAGCGCCCCAGAAAAACATCAATCGATAAAAATTCCTGGATAACTGCATTGTTTTTTCCCTCCTTTAAATAATAAAAAATCAGGAATGAGATCTTCTTGCAAGAATATTTTTGTTTATTTTCCTGTGTATTCTGGAATGAAATTCACTATTACTGCCTCATGTGTTTTATCGATTAGATCCTGAACGTTATCATTACTGTAACTGCCGGTATCAATAGGGTCTCCTACTACTATTTGAATCTTTCCCGGTTTTAATACAAGATTTTTTTTGGACATTATGCGACGGCTTCCATTGACTGTAATCGGCAGGATGGGAAGTTTCCGCTGCACGGCTACGACAAATCCTCCCTTTTTGAATTCGTGAATTTTTCCGTCCGGCGATCTTGTTCCTTCGGCAAACACCATAACACTTACACCTTTTGGTAAACGGTCAAATCCCTTGTTAATGCTGTCAATTGCACTGGCGGTATTGGAGCGGTCGATAAAAATGTTTCGTGAAGCATACAGGCCGTATCCGAAAATCGGAACGTTGAGAAGTTCCTTTTTAATAATCCACCGGAATTGAATGCCTAACGTAGTAACCAGCGAGATAATGTCGTAAAGAGACTGGTGGTTGGAAATAATGATATATGATTTTCCTTTCTGAATCTTATCTTTGTTTTTTATTTCGGTGCGGACAAAGGATACTCCAAGCATAATATAAGCCCAGATTTTTGACAGGGAAAACGCCAGATTACCGGTTCGGCTTAACAGTCCCGCCGGTATAATGAAAATACACAGTATAACAGTCGCGAGTACCGCCCAGAAGCCGAGCCATAAAACACATATCGTCTTGTATATTGATTTCATAATACAATCTCCTCCAGAAATACTTTTGAAGAAAATTTGTTGACATAAGAAATCATTCGCATTATATTCACGCCGCTTCCAATGATGGTTTTTTAAAAAAATAACCGCGTGGCAGCATTTTTTATATTTCCTGCTGGGGAATCGTTCAATGGTAGGACACCGGACTCTGACTCCGTGAATCAAGGTTCGAATCCTTGTTCCCCAGCCAGTTCTTAATTTGCCAAAAACATCTTCTTGCTATTCAAAAGCTTGTCCTGTATTTGATACGGGATGTCCGTATGCAAGGCGCGCGAGAATAGAGCAACAGAACGTACTTTCAGCGTACGTGAGCAGCGAGAATCGAAGCACAATCCCGGCCTTCGCCGGGGTAAAATCCGCAGGTGCTTACCCGGTGTATGCCGGGGGCGTTTTTCAGTAGCCAGTTATTTTTTTTCACCTCCGGTAATCTTAGCCCACGAATCCCTTAGTGATACAACCCTGTTGAAAACAGGTTTCCCTTCTTTTGAATCCTTTGCATCTACACAAAAATACCCGAGTCTTTCAAATTGAAACTGTCTCCCCGGTTCGACATTTTTTAGATTATGTTCGGCATAGCATTTGGTTAGGATTTCCAGGGAAATCGGATTCAGATATTTTAAGAAGTTTTCTTCGCTTCCCGGATTTTCAATATTGAATAAACGGTCGTACAAGCGTACTTCGGCGGGAATACAGTGTTCGGCTGATACCCAGTGGATAACACCGGGTACCTTGCGTCCGTCAACCGGCGGGCCGTTGAGAGTTGCCGGATCAAGACTGCAATGCAGTTCCATGACTTCGCCGGTTTTATCGTCTTTAATCATACTTTCGAATTTTATTACATAAGCGTTGCGGAGGCGGACTTCACGTCCCGGACCTAGCCGATGATATTTTTTAGGCGGGTTTTCCATAAAGTCGTCGCGTTCTATATAGATTACCCTGGAAAAAGGAATTTTTCGCGTGCCCATTTCCGGTTTCTGAGGGTGGCTGGAGCATTCTATTTGCTCCACCTGATTTTCAGGGTAGTTGTCGATTACGACGCGCAAGGGGCGCAAAACACACATAGCACGTGGCGCATGTTCGTTGAGATCTTCGCGGACACAATACTCCAACAGGGCTACATCGATCAGGTTATCGTTTTTGGCAACTCCAATCTGCGCGCAAAAATTACGGATAGCTTCCGGTGTATAACCGCGGCGGCGCATTCCGGAAACGGTAGGCATGCGTGGGTCATCCCATCCTTTGACATATCTTTTTTCAACCAGTTCGATAAGTCTACGTTTGCTGAGAACTGTGTAACTCAAGTTGAGACGGGCAAATTCAATTTGTTGCGGACGATTGCCGGTGATAAGTCTTTCAACTATCCAGTCGTAGAGTGGACGATTATTCTCGAACTCGAGGGTGCAGATAGAATGCGTAATGCCTTCCAGAGCGTCGGAAAGACAATGGGCAAAGTCGTACATGGGATAGATGATCCACTTTGTACCCGTCCGGTAATGTGGTTCGCGTTTTATGCGGTATATTACTGGATCGCGCATAACAATATTAGGGGAGGACATGTCAATCTTGGCGCGCAGAACATGATCTCCATCGGCGAATTCGCCTGAGCGCATTCGTTGAAACAAGTCCAGATTTTCTTCCACGGAACGATTGCGGTATGGGCTGTCTTTACCCGGTTCGGTAAAAGTGCCTCGATATTCTCTGATTTCATCGGGGCTCAGACTGCATACATAGGCGTTGCAGGACTTGATGAGTTCAACGGCAAATTGATAAAGTTTTTCGAAATAGTCAGAGGCGTAATAAAGACGGTCCTGCCAGTCAAAACCCAGCCAGTGAATGTCACGGATAATTGATTCCACATATTCCATGGATTCTCCTGCCGGGTCGGTATCATCCAGCCTGAGATTACAGGTACCCTTGTATTGTGCGGCAATGCCGAAATTAAGACATACGGACTTGGCATGTCCGATATGTATATAGCCGTTCGGTTCCGGCGGGAAACGGGTGGCAACACGTCCGTTATTTTTGTTGATTCTTAAATCGTTGTCAATGATATCGCGGATAAAATCGGTGGGATTTGAGTCTGTAACTTCCGTCATCAGTAAATTAAAACTCCTTCAGTTCCATAAAAAATACGTGAAGAAGCCTACAATATTTATAAAAATACATCAATAGTGAAACGTAAGTAATGCTTACAGAATTTATATTCGGATCAATTCGCATTATTTCAGCTAAATTGATGATTCCAAATTATAAATTCAATAGAGTTTAAAAGCTTCTGTCCCAAATAGCTTGAAACAATGGACAATCTCAAAGCTTTTTCAGACGTTTTTTCAGCTCCGGCAAAGCCGCGTCGTTCTGCTTTTTAATAGCTTCCACCTGGCTTTCGGAGTAACCTAAGAGTTCCTTCAAAACAGTTTCGGTATGCTGTCCCAGATCTGCCGGCGGTTCGGGTTTCCCTTCAAGAACCCCAGGCATCTTGAACAGAGGACCAATGGTTTTGTATTTCTCACCGTTTAGTTCCATTTCCAGAATCATCTGGTTATGTTTTACCTGCGGATCTTCCGTAACCTGAGGATAATCCAGGACTGCACCGCAGGCAATGTCGTTCTCGTCGCGAAGCAGAACAAGCCATTCTTGTGTTGTTTTCTGCAGTAGGGCTTCCTCAAAAAGTTTCTCGAATTCAACACGATTCATAATACGGGCAAGCGTGTTTTTAAACCGTTCATCCTCTAATATGGATTCGAGACCTATCAGCCGGATAATTTTATCTGAATCCGAAGGTCCGAATGTGATGAATCCGTCCTTTGTCGGATAAATTCCGTAAGGGGCCATGATCGGGTGGCGGTTTCCCTGTGGACCGGGTATTTTGTTTAAAGAGAAATACATCTGGAACATTACCTGCTGGAAGGTCATCAAACAATCCAATAAGCTGGTCTGTACCGGCATTCCAATACCGTCTTTACTTCTTTTGACAAGAGCGGCCAGAGTGCTGAAGGCTGCCATGGTACCGCCAAGCATATCCGCGAGAGCGATGCCGCCGGGAATTACCGGAGACCTTCCCGGTTCTCCCGAAAGGCTTAAAAGTCCGCTTTGTCCACAAGCAATGATATCATAAGAAGGAAATAACGCGTAAGGTCCCGTTTCGCCATATCCGCTGATGTTACTGCGGATGATCTTTGGATTGATTTCTTTTAGTGTTTCGTAGTCCAACCCCAAACGCTCGGAAACACCGGGGCGGTAATTGGAGATTACCACATCGGAAACTTTTACGAGATCGTAAAAAGCCCGTTTCCCGGTTTCTGAACTCATATCCAGAACAATACTTTTCTTGTTTCGCCCCAGCGCCATGGGATAGTATAAAAGCATGTTCATCTTGGTTTCACCCATGCGTGTCATATCACCTGTTGGTGGTTCAATCCGGATAATCTCGGCCCCCAGATCTCCTAAGAGCATTGTACCAAAAGGTCCGGCATGTGCCTGTGTTAAATCCAGTATTCGGATTCCGTGAAGTGGTCCGTTGGAAATTGCCATGGTTGGTGCCCTCCAGTAAGAGTGGATTATTTTGACAATCGTTTACTTTTATGTGGGGGAGGATAATAAAAACGGGTATTGCATGTCAATTAAATATTGCTCATAAAATGAAATTTTTTTCGTAAAATGAATAAAACAGAATATTGCCTGCGACAAATAAAGAAATAAAACGCTTGAAATGCAAAATGCACTATTGTTTGTCAATCAAGCGATCTTTCGGTGTCAAATCAACGGTTTTTGTTTCTTTCTCTTTTAACTTATCCGAAATGTAGTCAAAGAGAAAGCTGAGAGGTTTTGTATACATCTTGTTTTTTCTTCTTTTGTTTGCCTTTAAAATAGCGGAGGGAGTATCGGTAGAAAGATAACGAATGCTGTCGTCAATATATTGGTATACATTTATTTTTTCACCATGTTTAATAGTGACTTTATAGCCTTTAAACTTATCTAAATAAGCATCCCTTGCCGATAAGCGGTCTTTGACTGACGAAGAAACGATGATCATGTTTTCGTCGCCGCAGCTCATTATTCGTTGAGCGATATTGATGCCGTTACCGGCAAAGTTTCTTTTACCGTTTATATCGGTAACTAAATTATCATCATTTTCGTTTATTCCGATTCTGACATTAAATTTATGCGTCGGGTTCGATTCTTTTTTATTATGTTTCTCGATCAGGTTCAATATATCCATTGATATACGTAAATGAATGTCATAGGGATTGATAACATTTATAAGTCCGATGCACATGCCGTCTCCGGTTGGAATATAAATTGCGTGATCGGAATCTATTTTGTATTCATTCGCAACTTGTTCGACTATCTCATTTAAGGCTTTGATAATAGCCGTTTGACCCTCTACGGAACGGGTTGAATATTTAACGATATCGAGGAATATATATTTTGCGTAAACGGTTGAATCGTTTGCCATAGTTTCTCCATTAATAACAATTAATGTATTTGTTTAATGAAATGTTATTTTCAGGCGATTGCAGCATAGGAATTTCAGGTATGTATGTCAAGGAAATATTAATTGCTGAATTAATGAGAAGTAATACTTAACAGGATTTTATTAAATGGAGAATTTGTAATTTTTATCATTGAAAAGCCGCAGACAGGCATCTACTACCTTTGGATTATAGAGGATACCCCTGTTTTTTGTAATTTCGTTTAATGCTATATTAATGCCGAAAGCAGGACGGTAAGGCCTGTGTGAAGAAATAGCTTCCACCACGTCGGCTACAGCTAAAATCTGCGCTTCCAGAAGGATTTCATCTCCTTTTAATCCGTATGGATAGCCTGATCCGTTTATTCGTTCGTGATGCTGCAAAATAATTTCGGCAACGGGCCAGAGAAAATTTATATCTTTTAAAATATTATAACCGGATTGAGAATGTGTTTTAATTAGATTGAATTCCAGTTCGGTAAGTTTTGTCGGTTTGGCAAGAATTTCGGAAGGAATGGATATCTTGCCGATGTCATGAATCATACTGGCCATACGGATACCGTCGACTTGATCGCTTGAAAGATTCATTTCCGACGCAATGGCTCTGGCCAGATCAGCCACTCTTCGCTGGTGACCTGCCGTATAAGGATCTCTTGTTTCAACGGTTACAGCCATGGCATTGATGGTGGCACCCAAAGACCTGCGCAAGCGCTCAATATTCTCCTGACGTTCAGTTTCTATCCTTTTCTTATCTGTAATGTCCTGATCTATTCCTTGATAGTAAAGTATTTTCCCCTGGTCGTCACGCACAGCGTGCATATTAATAGATACCCAGATTTTACTCCCGTCTTTTCGGTAGAATTCCGTTTCATAACCTTTTACCGATCCTTCTTTATCAATAGTCTGAAGTATTTTTGTACGGTCTTCCGGATTTACGTAGATTTGATGAGCAATGTCGGTAATATTCTTTACGACTTCTTCCGGTGAGTCGTAACCCAGTATATTGGCAAAAGCCTGATTTACGGTAATATGCCGACCCTCAGCAGTTGACTGAAAAATTCCTTCATGCGCATCTTCCACAAGATGCCGGTATTTTGCTTCGCTTTTCTGCAGAGCCTCCTCCGTCTTCTTGCGTTTGGTGATATCACGGAGGCTGATAATTCCACCGGTAATTGACCTATCTTGCACCAGATGACTCCCAACGGTATCAAAAGTATGCCAGCTTCCGTTTTTATCTCTAAGTCGCACTTCACCACGATAAGGAGGCGCATCTACATCTTTGGCTAGTACATTGAAGGCATTCGCCGCAGACTTCAAGTCATCATGGTGGAGATGATCAAATATGTTGCCGCCAATTCTTTCTTCAGCTTTGAAACCCAGTATTTTTTCTGTTGCCGGGTTTTCATAAGTAACAACGCCTTCGCGGTTCACGAGGGCAATAATATCAGAAGATTGCTCCGTAAGAGTCCGAAACATTTGCTCCGATTCGCGTAATTTATCCTCAATCTCTTTTCGTTCAGTAATATCGCGTACAATTCCTCTGAATCCCGATGCGTTGCCTGATGAATCTTTAAGCAGTGAGACAGATGCTTCAATGTGTCTCTTAGTTCCGTCTTTTCTTATGATCTGCCAATCAAACTCTTTGGATGGTTCTCCTGTTTTATAGACTTGGTTAAAAACATGGAAAAGTTTTTTTGCGCCTTCTTTATCAGTGTATTGCCGATTGTCCATGCCGATCATTTCTTCCTTGGGATATCCAATAATTCGACATAATGAACTGTTAAAAAATGTAAAATTACCGGCGAGATCAACTTCGTAATAACCGTCTTCGATATTTTCCAGGATGTTTTGATATTTCTCCTGACTATGGAGCAGTGCCTGTTCCATCTCTTTCCGTTTGCTTCTTGAGTCGGCTTCTTCCAGTTCCCTGGCTACGGCCGGACAGAGACGGGACATATTGTTTTTCATGATATAATCCTGTGCGCCCAGGAGCATGCATTCCGCAGCAGTTTCTTCGCCGATCTTGCCGGATATAATGAGAATGGGAATATCGATTTTTATTTCTTTTAATAAGGCAATGGCTGAAGGCGCGCTGAAATGCGGCATTTTATAATCGCAAAGAATGATATCCCAGTGATTCTCTTTGAGTACTTTTTTCATTGCCGCGGCAGTATCCACTCTTTCATATACAGGATTGAATCCGCCTTTTTTTAGCTCACGGATCATCAGTAACAGATCATCTTCCGAATCTTCGACAATTAATATCCGGAGAGATTTGTGATTGTTGATTGTAGATTTCATATCCTCTGCCACAGTCCAAATCCTTATTATTTGGTGCAATACGAATTAATAACAGCAAGGTTAATAAACGTGATATTTAGTAGAAAAATGGTTTCAGTTTATTAATGTTGTATTTTTACATTTGAAATTTTTAAAGTCAACACTAATGTTATTAAGGAATTACTATTTTCAAAGCGGAATGTCGTAAAAACATAGCGGTAATTCCAAAAGTAAAAAAAATCAAAAATGTAAGTTTATAGAATTTCTTGAACGACGAAACCAAAGTCACAGTCACAGAATTTCTTTGTCATACTTCGTCTCGTAGACCGACAGCCTGCCTGGCGCATGCCGGGAATGCCGGTATTCAGTTATCATTGTCCGGTGTGCAGACCGGACAATGCCGGTTGACCGGGCAATTCATTTTACCTTTTCTGATACTTCCCAACATTGATCGGCTTTGGAGCACCTCTCCCTTGATGAGAGAGGTCGGGAGAGGATGAAACGTAACTTCTTATTCAAATCTATAACGTTTTCAGCAACCCTATTAGTTCCTCATTTTCCGGTATATCCATCATCGAATGGCCGTAATGCACGAAGCGAACCTTGCCCGATTTATCGATGATGATCTGCGCGGGCATTCGGCCTAATTTGAAAATTTTTACCTCCTGACCGTACAACTTCAGAACCCTGTGCTCCGGGTCGGGTAAGCCGATGAACGGCAGCGTTTCTTTCTCCCAGTATTTTTTGAAAGCTGCGGCGTCTTCCGGCCCGACAACCAGAATTTCCGTATCCAGCTTTGCGAATTTTTCATAATCCTGACGCAACTGCGCCATGTGCGCGCGGCAGAAAGGTCAAATAAAACCGCGGTTGAAAACCAACATCACATTCTTTTTGTTTTTGTAATCGGAAAGCGAAACGCTTTTGCCGTTAAAATCGTTCAGCATAAAATCCGGTGCCTGAACATTTAATTCAACCTTGGACATAATCTTGTCCTCCTAAAAAAATTTCCAAGGCGGGAAATCCGGCCATGGCGCATTTTTAATGTATTCTTGGGCGGCAAATGTCATGAATAAAGCCTTGATCTCATGTGCCGATTCATTGCCATCCCTGAATTATTTTCGCACATTTTCAGGAAGAACCACCTTTCCCCCGCTGCTTTTTTGATTTGTTTTTGTTTTCAATCTGCCATAGTAGGTGCTGTTTGAAAGATAAATTGCGGCAAGCGGATTGTGACCAAGAACCCTGTCCTTAACCGCCAGAACCGTGCACGGTGCGTTGCAGTATTTGAAAAACAGGCTGTCATGTCCCACGCAGAGTCCCAGCAATATCGACAGATCAACGCCCTCTTTGTTTAAAACCTCAGCCTGCGTTATGGGATTGCACATGGTCTCCATCAACTCAGCCCCCATGATCTTCTCATCTCCCTTTAATCCGATATGCTCCTTGGGGACCTGCCCGACCTTGCAGCAAACGGAGACCACACTAAAACCCTTTGCCTCCAGGATATCAGCGGTTATTTTTGCTTCATTGCGCAGGCCGACACAAAAAGCGATTCCGAGTTTCTGATAATTACACTTCCCCGCAAATTGTATGATTTCTTCAAGTCGGGGAATCTTTGTTCTTATTCCTTCGGGTGTCAGCTCGTAGCATTCGGCTTCCTGTATGGAAGCCAGTCTGGCAAATTCCCTGATTTCCGTCCTGTTATATTCAGCATTGGCTTTTTTCATGGTATCCGGCTGACGGCGCATCGGACAGTAAGGTGGCGCGTTTTCAACCGGTGGTAACGGATCATCCGATTTCATCAGAGGATAACAAATTCTATTATCACACTTTACACACATACTATTAAACTCTTTTTTTGATGTATTCATAATAATATCCTTTTTATGTCATCAATAAATGATTGGATTTCATAATTACCAACGTCTGATACTTATCTATAGCTTGGTCTCGAGCCCATTCTGCTACGGACGCGGGATCATTATCCTCGGTTCCATGGAAGTTTATTATATAATTACGTTTGCATATTGCTTTACCAGATATGTTGAGAATAGAGAACCATAGCATTTTATTTTTCAAGAAAAGGAGAATTTCGTTAAATATACCCGTAATATTCTAAATTTCAAATCGTTTTTTATAAAAGATAGATTGCCACCCCGGATCAAAGTCCGGGGCAGGCTCCGCGCAAGGTGCCGTTCGTAATAGCATGGAGAAGATGAAGAATTTTCACCCTCCTTTCAATTTCCTCCCATCAAGGGAGGAAAGATGCCGGATTCCCTCGGTACCCGACATGCGCCGGGCAAGTACGCCAGGCTTCGCTGCCGGTGTGACGAGTGTGGATGGCTTGCACAAAAGAAGGATTGAAATATTTCATCAAAAAACATAAAATTAACGCCCATCAGTTCACATAAGCTGTCATCATAATGAACAAGGCGCGGTAAGCCACACAGACAGGTTAATTCAAACGTTGTCTTAATTAAAAAAGGAGGATGTACGATGCGCGACGAAATTATTGTTGAGTATAATAAAGACGGTTACGTTCATGCGCAGCTCCACGGTAAAAACAATTATGATATCTCACTTGAATTATGGCGGCGCATCATGGCAAAATGCAAAAAACATAACTGCTTCAAGATTCTCGGAGAGAACTATACCACTGAAAAACTTTCCACAATGGACGCATTTGATCATCTCAAGATACTGGAGTTGGTTGGTATTACGTTACATTATCGTATTGCATGGGTGAATCAGGTGCCGGAAACAGCCAAGGAAGTCGAATTCATTGAGACTGTCATCGTGAGGAATCGCGGTATGGCAAATGGCAGAATATTCCCGACTGTTGAAGAAGCCAAGCGTTGGTTACTGGGTAAAGAAAATGAATGATGTAATGTCCTTGCGAATGAGAGTTGACCTTAGCAATCTCATTCATCACGCGCATGGTGATAACTATCAGTCAAATTATCATGATATTAAGTATTTCTTAAGTAATACTTGATGAAAATATAATTGATTTTCGTTCAATATTATCGTAAAGAATAGCGCATTCCATGAACAACTTTTGTAAGTTTGGCATGTAAAAAAATGTCAAAGTTTATGTGTATTAATTTTTGAAGTTCAAGCTTATCTCAATTCACTGGAAATCTGGGAAGGAATGAATAACATGAGTGAAGATACGCGGCGGGAAAAGTTGTCCGCTCAAAAAAACGACAAGGCCGTAGAAGAAATCCATAAACAAGTTGATATCGGAGGTCCGGCACAAGTTATCACCGATCCGGGAAGACGCGTCAGGCAAGCAATAGTGGTAATTCATGGCATTGGAGAACAACGCCCCATGGACACTTTGCGAGGCTTTGTCGACGCGGTGCTGGTAGATAATCATAAGGGAAAAAGCAAATACCGAAGCAAGCCGGATGCTATGAACGAACTGTTTGAAATGCGCTGCCTGCAAATGCCCTCAGACCATCAGGCATATGAGCCCTTGACTGATTTCTACGAGTATTACTGGGCTCATCATATGCAGGATTCAAGATATGCCCAGGTGACAAGATGGTTACTGGGATTAATGATGCGGCGTCCCCAAATGATACCTCCAGCGTTAAGACCGGCGTATTTTTTAAGTTGGACTTTGGCGTTTATTGCCGCTGGATTGTGGTTATGGGGACTGATATCCGCCGGTACGGGCACTTCCTCTTTTGCTGAAGGCATGTGGCAGCAGAAGTGGCTGTTCGCAAGTGGTGCAGTTATAGCCTTCCTTCAGTGGATCGGGTCACATTTTCTGCTGGGTTACGTGGCGGATGCCGCGCGTTATCTGACACCAAGTCCTGACAATATTGAAGCCAGAAACAAGATTCGCTCTGAAGGCGTTAATCTTTTGCGAACTTTGCATAACTCCGGTAAATACAGGCGAATTGTCATTGTGGGACATAGCCTCGGTTCGGTAATCGGTTACGATATTATCCGTAATTTGTGGGTGGATTTGAGAAAACCTGTTAATGTCTTTCCCCGTAAACAGTCCGAGCTGAAAAACTTCGAACAGGAAGCAAAGACACTGGAAAAAGGTGAAATAACACCTGCCGGGATAGAGATGTTTCAGCAATGCCAGCACCGTCTCTGGCAGGAGTTTATTGAGGTAGGCATTCCTTGGCTCATTACCGATTTTATAACGCTTGGTTCGCCTCTTACCCATGCTCAACTGCTTATGGCGGATGACCTTGCGGATTTCGAACGTAAAAAGAAGCAATACGAATATCCCTGCTGCCCACCGGATGACGGCGACAAACAATACTACTCTCAACAATATCAATTTGATTTGGATGGCGAGAGTGTTATTCGAAATGTGTTTATTCCTCATCATGGTGCGCCGTTTTCGTGCACTCGCTGGACCAACATGTTTTTCCCTTACCGGCATTTAATACTCGGCGATTTGATTGGCGGCCCTCTCAATGGAGTGTTCGGAAAGGGCATTCGCGATATCGCTGTAGTACCGTCGACAGGTAAATTTCTTGATGGTACTTTAATTTCTCATGTTCGTTACTGGACCTGCGCTAAAGAGGACAAATCTGTGCCTGAGGATACCAGACCATCTCTGGAAACGCTTCGAAAATTTCTGAGACTGGATTTTCTGCGTGGTAAAAGTTCAAAGGTCCTACCCGGCGGTGCCAGCGAGTAATAGATACTGTCTGGATCAACATTAGATTCATTAAAATACAGGAGTGTAGACAATGAAAATTATAAGAGTTACATTTGTTTTAATAATGATTTTTGTTTTAGCCGGTTGCGCGAATCTTAAGGCGGTCAGGGACTATGCCGGTGAATCGGCGAAATTATCTGCGTATACTGAACTTACCACCAGGTTTCGTGATACTTATAAGCGGGAACAGCCTTATCTTTTTGGCGAGGCAGACCAGCTGGCACAGGAAAACGACAGAAGGCGTAAAGCTGCTTATGAAGATTTAATGAAAATTCATCAAAGAGTGTCACTTTATATGCAGGCCCTTGCAACTCTTGCCGGTGAAAATGCCTTTGATCTTTCCAAAGAAATAGATTCTCTATCCGGCGTAATCAAAGCTTATCCTGACTTCGGCATTGACAGCAAACATGTGGATGCCGTTGCCGGTATCGCGAAGGTGATTGCGAAATGGATTACATCTGACTATCAGGAACGCGCAGTTCGGGATATGGTGAGGGAAGGCAATGAACCGTTGCAGAAGACTTTGCAGGGGATGGAGGCTCTTGTTCGTTGTTACAAGAAGACCAATGAAAATGAAAGAAAAACTGTGTTGGGTTTTTTTGAGGTAGAAATTCCTTTTACCGATAGTCCAAAAGAAAAACTGCTCAATGTTCTGGCGCGTGCGCATGTCGAGGCAAAAACAGTGGAATATAAAAATGTTGAGTTAAAATACGGCGAAGCTGAAAAAGGAATTAGAAGTATCGCGGACGGTCATAAAAAACTTCTTGAAAGTATCGATAGATTGTCCAGTGAAGAAGTTAAAACCATAATCAGCAATTTTGCAAAGGACATCAAAACAATAAGAGAAAATCTTCAAAAGATTCGAGGATGACATAACTAATAATTTCTTGTGAAAAGATTGAAAGGAGAAAAAAATGGCATTGGCAAATCAGAAGCAGGTGGAGGATTTTGCTGATATAATATCCGAATGCGCCGATTCGATTCACGTCCGTCTCATGAAAGCGATCAAGAATAAGGAGATTGATCAGTATACAGCCCAGTTAATATTTCAGGATGAGGCAATGTTGCGTCAGCGGGCCAATAGCCTGTACATCGACGCAGTAAATTGCATAGTTGATGGATTATCGCAATCGCAGAAAAGCATCACCGAATTGATTGATACGGCAAAAGGCAAAATCAAGACGATAAAGAAGATAGCCGGTTTCATAGATTTTATTGCCGATTTGCTTGTTCTGGCTGCGGCGGCTTATGCCGCGAAAACGGCCCCGATACTGGCCGCTCTGGAGGAGATCAGGAAGGATGTAGAGGCTCTAAATAAAAATTAACAGTGATAAAATAATATGTGAAAACAAAATTAAAGACACATATCAGAAGTTGACAATTATTCTGCTCATTGGTATTTTCTACCTGCTTCCGAAAAATAGGTTAAAGAAAGAAAAAAATGTCGGTAGTCATACCGGACAAAAGTAAGGCGAAATAGATTTTTTGATTTGATTTTGAATAGTGCAACCTTGGCAAAGGATATCTGTAATGGGTGATAAGCAGGAATATCAAATTTCAGTATCTGAAAATGAAGGAATTCTTGAACTTGTTCTTACCGGAGAAGCAACACAAAATAATGTGAAAAAAATACAGGATGAAGTGATTTCCATAGTTGCGTTATCGAAGTTTACTGGTATGTTAGTGAATGTCAGAGGAATTAAAGGGCGTCTCGGATATACGGAAGCTTATTTTCGTGTTAGAAACTATCCTTCTGATGTGTCCAGAATAGCTGTGGCTATTGTTGATCTTGCAGACAATGCAGACTATGAATCATATCATGAAAACACTGCAATTAACGCCGGCCTTACACATAAATGGTTTACCGATATTGATGAAGCCAGGGGCTGGCTCAAAACCAAACGGGAGTAAATGAACAATAAGATTATCAAATCGACACCTTTCGGCTCTGTCTGTATCGTCTGGTCAGGATCGAAAGACCAACCCCTGATTGTTAATATTCTGCTTTCCATGCCTGATTTTCCTGCAGAAAATCGGGCAGTCAGACTTTTCCCGGATTCACAAAAATGTTCCTGCAAGGAAATTGACAAGATAGCTTCTTCCATCAGCGCTTATCTTGAAGGAGAAAATATTTCCTTTCCTTTCGACATCGTTGATATATCTCGATGTTCAGAATTTCAACGGTCGGTTCTGCGCGCTCAATACGCAATACCACGCGGAAGAGTTAGCACTTACGGCCTTATTGCGGCGCATGTGGGCCTGGCCGGTGGAGCACGAGCAGTGGGCAACGTCATGGCAGCCAATCCTTTTCCTCTCATCATACCTTGCCATCGGACAATTCTTTCAGGACATCAGTTGGGTGGCTTCGGAGGTGGAATTGAAATGAAGCAGGCGTTACTTACCAATGAGGGTGTAATTTTTGATGAAAAGGGTAGGGTAATTTGCAGACGGTTACATTATGCTTCCACGTAGTGATGTTGTTTCTGATGTCATGCGGTCAAAACATTCTTGACATAAAAGTCCGAAATTCGTATCTTATTTCCAATAAAAGTAAGGTTCTATTGAACTTGTTATTATATTGTGATGCCTCGTAATACCGGCGTAAAGCAGTAAACCCCGTTAGACCCAAGCCTGAAGGCCGGGGCTTTCTGGGTCTTACGGGGGTAAAGATTAGAAGGAATAAAAGATGCCCATCACAGAAATTCTTACACGCAACGCCAACCTTTACGGTGAAGAAACAAGCCTTGTTGAAATCAATCCTCAAATCAAAGAAGTTAAAGCAAACTGGAAAGATTACGAACTTGTCGAGACCAAGCCGGAAAACCGTTACAGGCGGGAGATGACCTGGCGCGAGTTCGACAATAAAGCCAATCGTCTGGCCAATTTTCTGTTGGGAAGAGGCCTTGCCAAAGGTCACAAAGTAGGCATTCTGCTGATGAATTGCATGGAGTGGTTGCCTATATATTTTGGAGTTTTGAAAACCGGAGCTTTGGCAGTACCGCTTAATTACCGTTATACAGAGGATGAAATTAAATACTGCCTGGATTTGGCTGAATGCGATGTTTTAATTTTCGGGCCGGAATTTATCGAGAGAGTTGCTGCAATCAAAGATAAAATTCCAGATGTAAAAATGAAGCTGTTTCTGGGAGTGGGACGTCCCGCTTTTGCCGAAAGTTATTACGCGCTCACTGCCTGCTGTTCATCAACGGCTCCCAAAATCACACTTACCGACGATGATGACGCGGCTATTTATTTTTCTTCGGGAACCACAGGCTTTCCCAAAGCGATTCTTCATTCGCATCGTGCCTTGATGTTTTCGTGCGAGGTGGAGATGAATCATCACAAGCAAACGCGCAATGATAACTTCCTTTGTATTCCTCCACTGTATCATACCGGCGCAAAAATGCACTGGTTCGGCAGTTTTCTGGCAGGGAGTAAGACAGTCCTGCTGCGCGGTGTTAAACCAGAATGGATATTCAAAGCGGTATCCGAAGAACAGATAACGATTGTCTGGCTGTTGGTCCCCTGGGCGCAGGATATTCTGGATGCCATTGAACGCTGCGAGATAAGAACTGCTGATTACAAACTTGATCAGTGGAGGTTGATGCACATCGGCGCGCAGCCGGTTCCGCCCAGTCTGATCAAACGCTGGAAACAATATTTTCCCAATCACGAATACGATACCAATTACGGACTTTCGGAATCAATCGGGCCGGGCTGTGTTCATCTTGGCATTGAAAACATTCATAAAGTTGGCGCTATCGGCAAGGCCGGATACGGATGGGAAGTGCAGATCGTGGATGAAAAAGGTCATCCCGTGAAGCAGGGAGATGTTGGCGAACTTTGTGTCAAAGGCGCGGGTGTGATGAAATGCTATTACCGGAATCCGGAAGCCACTGCCGAAATTCTCAAAAATGGCTGGCTCTATACCGGTGACATGGCGCGAATGGATGAAGATGGATTTATTTATCTTGTCGATCGCAAGAAGGACTTGATAATTACCGGCGGTGAAAACATTTATCCCGTGCAAATCGAAGATTTTTTGCGAACACATGACGCGATTAAGGATGTTGCGGTAATCGGCCTTCCCGATCAGCGTTTGGGAGAAATCGTTGCGGCAATAATTGAATTAAAGCCGGGCTTTCCTTTGTCTGAAGCCGATATTGAACGGTATTGTAATGGACTGCCGCGATATAAGCGTCCGCGCAAGATCATTTTTGAAAAGGTACCGCGCAATCCCACCGGAAAAATCGAAAAACCGAAACTCCGCGAAAAGTATTGTGGCGGAAGCCTTGTGGAAGCGCAGACAGAGAGTCATTAATCAAACAAAGGAGAAGAGTATGTTTGCTTATCAGCTTTCCATTTTTGCGGAAAATAAGTCCGGAAAACTAGCTCAAATAACAGGTGTTCTCTCTAAAGAAAAAGTAAATATAAGAGCAACTACGATAGCGACAGCGGATACTTTTGGCATTATCAATCTGATTGTTGATGATCCCAAACGTGCCGAGGCGGCACTATCCGCAGCGGGCATGACGGTACATTTACGGGAAATATTGGCTATTTTAATTCCTGATGTGCCCGGCGGCTTGGATAATTTGATGCAGCTGCTTGCTCATGAAGGCATCAACATTAATAATGCTTATGGATTTGTACTGGAAAGTTCGAGAAAAGCCGTATTTGTGGTTGATGTTGATCAGATGCAGAAGACGGAGAAATTACTGGAACAAAAAGGTTTTAAGACGTTGGATACACAGTCTTTGTCAAACATGTAGCATACCCTTTCGTTTTCTGCGGCTAACTTTGTTGGCTGCGTTGTCGGCTTCCTCGACGTATTATAATATACGCCTGCAGAGCCTCCTCCTTGCCGACGCGTTAGCCATTGAAAACGAAAGGGTGAAATGAATAAGAATGAATAATTACAGGGGGAAGATTATGACGCACGAGGATAGAGGAAAATATTTTAAGAAACATGCCCAGAATATTGAAATAGACGAAGATTTGAAGAACGAAATAATTGAGCAGGCAAAGAATAAGAGTATTTCATGCAAGAAGGCTGAAGAGATTGCCGGCGAACTCGGATGTTCGATGGAAGAAACGGGCAGGACAATCGATGTTCTTAATATTAAAATAACTAAATGTCAGATGGGACTTTTTGGTTATGGCGAGACGTCAAAAATTGTCCAGCCGGCTAAAGAAGTTGCACCGGAGATAAAAGAAAAGATTACGGCAGCATTGCAAGACGGTAACCTTCCCTGTGCGGCTGCATGGAAAATTGCTTCGGAATTAAATATTCCCCGCATGAAAGTTTGTGCAGATTGCGAAGCTTTGGGGATAAAGGTAAAGCCGTGCCAGCTAGGCGCTTTCTGATATCAATTGCATTCTTCGGATATTGCCAGCGCAGCCTGCCCCGGCGCAGGCCGGGGTCGTCGGCTTCCTCGACGTATGTATAATATACGCCTGCGGAGCCTCCTCTTGACGCCGCGTTATCCTTTGAATGCAACTTGATATCGTCTGCTATAATTATTCAAAAAAATAAATTCAGGTAGCTATTAATAATTTTAATCATCAGGTCGGCGTTTTTACGGGTACCGTCAATGATTTCTTCCATGGTTAAAGGTTTTTTCAAAATACCGTTACCGAAATTATCTATCGAGCAGGCGGCAGCATAAGGCAAATCCAATTCCAGTGCGATTACTGCTTCATTGGCCATAGTCATACCGACTATATCGGCATAATTGGCCATCATTTTAATTTCCGCTTTTGTCTCCAGCCGGGGACCCTGTGTTTGCCAGTAAATTCCTTTTCTGACAACTTTGATTTTGTTGCTTATTGCCGCTTTGATAAGTTTTTGTCGTACTTTTTCGTTTAGTGACGGAGTAATATGAATAGCCTTGTTTTTATGAATTGTCGGAGTGGCCGTCAACGTAATAAAATCGTCGGGAATAACTATCATTCCTGGACATAAATCCTTTCTTAATGAACCCGTGGAATTGATGCTGACTATTTCAGTTACGTTCAGATCTTTCAGTGTTTGTAAGTTAGCGCGATAATTAATCAAATGAGGAAGAATATGATTTCTGGGGGTGTTACCGTGTCTGATAATCCAAGCCATTTTTTTTGTAATTAGAACCGATGCCCGGCCATATTTGTTTTTCATCAATTTAACCGTGCTGTTTGTTAGTAAATCACTTCTTTCCACGACTAAGTTATTGGAAATAACACCCAGAATACTCATAAAATCTCCATTGCTGCGGTTTTATAGCAAATAAAATAAAAACAGTCAAAGAAATGAGAGACCGTTGACCGGAAGCGCATTCCCGTAAGGGAGGCGCACGAGGGAATAATAATATTCCTTACCGGTAAAGCCTGAAGGGCTTTACAAAACGCTCATCTGTCCCGATAAAATCGGGATTGCGCCGCACCCTTCCCCGGCCTTCGCCGGGACAGGCTACCTGCGACGTACGAAAAAAGTACGCCTCGTTCCTCAGGCTTTGCATGCCTTATATGTTAAACAGTGCTCATGTATAAGCGACTGTTGTGATAAAGTTCTTTGAAAGAAGCTGGTCGTAGCAGACCGATCGCGCCTTGGGACACAAGAACCCGCATGCAAGCGAGGGTCGCTACGACTGTCTCCGTAATTAACCCGAACAGTTGCCAGGGACTGAAGAAGAGCCCGCATCTTACGTAAGGAAGGGAATCAGGAGAACAAGACATGAGCGAGAAGAATTTCATTGGAATAGATGTATCCAAAGATAGTCTGGATGTGGCTATAGCCCATTCGGAAGAGTTTAAGAATTTTGCTAATACCGAAGAAGGGCAGAGGGATTTAAAGGACTTTATAAGTTCAAGGCGACCTGCTCTGATCGTTTTGGAGGCAACCGGAGGCTTTGAAAGAGGCGTGCTCAGAGAATTGGCTTCAGCCCGTCTTCCCGTAGTGCCGGTCAATCCGAGACAGGTCAGAGATTTTGCAAAAGCAATGGGAATATTGG
>SCVW01000022.1 GCA_007244375.1 Smithella sp. | reverse complement strand
ATCTCTATGGTGATTGTCGCCGGAGCCGATGTGCCGGTACCGTCGGATACCGTCAAACTGAAGACGTCCGTCTCACTAACAGCCGGTGCATCCGTAGCCGGGGTCTTTAATTCATAGGTGTAATTGGCTACACCTGTCGCAGGATCGTAACTCGTGATCGTCAGGTCGCCGTTCGTGCCACTGATAACGTTGCCCGTACCCAAACTGGCTATCGGTATCGTCACGCCGTTGATCGTTACGCTCTCTACATCGCCCAGTCCGTCAGAATCCGATATCGTGAATGTGCCCGAGGCCTGCGTTGCAATTGAAGATGGGCTAGAACCTACCGGCAAACCTGATTCATATGCGGCATCAGGATTGCCATCTGCTAATGGATTTACCGTAATTGTAGGAGTCGAATTTGTCGGTTGTTCCGGATCATAATTGGTTGATCCTGCGGTTCCGAATGTTATTCCCTCTGTTTCGGCACCGCTTTCCGGAGTTACTATCGACCATTCAGGCGCTACAACAAAAACAGGATGGCCTCCTCCTGCGTTTGCTTCTGCACCAGCAGCAGTCGCATCCAGCACTATCGGCTGTTCGCCTGACAGCAACGCGGCCTGAATCGCATCTTTTTCTGCTGCTACCTCAGCAGAGACATCTGGAGATACTATACCGTATACATCCTCATCAATGACCACATTGGACATTCTACCGAGATCTAATTGAACGGGATGGGAAGTATCAAAAACAATTGACACACTTGCGTTATCTCCAGTTATGATTTGATCGTCCGCAAAAACCGGACTGTTTATTTTAAGTATCCGTACCGTACCATCAGGTGATACCGCCTTTACGTTCCCGTAAAGGATGGCAACTTTTCCAGTTACCTGATGTCCCTTTTCTATTGAGGCTTTTTTGATCTCGGCCATGATTTTTTCTCCTTTATATATAATTTATAATTACATTTTTATATTAGCTTGGTTTTTATTTTACACATTTTTATATGCAAGTCTATTGTACCTTGGTACAATTTTATTACTTTAATTTATTACCTAAAAAATCGGTAGTGTCCTAATTTGAAAAAGAGATTGTGAAATGAAAAATAAAAGTATATTAAAGCCTGTAGCATTTGAAGAAGATGGATTGTTATTTACAGAAGTTATTAGACAGGAGTATAAGGGAAATAACTGCGTTGTATCGGCAGGGTTTGTCGAAGGTGAGAATAAGCCCCCTGTGGACGTTATCTATCTTCGTTTATCTAAAGACTCTGTCGAGCCTACCACGCTTCTACTAAGGCCAGATGAAGCCGGTGCAATTAATTGGGTGTTGTCCGGTGGGGAATACCCCCCGAAAGTTGTGCCAGAGTTAATTAGAGTGTAGAATAGAAAAACACTTTAAGGAGGCACGGATGAAGAAGCGATTTACGGAGGAGCAGATCATCGGTATTTTGCAGGAGGCTGAGAGAGGCGAGAAAGTAATGGAAGTATGCCGCAAACATGGGATCAGCGACGCGACATACTACAACTGGAAGGCCAAGTATGGCGGAATGAGCGTAAGCGATGCCAGGAAACTGAAGGTATTGGAGGAAGAGAACCGACGGTTAAAACA
>SCVW01000021.1 GCA_007244375.1 Smithella sp. | reverse complement strand
AGGGAGTGTCTTGCTATAGAGATTAACACATCGCTCACCGGTAGACGCCTGATCCGGGTATTTGAACGATTGCGCAATGAGCGAGGGTTGCCGGATGTTTTAAGGGTTGATAACGGTCCTGAGTTTTTAAGTGGTGATTTTGTCGCCTGGGCTGAATCGGCCGGAATGTTCATCCGGTACATCCAACCCGGCGAACCGAACCAAAATGCGTATATTGAGCGGTTCAACAGAACGTACCGTGAAGAAGTTCTAAATCTTTATCTTTTTCGTAACCTTGACGAGGTGCGGGAAATAACATATTGGTGGATTATGGATTACAACGAGAGGCGCCCCCATGACGCGCTGGAAAATATGACGCCTCTCGAGGTTATGCAAAAATATACCGGAAACTCTACTTTTAAACTGTCTGCTTTATAGGGAAGCTTACAAAAGGACATTTTTTCATAATCGTTCCTTTAAAATACAGAACCCCAACTATCTTTTTAGAAAAAGATTTCAGTAATCAGTCCATGCTTCGGTGAGTTGAGTATAATAATAGCACTATTCATTTTTTTTAAAGAAAAAAATATACAATCGTATTTATTACATTTTGTAATCTAGCATAAAACGACAAAATAGAAAATTGAGAAATACATGAAGAAAGAATCAAGAATCAAGAATCAACATCAATTTTTGGCATCGGTATCACCTTCGCACCTTGCCTATAAATTGACAAAATATCACTGTCGTTAGCCTGCCCTAAGTACCTATCAAAAGCCTTGTTAGTTTTGCTCATTGCGGCTTCTTTGATTTCTTCTGGCGAACGATATTTTCTCAAAGCTCTTACTGTTGAATGTCTAGTACCGCCATAAAGATCAACTGGACTACCCCCAGTTATAGTGCCACTGCACATTAGAGTTTTCCAATAACATAGTTTCTTTTTGTGCAAATTCCTTGGGCGTGAGATATCCCAGCGTACTGTGCAGCCGGGTTTCATCGGTAAAGTTTCTTAAGATATAAATATACGCTACAACTATTTATTATAACCTTTTTCAAGCATATATTTGATGGCATTTTTTGCCTCATTTTCGAGAAGGTCTTGCATGATCTTGGCTGCCATAGAAGCATTTCCTTTCTTATAATAATCCAAGGAACGCTCGAAGTATTTTACGTTCTTTTTCAATCCTTTTTTTTGGGAGATGCGTGAAGCATATTGAAGTCGGCTGGTTAGAGGCCAAAGAAAATGAGCAACCTTCTCCAAAGACGCATTTCTTGTTGCTCGGCATGCTGAAAAAGTAAATTGCGCGGTGGCATTAAGATATCCGGTAATGTCCTCAGCATCGGCACACTCTTTCAATATTTGTTCTATGGATTTGAGTTTTTCATAATCTTCTACAGTTCCATTTTCGACACCTTTTAGTGCAACCAAACCGAAGATTTCCTTGAGAACCTCATTGAGTCCATAAATAGATTTCTCTGTCATTTCAGTGACCCGAACACCGCGTCTAGGCATAAACTCTAAAAGGCCATTCGTTTCCAAAATACGTAATGCCTCGCGCAAAGGAGGCCTGCTTACATTCATTTCAGCAGCTAGTTTTGCCTCAAAGAGGCGCTCACCTGGTTTGAGATCCATATGAATGATGCGAGATTTGAGATGTTCGGCTATTTGTTGAGCCAATCCTTTTGATGCCTTAAATTCAAAAGCCAATGTTATGTCTCCAAAGATTATTAAATATACGTAGATTATGTTTATCCTAAATAATATCTAAGAGCAATAAGAAAAATATTTTATTCGTCATATTTTTTATTAAATATCATTAAAATAAATCCTTGACAATTTACAATTGTTATGTTTTTAAGTGAACATTGTAGACAAATAATAAAAATACATATAATTGTATATACAAATATCAGTTTCTGTAAATTTAGGGAAATAGACTGTTTGCTGAGATCCTCAATGAGCTGACCCCAATAGATGGTAAGTTACTCACTAAAAAGAAGTTCGGAGGTTTAAAAGTGTATTTCTCAAAAGAAATGCAAGAAGCGTCTTTGAAACTTAACAAGAAATGGGAAAAAGAAGTTCAAAAGTCATTAGAAACAAATCCTGACCAGAAAGCACGTTTCACTACCGTTTCAGATAAAGAAATTAAAAGATTATATACACCGGAAGATACTAAAGATATTAATTTTATTAAAGATATCAGTGTTCCAGGGGAATTCCCCTACTTACGCGGAAATCAGGTTACCGGGTACCGGGGACGTTATTGGACATTTCGCATGTTTTCCGGCATGGGCAGCGCCCAAAATACTAACAATCGCTGGCACATGCTTTTGCGTGAGGGGCAAACCGGATTAAGTACAGCGTTCGATTTTCCGACACTGATGGGTTACGACAGCGACTCGCCCAAAGCGCTGGGAGAAGTGGGTAAGTGCGGCGTTGCCATAGACACACTGGAAGATTTTTTGGCTCTTATGGAAGGCATACCTATGGATGAAGTTACGACTTCCATGACCATTAACCCTCCGGCGACAGTCTTGCTGGCAATGTATTGCGCAGCGGCAGATATCAAGGGTGTACCGCTTACCAAAATAGGCGGCACCATTCAGAATGAC
>SCVW01000049.1 GCA_007244375.1 Smithella sp. | reverse complement strand
GAAAGTGAAGCTGCATTTTATCAGACCGGGGAAACCGGTGGATAATGCCTTTATGGAAAGTTTCAACGCCCGGCTCAGAGAAGAATGTTTGAACATCAACTGGTTTAGAAGCATAGAACATGCAAGAGAAGTGATTGAAGCATGGCGTATAGATTACAACGAAACCCGGCCGCACAGTACGCTGGGCTTTCTCACGCCAAAGGAATTTGCACAAAAAGAGGAAACTATGTTATTGGAAAACTCTAATTCAAGATGGCACTACAACTGGGGGTAGTCCAATCTCATCAAAATCATTCGGATTTTAAAATGCCACAGACAAGCTCCGGAAATCGACGGAATAAATTACATTAAAAAACGTAAAGCCCAACCCGGTAAGATTATAAAGTGTAAAATAACGTCCGCCAACGAATGTGATCTGATTGGAGAAATAATTAATGAGAAACGTGACCTTTATTTGTTTAAGATTAATTTAGCAGATTCTTCCCCAAGGTGTTCTGAAAATTCAGCGATAAATTTAGCAGATTCTTTTTTTGACATATCTTTAGTTGCTTCTGTTAAAGCATAAATCATTATTGTGTAATATTTTTTCCCCAACTCTGTAGCGCTCCATAATTTATATGCTTTGTGGTCTCTATTTATTTTAATTGTTTTTTCTCCTTTCTTACTTTCTTCAATTTTAAAAAGTAATCTAGGACCATAATTCGTCAATTCAATTTTTGTATCCTTTTTTTCTTTTGACTTATTAATCTTTCTATTTATTAATTCGACAGCTTTAGATTCTTTCTTTGTTGGCGTTTTATAATCGATTGCTTCTTTCATAATATCTTTAATTTCTTTATGCATTGTATGTGCGATCGAATGCCACAAATCAGAATCTTTATCTATTTCAGTTTTGTTCATTGAGAGAGGTAAATCAAAATCAATATATAATTCTCCATATAAGCGTTCAACATTCCATCTTGTACTTGGGTCTATGTGTCCAAAATATTCTTTTTCTGCGACACTCCTTCCATATTGGAATATTCTAAAGCCACCTCTTTCCGAGCTTGGATCATCAACAATTCCAAATTCACCTGTAAGAGCATATTTTATTCCCTTAAGTGTAAACTCTGTTTTAAATTTTTTATATGTATCTCGATCATAATTTATCGATAAACATTTAATAGGTGGTTCATTATCTATTATAAACTCAACTTTCTTCTGCATGATTAACGGACGATATATTTTTCTGATTCTTTCACGAATAGTGTCAATTTTAAATTCTTTTTTAAGATTGTAAATTTCAAAAGTTACATCGCCATCATCTCGCTGTGATTGATACATCGAAATTTCAAACCCATCAGTAAAACCAACTTCTCTATTTTCCCAATCTTTTATTCTAACGCAACAGCCCAAATTTGATTTTTTTAAATGGCTCTTAATTGTAAAACTTTTTGCTAAATATCCGAGTGCAGCTTTACCTCCTTGCCCATATCTCCCAATCCTGCCTGAATTTTTCTCGCTATGCCCCCAAGTAAAAAACTTTTGAAGATCATCAATAGACATACCGTTACCATTGAAATTTTTTATAGAAAGCTTTTCTTCTTCCTGGTCATAGTCAATTGAAACAATCAGTTTTTCATCTTGCTGACGGTCATCAACCGCATTATCTATTAATTCAAACAATGCAATATATTGATTGGAAAAATTTTTAAATAAAGCAGACAAAAGCTTTGGATCAAAACTTTCACGAATAATTTTGGCGTCTAACATAATTATCTATTTTATATCCTCCTGTTTAATTCTCTTACATCTGCAATGTCGAACCTCAACAACAAGAGAGTTTTTAAATTGTGGGCTATTTATAATTGCTTGCCCTGGATTTAATGCCGGAACCGAATCCCACATTTCCTCTGTTACATCACCGGAAGATAGTTTCAATACGTCCAAATTATTCTTACTTCTAATGTTGTGAACTATTCTTGTATTAGCCAATTCAAATATTTCACTTGGTAAATGTGCGGGTTGCTGTGAAATAAAACACAAACTTAGCCAACGCTTTCTTCCTCTTCTTGCAATCTCTTTCAACTTTCTGATAGTTTGCATCATCCTGTCTTTGTTTTCTCTGCTCACAAAAGTATGTGCCTCTTCAATCATTATCATTGTCTTTGGCAATGTTGCCTCATCTCTCTTTGCTTTGAATACTCTTTCCAGTAGTTGAGCAATTAATAAATTCTTTTCATAGTCACCAGTATAACTTAAATCAAAAACTGTTACTCTCCCCGGAACAAGATATTTATAGGGGTCAATAGGTGAGGCAGTTTTATTATCAAAAGCTCTTGTCCTTACCAACTCAAGTAACTTTCTTTTCAATGGACTTAAAGATTGAGCCCTAACCAAAATTTCATCCGTCTTGTCTTCATCTATATCAATGTCTTTTTTCTTGGTTCTCTGTTTCTTTAAATGATTATCAATTTCATCAATAATGTCCTTTAAAGTGTAACCTGGTTTCCTCTTTGTTTTTGGAATTATTGCATCAGGCTCGGCTTCTTCTTTTTTAGGATTTTTTCTTAGCCTATCAATAATTGTAAATAAGGCCGCCGTCTGTGGTTCGGTTGTTTGTAATATTTCTCCAAGCATATATTCATCAATCTGGTCAATATTAATGGTAACTTCCTCAGCTGTATCAATCGTTGATTCGTGACCGCAAAGTTTCAAGACCTGAAAATTGCCAATGCCTTTGGGTGAAATACCAAACGTTTCTTTAAGTATTTTTAAATATTTTTCGTCAATTTTTTCCGGTTTATTCATCTCCGTATATTCACCTTCAACATCAAGAACAATCACGGCCCATTTTTCTCTTTCAGTTGTCTCTCGCTCAGCTAGTTCCTCAATAAGCACCTGTGCAGTATTTGTTTTTCCTGAACCAACGGTTCCAAATATTCCAATGTTTCTTGGAATTACAGATATTTTTCTTGAATCAAATTTAATGTGAACATTTGGATATCCTTCCAGATTCCCGATTAAAAAATTCCCCTCTTTCAAACCTAAAATTGTGTTTAATTCATCTTCACCTAATTCTACAATTTTTGATTGTGGGCACGGTCGGCTACTTGTGCTGTATATTGATGGGCCAAATAATTCACCAATGATTTCGATTACAATAGTGGCATAAAAGTTTGGTGGAATTGGGAATTCATCGCCTCTTAAAATCGATACTTGTGCAAGTGCCGATTCTCTTGAAACTTCTTCAGGAATAAAAAATGGGCCCTCTAATATCCTCCCAATAAATTCTTTTGACTTACCCTTTTCTTCCTTAAGAGAGCTAATAATCTTGATGAACTTGTTTCGGAGAAGCATTGAAGATTTCTCCTTAATAACTAAGCCCTCAACACGATTGCTCTTGATGTTGGGTTTATCAAAATGGACGAAGCCGATTAAATTTTCCACAGTCTTATCTTCTCCTTGTTGTTTTTTCGTTTATTTCAAAATCTAAAATTTTCTTTCGTGCAAGTTTTGCTTCAACTTGTTTTTTGAAATCTTGTCCTGAAATAAGACGCGCACATATTGTATCTGCATAATCCAAGAGGAGAGGGAAACCTCTTATTGGTTGAAAGCTGCTATCAGCAAAAAGTAGGTTGACCATTGTTTCTAAGTTCTTTTTGGGTGCATAAAAAACATAAGGTCGATTGCTGTGTAAACCTTTAAAAATACCTACTGAAAATTTATTCTTTGCATCATTGATGAAAAGTTCAAATGCTTCCTTATCGGAAGGATTAAATCTTGCAGGAACGGAAAAATCATCTCCATCGCCAAGCAAAAAAGAACTAAGCTCCTCATAATAATCATGAATCTCGATATACTCGCCAGGGTCTAAAGAATTCCCAATTAGACGATATGCTGGATCAGTCGTTGTTGTTTGTGCAGCAACAACATTATCAGTATTTAGAATTTTTCTCCCCAACGTTAAGCAAGCATTTAAGCCTCTTAATCTTCCTTGCCCAGTTTTTAATTCATATGGGAAAATATCCCCTTGAATCATTTTATATTTTTCCGGTTGTTTGATTACAAGTTCTCTTTCCTTAAAAAGCATTATCGCTGTTATATGCAAACTGCTTATTCCAACTTTCCCTTTTTTCTTTTTAATCGCATACTGCATTATTTCCTCGTAGTTTTCCTTTTCGTAAGGGATAAACGGTTCGGAGATGTAAAGCGTATAATCAGCTTTTTGGTTTTTGTAATTAACAGCAATGATTCCAATTCTTGCTTGAAAGCCTACAGTCAACAAATCATAGTTTGCACTAGTTCCATCAACTGCTACAACGTTGCCCGAAAGCAATTCTTTTTTCAGTTTTATTACCAGTTCATCATTCGCCTTTTTAATTCTATCTTTTAATTTTTCTCTGATTATTTCTCTTTGATGGACATTGATATTCTTTGAAATATTATTTTCCAATGACTGATTAAAACTTAAATAATGTGATTTTAAGTTTGTCCATTTATCGTCACTTATAAAATCCTCAAATGAGTATGCCATATTAGTTCTTCTTTGCTATTATGATGTATTCTTTGGGATGTACCAATTTAATGTTTGTATTTGTTGGTTTTGCAAATCTTCCTGTTCTTGAGTCCCTAAAGCTTGGGAGCATTTTTGAAGTTACTTGTCTTACCGTCACATTTTCTATTTCAAATTTTAAAGAATTCAACTGCTCAATGAAAACTAAATGATTTAAAATATCTATGTTCCGATACTGTGTGTCTCCAATCACAATGCATGCTTTGCCATTTTTCTTCAAAACTCTTTTCATTTCCGCAAGGCAGTCATACATCTCAAAATAATATTTTCGAATTTCTTTTGATTTCTTCTTGCCTTTGAAATTTTCAATTATTTCATCTGCAGTTTTACTATGGACATTTACTTCATTTTCTTCTGTTTTAAACACGCTACCAATAAAATTTTTTCTAAAAGAACTTAAATCATTCATCTTATTAAACCATAAAGCGGGTAATTGATGAAGATCAGCATATTCATAAGATGTTACATACGGAGGACTTGTAACTATCGATGTTGCGACGTTATCTTCACAAGGGATTTTTCGAGCGTCTCGTCGTATTACTTTTCTATGCTCATTTATTGAATTGATTATTTCTGGTTTAAGTTTTTGAATAAATGCTTCATTTCTTTTTGACATGTTTCTAACTCTTGATAGAAACAATTCCAAAGGTTCGTAATTCACTTTTTTAAAATCTCTTTGTGGTTTTACACTTGATTGAAGCCAAATAGAACAGTGTTTTAAAATTTGAGCAAATGCAACAAGAAATAAATTTTTTATAGCACTATTCTGAACTTCATTAATTCGAGCAAATATTATAGCAAGTTTTTCCTTTTGATGTTTTTTGAACCAATAGTCAATCTTGTCATTTTTAGGAATAAAACGATATGATTTAGACAGATAATAATTATACTTTCCATTCATTCTATAATCCAAATCAGAACGTAATTGTAAAATTTCTTCTTCAAGTAATTTATTATTTATTGGAGTTGTTTTTGCTTTTGCTACAAGAAATGCGACATAATTAATATCACATCCAATTCCGAAGCGCTTATTCAGCAGAGCTTCGACGATTGTTGTGCCGCTGCCCATAAACGGATCAACTACTATGTCACCCTCATTACTGTTTTCTAAAATCAACCGCGAAGCCACTTGTGGAATGAACTTGGCTGGATAAGTATAATAGTTATGTGTCAGGTATGATGTGTTATGATGAGATTCATCAGTGAATGACCACGATTTATCTTCTTTCATTTTATGTTTGATAAGACATTGATCGATCATAGGTGAACTATAGAAATTAAGGCCTTGTATGTCAAGGAAAGATTGACAATAAGAGAAGTGTTATTAATACATTAAGGGAAGTGCCCTAGCATTTTCTTGAGCAGTTTTTGCTCTTTATGCATTTCTAATCAAAAGGTAAATTTATTTCCATGTTGCCGGACGATTCAATGTTATGCTTTTGGCGGGATCAATGACTATGGAGTCGGGGAATTGGCTGTCTCGGAGATGTTTTTCCTTCATCTTCATGTGAAAATCACAGGCATTTTTCATGTCTTCTGCTGAACGACCTATCGGAATAACCACACCAATTCTTTTCGCGGGAAAACTCTCCTTCACGGCTCTGATTGCCGGCACAATATCGCTGTCACCCGTTACCAATATGCCTGTATCAAAAGTGTCATCATAAGCGCTTTGGAATAGTTTGACAGAAATGTTTACATCCGTTTGCTTTTCCTCAAAGGTTTGATACGTTCTACGGCAAAGACGGCATTCTTTGTCTCTGAGTTTGAACTTTCCCAACACAATCTTAACGCCTTTCATGGTAAGGGCGCGAATCAGCAGTTGGTGGCGCATCTTTTTGTCCTGTGACCATTCTGCGTATGCTGTAAAATAGAAAATATCTGCGATTGTGTCTCTTGACGAAACAAAACACTTTGCAAGTGCTGAATAATCAAGCCATTTATATTTGTGATAGGATTTTTCGCAATCCAAGGCATGAAATACGTTGAAGCCATCGATGAAAAACGAGACACGATTCATTTTCCTGCGCTCCAGATATAAAAAAACCCGCGTCCACTGGGACCGCGGGACCAATGCGGCACGTGACCACAAAGGGATGATATATATATAGTATATATTTTCCTGTTTTTGTCAAGATAATTTACGCTAATAATTCAAGATACCTTCACATTTCCGTATTGACAGCGGCGGAATTATTAGCTATTAGAAATGGCCAACGGGCTGATTTCAGTCCGCTTTTTTATTTAGTAAAGAGGTTATTTTGAGTAAACACTTACAAAAAGAAATCGACCGTCGCCGCACATTCGGTATCATCAGCCATCCCGATGCGGGCAAAACCACGCTCACGGAAAAGCTTCTGCTTTTCGGTGGAGCCATTCAGATGGCCGGAGCGGTCAAGGCACGCAAAGCCTCCAAGCACGCCTTAAGCGACTGGATGGCCATTGAAAAAGACCGTGGCATTTCCGTAACATCGTCGGTCATGAAATTCGAATACGCGGACTGCGAAATCAATCTTCTGGACACACCCGGCCATCAGGATTTTTCGGAAGATACTTACCGCGTACTCACCGCTGTGGACAGCGCGCTGATGGTTATTGACGGCGCCAAAGGTGTGGAGACGCAAACCCAGAAGCTGATGGAAGTCTGCCGTTTGCGCAACACACCAATTATAACTTTTATCAATAAGCTGGACAGAGATTGTCTGCCGCCGCTGGAAATACTTTCGGATATCGAAGATAAATTGCAGATTGAATGTTCACCGCTTTCCTGGCCTATCGGCATGGGCAAACGTTTTAAAGGCGTTTACAATATGTACGATAAAAAACTGCATCTGTTCACGCCGGGAAAGGCAAGGCGTTCGGATGACGGAGTTGTCATCAACGACTTATCCGATCCGTTACTTGATGAATTGCTGGAAGGCCAGGCTAACGAACTTCGTGATGAAGTTGCTCTTTTGGAAGGAGCAGCTAACCCTTTCAATCTCAAGGAATATTTAAAGGCCAGCCAAACACCTGTTTTCTTCGGCAGCGCAATCAATAACTTCGGCGTCAAGGAACTGCTGGACGCTTTTGTAGACATCGCTCCACCGCCTGTTATGCGACCGACAACAACAAGGAATGTAGCCCCTGATGAAAATGACTTTTCCGGTTTTGTTTTTAAAATTCAGGCCAACATGGATCCGGCGCATCGCGACCGTATCGCTTTTATGCGAATTTGTTCGGGCAAGTTTCAACACGGCATGAAAGTCATGCATCACCGCATCGGCAAGGAAGTATCGCTGGCCAATGCCACAATTTTCATGGCGCAGGACCGTACTAATATTGAAGAAGCCTACCCGGGAGACATCATCGGTATTCACAATCACGGCACGATTAAAATCGGCGATACGTTCACGCAGAAAGAACCACTCAAATTCACCGGCATTCCGCATTTCGCACCGGAGCATTTCTGCCGCGTGCGGTTAAAAGATCCGCTACGCATGAAACATTTACAGAAAGGATTGATTCAGCTTTCCGAAGAAGGCGCGATTCAGGTTTTCAAACCTCTGTGGGGTTCTGATAATATTCTCGGCGCTGTAGGCGCTTTGCAGTTTGATGTAACGATGTCGCGTCTCAAAGACGAATACAGCGTTTACGCCGACTACGAAAAAACCGATTACGCTGCCGCCCGCTGGGTGACCTGTGACGATCCCAAAATCATGGAAGATTTCCAAAAGAAAAATCAGGCTAATCTTGCACTGGACACTGAAGAAAATCTCGTTTATCTTGCACTAAGTGAATGGCGCTTATCTCACAGCATGGAAGAATGGCCAAAAGTTAAATTCCATAAAACAATGGAAAAAAGCTGAATGCATTTAAACAATGAATAAGAAAAACCGAATCTTTTTTATTGCTGACAATTCTGTCTTCAGTAAAACTGCCTATGATTGCGTTTCAAGGTTTTTTCCTCAAACAAGGAGTGTATTCTGGGAATATGGGAATTCTCATGTACCTTTTCTTGATGACTGGGAAGGAGAATGGATTATTTCTTTTAAGTCCGATCTCGTTCTGCCGCCACGGATATTTAAGAAAGCAACCAGGGCGGCAATAAATTTTCATCCGGCACCGCCGAAATACCGTGGCATAGGTGGTTACTTTTGGGCATTGCACAACGCAGATAAAATGTACGGTGTTACTTGTCATCATATGATTAAAGAAATTGATTACGGCCATATTATAGCTACCCGGTATTTTCCTATACTGGAAGGAGAAACACCAACAACTCTAAAAGCAAGGGCCGGCGTATATTGCCTTAGTTTACTTAACGAAATATTAGAGCAGATAATCCAGGAAAAAGAGTTGCCCCTGTCTGAAGAATCATGGGAAAAGAAACTTTACACCCATGAAGACTTGAAAAATCTTTTACGACATAATTATAAACTAGAAAATACCGGTTAACACCATTTTGAAAAACAACGATCATAGAAAAATTTAATTCTATTAAAATAAATACTATAATTGTCTCTAAATAAATTAAGCCAGAAATTAGTTTATAATTTATCCTAATCAAATTAATCTTTTAAAAATAACAAAATATTAATTGAAGTTTTCAATAAATTAACGTAGTCACATCAACGTAAGAAGTGATCCGAAAAAAGTGGAGACCGTCTATATACAGTTTCCGTTGTTTTTTCGGGGCATAAAAAAATAAAGCCCGCAAAAGGAGATTTAAAATGAGTATGACCGAAGGAACAAGAATAACGGATATAAAAATAGACCCCAATAATCTCTATAAGGAAGAAGCATTTACCGATCTGACCTTTGCCACAATCAGGCGGCTTACTCCAGTCAAACTTGACGGCTCTGTCGATGAAAGCAGGGAACCTATTTTTACCGGCATGACCCAATTAATGTCACCTAATGGTCCGATTCCGGTGCAATGTCTTATTGAAGGCGCCAAGACTCTTCAAGAAGCAGCGGATAAATTACCGGCAGCAATTGAAAAAACCGTTCAGGCAATGATTGCCGAAGCAAAAGAGTTGGAACGACAGGAAGCTTCAAAAATTATCGTGCCCTAAAAGATAATAAAAGCTTTATTCATATATACATATATAGATTCCGAGTAACAACTGATAATACAAACATCCATCAAATCTAAATCGTCGGGAGAAATTATATGGATTATGCCCCTTATACTGACAATTCGGCAAAGGTGAAAGAATATATGGTGGATGTTTCAGACGGGGTTTCTCTTAAAATAATCGACTTTTCTCCAAAGAATATTTTACCAGAGAAACCTGTTATCCTTTTTGTAGCAGGTTGGATTTCACTGATCTCCGGATGGAAGAACGTACTGAAAGTTCTGACAACCAAACACAAGATTATTTATCTCGAGTCAAGAGAAAAAAGTTCATCATCAGTTCCCGATGTTAAAAAAGCCAGCTTCTCTATGGAGCGTCTTAAACTTGATATAGGTGAGATTGTAGAAAAAGTTATTTCTCCGTCAGAAAAATTCGTTCTCGCGGGAAGTTCACTTGGTGCAACTGCAATTCTTGAATATTGCGGATCAGAAAAGCGGAAGCCATCATCAGCTGTACTGATCGGACCAAATACCGAATTCAGGTTCCCCAAAGTATTGGGGTCAATAATTCCGGCAATACATCCGTCACTCTACCTCACTGTGAAGCCTGCAATAAAATGGTATCTAAGAAACTTCCGACTGGACAAGAAAAATTGTCAAGAACAGATCGAAAAATATGAAAACACCCTTGATTGCGCGGATCCTTACAAACTGAAGGCTAACGCACTTGCTATCAAAGAATACATAATATGGGATCATGTAGTCAACGTCAATGTCCCGTGTCTCATAATAGGCGCTGCCAAAGATAAGCTTCATGATCTAGAAAATATAAAACGTTTGATGAAGGTAATCCCCGATTGTAAGTACATAGAACTTGATAGCAATATGGAAACGCACAGCGAAAAAGCCGGTCGTATCATCGCGGAATATATTCAACGTTAATTCCAGAAACTTATTTCAAACGTTTGTCCATTCCCGTAAAACCGCAATCCGGCTGATAGCAGGTCACGTTCAGAAATTCACATTTCTGTTTGCAGACAGGGCAGATTTCCGGCGGCTGAATTTCCACAACCGTATTGCCGCAATTGCTGCATTTCCAGGTATTTTCTGGTATGTTTGTTTTTTGGTCTGTCATTGCCGTAATTCTCCGTATTTTTTTGTTTCTTAACTATTATTCTTGATATTATACTTTACTTTCGGTAAACGAGTACATTAATTTTTATTCGGAGTAAAGCAATGCCGAAAAAGACAATAAAAGACGATCTGTCAGAATTAACCCTCTTAGGAAAACCGGCAAAACCGGTGCGTAAGCTGGAAACATTCCCAAATCACAATGAAAACCGTGATTATATTGTCACTCTTCAATCAGAAGAATTTACCTGTGTCTGTCCCAAAACAGGGCAGCCGGATTTTGCTAAAATTAAAATCCAATATATGCCCAATAAAAAAATTATCGAATCCAAATCATTGAAATTTTATCTGTGGTCATTCCGTAATGAAGGCATTTTCCACGAACATGTCACCAATGTCATTCTTGATGATCTGGTTGCCGCACTTAAACCCCGCTGGTGCAAAGTCAGCGCGGAATTTGCGGTACGCGGCGGCATTACTATTACAGTGGATGCGGAATACCCCGGCAAAAGAAAATAAGTTAGTCAAATCAAAACTTTAGTTTATTGTGAGACTCAAATTTCAAAAATGAAATGTATTGAAATTTGTAAGTCGAATCCCGATTTTATCGGGACACAGCGGAGGGTTATAATACCCAGCAGCCTGCTTTGGGTGTCATACCCGTGATTTGTATTTGTTCCTCACAATTCCTTTGACACATTCGGTCAATCTACGTATACTCCCGCAACAAAAACGTTCTTATTGAAATACATAATTGTATTAAATAATAAATCCACTTTGAAAATAAGAGGTTCGACTATGGGAAAACGTGAAAACATTAAGAAGGTGCTTATTATCGGCTCGGGACCGATAGTCATCGGACAGGCCTGCGAATTCGACTATTCAGGAACTCAGGCTTGCAAGGCACTGCGCAAACTCGGATATGAAATTGTGCTGGTCAATTCCAATCCGGCAACAATTATGACCGATCCGGGCATGGCCGATGTCACTTATATCGAACCTCTCAATTTACAGGCATTGACGGAAATAATTGAAAACGAAAAACCGGATGCCATTCTCCCCAATCTAGGCGGACAAACCGGTCTCAATCTGACGTCGGAACTCTACAAAAAGGGTATTCTGAAAAAACACGGTGTAAAAGTCATCGGTGTTCAGGTTGACGCCATTGAGCGCGGCGAGGATAGAATAGCGTTTAAGGAAACCATGAATAAGCTCGGCATCGAAATGCCCAAGAGTGAACCGGCTACTTCTGTGGAAGAAGCGGAAAAGATTGCCGCAAAGATGGGTTACCCTGTTGTCATCAGACCGGCCTATACAATGGGCGGCACCGGCGGAGGAATGGTTTATAATCTGGAAGAGCTGCGCACTATCGCCAGCCGCGGTATTTCAGCAAGTTTAATCGGTCAGATACTGGTTGAAGAATCCGTTCTAGGATGGGAAGAGCTGGAGCTGGAAGTCGTCCGCGACGCGAAAAATCAGATGATTACCGTCTGCTTCATCGAAAATGTTGACGCCATGGGAGTGCATACGGGCGACTCTTACTGTACTGCACCTATGCTAACCATCGCTCCCGAACTGCAAAAAAGATTGCAGAAATATTCGTATGACATCGTGGATGCCATTCAGGTAATCGGAGGAACAAATATCCAGTTCGCGCATGATCCTAAAACAGGCAGAGTGGTTGTCATCGAAATTAATCCGCGCACATCCCGCTCATCGGCACTAGCCTCCAAAGCCACGGGCTTCCCGATAGCCTTGATTTCTTCGACTTTGGCTTCAGGCATCACCATGGATGAAATTCCCTACTGGCGTGACGGCTCTTTGGAAAAATACATTCCTTCGGGAGATTATGTCGTCGTTAAATTTTCCCGCTGGGATTTTGAAAAATTCCCCGGCGCAGAAGATAAGCTTGGTACGCAGATGCGCGCTGTCGGCGAAGTCATGAGTATCGGTAAAAATTATAAGGAAGCGTTCCAGAAAGCTATCCGTTCTTTGGAAAAAAAACGCTATGGTCTGGGTTTTGTCAAAGACTTCAACACCAAATCACTGGATGAATTGATGGATATGCTTTCCGAACCTTCCAGCGAAAGACAATTCATTATGTATGAAGCCCTGCGCAAGGGTGCGACTCCGGATACTCTTTCCGCCAAAACCTATATTAAAAAATGGTTTATCGAACAGATGAAAGAACTGGTCGAGCTGGAAGAAAAAATTCTTCAATACAAGAAAAAGAAACTGCCCGATGATTTATTGATTAAAGCCAAAAAAGACGGTTTTGCCGATAGGTACCTGGCTCAGATTTTGGATAAAAAAGAAGAAGATATTCGCAAACAGCGCTTGGCGCTAGGAATATCCGAAGCATGGGACGCTGTACCAGTCAGCGGTGTTGAAAATGCGGCTTATTATTTTTCCACCTACAACGCACCGGACACTGTTTCCGTAACCAAAAACCGCAAGGTTATGGTTCTGGGTGGCGGTCCAAACCGCATAGGACAGGGAATCGAGTTTGACTATTGCTGTGTACACGCTGCATTTGCCCTGCGTGATGAAGGTATAGAATCCATTATGGTAAACTGTAACCCGGAAACAGTTTCCACTGATTACGATACTTCCAATAAACTTTATTTTGAACCACTGACAGTGGAAGATGTTTTAAGCATTTACGAAAAGGAAAAACCGGAAGGCGTAATTGTTCAGTTCGGCGGGCAGACTCCTCTCAATATCGCAGATGAACTTGCTAAAGCCGGGGTAAAAATTATCGGCACATCTCCGGAAACTATCGACCTTGCGGAAGACCGTGACCGCTTCCGCAAAATGATGGATAAACTGGGAATTCCTATGCCAGCTTCCGGTATGGCAAGCGACCTGAAGCAGGCACTTAAAGTTGCCGGAGAAATCGGTTATCCTTTGATGGTGCGTCCTTCTTATGTACTTGGAGGACGCGGCATGGAAGTAGTGCATGACGAAGAAATGCTCAAGCGCTATGTCAACGCGGCTGTCGGTGTCACTCCCGAGCGGCCTATTCTGATCGACAAGTTTTTGGAAAACGCAATCGAAGCCGAAGCCGACGCAATTTCCGACGGTACGGACGCTTTCGTTCCCGCAGTCATGGAACACATTGAGTTGGCTGGTGTTCATTCAGGTGATTCCGCTTGCGTTATTCCTCCGGTAAGCATTCCACTGCGTCACATTGAAACAATAAACGACTACACGAAAAAAATTGCTGTGGAATTTGGCGTCGTCGGTTTGATGAATATTCAATATGCCATTGCCAATGACGTGGTTTATATTTTGGAAGCCAATCCCCGCGCTTCACGCACGGTGCCGCTGGTTTCCAAGGTGTGCAACGTTTCCATGGCACGTTTGGCCACGCAAATCATGTTGGGCAAAAAGCTTAAGGATTTAAATTTGAAAAACAAATCGTTCCGTCATTTCGGCGTGAAGGAAGCCGTGTTCCCCTTCAACATGTATCAGGAAGTTGATCCTGTTTTAGGACCGGAAATGCGCTCTACCGGTGAAGTTTTGGGTTTGGCCGATTCTTTCGGTCTGGCATACTACAAAGCTCAGGAAGCAACACAACAAAGTCTTCCATCGGAAGGAATAGTCCTTATTACAGTTGAAGATAAGGACAAGAGTGGGGTAATAGAAGTTGCCCGCACATTTAAGAAAATCGGTTTCAAAATCAGAGCATCGGAAGGAACTCATAATTTCCTTAAAGAAAACGGCATAGAGTCGGAAAAGATTTTAAAAATGCATGAAGGCCGACCTAACATTGTCGACGCCATCAAAAACGGCGAGATTCAGCTGGTAATTAATACACCGGCTGGACGCCTCAGCAAATATGATGATTCCTACATCCGCAAGGCAGCAATAAAATATAAGATACCGTACATCACGACAATTGCCGCGGCAGTTGCAGCGGTAAAGGGTATTGCAGCATTTCAACAGGGACACGGCCGTGCCAAATCTCTGCAAAGCTATCACGCAGAGATAAAATAAAACAAATTCTCTGTCATTTCCCGACTCTTTGTCGGGCGGATGCCGGAGGACCGGGGAATTCATTAAATAACTTAAATCTATCCTATTCCGGAAATAAATATTTTCTTTTTATATTGGCTGAAATAAAGTAAAATTTTTAAATTCTAAAATACCATTTGGGTATATAAACCTTAACCGTTAATTACGACGAAAGAGAGGTAATTATGTCACCCGATTTATGGTCTCTTTATTCTCTCATGTTGAAGTCCCGCTTGTTTGAAGAAGCCTCGGCAAAACTATGGCAAGAGGGACTTATCTCCGGAGAAATGCACCTTGGAACAGGCGAAGAAGCAATTATCGCCGGCGTTGTTTCACACCTCAAAGATGGCGATGCAATGGCATTGGATCATCGAGGCACTGCTGCGATGCTCATGCGTGGCATTGAACCTGTTTCTCTTCTTCGTGAATTTCTTGGTTATACCGATGGACTCTGCTGTGGCATGGGTGGTCACATGCATTTGTTTTCCAAAGAGCATCTGGTTGCTTCGTCGGGAATTGTCGGCTCGGAGGGACCTACCGTGGCAGGCTTTGCTCTCGCAGCGCAAATGTTGCGTCCGGAGACAATTGCTGTTGCCTTTTTCGGTGACGGCGCAATGAATCAGGGCATGTTGATGGAATCGATGAATCTGGCCTCGGTTTGGAAATTGCCTGTGTTGTTTGTCTGCAAGAACGATGGCTGGGGCATAACAACAAAATCGGAAGATGCCAGCGGCGGAGACTTTAACGACCGTGCACGAGGCTTTGGTATTCCTGCTGTTGAAGTTGACGGATTAGATGTCTCCAAAGTATGGGAAGTTTCCGGCTCTGCAATTGAAAATATCCGGGCAGGTCAGGGACCAACCTTCCTTCATGCCAAATGCGTTCACTTTGAAGGCCATTTTCTGGGCTTTCAACCGATAAGAGTCGTGCGCAATCCACTAAAAGAAATGCCAAAAATTGCTGTCCCCCTTACAAAATCTTTTCTGCGGATTGGTGGCGCTTCGCTTGGCGAACGAATAGCCGGAATGAAAAGCGTCATGTCTTCCGTCATTACCGCTTTACGTGATCCACGTCGAGACACAAACAATGACCCGATTACTCGCGTGCGTGCAATCTTACAATCCGACCCGATAAGATTGAAAGAACTGGAAGATCAACTGGAAAAAGACATAAACAATATACTTAGAAAAGTCCTTGGGAAGGTGCAGCCATGAAAACTATGTCCTTCATACAAGCTGCTGATGACGCTCTCGCTCAGGCAATGGCTGAAAATCCCAATATCATTGTCTTTGGCGAAGACATTCCTTTACTGAGACGAGACCTGCTTGTGCGTTTTGGACAAAAACGCGTGCGTGGTACCCCTATTAGCGAGAGTGCTTTTTTAGGTGCAGGAGTGGCCGCGGCCATGGCTGGATTACGTCCTGTTGTAGAAATGTATATGGTGGATTTTCTCGGAGTCTGCATGGACGCTCTGCTCAACCATGCCTCCAAAATTGAAGCTTTTTCAGGAGGTAAATGGACCACCCCAGTTGTCGTACGCGCGCCTTGTGGCGGAGGATATGGCGACGGAGGGCAGCACGAACAGTCTTTGTGGGGGATGTTGGCACATATTCCGGGATTGACCGTAATTGTTCCATCTACGCCGGCAGATGCCGGCGGACTGATGCTGGCCGCTTTAAAACACAATGGTCCTGTTATTATTCTCGAGCATAAGCTCCTTTCAAAAACATGGCTGGAAATCCTTGGTTCAGGAGCACGGGAAACAGTACAATTTGATATTCCTGACGACGGAACAAAAGGAGAAGTTCCCCAAAAGTGGGACCCCATTCACATCGGAGAAGCCGCACTTCGCCGCGAGGGACGCGATGTAACAATAGTCAGTTTAGGCGTGAGCGTGCATCGGGCTCTCGATGCGGCTAAAAAACTGGAGGCGGAAGGAATTTCAGTCGGCGTACTGGATTTGCGAACCGTTTCTCCATTGGATAAAAAGACAATCTGCAAAGAAGTTAAAAAAACCGGACGGCTGTTAGTCGTGGATGAAGATTACGAAACGTTCGGTCTTTCCGGTGAATTATCAGCGGTAGTATTGGAAGCCGGTATAACATGCAAGTATGCTCGTGTCTGCACTCAAACAACCATCCCTTATAACCGTAAATTGGAAGATCAGGTTCTTCCCAATGTAGAGCGTATTTGTGCAAGTGTCCGCCAGTTGATGAAATGATTCGAAAAAATATTCTCTGACAAAGTGGTTAAAACCAGAATTTAATCTTTTTATAAAAAACCTAATTCACGTAAAATTTCTTTTGCCCTGTCTGCTTCTTCGGCTTTCACCAATAGGCGGGCGTAAGCTCCGCCTGCCACCAGCATAATAGAACTTTCACCCTCAAAAAAATATGTTATGCCTTCACCATCAAGAACAGATTTTATAAACGCTATATCACTCTGCCGATAAGTGGAATAGATTTCAACAAGTTCAACATAACTAACTTCATTATCAGGCTCTGGTGGCAACTGATCAATCAAATCAGTACCACAATCGGAGCATTTATAAAAACCTTCTTTGTACTCACTTCCGCATTTCGGACAAAACATAATTCTTTTCTCGTAAAAATTAAACGAATTATAATAAATAATTCCAGTTCTGAGAATGTAGTTTTTATTATTGGCTACCGTTTCGCTTAACAATACGGCTTTGCTTATGTATGATAATAACCATAGAAAGTAAAGCTATCAAGCACATTACTCCAATCAGGCAAAGAATATTCCGGATCCAAAGGGAAGTCACATTATCAAGGGGGAACCCTTTTCTTTCCAGAAAATGTCCAATATAATCAGACTTTATAAGAAATATTGACTGCTCAAAAATCTTCGGTTAAAATTTAAAATGTGATTTATTTCTGTTTGCAAAAGCGTAAGACGTAAAGACGAAAAATGTTTCTTTGCTGTTGTTCGGTTAATTGCCGACGAAAGAAACACACCTGCAGAAACAAAAGATAAAATAATACTCATATAAAAGGAGGGGATTTTATGGAAATAAAAAGTTCAGCGTTTCATCATGAAGGTATGATTCCTGCGCAATATTCTTTTGAAGACCGGAATATTTCGCCGCCTCTTGCCTGGATGGGCGCACCTGTAGAAACAAAAAGTTTTGCATTAATTTGCGACGATCCCGACACGCCAGTGGGCACTTGGGTTCACTGGGTCATTTTTGATTTACCGGGAAACGTCAATTCCTTGCCGGAGAACGTATCCCGGCAGGAAAAAATTCCCGGAACAGGCAAAAACGGAAAAAACTTTTTTGGAAATTTCGGTTATGATGGCCCCTGTCCTCCGGACGGCACGCACCGATATTTTTTTAAATTGTACGCTCTGGATACTATGCTGAATCTTAAAGCGGGATCAACAAAAGAAGATTTACTTGCAGCAATGAAAGGACATGTATTGGCGGAAGCGCAGGTAATGGGCAGATATAAGAGATAATTCCCCAATTTTAAATCAAAGCGCTATTTTTGTTGGTCCCGATTCATCGGGATTGTCGGCTTCCTAAACGTATTATTAATACGCCTCGTTGCCTCCGCCTAGCCGCTTCAATATCATCTTTGATTTAGAAATGGGGATATGGAACAGGGAACTATAGCATTAACATTAATGGCAGCATGATGATCTAAGCTGGCTTTTTATTGTCTACAAATAATTGTTCAATCCGGCGACGTTCAATTTTACCGGTGGCTGATCTGGTTATCGAGGAAACAATTTTAACGCGACGGGGAACAGCGTAAGGTTCCAGCATATCCATTAAAAGCTTTTTTACATGAGTTTCAGTAAGATCACATGCAATAACTGCTACAACTTCGTTTTCCCGTCCCTTCTCTGTAGGTAACGATAAAACAACAACGTCATTGACTGTAGGCAATGTTTTAATTTTATTCTGTATATCAAGAAGATCAACTCTTTTCCCGGCGACTTTGACAATGCCGTCCGCTCTGCCCAAAAGAACAAAACGATTGTCCTGTTCCTCACGCGCTTCGTCGCCGGTTATACAGAAACCATCAGCATCACGTTCCATTTCCAGCGATGCAAAATCGGATTTGACAGACAACCTGCCGTCGGCCAACTTCCATAATACAACATCAAAAACCTTCCATCTATCCGTATATTCACTGATACGGCGTGTTGCAATGCCGCCTGTTTCCGTAGAACCATAGATTTCCGTAATTCCCACACCTGTTTTTTTCAGGAAATGCAGTCCATCGGAACGATTTAGAACACCGGCAGAAGAAAAAGCGATTTTTAATGAAGGAACGGATAAATTATCAACTTTCAAAACACGATAATGAACAGGTACGCTGACCAGTACAGAAGCCTTGTGTTTATTGATCGTGGAAATAATTTCCTGAGGAAAGGTATAAATGTCAGGCAGCACTCGTGCATGAGCAACAAAAGGAATCAGAACGGAAAAAAGCAATCCATAAATATGATAAGGCGGAATAGTTGCCACAAAAATGTCCTTGTCCGACAAGGCAAAATTTTTTTGCAAATAAAAAGCTTCTGATAAGAGATTTCGCGGCGTTTTAGACCAGGATTTCGGTTTGCCTGTAGAACCACCGGTAAAAAGGCGTAAAAATGGTTTGTCCGGATCACGTATCAATTCAGGTTTAATATTTTCCATTGCAGCGGCAACCGGTGTTATTATTTCCACACCTGCCGGTATTTCTTCCGGCCGGTCGGCAACAACAAAGTCAAAACCAGCAGCATCATACATTTCCGCCAGAGCATGTCCAGACAAGGAATAAGGCAGAATTAACTGACAAGAACCCGCCAATGAAGCCAGCACGCAAGCGGCTGTAACCGCTTTGTTTGTCGTGCAAAGACAAAGCGTTTTTTCTTTACCGTGACGAGCCATAGTTTTTTTAATGCCTGCGGCCAATTCAAACACATCTCTATAACTGTATCCGGAAAAAGTAAAATCTTTCTTACAAACAGCTTTGGATGGAACAAAAATATTTTTATACAAATTGATAAAAAAATCTTTTTTTGCATTCAGCATATTAAATATTCTTCATTAAACCGGTTTTTTCCGATACGGGATATTTCTGTTAAGACAGGATTTACACCCAATAAGCATTAATATCTGTTTCTTCGTTGTCCAGCTTGAAAGAAAAACCTTTTTCTTCAAAAAGTTTTAGGCAGGCATCCACAACCATAGCATCAAGACTGGATCCGCGCTGCTTCCTGATTTCTTCCAATGCAAACGGTACTCCCCGCGCAGGCCTGTATGGCCTGTTGCTCGCCATGGCTTCCACCGTGTCTGCCACAGCAACAATTCTTGATTCTAAAAATATATCATCACCGGAAATCCCTAATGGATATCCGGACCCATCGATTCTTTCATGATGCTGATGCACAATATCAACAATAACAGGGATAAAATCAACTTTGTTCAATATTTTATATCCCACGGTGGGATGAGATCTCATCATCGCGAATTCAAGATCACCCAATTTTGACGGCTTTGTCAGAATAGAAGCGGGAATATATATCTTCCCTATATCATGAATCAGACCGCCCATACGAATCAAATCGACCCGTTCTTCTGATAATCCCAATTCCCGCGCTATAGCCACGGCAAGCTTAGCCACCCGCCTCTGATGACCAGCTGTGTAAGGATCCCTTGACTCAACAATCATAGAAATGGCGTCAATGGTACTACTCATGGCTAATTGCAGCTTCTCCAGACTTCTTTTTAGCTCCATTTCCGATCTTCTGATGTCGGTTAGATTTTTGAATATACCAACTAATCCGACAAAATTTCCTTCTGAATCAAAATTCGGCGCGCCACTGATACTAAAGTATCGCTCCGTACTATCTTTATGAAGAAGGATGCCTATTTCTTCTTTAAGAGTCTGTTTCTGATCCCTGACCTGCTTGAATGCTTTAATATATCTCGACACGTCTTCTTTTCTTGTAACATCCACAAAATATTTGCCGACTATCTCATCAGGCCGGTATCCCAAATTCGGTTCAATTGCCGGATTGATATAAGTAAATTCCCCGTTGATACCCAAAGTATAAATTATGTCCGGCGCATTCTCGCTCAGAGATCGGAAACGCTCCTCACTCTCTTTTATTTTTTGATAAGCAATTGCATTACTGATGCTGATTCCGATCTGTGGGGCAATGCCCATCAAAAGACTCATATCCGTCTGACTAAGAGGTTTCTTTGATTGTACATTATCGACAATAAGAACTCCCATGGACTCCCCTTTATAAATAATAGGAACGCAAATAAAAGCTTGAGAACCCATGGCGCGAACGAAATCCAGACTCTTGGCAGAAAGGTCACTCTCGATTTCGGAAACATCATTAACTAAAATTGGCTTTTGTTTTCTAAAAACATCCACCGCCGTCCCCTTGGAAAGAGGATTATCAAGATGAAATTTAATATTCTTCAGATAACTTTCATCTCGCGGATTGTGTCCATACCCTACCGTATAAATGAGACTGTCTTTTTGCTTATTGGCAAGCATGATCATACCCCTGTCGAAATCGAGCCGTTTCTCAAGGGCTTCCATTACAAATTTGAGTAACATATCAATATCAAGAATCATTGATGAAGCCTGACCGATTTCCTGGATCAGGAGGGTCTCATTATATCGTTTATTAATCTGATCCAGCAGGCGATCAGCCGCATCGCCTTGATTCTGAATGTTCGCCATTAACTCCTTCTTTTCCAGATGTTCACTATAAATAGTAACACCCATAGCTATCACAACAAATAACAAAACCATTCTATCCCAGTAAACAGGATTGAGAATGCTCATTGAGATTAGGCAAATCAAAAAACTAATAATGAAAAAATAATTGCGGATTTTCTTCCAGAAAAAAGATGGCGTCTTTTCCCAAGTAATAACGTAAAGGCAGCAGTCACCACCTTTGTGAATACAGACCGGATGTTCTATACTGGCAAGTTTTTTTGTAAAAAGTTTTGCCAGCGATTCCAGTGAACCAAGCCTATTAAGACATTGATAAGGTTTTTCGACGACACCTGGTTGTGGTATCGCTCTTGCTTCGACTTGATCAGATCCAATAGCTCTAGTTTTTAAAACAACTCCACGGCTGAGGCGGGCATTAATTTTTTCCAGAACTGAATAAGCTGTTGCCGGATTAATAAAGCCCAACAAATACTGCCCTAAAGCTCCAGAAGCTCGTGAGGTAGTGATAAAACGACCTACTTTTCTGGAAATTTCCAGATCATCAGCTTTCTTTGCAAGCATTTCGTGAAAACGATCAACTTGCCTTTGAGTCAGCCAGTGACCTTCATCTTCCAGTTGATAGGATTCAATATCAGCATATTTTAAAAGAGGAGCTATATCGATATCAGGAAGATATCTGTGCAGATATTCCACGTAACTTCTAATGATCCGGCTATTATAAAGTGGGGTATCTTCCATCATTTCTTTAGATACGTCTCTACAAAAAAACGGATGCAGGAACTAAAGGCAATTTCATCCTTAACATCATGTACCACTGCCACCTATCATGTATTCACCGTATTCTTTTCCATAATATACATCCAGAATCCATAGATAATATTTCTTTTTAAAAGTAACACCTTTTGTTTCCAAATAATTGGATGGATAAACCAGAACCGGTATTTTGTCAATTGTAAAACGATCAGCTAATTGAGAAATTGCCGCGGATAATATCTCCCATGGCAATTCTTTTTCATCATTTACTATAATTTTAATTCCGTTGAGAAAGTCTGACAAGCTGATACCGGGATCCGATTGATTCACTATGAGAACTGCTTTTAGCATTCCGTTATACTTCAGAGAGAAGCTTTGATAGCTTCTAGTGTATCCATGTCTTGCATACAATTGCGATAGAGATTCAACGTTTTCTTCCTCTTTATCCAGACGTAAAACATTTAACAGGAGACCACCGGAAACATGTTTGTAAAAACGCTCTAATTCAAGAATATCAGATGGCATAACTGAACCAAGCGACCACTTCGCAGGAAGAGGCTGAGAAACACCGACGGTTGGATAGCTAAGGTAAGCAAACAAATCCAGTGAACAGGCACCCGGATTATTGAGATGCCTGGCAAAACCACCGAAAAAATGATCGGGAAAAATGTTTTCAGGACGGTAGTAAAAAATCATATAGTCCATTCCGAAGGAAGGAAGACGATAGAGGCCATCGAAATAACGTATGATTTGTTTTAGAATTTGCAGGCCAACTCGCTTATTGTTCAATGTTGTTGCAGCAAGATGATGTACCATCCAGGTTCTTTCGTAGGACCGAATCATGGAAACATGCCCGTAGATCCGGCCATTTCGCTGATAGGTTACCTGTGTAATTATTTCCGGATTATCCCGATATAACCTGCGATAAGTTTCTTTCATGGATTGTCTGTAAGAATGAACAAGATCATATTTTTTAGGATAAATGAATCCGCTTTCAAAAAGAAATTTCCATAACTGATCCACGTCCACTTCATCGGCAATATGAGTGTTCGGATCAATTATATTCATTATAATATGACTAAGACGATTATAATTGACAACATCCATATCCAGAATAACAAAGCCATAACGGATATTCCCTTTTTCTTCTTCACATCGATAGAGAACCTGAGCCTTGCAATGTATTTTTAAAGCTCCTCCATAATTAATGGTCAAATCAGGAATAATCATTCCAACCATCAGAACATCTTCTTCGGAAGAAACACTGACAGCAAAACCTGACGTTGAAAGATCATTAATATCCAGTTGAGTCTTTTTTCTGGTTGCTGGATGATCAAACGTAATATTTGGCATCGGTGTAACTCCAACACGCGGAGCACGGGAATTCTTCTTAAGAAAACGACTTATTTGACTGACAGTCGAAGCAAAGACAATATTACGTATTGCTTGATCAGATGTCTGGCGGATACATTGACATGTTGCTGAAAAAATCATTTGCCCGTTTCGATAAAGATGTACCGTCGACGGACTGTCGGCATTAAACCAGCGAAAAGAACCGATTTCTTCAGGACTGACCTCAACACTGAAGGCCAACGCGCTGAAATCAATAAGTCGTCCCTGAGCCCAAAAACCACTTTGCACAACTTCCACTTCAATACCCTGGCAAAGATAACGCCTCGCCCGACGCTGACCCAACACATAACCCTTTTCAGGCAGGTTAATGGTAAAAGAATCTTTTTGAACTTCCTTAAGTTGAGTAGGAATTAAAAATACCGAAAGACCATCGGTAAAAATTATATTTAAAATTTCTGCATTTTCCACAATGCTGCGACTCCCCTCTGGCCAGCGACAGATCATCGAGTCACTGCTGCACGGTTCCGGATGTGCCCAAACAAGAATATCTTCATTATATTGAGGGTGATTGAGTTGCACGTACACCATGCCATCCGTGAAATGATGACTATTCCAAAGATTAATCAGTTTCTTTTGTTTGATAATTTTAGCAGATTCAAGATTTTGAAGAAGCCCCTTGTTTTGAAAATGTAAAGGAACTGATATTTCGTCACGTTCAATCAGGTCTTCACACAACCTGAATATCGGTTTTACATTTTGATCTAAACTAAACATTTTAAAACCTCCATTGCCTACAATAAATATTGTTATCTCATTGACTTTTCCGAATAAAAGTTGAGCTTTCTTCTCCATCGTCGGTAATAAGTGGCATATTACATTGCATTCCAAATCCTACTTTCCAATTTTCGGGGGGTATGACTGTAAGCCCTTTATCCGTTTCGATATGATAAGGAAAATTCAAATCCAGTAAACCCTGATATCCGAATTTCAACACTGGACTTACCGGTTCCTGTTCGACCAGGTAATCTCCAAATGCACCCTCATGAGCAATAAGACTGTTTCCGGCAACACCAGAAACCACAAGAGCAGCTCTCGTCAATAGAGAAGTTTCTCCTACATGGCATCCGATAATAATGGGCCAGCGCATCTTTTTCAGCTTTTTAATCATTTTTAAAGCTCTTAAAAGACCACCGACTTTAGATACTTTAATATTAGCTATGAATTTTCCTGCAATATTTTTATAAAGTGACAAATCACTGATAGTACAAAGACTCTCATCTAAAATAACAGAAAGTCCGGTAGCTGTGCTGAACCTGCTTATATCTTCGGCATTTTTTGCCCTCACCGGTTCTTCTACTGCAAATATACGTTCAATCCCCAGTTTCTTAATATATTTTATAGCTTCGCCACAATTATCCTTCCATAAGTTATTGGCATCAAGACGAATGCGAATTGGTTCAGCTAAATGCTGTATAGATAATTTTTCAAGAATATTAATCTTCTCAGTATCACTTTCCAAATTACCGTTTAATTTGATCTTATAATCAGAAATCCCACGACTTAGATATTTTCCTGACAGCATGGTATACGCATCTTTCTTGTTATCTCCCAATACAGCCGTGTAACGGCCATAAAGTTTGCCATCGTCCAGTCCCAGTATTTTTTCAACTGTACAACCTTCTTCCCTGGAAAGCAGATCAAGCATGGCCATTTCCATGGCACACCATGCCGATGGGTAATTATCTATTTCTTTTTCATTCTCTTCTACCCATTGTTCCAACTCTGCCAGAATTCCAAAATTTATTTTGCCGGAAGAAAAATTTTTCTTTATCCAAGCGAGACTCGCGTCAATATCATCTCCAGCCACGTAAACCCGTGGACACCCCTCGCCATATCCGGTTTTTTTGTTTCTTTTCGCTTGAACAAAAATACTTTCTCCTTTGTTTCTAATTGCCGAGGCATGACGAACAGTAGTTTTTAATTTCAACCGCAATGGCGCTGCTTCTATACGCAGGGGTTGATTCATTTTTATCTCCTATCTATATTTAGTAACAACATTCCGATTACCAAAATTAAATTGGTTTTTTTTGCTAATTTTGATTTTAATACAATTTAAAGTATAGAAGGGCTATATTGGCTTGTCAAGGGATATTATACATTGAAATACATAGTTTGATTAATGATTTAAGCATTACTATCCGGAAAAATAAATTTCTTTTTTTATTATATTAAAAAGAGACGAAAACAATTCTTGTTGACATCCATGCGTTTTTTTCATTTATTGTTATGTAAAAAATTCCCCCAAGTCGCTTATGCTTAACATTGATATTGAAAGTTTGATTCCCCATCGGGAAAAGATAAAAATTATCAGTGGAATTTTAGAAATTAAGGATACCACGGCCATTAGCACAGCCATGGTAAATTCCAGCTGGCCATCTTATGACGGGAAAGAAGTAGATTCGTTGGTCTTGATTGAGGCCATTGCGCAAACCGCAGCTATCGTCGAAGGCTACAAGAGAAAGCAACAGGGGAAAGATGGTGTTAAAGGCTGGCTCGTGGGCATCAAAAATGCCGAATTCGAAACAGAAAAAATACCCGTGAATACAAACTTAACTATCATGATAGAAAGCAAATATTCGTTCGATAACTATGGTGTAATAGAAGGAGTAGTTAAAGCCGGTGAAAAAACATTAGCTACCGCTACTCTTCAAGCCATGCGTCTGAATGAAGATAATAAAGTTACTATTTTTTAAGGAGTGCGATTAGAAATGGACGAAAAAAAAATAGCGATAGTCACAGGCGCCAGCCGCGGCATCGGCCGGGCAACGGCTGTAGAACTGGCAAAAGTCGGTTATTTCGTAATTATTAACTTCAAGTCCAATGAATCAGCGGCACAAGAAACATTAAGCCTTGTGCAAGCCATTGGAGGAGAAGGAGAAATTTTCCGGTTTGATGTTGCCGATAGTGTACAAACCAAAGACGCGGTAAAAACAATTGTAGAACATTATAAAAATATTCACGTGCTTATTAACAATGCCGGGATAACTGCCGATGGTCTTTTTATGCTGCTGGGCGAAGATGAATGGGATAGCGTTATTAATACAAGTTTAAAAGGTTTCTATAATATGACGAAACCTGTTTTGCGTGAAATGGTCAGAAAAAAGCGCGGTTCAATCATTTCTGTTTCTTCGCTTTCTGCGCTGATGCCTAATCGCGGGCAGTCGAACTATTCAGCAGCCAAAGCGGGCATAATTGCTGCTTCCAGATCGCTAGCCACAGAAGTGGCGCGCTTCAGCATTCGAGTTAATGTGGTAGCACCGGGACTGATTGAAACAGATATGGTTAAAGAAGCTCCCGTTGAACAAATCAAACAAATGATTCCCATGGCACGCCTGGGAAAACCTCAGGAAGTGGCCAACGTGATTCGGTTTTTGTGTTCGGACGATGCCTCTTATATTACGGGTCAGATTATCGGCATTAATGGCGGAATATGTTGATGAAAATTCACCGCACATTATATAGTCCGGTAATTATCGCCGGTATCTTTCTGGTTATGGTCTCGTTAAGTCATGCCGGAACGGGTGATTTTGAAAAATTGCGTAAAGAATCGGCTAATATCAAAACCATTCAGTCCAGCTTTACGCAAAAAAAAACCATGAAAATCTTATCCAAACCCCTTGTCTCGGAAGGCCGTTTTTATTATGCAGCTCCCGATTCACTGCGCTGGGAATATTTAAAACCTTTAAGAAGCATTGTCATTACCCATAAAAATAATACAAAACGCTATATGGCTTCAGGTGGAAAAATGGTGGAGGACAAGACCGGCGGGACGCAGGCAATGAAAATCGTACTAGATGAAGTTACCAGTTGGATGAAAGGCAAGTTCGATCAAAATCCGTCATTTAAGGCAACTTTTCATGAAGGAACCAATATCAGAATTATTTTAACACCTACGGAAAAAAGCATGGCCGGCATGATTGAAAAAATAGAAATAATCCTTTCCCCGAAAACATCTATAGTCAAGTCTGTAAAAATTACGGAGAGCGCAAATAACTTCACTCAGATAGATTTCAACAATGTGGAAATCAACAAAGCAATTAATCCTTCGGTATTCCAGGATGTGGAATGAAGTGTGTATCTATTTTAATATTAATAATTTTTATTTTGTCCTGCCAGACATTGCCGTTGATCAATCCATCGGTTTTCGTGATAAATGAAAATGCTTCAACTTGTCCTTTTCCTTTCTTAGAAGGGAAATACCGGCTGATACACTCTATAGAAAACCGTATGTTTGGTGAAACGCAGAGCGTAATTATCGGCGTAACTTTAATCGATTCTTCAACCCGTCGCGTTTCCTGTGCCATTATTACCGCGGAAGGTATGGTATTGTTTGAAGCCGAATCCGGTCCGGATACACTAAAAGTCAATCGGGCATTACCTCCATTTGACTCCGAAGATTTCGCAAAAAATGTTATTGAAGATATTAAACTGATATTTTTCGCACCGGAAGGTAGGCTTCACGAGAAAGGCACTCTTGCCGACAGCACAATGATATGCCGCTACCAAGAAGAAAACGGTGACTGGATTGATGTAATTGATGATAAATTGAAAGGCATCGCGGTTAAGCGCTACTCACCCAACGGCATTCTTAAACGTCAGATCAAGTTCAAGAAAATAGCAGGGGACACTTATCAGAACATTGAATTACAGGCATACGAAACATTCAATTATTCATTATTGATGAATCTAATTGAAGCCCAGAAGGTAGAAAAAAATTTTCCGAGGGCAAAACATTCCAGAGAAACTAAAAAATGAGAAATCCCGTCGAAGGTAAAAATATCATTGTTATCGGTTCCGGTATCGGTGGACTGAGTGTCGGGATTCTTCTTTCGATTTTAAATTTTCAAGTAACGATTGTGGAAAAAAATCCCCTGCCCGGGGGGGTGATGCGTTCTTATCGACGCAACGGCATCGATTGTCCTGTTGGTGTCCACTATGTTGGCGCTCTCGGTAAGAATGAACCTTTGGGGATAATGTTTCACGCTTTGGGCATACCGGTTGAAGAATTGTTTGTTCCCATGGGAGAGAAAGGAATAATTGATCGCTATATTTTTGACGATTTAACATTTGATTTACCGACCAGTATTGATGCCTTGGAAGATAGCTTGAGAAACACTTTCCCTCAAGATAAATCGGCACTGAATGTCATCATGACAAATCTTCGCGAAATTTCCGGGAAAATGGTTGATCCTTCTTTTTTATTAAGTCAGGGCAATCCATTTCAGAACATGGACTACTATCTTCCCATGGGAGAATTACTCGATTCTTTGGGTACTACAGCCAGTCTACGGGCGGTATTAGCAGTTCCCTGCAATCTGATCGGCGTACCGCTTAACGATTGTCCGGTAATCTTCCATCACATGGTTTTAGCAAGTTATCTTTTCTCTTCCTGGCGATTAAAGGAAAGCGGCAGAAAGATGACGGATATTTTTGTCCGTCGTTTTGAAGAACTGGAAGGGAAACTTATCCTGAATGACGGTGTTAAGAAAATATCGATCGCAAACGGCAAAGTGAATGGAGTGATTTTGGAATCGGATACAATTCTTTTGTCCAATGGTGTTGTTGCAGCCATACATCCAAAAGTTCTCCTTAAATTATTGGATAAGGATGTAGTGCGCGAATCTCACCGCAGACGCATACAAGGGCTTCAAGAAACGGAAGGTGTTATAGCCGTTCAGGTTCAAGTTGATGCAGCGGCACATCCTGTAATGAATCATAATATTTACCGGCTTAATCGGAACGAAAACGGTGTTATCCGGGACGGAATGTTTTATCAAGTGCAAGGCACAAATTCCGCCGGTGTCAATTTGCTTTCTATAATTACAAAATCTCTATACAGCGATTGGAACCAATGGAAAAACACATTTACCGGCCGGCGCGGTAAAGACTATGAAGAAAAAAAAATGAACATCGCCAAGAATCTACTTATAAAAGCAGAAGAAATTTTTGGTAATCTCAGCAACGCCCAAATATTAGATGTTTATACTCCTCTCACCATCAGGGATTATGTCAATGCTCCCGAAGGAGCATGCTATGGAATAATGCGTTCGTCACGTCAACTGTTGAAGGCAATTTCGCTAAATAATCTTCCTATTCCCGGTCTTTGCCTGGCCGGCCAAAACGCTATTGCCCCGGGAGTTATGGGCTGCCTGTTTGGCGCTTTCAACGCGGTCAGACAAATTATCGGTGCAGACCGATTTGCCCGGGAAATTAAATGTGATACATAATCCCACTTCGCCTATAGTGCAATTTAAGGTATTTAGGTTATTCGTTTCGGAAATATCGCTCTGGGCAAAGCACAAGGGATATTTCGACTAATGTTTCGAACGTCGTCCCGATAAATCGGGACTTGTTCCTAGCAAGTCTTATTAATTCATTGAAAAGCAATGCGATATTTGTTAAAAGCGACAAAAATCAAACTCGGGAAGTTAAATTCAAATCTATGACACGTCAGGAAATTGAGCGCGAAGTAAAAGATGTTTTTCAGCGGGAATTTGAAATAGAAAATCCGGACATGGATGCCGATTTGCGCGAAACTTATGAATTCGACAGTATTGACGCCATCGAACTTCTTCTAGCCATTGAAACTTTTCTGGAAACAGAAATTACACAGGAAGAAAAAAAACAAGCCATCAATATCCGCACAATAACTCAGATTTGCGACTACATTGAAAAGATCGCAAAGAAACGGAATCTTTTATCACCGGCATAAAATAATTATGGAACGCAGAGTTGTTATCACAGGCATGTCAGCCATTACGCCCATCGGTCACGGAAAAGACCGGATAGTAGAAAGCTTGCAAACCGGGATTTCCGGAATAAAGCCGCTGCGCGAAGAGGAATTTCTCAGCCGCTATATTCATTCCAAAGTTTACGGTACTGTGGATTATCCCGTTGAATATGATTTTAAAAGGAATCACCGCAAGACCATGGGACCGGTTGCCTATTACGCCTGCCAGGTAGCCAAGGAAGTTCTGGAACAGTCCGGACTGACCGAAGACTTCATCACATCTGGAAGGCTGGGTGTGGCCTTCGGTTCTATTCACGGCTCGCCGACCACTCAGCGCAATATTTACCGTATTTTTTTCGGAGCCGAAGATAAAATAGCCGTAAAGGAAATCGGTGCGGTTGATTACCTGAAATCCATGGTGCATACAACCGCCGTCAATATCACCAAGATGTTCGGCATTACAGGCAGGGTGATATCTTCGGGAACTGCCTGTACAACCAGTTCTCAATCTATAGGTTACGGTTATGAATCCGTCAAATTCGGCATGCAGGATGCAATGCTTTGTGGCGGAGCTGATGAATACGATACAACAACCGTTGCCGTTTTCGATAATCTTCTGGCATGCTCCACGGCATTTAATGACACACCAAATAAAACGCCCCGTCCTTTTGACAAAGACCGTGACGGTCTGGTGGTGGGGGAAGGTGCAGGAGCGGTCATGCTTGAGGAATATGAATTTGCCAAAAAACGCGGTGCGAATATTCTGGGAGAAGTTATCGGTTTTGCCTGCAACAATAACGGTGGCGATATGATTCTGCCTAACCTGATTGGTATAACCAACACGCTCAAGTTGGGAGTAGAAACCACCAAGATTAATCCTCGGGAAGTTGATCTCATCAGCGCACACGCTACCGCTACAAAGATGGGTGATATTATTGAAGCGCAAGCTATCAGTGACGTTTTTGGTGATACCCCTTATGTCATAGGATTAAAAAGTTATACCGGTCATACCATGGCCGCCTGCGGAGTCATTGAAACAATTATGATCCTTTATATGATGCAGGATGGATTTATCGCTCCGACATTGAATCTTGAAGAAATTGACGAACGCTGCACGATGCTCAAGCACGTGCAAAAAGTGTTACAACAACCGGTAAATACAGCTGCCATACAAAATTTTGCTTTCGGCGGAGTCAATACCATCTTAATGATAAAAAAATTTTCTTGAGTTTAAAATGTTCTTTGTCCGTTTTTTTCATTTTATAATCAATTTATCCGTGACATTGATTCTGTGGTTTTATTTCATGTTCGGATATCTGTTTATTTTATTGTTTTTATACCTGCCGGTTTATGTTTTCGCGAAAAGCCGCGCAGCAGCATTGCAGAACTTAAACCATGTTCATCTGAAAATATTCTTTGCCTTGACACGGCTGCTTGTTCCCCGTACAAAATTTAAAATTCCGGAAGATGTGAAAAAAATTAATTCATCCATTATCGTCTGTAATCATTTGTCCTATCTCGATCCCATCATACTCGTATCAATCTTTAGACGACAAAAAACTATTGTAAAACATACTTTTTTTAATGTTCCTATTTTCGGCTGGTTTTTGAAAAACTACGGTTATATTTCCTCAGGTTCCGATAATATGAGCGGACCGGCACTGATCAATAATCTGGAAAACATAAAAGAGCATCTGGAAACAGGAGGAGTTTTATTTGTTTTTCCGGAAGGAACCAGAAGCCGTGATGGTAATCTTGCTCTTTTCAATAAGGGCGTTTTTACGATTGCCCGTTACTGTAATGCTCCGTTGAAATTGGTATTCATCACAGGCACCAATAAACTATTTCAACCAGGCCGTTTCTTATTCAACACGTGTGAATTTAACCAAATTCAACTGGAATTAATCGGTTCGTTAAATCCTGATTACAAGAGCAAAACTTTTTCCATTTCCGTTTTAGCCGATGATGCCAGAAAAATCTTTGAAGAAAATATTCGTGCAAATGATGGCCGATAATTAATATTTATTTATGTTCTGTCCCCTGCTGGCTGGGGATCACAAAAGTGGGTGGAAAAACATGTATACGGGTCTTCAGACCCGTTTAGAGCGTAAATAAAGCTATGATATACGTGATTACTTATTCCACCTCCTTCTCTACGGGACACCTCCGCCGGCGGAGGATAGAATAAAGGCGTTTAGATATTTTGTTAAGTAGTAATAAAAATAATCAGGAGGATGGTACCATGGAATTGCAGGAAGCTATTTTAAAACGAAGAAGTGTAAGGAAGTTTACCGAAGAATTTGTAACAGATGATGAGCTTCGGCAAATATTCGAAGCAGTACGCTGGTCGCCTTCCTGGGCAAACACGCAAGTGTGGGAATTTATAGTTGTCCGTGATAAGGAATTAATCAAAAAGGTAACGGGTACTTATTCAGAACACAATCCTGCCAGCAAATGTTCACTTACAGCTTCCGCCTTAATCGTCGCCTGCGCGAAGACCGGTATTTCGGGCTGTTACGGTGGAAAGGAAGCTACGGAAATTCAAAACTGGTACATGTTTGATTTGGGCATGGCCGTTCAGACACTTTGTTTGAAAGCTCATGAACTGGGCTTGGGAACCGTAGTGGTCGGTTTGATGGACCATGAAACCTGCAAAAAAATTCTTGATGTTGGAAAAGGCTATAAAGTAGTCGCTGTTATTCCCATCGGTCGGCCCGCCATACCGCCAAGAGAAGGTCCCGCCCGCAAAGATCTTTCTGAAATTGTTCATCTGAACAGTTTCAATAAGCCGATGTTTTGATATAAGTCTCATTGAGACTTTGACGATAATTTCTTCTATTGAAACGAGAAGAGCTTTTTAACCAGCAACCTTCATTAATTTCAAGAGCATATTTCTACAAAACAATAGCGTATAATTTCAGTTGAAAAAATCATTGACTCATCAGGGAAAATATCGTAGAAGGGAGACCGGTCGGTCTTAGTATGAAAGAAACAATAATATTAAAAGAACGTATAATTGAAGAGTCGCTTAAATTATTTTCCGTAAAGGGATACATGAGCACTTCAATTACAGACATTATCGAGGCCGTGGGTACCTCCAAGGGTGGATTTTATAACCATTTTAAAAGTAAGGAACAGCTTTTTCTTGAAATACTAAGCGCGGCAAGAAAAATTTGGCGAGAAAGAAATCTTTATAAAATAGAGGATAAATCAAGACCTCTTTTGAAAATACAAAAACTGCTTAAAAACTACCGTGACCGCTATCTTGCTGATTCAAATAATTTTCCCGGCGGCTGCATCTTTGTAAATCTGGCCGTTGAGCTAAGCGATCAAGCGCCAGAGCTCGCAAAAGAAGTAGATACCGGATTCATCAAATTAAGAAAGATGATCAGACGATTCCTAGATGAGGAGAAAAAATCAGGAGGCATCGGCAGGAACGTGAATACCGAAGATGTCAGCAACATGATATTTTCCGGACTTCTCGGCGCTTGTGTACTGTATACATCTGACAAATCGAAAAAACATCTGAATTCGACAATAACTTCTCTCATTTCGTATCTTCAGGACATCGATTTAAAAAGATAGGATTTGGCTTCATGAAATAATGCAGTGTTTTTATATTCATTAACTTAGGTCGGTTTTGAACAAAATATACAGGAGGTCAGTAATGGAAGCAAAAAAATATCGAGCACTTGTTGTGCGAGAAACAGAAGATAAAAAATTTACAAGCACGATAGAGGAATTATCGACAGAAAACCTTCCCGCGGGAGATGTTCTCGTCCGTGTGCTTTACTCATCGCTTAATTTCAAGGACATGCTTTCGGCTTCGGGCAACAGAGGCGTTACGAAAAAATATCCGCACACACCAGGCATAGATGCTGCCGGAGTTATAGAAAAGAGCAATTCGGCGGACTTCAAGTCGGGTGAGGAAGTTATTGTTACAAGTTATGATCTGGGCATGAATACCGCAGGCGGCCTAGGACAGTATATACAGGTTCCAGCTTCATGGATAGTCAGAAAACCGGCAAATCTGGCTCTTCGCGAAAGCATGATATTCGGAACTGCGGGATTTACTGCCGCCCTGTCCATTCTTAAACTTACTGATCACGGAATTCCAGACGGCGCCGAAATCCTTGTAACAGGAGGAAGCGGAGGGGTCGGAAGCAGCGCCGTATCAATACTTTCACACGCCGGTTACAAAGTTACAGCGGTCAACGGAATTTACGATGAAAGCTCTTTTATTAAAAGTATGGGAGCGGTGGAGGTTATTGACATACCCGATCCGTCCGAATCGGCGGGGAAACCTCTTCTTAAAGAAAGATGGGATGCCGCCCTTGATACTTTGGGAGGCAATCTTCTCTCTTTTGCCCTGAGATCGGTAAAGAGCAACGGAGCGATTACCTGCTGCGGCAATGCTGCATCGGCCGACCTGTCTCTTACGGTATATCCCTTTATCTTGCGCGGTATTACGCTGTACGGAATTGATTCCCAGAACTGTCCCATGAAAACAAGGATAAGGGCGTGGGAAATGCTGGCAGGAAAATGGAAATATCCGTGGCTTGAATCAATCTCCACAGAGGTAAGACTACAAAACGTAATTCCCGAGATTGAGAAAATAAAAACAGGCAAACACAAAGGAAGAATAATTGTCGATATGCAGGATTAAATAATCAGCTTATGAAACACTCGTTTTATAGAAAATCAGCACACGTTGTAGACGAATGATTAGTAGAAAATATTAACTCATAGCTTACCGGAAAGCGCAGAAGAATCGTGATTGACATACAGGATACTTCTTCCTATACTCGGTTGCGTCAAAATTAATTTTTTCTAGCTTAAAATTGAAGGAGCAAATATGAATATTGATGAAAAATACAAAAAAGCCGGTGAAATAATCAGTACAGCAGGAGGAACTCCGATTCCTGTTAATGATACGCTCATCAAAATTTTGAAATATTTTATTAAAGAAGATGAATTGGATTTTATCACTGCCTTCAGTGACAAAAAATCTCAGACAATGGAACAGTTAAAGCAATCAAGCGGTTTATCAGAAGAAGAAATCAATAAAAAAGTAAAAAGTCTGGCAGGCAAAGGCGTAATCTTCAATCAGCCGAACAGCAAGGGGATTATGATTTTTAGATTATTACCGCTCGTGAACGTGGGAACTTTTGAATATACTTTTATGGGCAAGGTTGAGAAAAATGAAAGAAACAGGGAAATATCTCTGTTGTTCGATAAATTGTTTGCGGAATTAGAGCAAATGGTCCAAACAAATTATGATGCTCTTATCCCTCATTTATCGACTTTACCTCCAGTTGATAGAACGGTGCCTATTTTTGATAACAAGCCTAAAAATGAGAAAATAAAAATTGTCGTAGATGAGAAAATCAGCGGTGCTGCCGATACAATAGTCCAGACAAAGAAAGTCGAGGAATTGATACAGAAATTCGATGAAATCGCCGTGGGGCATTGTTTCTGCCGGCATCATAAAGACATGTCCGGAACTCCCTGCAAACAGACGGATGAAAGAGAAAATTGTTTTACCTTCGGCAAATCGGCAAGATTTACTTCAGAGCAGGGTTTCTCGAGAATGATTTCGAAAGATGAGGCATTGGCTATCTTAAAGAGAGCTGAAGATGCCGGACTTGTTCATAAGGCTTATCATCCGAATTTCGATACCAGCAAAGACGAAACAAGTATTTGTAACTGCTGTCGATGCTGCTGCGCCAACGGCGTCGACAATATGATAATACCAATCGCTAATTCCACTAAATTCTTATCTATGGTCAACACCGATCTCTGCATCGGCTGCGGCAAATGTGTCAAGCACTGCCATACCTACGCAGCTTACTTAACAGATGATAAAAAAGCCAGCCATAACCCGGAACGTTGTATTGGTTGCGGGGTTTGTGCGCATTTCTGTCCGCAAAACGCCATATCCATGATTGAAGGCAAAGAAAGAATCGTAAGGATTCTGCCAAAGAAGAAATAGTGTTTTGATCGGAAGCATAGTCCGTAAGGAGAGCGCATAATAAAGACGACCTTAGATTGCCGAAAGTTTTCGTCAATATGACGAAAACTTCCTTTGTATCGGTATTATCTATACTATTGAAGGAGAAGATGTATGTTTAATAACAAATTATTCTGGACTATTTTTATGATGCCCGGCGCAATTCTCGGATGGCTTTTTATTATTTTCGGTCTTCTGTATCCGATAGAAAATGAATTATTGCGAAAAATCTGGATTATAATCGTCTGTATATGGTGCATAGGACATCCGCTGGAATTAATTTTGTCAATTCCCATCGGAAAAAAAGCGGGAATTAGTACCGGCACTGTCTTTCTTAAGACGATGCTTTTCGGTTTTACATGGTGGCTACCTTTAAAGCTTGGTGTGCTGGATAAGTAAGTATATTGGGATTATTTCGCTAATCTCCGCTCCCGCCAGATCATATAGATTGCGAAACAAATTAATAACCAGAATATTATCAATAAAATTCCGTCATTGACAGTACCACTCTCCCTGTGAAATAAAACCATTATTAATGGTCTCGTAATAGTATTTATAACTGAAGCCATTCCATCTTCAAACCGTCTTCCGGGCTAAGGCTGGGAACCAGTTTAAATAATTTCTGGATGCAGACTGTCTCCGGCATGACAAATATGCATTTAATTATGAGATAATTAATAACTAATACCTTTCCGGAGAAAAGAGTTGCAAAGGATCAAACACGATATTCGGCAAATCAGACAGAAACTTGATTCTGTCATGATTGCCGATTATTATAATATTGTTCGTCAGCTAAAAAGCATCGAAGATCATAAAGTCAAAGATGAAAAATCTGTTCTCGGAAAATTAGACTATTTAAAAAGAATTTCCGATCATTCCACCGCTCGCTATCGAAATAGAAAGCAAAATGCTACCGCAGTTCAGTTTTTGCAAAACCTACCGATCATCGCCAAAAAGAAGGAAATTATTGAAAGCGTTAGAAACAATCAGGTTACGATTATCACCGGCGAGACTGGATCAGGAAAAACAACCCAAATTCCCAAAATGTGTCTTGCAGCCGGTCTAGGTTTGCGGGGAGTGATCGGTCTCACCCAGCCCCGGCGCATCGCGGCAATCAGCATTGCCCAGCGCATTGCCGCGGAACTGGACGAGGAATGCGGTCAATCTGTTGCTTATAAAATCCGCTTTGAAGAAAAGAGCTCTGCTGAGCCGCTGATTAAAGTCATGACTGATGGAATCCTGCTTGCGGAAACGGTCAAAGATCGTGACCTGCTGGCTTACGATACCATTATAGTCGATGAAGCGCACGAGCGCAGCCTGAACATCGATTTTATTCTGGGCTACCTGCGCACGCTGCTTTTCAGGAGAAAAGATTTAAAGGTCATCATCACTTCAGCCACTATTGATACGGAAAAGTTTTCGGAAGCTTTCAATCCCGCGAGTCTTGGAATCTCTCCGCTCCTGCCATCGGAAGAAGGTGTTGTCACTCGCGGGATGTCGCGTAATTACAAAGAGCCTTCGGCTCATTCCGGAAGGGTCTCCACAAATGCGCCGGTTATCAAGGTATCCGGCCGGATGTATCCGGTGGAGGTGCGCTACCGGCCGCTTGATCCTGAGAAAGAAGAAAAAGGCGAAACAACCTATATTGATGAAGCCGTGGCCTGCGTGGAACAGTTGCAACGCGAACGCCGCTACGAAGATATTTTGATTTTCATGCCGACCGAGCAGGACATCCGCGAAACCTGCGGGCTGTTGGCGAAAAAATGTTCAGGTCTGGTGCTTCCTTTGTACGCGCGTCTGTCGGGCTCTCAGCAAAGACTGATCTTTGCGGCGGCCGACCAGCAGAAAATCATCGTGGCCACCAATATCGCGGAAACGTCACTCACGATTCCCGGCATCAAATACGTAATTGACGCCGGGCTGGCGCGAATTCTGGAATACAATCCGCGCAGCCAGACGACCGGCCTGCCGATAAAACCGATATCCATGAGCAGTTCCGAGCAGAGAAAAGGACGCTGCGGCCGTGTGCAAAACGGCATTTGCATCCGGCTCTATTCGCAGGAGGAGTTTTCCCAAAAACCTCTTTACACGCCGCCGGAAATCATGCGTTCCAATCTGGCCGGCGTCATTCTGCGGATGCTGGAACTTAATCTCGGCGCGGTTACGTCCTTTCCTTTTATCGATAAGCCCCAACCCAAAAATATCCGTGATGGTCTTGATATCCTGCGCGATCTGGGAGCTCTGATCAAAGATGACAGCGCCGAAGAAACTAATCAATACATGCTGACGGAAACCGGCTGGAAGATGGCCGAGTTCCCGCTTGATCCCCGGGCTTCCCGCATGCTGATTGAAGCGCAGAAGGAAAACTGTGTCAACGAAATTGCCGTCATTGCGGCCGCCTTGAGCATTCAGGATCCACGTGAACGTCCCTATGAAAAAGCCGATGAGGCATCCAATGCCCATGCGCAGTTCGCGCATCCGGAATCGGACTTTTTAACGTATCTCAATATCTGGAACCGTTATCATGGTTCTTTAGAGAGCCTGACTTCGCAGAGCAAACAAAGAAAATTCTGCCGCGATCATTTTCTCTCCTACAAGCGAATGATCGAATGGCGGGACATTTACCATCAAATTCTGGACATCATTGACGGAAAAAGCAAAACAAAAAACAGAAAACATCAAAAGATTGAAATCAATCAGGATAATGCCGACCGGATTCACCGCTGTATCTTGAGCGGTTATCTTTCCAATATCGCCCGGAAGAAAGAGAAAAACTTTTACACCGCCGCCAAGAACAGAGATGTGATGATATTCCCCGGTTCAGGCCTGTTCAATCGTGCCGGTCAGTGGATTGTGGCGGGGGAAATCAGCCTGACCTCGCGAGTCTTTGCCCGCAATGTCGCCAATATCAAGAGCGAATGGCTGGAAAAACTAGGCGGTGACAATTGTCGCTATACTTATGCCGCCGCTCACTGGGAGAAAAACCGCGGGCAGGTTGTCGCTCTGGAAAAGGTGACGCTTTTCGGTCTGACCATTGTGGAAAGCCGTCCCGTCGCTTATGAAAGAATCAACCCCGAGGAAGCCAAATCCATCTTCATTCGGGAAGCGCTTGTTACGGGGGAAGTTGCCCGCCGGATTCCTTTTCTCGAACACAATCTTTCTTTATACGAGCACGTCAAAACGATGGAAGAAAAACTGCGCCGCCGCGGCATTGTCGCCGATGAAGAAACCATTGCCAATCTTTACGAACAGAGGCTGCCGGTGATTTCCGATATCCAGTCTCTGCAGAATCTGATTAAAGAAAAAGGCAGCGATGACTCTCTGCGTTTCCGGGAAGAGGATTTGATTGTCCACGAACCGGATGAGGAAGAAATTTCTCAATATCCCGATCAAATTAAAATCGGGGATACCGCTTTCAACTGTCGCTATAATTTTGAACCGGGCAAAAAGGATGACGGCGTCACCGTAAAAGTGCCTCTGGGGTTTCTCTCCAAAGCCGCAACAGAAAACATCGACCGCCATCTGCCTTCCTTATTAAAGGGAAAGGCCGTTCTCTTATTGAAGTCGCTGCCCAAATCCATTCGTCTGAAGTTGCCGCCGCCCGCCCAAATTGCGCAGTCATTGCTGGAAGGCAAATCGTCTTTGAACAAACCTTTGCCTCAGGCCCTCAGCCAGTTGCTTTTCGATAAATACAAAGTGAAGGTTTCCAGGGATGATTGGGCCACGGAGAAACTGCCGGATCATTTAAAAATCCGCTACAGCGTCATTGATGAAAAAGGAAAAGAAATCAAAGAAAGCCGGGACATCAATCTGCTGCAAAAAGAACTGACTGACGCAGTCAGCACGTCGGCAATGGACAAAATCAGAGGTAATTGGGAAAAAGAGGGAATCACAGAATGGGCTTTCGGTGAGCTGCCGCAGCAGATTCCTCTCCGGGGAACTCACGGCTTGATTGGTTACGCCTATCCGGCGCTGACGGTTGCTGATGGCCCGATTAACCTCCGGCTTTTTTCCGACGAGAAGCAAAGCGCTCACCATCACCAGCGGGGCGTTGCTGCTCTTTATGAAATTCACTTTGCCGATTTGATCAAACAACTTAAAAAAAATGTCGCCTTGTCGCCAGCACTTAAGGCCATGGCCGCAAACGTCGGCACATCCAAACAACTCGAACATGCTATTATCAATCGGGTGAAAAAGGATTTATTCTTCAAATCGTGCCGAAGACTGGAAGAGTTTATGGTGCACGCCGATTATCTGAATTCTCAAATCCTGCCTTATGGTCAGCAGGTGCTTACAGCAATCGAACCGGTATTGAAAGCTTTTGATGATACTTACACTTGCATTCAAAAACTCAAAAAGAAAAGCGCTGGCAATAATCCCGTTTTGAAACTGCTTAATGATATACAGGCAGAATTGCATATTATAGTGCCCGTTGATTTTCCCGAACTTTATACATTTGAACGGATGAAGGATCTGCTGCGTTACTGCAAAGCCCTTGCCCTGCGGGCCGAGCGGGGAAGCCTTAATCTGGCCTCAGCAGAGAAGAAATTGCAGGAGGTATTGATTTATTCGGGAAAGCTGCAGAAAATGATAACACCAGCGGAAAGTGATTCCAATGCGCAGCAAATCGGAATCCGGGAAATCAGTCGGTTTAAGGAAGATATTTCAATTAATTGCCCCGAAGAGAAAAAAATGTTGATTGAAGAATTCTTTTGGATGGTTGAAGAATATAAGGTATCCCTGTTCGCGCAGGAACTTAAAACCCCCTTTTCTGTCTCACCGAAGAAATTGAATCAATTGATTGAAGAGATCGAAAAACTGTAGCAACTTTTTCTCTCTCAGGAACAGTTTATTCTGCAATTTCAATTTTATCATTTATCTTTATCTTACCGCCAATCAGCACTTTTGCAAATATTCCTTCCCGAGGCATAACGCAATCGCCAACTGTATAGAATATATTGCATCGGTTGTGGCAAACCTTGCCGATTTGCGAAACCTCTAGTAGAACTTTCTTGCCTACTTTCAGCTTTGTACCAATAGGCAACGCTGGAAGATCAATTCCTTCGGTTGTCAGATTTTCCGCAAAGTCGCCATAATTAACATCAAGACCTTTGGCTCTGATTTTCTCAATGCTTTCCCTAGCTAGAAGGCTAACCTGCCTGATGCCGGGTTCCGCATGAGCATCATTTTCCAAACCGATATTTTTCAAGAATAAACCGCAATCGATATTGTTCTTTTTTTCTCCTTTTTTCTGAGAACTATTGACGGCTAGAATTATCCCACTTATTTTTTTCATTTTGAATTTCTACCCAAATTAGATTACATTTCTTTTACTAAAAATTTTCTTATTAAGAACAATTCATTTCAAAATACTTATCGAAACAAAAAAATCATTTATAGACAATATATCAGCAAGCATAGTGGAACTATTTCTGAAAGAGCCATGTCGATAAATACCTTTCGCCGCTATCCGGCAAAATTACCACTATCACTTTATTTTTCGCCTCTTTATGCTTTGCTATTTCCAAAGCAGCCCACAGAGCGGCACCGCTGGATATTCCTACCAGAATTCCCTCTTCTTTCGCGATTCGTCTGGCCATTTCTCCGGCATCTTCATGCCTGACTTGAATAATCTCATCAATCACATTTCTATTTAATACATCCGGTACAAATCCTGCGCCAATGCCCTGAATTCTATGTGGACCAGACTTTCCACCGGATAGAACGGGAGAATCAGCCGGTTCCACAGCAATCACCTTTATTGAAGTATCCCGCTCTTTTAATATCTCACCAACGCCGGTAATTGTCCCACCAGTACCTACTCCGGCAACAAAATAATCAACATTACCATCCGTATCATTCCAGATTTCTTCAGCTGTCGTCCGACGATGTATTTCAGGATTAGCCGGATTTTTAAATTGGTGGGGCATGAAGCTTTTCTTAAAACTTGCCGCCAGTTCTTCAGCTTTGTTAATGGTTTCTTTCATGCCCTTAGCCCCTTCCGTCAAAACTAATTCGGCTCCAAGAATATTCAAAAGATATCTACGTTCCATGCTCATTGTATCAGGCATTGTCAGGATAAGATGATATCCTTTCGCAGCGCAAACAAAAGCAAGAGCACTTCCCGTGTTACCGCTTGTCGGTTCAATAATAACTGTTTCTTGATCAATAAGTCCTGCTTTCTCCGCCGCTTCAATCATGGCAATACCGATTCTGTCCTTCACGCTGGAAAGGGGATTGAATGCTTCAATTTTCACTAATATTTCCACATTCAGGCCCGCTGCTATTCTGTTAAGACGCACCAGAGGAGTTTTTCCAACTGTCTTGGTAATATCTTCAAATATGTTGGCCATGATTCACTCCTTTGTAATAAATTTTCAATACCTTTCATGATACCGCGAAATCAACATTAATAGTTGTATATGAAAAGAATAAAATCTCAAATCCCTAGCTTTTATATAATACCTCATCAATTATTCCACCACCGAGAACCAAGTCATGATCATAGAAAACAACGGACTGGCCGGGAGTGATTGCCTCCTGATCTTCGGCAAATATTACTTTAAATCTGCCATTTTCGGCTTTTACTTTGCAAAGCGCTTCCTTTTTCCGGTATCTGATTTTCGCATGCACCGGCACAGGCCAGATCTTCGCCAACATATTTACATTGGAAGCCACGAGTCCCTTGCCCATTAAATCTTTTTTTTCACCGACAACAATACGATTCTTAACGGGATCAATGGATACGACATACAGCGGCGTGGGATGACTGATGCCCAGACCTCCCCGCTGGCCGATAGTGTGAAAGATAATACCGCGATGCTTGCCCAGTATTTTTCCCTGCAGGTCAACAATCGGTCCCTGCTTTATTTCCTGCACCCTCTCTAAAAGGAATTCCTGAGAATTTTTCTGCGTTACAAAACAAATGTCCTGGCTCTCCTGCTTTGCCGCCACAGGCAGCGAATGTCTTTTTGCTAATTCCCTGACTTCATCCTTCGTCAGATGAGCAAGGGGGAACAAAATATTGCCCAAACTTTTAAAAGGTATGGAGTAGAGAAAATATGTCTGGTCTTTCTTTTTGTCCTTCGGTCTTTTTAGGCAATAACCATCGCCGTTTTTTTCGATAGCCGCGTAGTGACCGGTTGCCAAAAAATCAAACCCGAGTATCAGTGCTTTTTCCAACAGACTGCCGAATTTCAGATGACGATTACACTCAACACAGGGATTGGGCGTTCTGCCTTTTTTATATTCACTGATAAAATTAGCGATAACCTTGTCTTCCAGCTGGGTCTCGTAATCAAAAACGTAATGCGGAATGCGGAAATGGTCGCAAACCTTTTTTGCATCATCAATCGCTGCAGAAGTGCATGATCTTTTTTGATCTCCTTCAGTCAAAATTCCGAAGCGCATGGTTACGCCGGTAACATCATAACCTTCATTGATAAGCATTAATGCGGCAACGGATGAATCAACTCCGCCGCTCATTGCCACCAAAACTTTTTTACCCATTTAGTTCTGACCTTTCTCTTTAATATTTTATTAAATTAGGGAAGTTAGTTTAATATTGTCAATCCGGATTAACCTTTCACCCGCAAAAACTTGACTTCAAGCACTAAATCATTCCAATGTTTTTATGTTTTCTGCAGATGACTGCGGTCATTAAACGTTTCGATGAAAGTACCATCTTTTTGAAAGTTGAAGATCGTTTTGGAAGCATTGCCTACCAGGGAACTCTGGAATTCGTTAATATTGAGGCTGATGCCTTTGATACGGCAGATAATAGCCCCTATGGTAAAGTTGTGGGCAACTACCAACGCGTTTTCATCCTTGCTAATGATTCTTTCCATAACACGCCATGCACGCTCCTGAAGTTGAGTCAATGATTCTCCGTTGGGCATTTTGACAGAAGCCGGATCGGTAATCCATTTATTCAGAAAATCTTTTTCGCAGGCCACAAGTTCCTTATAGTACATCCCCTCAAAGTCTCCGGGGTCTATTTCCATCAGGTCATCATGAATATGAATTTCTTTCTGATGGAACTCGTTGATAACCTCCGCTGTCTTCAGCGCCCTTTTCAGCGGGCTGGTATGAACCTCTCTAATGGGATAATCTTTTAAAGATAACGCCAGAAGCCGGGCCTGTTCAAACCCAACAGTGCTTAACTCGATATCACTTATTCCTTGGACCCGCCCCTCTTTATTCCAAAGCGTTTCACCGTGCCTGATGATAATCAGCTGCATAATGTCCTTATGTTACGTTAAATTTCAGATTTCCTTGATAATTAATTGTTGTAATGTTGCATAACTCTTAGAATTCGTCAATTAACACTTACAGAAAAAGTGTTTATTTAACTTACCTATCCATAATATTTTATTCTTGTCTGAATTTAAGCTTACTAATTAAATTGCATGGACTTTCCAGGCAGATGAAGAAACCGAAGCACATAAAAAGTCAGTTCCCGCAATACATCACTTAAACCTTTCATTATTAGAGTATCTTATATTTTGCAGCCAAAATATCCTTGACACACAAGGCTGCTCCTTTTATGTTTAAAGACATTTTCATAAAATAATTACAGGCAACACAAACGCTGAAGAAAAACATTTATACGCAGGAACAACATGATAGAAATATTACCTCAGGTAACAACGAAATACTCTCTTGACTATTACTCAACTGACCCGATTTTCTTTGCACCGGTTAGCGAACTTCGATATGAAGCTAAAAGTATTGTCGCTAAACTGCGAGGAAGGACGATTTGGATGGTTAACTCCACCGCCCATGGTGGAGGTGTAGCCGAGATGCTGCCCAGCGTGATCTCTCTGATGAACAATCTTGGTATCAGGTTTCGTTGGGCTGTGATTCGATCAGATCGGCAGGAATTTTTCCGCCTCACCAAACGCATCCATAATCTTATCCATGGTGACACGGCATCAGGTATCGAGATGGGACCGGAAGATGCAAAGCTCTATGAAGCAGTCAATTTTGAAAACGCCGCTTCTTTTAAAAAGGAGCTGAAACCGGATGATATACTGATTATTCATGACCCGCAACCATTGCCTCTGGGTCAGGTCCTGTTGCGGGAACTGGGGGTTACCGCAATATGGCAGTGCCATATTGGACTGGATCGGCACCTGGAAGCGACAAAAACAGCATGGCGGTTTCTCAAACCATATCTGGATGGATATCATCATACGATTTTTTCGGCATCCGAATACATTCCTGATTATTGTGCTTACAGATCTACCATCATTCATCCCGCAATCGACCCGCTGTCGCACAAAAATCAGGAGCTTTCGGTCAGCAAACTTACCGGCATTCTTTGCAACAGCGGACTACAGGCCCCTTATGAGCCGGTAGTGACCCCCAACTACAGAAACCGCGTGACGATGCTTACGGAGGACGGTTCCTATGTCCTTCCGAATCATCTGGGACTGTTGTTTCGGCCCATTGTGTTGCAGGTTTCCCGATGGGACCGTCTAAAAGGTTGGAGTCCTCTCCTCGAAGGCTTTGTTCGACTTAAAAACAGCGTTATTGCGAACAACGGCAATAACAAGACTCAGCGTAAACAAAAGCGCATAGAGCTCGCGCGTCTTGTACTGGCAGGTCCGGATCCGAGCGCTGTTGCGGATGATCCGGAAAGCATGGAAGTCCTTCATCAGATACAACAGCAGTACGCTTCACTCGATCCGAAACTGCAGCGCGATATAGCAATTATCCTTCTTCCCATGAAATCTTACAAAGAAAACGCCCTGATTGTTAATGCGCTGCAGCGGTGTGCCGGCATCATTGTACAGAACTCGCTGCAGGAGGGGTTTGGTCTTACAGTAACCGAGGCGATGTGGAAACGCAAAGCGGTGCTTGGTACAACCGCGTGTGGAATAAGGCGGCAGGTCCGTGACGGGATTGACGGGTTGCTTGTTTCAGACCCTGAAAATCCGGTCGAGATTGCAGAAAAACTGGGAATGCTTCTCAATAATTCCATACGCTGCTACAATATGGGTCGCAGCGGTCAGAGAAGAGTATATGATCAATTTCTGATCTTTCGCCAAATGTCAAATTACCTAAGACTTCTTGGTAAACTCATATAATTATCTGAATCACGGGTATGAACCCCAGGGCAAGCCCTGGAGCCTAATTCCGCCCCAAGGGGCGGTGGGGGGTATTATACCCTCCGCTTTGTCCCGATAAAATCGGGATTCGACTTGCAAATTTCAATACACCTATAGTGACCTTTAGGTTATTCGTTTTTGAAATTTGAGTCTCACAATAAAACAAACCTTTTTCTGCGCAATAAAAAGATATAAAGATAATTCGTATATGTTGAAATATGCGGTTACTTACAATCAATTAGGAATACTAAATCGGCAATTAGCTATTGATTAATTCGATTTGCTTTCGCTAATTAGAACAAAAATCTAATCAATGGCATAATCCCTTGTTTTTTGCCAACTCCAGAGCCTTGCACATACCCATTTTGCATGCCTTATGCACGTCGGTGCATCCCATTTTATTATTGCCTTGCATAAAATAAGCAAGTCCTCTGTTGTTATAGGCATCAGCAAAATTCGGTTGCAAGAGAATAGCTTTATTATAATCTTCTATGGCGCTCTTATACTGGTGAAGCATACTGTAATTAGCTCCTCTATTATTATAAGCCATGAAATATTTCGGTTCAAGACGGATGGCTTCAGTATAATCTTCTATGGCACGTTGATACTGACTAGTATTACCGTAAACAGCACCTCTGTTATAGTAAGGCAGCGCATTATTTGATTTGAGGCGGATAGCCTCACTATAATCTTCTATGGCACGTTGATATTGACCAATATTCTTATAAGCAACTCCTCGCTGGTTGTAAGTATCGGCATTATCGGGCTGAAGTTTAATAGCTTTATCCAAATATTCAATCGCCTTGTTCGGATCTGTATATTGTTTCCCATCCCATAACAAACGTGCTTTACTAATCCAGTCTTCAGCCGTCTTTTCTGTTTCCGAACAGGAACAAAGAAAAGTTAAAATAAGAAAGACTAAAATGAGAAATCTTCGCATAATATCTCCTTTTATACTTTCAGCTTTTTCTTTTTATTATCATAACTACTAATAAAATCACATTAATAATTTTTGCCTGCAGATACCGCTCCCGCAAACAAACGGAGTGATAACCACAAGTAAAGAAGGGAAAGGCGGCAAGATTTACGATGTCAGCAGGATTTCTTTTACTGCGTAAATATAAACTGGCTTTTATAATAAGCTTTAGCTGGCAGGAGGCGAGTAAGATTCGATTATCTTTTTATGATCGGCACCAAGGCCGGAAAACATAACGCCTACTATATTCTGATGCACTCTTGTAATTTTAGTCAGACCTTCTATCCAATCATGATTAATTTTCATTTTTAATTTGTAGAAACTCCCGATCTCAAGACCATTGACATCATTTTCAAAAGAAAAAGATGCCCCTATTTCGGAAATATTTTTAACAATAACCGGAATGTCCTTATCTGCCATAAGAACACCGGGGAAAGAACATTTCTTGCGTTGAGCGGATCTGGTATCAAATAATATTTTATACTTTGTCCCACATGTACAAACCCGCTCCAGAACTTTGTTTTGTAATTCCTTTTCAGGCTTAGCGTTTACTTTAACTCCACATTCAGGACAAACAATAACTGCCCAACCTAAAGGGCTTACGAGTATTTTTGAAACCATGTAATTTTTATCTCCGGAAAACTCAGGTACCTTTTTTTAGTAATTGTTACTCAACTTCACAAATATTATCTTCAAATATGGCTCGATAAGAACCACTCATACGGTGAAAGTATATGAAGAACAATTCTATTTGTCAATATAGATAACAGAGGTTGTTCTTAAAGTTTCAGTCATTCTGTCTACTAATAAACATTTGCTTTTAATAAAGCGTTGACGTAGATAATTAATCATTAAATCAACAAGAGAAAATCATATATTCATTTGTTTAAACTTTTTGATCCGGCAATCAATTGAGGAGATATATGAAAAATCAAACTAAAGTCGCAGCAATTCAACTTGCCACAAAAATAGGGGATTCAAACACAAATATCGCCGGCTGTGAGCGATTAGCGCTTATGGCTATCAAGAATGGCGCACGCTGGATCGCGCTACCGGAATTTTTCACTACGGGAGTCAGTTGGAAACCGGAAATTGCTTCATCCATTCAGACCGTTGACGGCGCAGCGGCAAGTTTCATGTGCGACTTTTCCGCAAAGCATCAAGTCGTTTTAGGAGGATCTTTTTTATGCAGATTGTCCGACGGTAGTGTGCGCAACCGTTACCAGTGTTACGCCAACGGTTCTCTTATCGGTCAGCATGACAAAGACCTGCCGACAATGTGGGAAAACTATTTTTACGAGGGTGGTGATCCGATGGACAGCGGTGTGTTAGGAACATATAACAACATACGTATCGGCGCGGCCGTTTGCTGGGAATTTATGAGAACAATGACCGCACGCAGGCTACGCAATAAAGTGGATGTGATAATAGGCGGTTCGTGTTGGTGGAGTATACCTACCAACTTCCCTGTATTTCTCCAGAAACTTTGGGAGCCGGCTAATCACTATTGTTCTCTCGCGGCAATACAGGATAGTGCACGCCTTATAGGAGCGCCTGTTATCCATGCTGCACACTGCGGAGAGATTGAATGCCCGATGCCCGGATTGCCGATCAAATACCGCGGTTACTTTGAAGGCAATGCCTCAATAGTGGATGCAAGTGGTAAGGTACTTGCGCAGCGAAGTGCCGAGCAGGGAGAAGGAATTGTTTGCGCGGATATTTTGCTGGAAGCCCAACCGACTATCGAAGCAATTCCCGATCGTTTCTGGCTTCGCAGCAGAGGATTTCTGCCGACTTTTGCCTGGCATCATCAACGCTGGTTAGGACGGCGCTGGTATAAACGCAACGTACGTCAGAAAAAAAATGAGTTACATCATTGAAGCAATATGACAAATTACGCCTTTTCTGGAGGTGAATTTTTCCTTTAATAAAACAATGAAAAGCAGTAATAAGGAGGCTGTATGCAAACGCGACGAAATTTCATCAAAAAAAGCGCCATCATAAGCGCAGCTATATGTCTCCCTGGTTCCCTGACACAGGAAAGCTTTGCTTCTTATCCTGATTTAAAGACACGATCTCCCCATAAAGTTCTTATTTTATGGTACAGTCAAACAGGCAATACGTACAGATACGCCAGGCTAATCGGTTGCATCTTGAAAGATAAAAACTTAGAAGTAGACATACGCGAATTTCAGGAAACAGATAAAAAAACTCTATCGGATTATGATTTCATCATCGTTGGCACACCGGTATTTTATTATGATACACCCGATAACGTCATCGATTGGCTAGACAAAATCCCATCTATCAAAGGAACGCCCGTCGCCGCATTTGTTTCTTTCGGCGGCCCCGAAGGTAATCAGCACAATGCCTCCTGTCACATTCTTAAAATTCTGGTTAAAAAAGGTGGTGTGCCTGTCAGACGGGATGCTTTTAGAAATATTCCCTCTTACCCCACACCAAAATGGGACAGTGCCAATCAAAAATCAGGAGAACATCTGCCCAATGCGGAAACTTTCAACCAAGTGCGCCGTTTTACAACGGATAGCCTTGAGAAAATTTCCCGTGGTGAGACAATTTCAACCTGCTATGAATTTGCCTTGAGAGAACCATTGCGTTTTTTGCCTCTTGTCTGGTTGAATAAAAAAGCTATCAACAAACATACGATAGAAGAGACAAAATGTATCCGTTGCGGAACCTGTATCAGAAAATGCCCGACCAAGGCCATCAATCCTTTTAAACAAACTGTTGACAGAGATAAATGTTTGGCGTGCTTCGGATGTCTGAATAATTGCCCTGTTGATGCTGTGGTTATGGAATACAGAGGCGAACGCTTATACGGTTTTCGGGAATATTTAAGACGAAACAACATTACAATTATGGAGCCTGAAGAATTCAAAATATGCAGTTGAACATAATATTAATAAACAATAAATAGGGAGATATATTCATGAAACAATTTGTTGTTACACCGGCGGCGGGAAAACGTTTGATCGGGAAAGCAATTGCCAAACATGCCGCAATTATAAAAGCATTGAAAAAAGGAACCGTTGTCATTATCGCCGGAACGACTAATGGCTACGTGGCTGAAGAAATACTTAAAGAGCTTGTTCAGACAAAAGATTTCAAACGGAATCGTTTTTACCGCGGTATAATTCTGCCTCCCAATCGCCCGACAACGTCGACAGGAAGAAGTCCTGATGAAAGCAAATTCCCGGGCGATGTGGTTATCAGAAACGGAAAGTACCAAAAAGGTAAAACAATATTCGATGTGGTCGATGGTCTGCGTGAAGGAGATATTATCCTAAAGGGAGCCAATGCCGTAAATTTAGTTCAAAGAAGAGCGGCTATTCTGATCGGAGATCCCAAGGCGGGAACCATCGGCGCATCATTGCTGGCAGTGGTAGGAAGGCGTGTGAAATTGCTTGTACCAGTGGGACTGGAAAAACGGATCTATGAAAACATTGATGAACTGGCGGCAAAGATGAACGCTCCCGGAGCGCAAGGGCCAAGATTTATGCCAGTCCCTGGAGAAATATTTACAGAACTTGACGCTGTAACTTTGCTGACCGGAGCTACGGCTTCGTTGGTTGCTGGAGGAGGCGTAAGCGGTGCGGAAGGAAGTACCTGGCTGGTTATTAATGGTAAACCGGCACAGGAAAAGAATGCCGAAGATCTGATTAAATCTGTTATCAATGAACCGGCGTTTAATTTCTAAACAAAATAATTGCAATCACCGGATTAATCGGCCAAGAGACTACGTAAATGTCATTCCGAATCCCGATTTATCGGGATGAGGAATCTTAAAAACTTTGAAATTATTAGAATCAAGATTTCTCGCTTCGCTTCGAAATGACAAAGAACTTGTTAATTTATGAAAGATAGTACTATCAACAACGTTATTAAAATATTGAAAAAAGAACTGGCGGTGGGAACAATGCCGATTGTTTCCCATCTGGCTGAAAATCAGCGAGATGCTTTTGTAATTTTGATTTCAACACTTTTGAGTTTGCGAACGAAAGATGAAGTAACCGCCAAAGCAACAGACAGGCTCTTTGAACTGGCATCCACACCGGAAGAAATGCTAAAAATTCCCGTGGATAAAATAGCCAAGATAATTTACCCGGTTGGTTTTTACCGTGTAAAAGCAAAAAATATTCATCATACCTGCCGGGAGTTAATCAAACACTTTGAGTCCAAAGTCCCGGACAATATCGACGACTTGCTCAGCATCAAAGGTATTGGCCGCAAAACAGCCAATCTGGTCGTTTCGCTTGCTTATGGAAAAGACGCAATCTGCGTTGATACTCATGTGCACCGAATTTCCAACCGGCTGGGCTATGTAAAAACAAAAACACCCGATGAAACCGAATTTGCTCTGCGCAAAAAACTGCCCCGCCGCCACTGGATTATTTATAACACCATCATGGTTGCCTTCGGCCGCAAGACATGCAAACCGGTTTCTCCACTATGCAGTCAATGCCCGGTAAACATATATTGCGATCGGGTAGGTGTAACTTTGAGCAGGTAAATTCAAAAGGAGTTTTATTAATCATGGATGTTCAGTTTGGCCGGATCAGGTTTATCAGAGGAGACAATAGCGGCAAATATCCTTTCAATCATTCCGTATATCTGGAAGGCAACAATACCAGTGTCGTCATCGATCCCTCGTGCAGTATGCGGAAACTAACCGAATTGAAGGAAAAGAGCAAAATTGATCAGGTCTGGCTGTCGCACTGGCATGAAGATCACATGGGATTTTTAAATCTTTTTGATAATTGTACTTTGCGAATTTCTCAACGTGATTTTCCGCCGCTAACCGCTATGGAGATTTTTCTGAACTGGTATGGAATACGAGATCGGCAACTCCGTGAACTTTGGAAAAATATCATGCTGAACAATTTTAACTATCGTCCGCAAAAGGAAGCTTCATTTTTTTCCGATGACGAAGTCATTGATCTCGGCTTACTAAAGGTTCAGATTATTCCCACACCGGGGCACACTCCGGGGCATTTTTCCTTTTTCTTTCCGAACGAAGAAATTCTCTTTCTCGGGGATTACGATTTGACAACATTCGGTCCCTGGTACGGCGATGTTTACTCCAGTATCGAACAAACCATTCAATCCATTCGCAGGCTAAAATCTATTCCCGCCCGCCGATGGATTGCTTCCCACAATACCGGCCTGTTTGAAGAAAATCCGGGAAAGCTTTGGGATGATTATGAAAATGTCATTTATCAGCGGGAGGAAAAGATTCTTGATTTTCTTAGCGAACCGAAATCTCTCGAGGAAATCGCCGGCGCCTGGCTCATTTACGGCAAGCTGCGCGAACCCAAAGAATTTTTTGAATTCAATGAACGAGTCCTGGTTGGCAAACATATCGAATACTTAGAGAGAAACGGAAAAATCGTTCTTTATAAAAACAAGTATATGAAAGTCTAGATCAAGAACTTTAAGTATTTAAAATAACTGCAAAAAGAAAAAAGTTGACTAGCTTATAGCGTTTTGGTATTGTCCAACCGCTTCAAACATATAATATAAAAACAATAATTTTTGTTTGAGCAGAAGTGTTGGTAGGTTTCAAGAGCCTTAATTTTAAGATAAAAATAATATTTTTATAAGAGAAAATTTATGTACACATTATTGGTCATTTTACATGTTGTAGTTTCCCTTGTTCTGATTTTAATTGTGCTCTTGCAGGCTGGTAAGGGAGCTGATATGGGTGCTGCGTTTGGCGGCTCCAGTCAAACGGTTTTCGGTTCCTCCGGGGCTAGCACCTTTTTAGGAAAAATGACTGCAGGAATAGCTATACTTTTCATGATTACATCTTTGTTTCTTACATACACTGCAAGCCACAGAAGTTCTTCGTTGATGGAGAAGTCCAGAATCCCTGTTACAGAGCAGAAACTTCCGGTATCGAATCAAAGCACAGCGACACAGCCGACTTTACCTCCGGTAGCACCGGCAAGTAAGTAAACAAAGAGCTATTCATGTTGACAATCCTATAACCGGGTATATAAAATAAACCGTGCAGGAGAAAATATTAAGGTTATTTTGGATGCCGAAGTGGTGGAATTGGTAGACACGCCATCTTGAGGGGGTGGTGGACAAAATCCGTGCTGGTTCAAGTCCAGTCTTCGGCACCATTAATAACATAGAACTCAAAGCACTGTTAACAATTCTTGATTATTCGATTTAAATCCTCACCGTATGCTTTAATTTTTCTTTGCGACAAATATTTTTCAGGATGTCCGATATCCTGCACAAGTCCCAGCAAATCGCTGTCCGGTAGAAACATGAATACGGCACGGTTTTCATTTTTCGCCCTATGAAAACGCCAGATGTAAAGCTTTTTAAGCAAATCTTTTTGTTCCTGATTTAAAGAATTATAGCCACTGATTTTTATATGACCTTGTCGATCTATTCTTTTTTCTTTCCATTTCGTATCGGCAATTTTTTTAAAATCCTCCATGGCGGATTCTGTTAAATCCCTTGCACTCAGTTCCATGTATTGTTTTTTATAAAGTATCGGAAGATATATAACATCCTGCGCTGCATATTGAAGCTGTTCTTCCGTCAAAGGACGATTATCCCATGGTGAACGCTGTATTTTTTTGTTTTTTTTCAACTCGACATCGGCGAACTCTTTAATCATTTTTTCCAGCGAAAGTTGCTTAAAGCCTAAAAGAAGCGCTGCCCGATGAGTGTCAAAAATGTTTCTGAAATTAAACTTATAATCCCGTTTCAGAAGACGAATATCGTTATCGGCCGCATGCAAAACCTTAATAACCTGCTGGTCGTCAAAATATTTGCCAAGAAAAAAAAGATTCAAATTATCTAAAGGATCAAAAATATAGGTTGTGTGATTGGCATGAATCTGAATCAGACAGAGCTTTTCCCTGAAATATCGAAACGAATCATATTCAGTATCGATGCTTAAAATTTCCGCCTGCTCAAAATCACTAACAGCACGCTGTAATTTTCTTGGCGTATCCACCAGAAGCCATTTTGCAGTCATGGCCGCTAACTTAGCTGAAAAAGGATTTTAAATCTATAAAAATGATTAAAAAGAAACTTCGTCAATTTTTAAGTATACAAATTCACCGGAAGTTACCCGGGACGATTTCAACATTAACTTTCTTTGAAAATCAGGCGAATTAATAACAATTGAATGATACTCGCCGTTTTCGCCGCACAAATCACTGCCGTTTTCGTAAATGGTTTTTCTAAATTCCTCAAATGTTTCTTTTGTAATATTTTTTCCAATCCATCCGGAATTTAATAAATTATTTTTTGCAAATGAAAAAATAACTTCAAAGTTGTTTTCAAACAACAAGTCCCATATTTCATTTCTCGATTTCTGCCAAAGAGGGTTGAAAACATTTAATCCAACTGCCTTACACCGGTCTTCCATATAATTTGTCGGAAAGTTATCAACAAAATCTATATCTCCTGTGATAAGATAATCTATATTATTTTCTGATTTTATCCTTTTAAGAGAAAGCTCATAAAACTGCGCATAAGGCTTTTCAATAATTACCTTTGACCATGGAAGATTTAATATCTCGGCTTGCTTTTCAATAACGTTCAGAGGATGAGCTATGAAAGTAGAACCAGTGGGAATGAAAGTAACCAATCCAGAAATATCAAAACCAGATTTCCTGGCCATAAACAAAGAAAGGGCGCTATCTTTTCCGCCTGTCCATGAAACAATAGCCTTCTTTTTTGTTAATTGATTGCTCATGATGACTTTACCAAGATATTTCGATACCAAAAGGTTGTATCATAATTATTTTTATCACTACCGTGGCCATCGATTTTCTTTTTTTCTGCCTTGTATTCTTTACACACAATTTCTCCAAGTACATAATCGATTTTATTTTTAAAGATCGGTCCGTCAAAAACAAAGGTATGAAACTCTCCGTTTTCGCCGCAAGGATCGACATTTTCCGGTAAATCATTTAGAAAATTTTCATCAATCACCCGTCCAGCAAAGGATTTATCGAGATATCTGTCATTTACACAGACAATAACAGTTTTAAAACCTGAATCAATAAACTCTTTTATTATTTCCGTGCTTGTTTTTTTCCACAACGGAAACAAACCTTTCATTTGAACTTCCGCTAATCTATCTTCCCTGTATTTTTTCAAGTCTTCCAGAAAAATATCTCCGAATATCGAATATTCAATTCCTTCGTTTTTAAATTCATTTAAAGCTTTTTTTATTACTCCGTCATATATTTCCATCGATGCCGATTCCGGCAGATAAATTTCCCTCAGTTCTATTCCTATGTTTTGAGCCTGTAACTGAAGCAACTCTTTTCTTGTGCCGTGCATCGAAATTCTGTCATGTTGTTTACTTAAAGTTGTGAGAAGATACTTTATCTCTATTTCTTTGTCATTCAGGCAATAATACAAGCACAACGCACTATCTTTGCCACCACTCCAATTGAATATTGATTTTTTCATCTTTAACTCATTATTTTCTGAATTCATGATTGGACAATTACTTTATCACCATCGGAATTCCGGCAACCATAAAAAAGACGTGTTTAGCGACACGCGCCAGAGCCTGATTGGCCCACCCAAGTGCATCGCGGTAAATACGACCTAACGGATAAGGTGGGACAAGACCCAGGCCGACTTCATTGGAAATAATCAACCATTGTCCGCCAAGTCTTTCCTGTGCCGCAATAAGTTCATCAACTTCCGTGCGGATTTTATCCATGACGACTTCAGCGGAAGTATTTTCCGGCAACGACATAAGTATATTGCTAACCAGCAAAGTTATACAATCTACGATTACGACAGGTGCAGCAGGAACGGAAAGACGATTACCGATGCCACGCGGAATTTCTAAAGTTTGCCATTCAGCAGGTCGCGAAGCCTTATGTTTACGAATACGCTCAGCCATTTCATTATCATCAGCTGTCCCCGTAGCAATAAAAAGAACAGCACTTCCGGTTTCACGCGCAATATTTTCGACAAACGAACTTTTTCCGCTGCGGGCACCGCCTAAAATAAGTGTTATACCTTCGGCGGGGATTTCAGGATTCATGTTAATTTCCCTTACACAAATTGTTTTTACCTGGTACAGGCTCATCCGGAAAAGATGTTTTTGTGTTTATTATTTCTTCTATCGCCACACATGACTTTATAAAATCATTTTCAGAAAACACCTCTATAGTCAGCACTCCGCAATATTGGGCGCGCAGAAGTTCATCCAAGGCATCACGCAATTTCTCAGTCGGCACATGATCCAGAGATTTGTGGTCGCGACCATTGATGCCGTGAATGTGAATAACACTTGTACGCGGTAAAGCGTTGCGTAAGTATTCAACAGAATCTTTATTATCAAGCCAGAGATGACCTATATCCACTGTGCGGCTGACGGCAATCATGTCCAGCACAGGTTCGTAGAAATTCAATGGGTATCCTTCCACATTCTCAACAGCCAGTTTTTGCACATTGCCTGCCCAATTCCCGACAATTTCCAGCGATCGCACGGCATTCTCCTGCCAGTGTTGCATGATTTCAGGTGCAGCACCATTACGAACAGATTTCCCATCCAGGTGCAAAACATAAGCCCATGGATCCAATTCAAGGGTACAGTCAATCACGCGTTGAGCTTTTTCTAGTGATGCATGTTTCAAGGAACCGTCATCAGCCAAACGCAGATCCAACGGCAGATGGATAGTATAAGTCAGGTCATTATCAGAGGCTATGCTGCGCATTTCTGCAATCTGTTCACGGTTGGGCAAATTGCCATAGCCTTCTTCAACTTCAAACAACACCAATTCCACATCTTGTACTTTTCCGGCCAGATACCGAACATTGGGTAAAATATCTGCCGGAATTATATATGAAGTTGTGCCCAAACGAAAAGGATATCGGTTCATTTAACTCCCAAAAGTAAATGTCAATAAAACAGCTGCTTCCGTTATTTCAACCAACATGCCGAATACGTCACCGCTTACACCGTTAATGCGACTTTTTGCCAATCCCAAAACAGCCATTGCAGCCAATACAGCAACCAACACGGCATAAACACCCTGTACACCGAGGAGAAATACAAGTGCGAGAGGAAAAATTACCGTGACAAAAATAGTGCTGCGCTTGAGTCCGGTGGCAAAATCGGCTCCCATGCCACCGGGGTGCGCGAGTGGCAGTAATGCGGCAGGCAGTATAAGCCAACGGCTTATGGTTGTTGCCAGAATAATACTCACCCCCGAAGAAGCCGCAAGCAAACTTAACGCCGCAGCTTTGGAAAACAGAATAAGCAACAGTCCGATTCCGCCAAAGGCACCAAGATGCGGGTCTTTCATTATTTCCAGCCGTTTTTCCGGCGTTGCAGAAACCAGTAATCCGTCACAACAGTCGGCCAACCCGTCCAGGTGAAGCCCGCCGGTTAAAACAACCCACACCATTAAAGTCAAAATGCCGGCAATCAACGACGGAAAATACAAGATTAATACTTTCCATACCAGCCAAACAATAACGCCGACAATAATTCCTACCAGAGGGTACCAGATACCGGCGCGACCGCTATCACCCGGTTGCCAATCTTCCGGCATGCCGAAAGGCAGTACTGTCAGTAAACCAAAGGCTGTCCTCAGATTACGCATCTTTCTCCTTTGTAGGTCACTCCATCAGCCTGCATCGAAACACAGATTTTGATAACAAACAACTTTTTTACTTGAGGCTATGGAGGCATAGAAAAACCTCAATTTAAGGGGCTGTTCAAAAATGCTTAGTTGCGAGGCGTATATAGACATACGTCGAGCGGTGCGGTTTACAGCGCAAAACAGTAAATAAGCATTTTTCAACAGCCCCCCTGTCATTCTTTATCGCTTACACCGGCTTCAGCAAATGTCGCCATTTCCCGTAGGATGCGGGACGCGGCTTCAATCAAATGAAAAGCCAAAACAGCACCTGTTCCTTCTCCCAAACGCAAATTAAGATCAATCAGCGGATTTATACCGAGGTGCTTGTGTATGGCATGCTGCCCGATTTCTACCGATTTATGCGCACCAAATAAATACTTGTACACATCCGGTACCAAACCGACCGCAATCAAGGCGGCAGCTGTCGAAATAAATCCATCCACTACAACCGGAATACGGCGTGCCGCAGCAGCTATCATCACACCGGCTAAACCGGCAATTTCCAGACCGCCAACCTTGCAAAGCACATCCAGCGCATCCTTCGGATCGGGCTGATTCAAAGCGATGGCCTGTTCGATTACTTTGATTTTGTGTGCAAGGGCATCATCATCAATTCCTGTACCACGCCCGGTTACCTTGGTAACGGGCAATCCGGTCATAACAGCAGCAATTGCCGATGACGGCGTAGTGTTGCCTATACCCATATCGCCTGTGGCAACCAAATCAATACCTTTCTTAGCAATTTGTGTCATTACATCCATGCCACAGGTCAGCGCTTTTTCGGCTTCCTCCCTGGTCATTGCCGGCCCTCCAGCCATATTGCGTGTGCCGCGGGCAACCTTTCGGTGTAAAAGTCCCGGCAGGGACGGATCAAAATCGGCGACCACGCCTATATCAACAATGAACACACTGGCTCCCGCCTGACGCGCCAGGACATTAATGGCGGCACCGCCGTTAAGAAAATTCAGCACCATTTGTTGCGTCACTTCAGCAAGAAAAGCACTGACGCCTTCTCTCGCTACACCATGATCAGCAGCCATAACGATCACCGCTTTACGGTCAACCTTGGGATATGGATCGGCTTTCATCCCTGCTAATTGGATGGAAATTTCTTCCAGCCGACCGAGGCTTCCTGCCGGCTTGGTTAAGTTGTTTTGACGCAATTTCGCCTGATTTGATGCATTAATATCAATAGCCGGAATAGTCGGATATTTCATTTTCTGTTCCTTTATTATACATTTTATTTTAACATTAAATACTTTAAGCCTTTGTTTGATTCAACCCAGTGACAAACGATATGCAGCAAATTCATTATCTTGAATATTTAATTTCAGGATGAAAAATCTTTGCCATAATTTCCAGTGCATCAAAAATACGCGGTGAAGCTCTGTTAATCAGGTCAGCATCTATCGGGTAAATTCTACCATTCTTCACCGCCGGCATTTCACCGAATTTTTGCCAGAAATTTTTTACCGCTACAAAGCCTTCATCATTGACCATCGGCGCGAAAACAATTATTTCGGGCGACGCTTTTATGATTCCCTCGGCACTGTAATGCGGATATTTGGCTAAATCAAGTCCGGCAACATTAATACCTCCGGCCGTCTCAATTACTTCATCGATTAATGTACCTCTACCTGCCGAAAGCACCGGCTCCATCCCCAATTGAAAAAAAACGCGCGGTCTCTTTTTTT
>SCVW01000034.1 GCA_007244375.1 Smithella sp. | reverse complement strand
TAATGCCTTTATGGAAAGTTTCAACGCCCGGCTCAGAGAAGAATGTTTGAACATCAACTGGTTTAGAAGCATAGAACATGCAAGAGAAGTGATTGAAGCATGGCGTATAGATTACAACGAAACCCGGCCGCACAGTACGCTGGGCTTTCTCACGCCAAAGGAATTTGCACAAAAAGAGGAAACTATGTTATTGGAAAACTCTAATTCAAGATGGCACTACAACTGGGGGTAGTCCAAGAGACCTTGTTTATGATACGCACGCTGAAACTAATCCTGAAATGAATCGTTTAATCTTTCATTGCCTGGCAGTAAAAGAACCTATTGTGCCTTACAGAGATAAAATTGTTCGTGTTATAAATTCAGAACATACATGGATTCTTGAAAAAATTAGTCATGATAAGACGCATGTAACGTATCAAAATTTTATGGATCCTGCCGTCCGCGTTCCTGATTTTGTGATAAATATATTAACTAAAGATGCACCTTATTACTCTTTGAAAAATTTAAGAGATTTAGTTCAAGAATCAATCAAAGATTCTTCTTATAAGACACTTGTTTGTCCTAAAATCCCGATAAAAGCAGAAGTAAATAACAAGAATCCTTAGGACAGGATTCACTAAAATATTATTCACACTTTATTCTTATACAAACGATGTTGCTTATTTTTTGTTGCGCTTTTAAACAGTAGTGCTGATATCTGATAATTGTCAAACACTGTGGAATTATAGATTCTATATTCTCCTTTGCCTTTAAATCCTATGTTATTTTACAACAAACGGTAAATTGCAAAAACACAAGGTGAAAGAAATAAAATAATAATTGGACAATAAAAGACTTATATATTTATAGAGGTAAATTGGGGGTATGAAGAACAACCTGAATTCGATTAATATAATAATAAATTATTAATATAATTATTCGACTCCCGCCGCCTCCACCAGAATGTTTAATAATTAGGTTCTTTCTTATTTTCTATCGTAATTCTACTGCAACAATAAATCCTGAATTTCGGTTTTTTTAAAGATTGCTTTGCATATTTATTAAAATAGTAACTTCTTTGAGAATACAGATTGTTAGCAATAGAAAGATAAGAACTAATTTGGCACTTTCAAGTCAAGCATGGTTCAAGACATAAAAAACGTTGAAAACGAACTCGATTAGCAGCAATTTTCAATAAACTAATCTGCTTTTCTGCGCGCAGCGTTTCCCGTCTTGTTTGTGACACAGGGAAATATAAGTTGAAATCATGGTGCTATCAGATTCAGATTATAGTTCCGTCAGGATAACCTCTAACTAGACGCTAGGCCGTATTAAATTTCTATACTCTGTCCGGGGTCCAGAACATGTATCTGTGATGTCTTGATCGAAAGCAGCTTTTCCGCATCCTTTTTAGTGCCGGCAACCTCGCCATAATGTATCGGAATCACGTGCTTTGGCTTTATATCATTAACGGCTTGTATTGCCGAGGCTGCATCCATTGTAAATGTACCGCCAACAGGCAGACATGCGACGTCAGCCTTTAGCCCTCCCATTTCCGGTATTCTGTCTGTATCGCCTGCACAATAGATACGCTTGTTGTCTATTGTGATAACATAACCGATCCAGCCGCTCGTTTTCGGATGAAACTGTTTGTCAATATTATAGGCAGGAACGGTTTCTATCAGTATGTCTTTTACTTTGACTGATTTTCCGGGGCTAACCTTATTTTTTGCCAAAGGAACATCTTCCGTACCAACGACAATTGTATCGGCGGAAGAAAGATCCTTTATATCGTCAGCTGAATAATGATCGAAATGACTATGGGTTACCAGAATAATATCGGCTTTTGGACCTTTGACCTTCCATGGATCGATATATATTATTTTTTGTCCGTGTTCTATCTTTATGCTTGCATGTCCAAGCCATGTAATCTTTACTGCCATTGTGATATCCTCCTTTACAATAATTTATAAACTTCTACATATTTCAAATATCATATATCAATTGTTTATAAAACTTTTTTAAAATGGCAAATGAGGTAAAGAATCAGAATGTTTTTTAGATTTTTGTTTTTCATGATTATTTAACATGTTACGCATCGCTTCTTCAAGAAGCTGATTAATAGGTTTGTCGAGATCAATGGCAAGTTTTTTAAAATTTTTAAGTAATTCGGCATCGACTTGATTGGTAAACATTTTCTTTTTCATATTGATATAAATAAATATTATTGAAAAATCAAGATGAAACTAGGTTGTGGATCTTATAAATATATAAAAAAATTTTGAATTATTAACAATTTACAACTAATCTGTTTGTAATACATTAACTTCTCGTATATTAATGAGATAAATTTGGATAAATAAAATCTAAAAGGAAAATTTGCATTAATTGTTTAATTTTTTTAAAATTATTCTAGTTGGTCTGAATCGGTATATGTTCGCACAAACAAAATCATGGGCGGAAAACGAATAGGATATGCAAGTCTTTCAATAGAATAATGCAAATCTCGTAAATAGTTTTAAGGTCTAACTATCATCATGATTATATCTGCTAATCAACCGTATTTTTTCCCTTACCCTGGTTTTTTTTATAAAGCCTTTCTCTCGGATGTTCTTGTCATCCTGGATGAAGTTCAGTTTCCGCAGCGGACAACATGGATGAACAGAAACCGTTTTAAAAACGATCAGGGTACATTGTGGATGACCATTCCTGTTTGGCGGAAGGGTTTGGGAAGGCAGAAAATAAATCAGGTAAGAATCTGTTATGATGGCCAATGGTTTCGCAAGCATCCGGAAAGTCTGAAGAGTTTTTATGTCAACGCTCCGCACCTCAAAGATCATCTCGATTTCATTGAAGAGATTTTTTCATCGCGTTATGAAAAACTTATCGACATGAACATGGCGATTATTCGCTACCTCCTGAATTATCTCCGGATTGAAACAAGACTGGTTCTCCTTTCCGATTTAGGCGTGAAAGCACAGGCGACACAACTTCTGGTTGATATTTGCAAAGCCATGAACGCCTCGACATTCCTGGCTCAGAATCAGACAGGGAAATATCTTGAGTCGGATTTATTCCGGAAGAATGGAATCGAGACACGCTACTTCAGGTATATTGCTCCCGTGTATCCGCAGCTCTGGGGTGATTTTATCGCCAACCTTTCCGCATTTGATCTTGTCTTCAATTGTGGAAAGAAAGCGCGGGATATAATGATTCATTCGCATCAAGGGACTGTGTCGTAATAGCTGTTTGTCATTACAAATCCCGATTCAAAGCCGGGTAGGGAACAGGAAACCCCGGCAGCCTGCCCGGCTTATGCTGGGTATGCATGGGTATGCCGGATGTCCCAAAGGGACGAAGTAGTTCAAGAAAATGAAAACTCTAACTGACTAATATTGCCGCTACATCAAACACGTCCACCCACTTCATCCCCCGCCAGCGGTGGACATTAGCCGTAAAATACAAGCGTTATCTATAATTACGACAAAGTCTCCTCCGACTGGGTGACGACTGTAGTGGCTACGTTCCCAATGTCGTTATTCTTGTTGGACTGTTAATAATTACTTTTGTTTCAAAGTCGTTACGGGTAAAAACTAATCAAGGATTAATTTATTTCAATAAAAAGTTTCTATATATTAATCAGGCGGAGGATAAGAACCATCCGCCTGATGAACCTCGCTTCCGGAAACAGGGGGATTAAAAACACAAAGCAGACGCATATCCTTTTTTGCCCGCAAATAATGTTCATCATGCTCATTAAGAGCATATAATGTTCCGGGTGTGATGTGATAAATTTTACCATCCGCGACCGTTTCAACCTCGCCTTCTCCTTCAACACAATAGACCGCTTCCAGGTGATGCTTATACCAAATGTGGGTTTCCGTGCCGGCAAAGATGATTGTTTCATGAAAAGAAAATCCCATACCGTCGTTTTTGAGAAGCAACCGGCGGCTGACCCAGTTTTTGTTTTCGGCAAAAACCTCCCGGCCGGTTCCTTTGATTTCATCAATAGTCCGAACAAGCATGATTTTCCCTTTCAGCGTTTTTGAAGAACGTTGCCAATGCTGGTATCCAAAATATCCAGACCTTCGGCAAGAACCTCATCACGTATGATCAACGGAGCGAGGAATTTTAAAACATGGTTTTTAGCTCCGGCTAATTCCATAATCAGTTTATTATTGAAGCATTCCATGGAAATTTCCCTGGCTATGGAAGCCGGTGAAACAGCCATGCCGTACATGAAGCCGCGTCCGCGCACATCCGCCTTGAGTTGCGGGTATTTATCCCTTATTTTCTCGAGGCGTTCACGCAAATAGTTCCCTTTACGGAAAATTTCCTGCGAGAAACGGTCATCCTTCCAGTAATCAAGAGCTACTGCCGCGGAAACAAACGCGAGATTATTTCCGCGAAATGTTCCTGTGTGCTGTCCCGGCTTCCAGACATCCAGTTCCCGCCGGAAAAAGACTACTGCCATAGGCAATCCGAAACCACTAAACGATTTGGAAATAGTTACGATGTCCGGTTTAATGCCGGATTGTTCAAAACTGAAAAAGTTTCCTGTGCGCCCATTGCCGACCTGAATATCGTCCACAATGAGCAAGATATCAAAATCACGACAAATTTTCTCCACTTCGCGCAGCCACTTATCACTCGCCACACGTATGCCTCCTTCAGCCTGAATTGTTTCCAAGATAATAGCCGAAGGGATATCAACGCCGCTGCTGTTGTCTTCCAGAACACGCCGCAGATAACCGGCGGTGTTGACGCTTTTTCCCATGTATCCGTCATAAGGAATAAAAGAAACATCGGAACGATTGATGAAGGCTTCATCTCTATAATAAGCATTAGCTGTAACCGACATGGAGCCCATGGTCAGGCCGTGGTAACCATTGGTGAAAGATATTACATTGGAACGCTTTTTCACCATGCGGGCTAATTTCAAAGCAGCTTCCACTGCGTTGGTGCCGGTGGCACCGGTAAACTGGACTTTATAATCCAATCCCCGGGGTTTGAAGATGTTTTCTTCCAGTTTAACAAGCAAATTATCCTTGGCGACCGTTGCCATGTCCAGACCGTGTACGATTCCGTCATTTTCAAGATATTCAATTATTTTCTTTTTCATGTATTCATTATTGTGACCGTAATTAATCGTACCGGCACCGGCGAAAAAATCAATGTAGCGATTACCATCAACGTCGTAAAGAAACGCATCTTTCGCCTTTTCAAATAAGACAGGGAACGATCTTGAATAACTGCGTACTTCTGATTCCAATCTTTTTATATTTTCCATTATATTTTCTCCTTTTTTAGAATATCGAACGGCCCGATACGATACAAAATTTCTTTTTCATGTTCGCTGTTTCCGAAATCACTTTCAGTAAACAAGGGGCTTTTTACAATCCTGGCGTTGATTGAGCGGGCCATTCCTGAAAAAAGGGCGTTCGATGATATATTGGACGGATTTACCGTCGTTTCCAGATAATGCAAAGGTGCCGGATATGTCCGGCGTAAAATAGATTTTAACATGTCAGTGGCAAGGCCTTTTCCCCGGTAATTTTTACTGACAACAACCTGCCATACAAAAAGAGTGTCGTTTCTGTCGGGACGAATATAGGCGGAAATAAATCCACAAATATCTTTGGAATTTTCGGCAAGAATTGAAGTATTCGCAAAATGAGTGCAAACAAGCAAATAGCAATATACAGAATTGATATCCAAAGGCGGTGAATTTTCAATCAATTGCTTAACGGTATTTGCATCTTTTTTTTCAGGCAAGCGAAATGTAATTTGACAAGAATTGTTTTTCAAATTCGTCTCCTGATTATTTATAGAGTTAATGCCGTTATTTTTTAAACGACGGGTTGTTTCAGATGGTGTACAAATATTAGAAAAATAATTTTGTCTTATGGTTATTATATAGCACAATTATTCTTAATTATCAACAATAACATGGGTAAGAAGGGGTATGCTATTGAATAAATAAACAATTTTATTACTATTTAATTATTGCTGTGTTTATTTTAAGTGAAGTTATTTGTATTTGTTATTTCATCATGAATATGAGAGTGTTTAAAGGTATAGATTTGTCTTCTATTTCATCACCACTCAGGATACGTCCATTAGGCAGCCTGTAAAATGTTGAAGGGTATTTCCATTTTTTACCGGCAATACGTGAAGCGGGACGGCCTTTTTGAACATAACCACCATATAAATATCCTACAAGTACACGTGTTCCTTTCGGCGGTGCTTTTAACAGTTTGCGCAAAGAGGCTGACTTTTTCATCTCGGCTCCGGTTCGAATAAGTCCGCTGGGAAAGAAATATATCGTTGTTGCGTCGGCATAAAGATTGCCTGCCAAATCCTGAACACTGTTTCCATCCTTGCCGATTTCCAGAAAGCCTTCGAATTCTTGTTCCCGTTCCTCATCTAAAAAGAGGACGCGCGTACCGACCGGCATATTGTTCCATTCGCGTATTTCGTTACCGCGTAACCTAGTTCCGTTAGGATATATATAAAGCGTAGACGAATCGTCGTATTTATCTCGCGCAATACGCCAGGCATTGTTACCTTGTGCTATTATCATAGAGCGATTACCGGCTTGAGCTGTCGATTCATTCAAGGCTGCCAATACTTTCGGCGGTTTATAAAGAAAGCGGTGTAATTCCTGATCAGCAACAACCAGCCGGCGAGCTGCAACATCCGGATCCCTTTTTGGTCCGGCCGAAAGTCCCAGACGCCGACGCACATCGGGATGTGCGAAGATCATCCCGCATTTTTTTCTGCCACGGTGCTTTTGTGGATGAAAAATATTGGGACGTCCGTAAGCAACCATAGAGTGAGTTAAAATGTTTTTATCTTTTATATGATAGATTTTTTTCAACTGTTGCAACAGCTCACGGAGTGCAGCGTACTGGTCATCAGTAATATCCTTGTCGTGAAAACCAACAACCTCAATGCCTATGGAAATATTGTCGAGTGTAGTTTGCCCGTTCCACATACTTCTTCCTGTATGAGTGGCTATTCGTCTACGATCAATGATTCGATATACTTTTCCGGCGGGAGTAACAAAATAATGAGTTTCACCGTAACGACATACCTTGCGGAGTGATCCTTCCAGAGCTCCCTCTGTGGTGTGTAAAATTATGTACCGGGTTTTTAATCTAAATGGACGTTTTTTATTAAGAGGGCTGTAGCAGTTACTGATTCCCAGTCCATGTACATTCACAGCCGGAAAACCCGCGAAAAAAATGATTATCATGCAAAATGTTATTAATTCAAACCTGTATGCTTTTCTCATTTTAAAAATCATTTCCCGTGTACGCTATTTTCTCATCATTGTTTAAAATTATTATTAATCACAAGGTATTACTCAGTTCTATCAGAGTTAATGGGTTTATCCTCGCTCCGTTAATTCTTACGCCCCAATGAAGATGCGGTGCTGTGACTCGCCCGGTTGCACCTAATATTCCTATAACTTCTCCTTTTTTAATATCATCTTCTTTATCGACTAATATTTTATCCAGATGGAAATACATGCTTATAATACCTCCACCGTGATCCAAATAAAGAGAGTTGCCGCTAAAGAAGTGATTTGCGATAAGAATTACTTTCCCGTTATTTATTGCTCTTACGGGATCCCCTTTATTACCCGCCTGATCAACACCAGTATGCGGTGCTCTTCTCAAGTTGTTTATTATGCTTCTTTTTCCGAAAGTTCCGACTATATCGCCATCGATGGGCATTAGAAAAGCACCATCCCATTTTGGCAATGTGTTATCAGCAGACCATATGGATCTGATAACGGCCGCTTCTCTTTTTGCTCTTTTGACGGAATCAGCATCCAATTCAACTTTTTTTCTGGGAAGCTTGAGTCTGCGAGTACCATAATCTTTATCATTTATCCTGATGCAAAAAGATTTTTCAAAACTGTAGCCAGGTAGTTGTATTACAACTTTATATAGTCCTGCTTTTTGGTTTAGATCGGCGCCGATGAATCCTACCCATGCGTCATTGGCCTGACAGTAAACAAGAGATATTTTCTTTTTCATCCACGTAACAAGAGGTTCTTCTGTCCCGTTGTTCTTTATCATTACAAGAATGAGACTGCCGCAATCCATCTCATTAGATGAAAATGATATTTCCGGTCCGGACAGAGATTCGGCATTTAATGGAATTATTAAAAGGATAATCGCTAAAAAAAAGCAATATAACGGTTTCGCTATTTTCAGATTCCAGGATTTTATAGATTTTTGTTTTTTACACATTTATTGATTTCTTTTTAATTTTTTCTGTAATTATAAATTGATTGAAATTACACATAAAAAAAGCCGCACATCCAACATTTTACGTTAGATGGCGACCCAACCATCAAAAATTCTCCATAAGCATTTAAAATACTCGTGGACCCGTTTTTTATGTAATCAATAATATATAGAAAACTGTTATCAAAATTAGGTTTTAAATATCATACAGACTTTAAAAATTCAAGGATCGATTATATTAAATTGAATTAATCATGCTTTATTTACGTTTCTTTCAACACTGATTAAATATGATGAAACTTTATGGCTGCTATTTTGTCTATTTGTGTGATTAAATTTAATGTTATCATTAATTATACAAGTTTCAATAATTTCATTATTTATTCTCTTTTATCTTTTAAAATAAATAAATTACATAGAAACTAAAATTATTAGTTGACAAAGAACAAACATAGTTTTAAAATGTGAATCATAAGTCATATTATTTTGATAGTGGTTGAGTCAGATTCTTGTGTTAAATTAAAATGAATTTACTCGCAGGGCCATCAATTCTAATTGTATTAAATGTTCCAGATTATTTCTATAAATTAAATCTTACTTTTTGCATCATTTTGTTTGTGTCAGTTAAAGATTTTTCAGAATAAAGTTTTAATTATTTTCGAAATAAGTTTTTTACATTATTTTGAATTAATTTTTTGAAAGTAATTAACGTGAAATTATATCATCGTAAATTTCATGAAGAAATAAAGATTTGTAAATGGCTTTGAATTTAATAAATCCCATTTATATAAAAACATTTCAGGAAGGAGGCTTTTATGAAAAATAAAAAGATTGTATGGCTTCTAAATACTTTGTTTTTCTTATTTTTTATGGGATCAGCATTTGCTCTCACTTTTACACCTCAAGAAAAAGCAAAATATGCAAAGATTCCGGGTGTCCAGCACTTGAAAAAAGTCAAACCAAACGGAGATTATACTTACATGGTTAAAATGGGTACGCTGGCTCCGGATGGGGTAGGCTGGGCAGCCTTGATTAAGGACATGATTAATCCTGGAGTATTAAAGGTCACAGATGGCATGATAACTTTAGATTGGTACTATGGTGGCACGATGGGAGATGATCTGGACATATTAGCTAAGATGCGCAATGGACAGTTGCAGGGAGGCGGATTTACCGGTCAGGGTCTGGTGATGGCTTGTCCCGAGATGGCTTTGATGGAATTGCCGTTCTTATTCGAGAATTACGATGAAGTGGAATATGTTTACTCTAAACTCAGACCGCGCATTACCCAATGGTTTGAAAAAAGAGGCTACCATATTATTGTGTTGGCAGAACAGGATTTTGATCAACTTTATTCTACGAAACACGCCCTCAAAACGCCTGAAGATTTTAAGAAAAGCCGTATTTTAACATGGTATGGGCCTCTTGAAGAAAGGGCTTTAAAGGCACTTGGTGCGAGTCCAGTGCCGATTCGTGTGCCTGAAGTAGCCTCATCCATACGCACGGGTGTATGCGATGCCTTTGTCAGCCCGGCTCTATGGGCGGTTGGTACTCAGATGTACACAGTTATGAAATACATCAATCCTATTCGCATCCGATATTCACCGGCAGCCGGCCTTATATCGAATCAGGTATGGAATATTCTTCCTAAGGAAGTCCAAAGTGCTATTGATAATTTTGCAATATCAGTCGAGAAGGAGTTCAGGCAGAAAGTTCGTGCCAGCAATGAAAAATGCGTTAAAGCTATGATTAAATATGGCATGGTAGAGGTCAAGATGACACCGTCCGAAATTGATCTTTTCAAAAAGAGACTCCTTCCTATTTGGGATGAATTTGCCGGGAAATACTATTCCAAAGCAGAATTAGAAGAGATTAAATCTCTCTTAGCAGAATATCGAGCCAAAAATAAAAAATGATAAAAAAGTCAATTTCTCATCTGGTTTAGTGCCAGTTGATGAATATTAATTCCAATGATTAGTTGAAAATAAAAGTTTGTTAAGGAAGTGCCATGAAATTTCATGGCACTTCCTTTTTGCATAGGACCGGAGCGATTCGATGCCATTAAAATGTTTTCTGCTGTTGCTAAATTCATTCTTTACATGATGCACACGGTAATGCCTTATATATTACAAATCAACCAAGCCTATATAACCGCTTCGTAAATGCGAATGAATAATAATCTTTACATATTGCCAGGATTAGCTTACTAAATCTTCTTATGTTCCTTATTTAGTATAGACCATATATGATAATTTAAGTAAAAAAGGGCATGAAAATATTTTTAATAAATGGTATTGTAATACAGTATGCATGTCTTATTAAAAATGATTTTGGAAAGGAGATTTTTATGAAATGTAAAAAACTGCTATGTGTTCTGTGTATCTGGTTCGTTTTGTTTTTTGTGGGATCTGCATTTGCATCTACCATTCAGGAAAAGGGAAAATATGCGAATCTTCCCGGTGTGCAGCACTTAAAAAAAGTTAAGCCGAACGGTGATTTTATGTATGTCGTTAAGATGGGTACACTGGCGCCGGAAGGAGTTGGCTGGGCTGCTTTAATCAAAGAAGTGGTTAATCCGGGAATATTAAAAGTGACAAATGGCCTGATATATTTAGATTGGTATTATGGCGGAACAATGGGAGACGACCAGGACATATTATCCAAGATGCGCAATAATCAGTTGCAAGGTGGTGGATTTTCCGGTCAGGGTATGGTTCTGGCTTGTCCGGAAATGGCTTTAATGGAGCTTCCGTTCTTGTTTGAAAATTATGAAGAAGTGGAATATATTTATTCAAAACTAAGGCCGCGCATTAATCAGTGGTTTGAAAGGCATGGATATCACCTTGTTCTGTTGGCAGAACAGGATTTCGATCAGGTCTATTCCACTAAAATTCCTATTAAGACTCCTGATGATTTCAGGAACAGCCGTGTGTTAACATGGTATGGCCCGCTGGAAGAGAAGGTTTTGAGAGCCTTAAGCTCAAGTCCTATACCGATTCGCGTACCGGAAGTGGCAGCTTCCATCCGGACAGGCGTTTGCGATGCTTTTATCAGCCCCGGTATTTGGGCGGTAGGTACTCAGATGTATACAGTTATGAAATATATAAATCCCATGCACATAAGATATTCGCCGGCAGGTGGTATTGTAACAATGAAGACATGGAATCTTCTGCCGAAGGAAATACAAAATGCTGTTGATGATTTTGTAATGTCAGTGGAGAAGGATTTCAGGAAGAAAGTTCGCGAAAGCAATGATAAATGCCTGAAGGCCATGTATAAATACGGCATGAAAGAAGTCAAGATGACACCGGCAGAAATTGATATTTTGAAGAAGAGACTCATGCCGGTTTGGGATGAATTTGCCCAAAGAGGATATTATTCCAAAATCGAGTTAGAAGAAGTTAAGGCGCTTTTAGCAGAGTATAGAGCTAAAAACAAAAAATGAATAAATTTGAATAAACCTTTTTAATTGTAAATAAAAATAAAAAACCCGTGTAATAACGGGTTTTTTATTTGACATACATGGAAGATTTTCTTATATACTTCAACCCGAAAAATAATGATAACACATAAATTACAGAAGGACTGATATTATGAAAGGTTTGTTTGCACGGAAACCGCTTAAACTTATTGTACGAGAGCCGGAGTATGAACAACATAAACTAAAAAGAGTTCTCGGACCATGGGGACTTATCAGTCTTGGGATAGGAGTTATCATTGGTGCAGGAATTTTTGTTTTATCGGGTCAGGCCGCAGCAACTTACGCCGGTCCGGCAATTATTCTATCATTCATTATTTCCGCAATAGGATGCGCTCTGGCCGGTCTTTGCTATGCGGAATTTGCTTCGATGATTCCGATTTCCGGCAGCGCGTATACGTATGCCTATGCAACACTGGGCGAATTTCTGGCCTGTATAATCGGCTGGGATCTCGTTTTGGAATATCTTTTCGGTGCATCAACGGTTGCAGTGGGCTGGTCGGGATATGTGGTGAGCTTTCTGAAAGATTTTAATATCAACATTCCCGCAATTTTCTGTCAGTCTCCGTTTTCCTATTCAGTTACGGATGGCTGGAGTACGACCGGAGCAATTTTGAATTGTCCGGCAATTTTTATCGTGGGAATTATGACAACACTGCTGGTTATCGGCATTCGCGAATCGACCCGGGTTAACAATTTTATCGTACTTGTCAAACTGACAGTCATTGTTCTTTTTATCGGAGTGGGAATTTTTTTCATCAGATTTGCCAACTGGACACCGTTTCTACCCGAAAATACAGGTCAGTTCGGTTCGTTCGGCTGGACCGGAGTAATACGCGGAGCGGGCGTAATCTTTTTTGCCTATATCGGTTTTGATGTGGTTTCTACCGCAGCTCAGGAAGCGCGTAATCCTCAGCGCGACATGCCAATCGGCATACTGGGATCGCTTGTTGTCTGCACGATTATTTTTATACTGATGACAGCCATCCTTACCGGCATCATGAAATATACGGAACTTGCCGTTCCTGATCCTATCGCTGTTGCGGTTAATGCCGCAGGTCCCGGTATAGCGTGGCTTAGACCGTTCATTAAAATCGGTGCCATTGCCGGATTGAGTTCCGTAGTTCTCGTATTGCTCATGGCTCAGCCGCGTGTTTTTTTTGCAATGGCGCGGGATGGTTTGCTCCCCAAAGCATTTGCCCGTGTACATCCGCGTTTCAAAACGCCGTACGTACCGACAATTCTGACAGGATGTGTCGCGGCAATTATATCAGGACTTTTTCCCATCAATATCCTCGGAGAACTGGTTTCCATAGGAACATTGCTGGCATTTACCATTGTATGTATAGGCGTGCTTGTTCTGCGCTATCGTCATCCGGAATATCCGCGTGTTTTTCGCACACCGTGGGTGCCGTTTGTTCCTGTTGCAGGTGCCATCGTAACTCTTCTTCAGATGATATTTCTGCCGTTTGATACGTGGCTTCGTCTTATTGTCTGGATGGCAGTAGGTTTTTGCATATACTTCTTTTACAGTCGAAAACACAGCAGATTAAGAATTTTATCACCGGAAGAGTAATAAAAAAGCCGGAAACAGAAGCGGGTCTTAAACATTATTTTATAACGCTATTTTATTTAATTGACTTTCCAATCCATTCTTTATTATATACTCGCATTATTAATCTGCTCTCAAAGTTGTAAAATCCATCGATTTTGGATTCGTCATGGCATCGAAAATCATTTTAGAAAGATTTCTCTGGTTTCAAAACGAAATTAAAAGCGGCAAATATCCCAACACCAAAACCCTGGCGGAAAAATTTGAAATAACCCGCAAAACCGCCCAGCGCGATATTGAATTTATGCGCGACAGGCTTGACGTTCCTCTGATTTACGTGCCGGAACGAAGAGGATTTACCTATGAGAACAGCGCCTTTGAATTGCCTGCATTCTGGCTGGGCGAAGAAGCCCTGATATCGCTACTGCTTGCCTATCGTTTGGCCTCGACGGTGCCGGATGCAGTTATCAAAACATCATTGCGTTCTTTTTTGGAACAACTGCTTGCCAAACTTTCCCATTCCGAAAAAATTACCATCGGGGACTTGAACAATAAAATATCCGTCCGCAATATCGAATATTCCAAAACATCCGAAAAAATATATCACCCGATACTTGAAGCGCTGCTTTTCGCCAGACCGGTGAGTATCGAATATCATTCGCCGCATAATTCCGAAACAACCAGCCGCGACATTCTGCCGCTGCACTTGCTGCACTATATGGGAACCTGGCACATCATCGCCCATTGCGCTCTGAAAAACGAATTGAGGGATTTTGTCCTGTCACGCATTAAAAACATCACGCCCTGCGCAAGCAAAATTACTTCCCGTTTCACGTCCGAACAGGTCAGGGAATACATCCGGCACACCTTCGGCATTTTCCACGGCAAAGAAACCAAAGAAGTTTGTCTGTGCTTTTCCAAAGATGTTTCCTCCTGGATTGCCGAGCAGGCTTGGCATCCGGAGCAGAAAACTTTCATAAAAAATGACGGTAGGCTCTGCCTTACCATACCCGTGTCCGACTTTCGGGAAATCAAACGCGAAATCCTAAAATACGGCTCGCAGGTAGAAGTGGTATCGCCAAAATCCCTGCGAACGGAGATAAAAAAAGAAATAGAAAAAATGAGGAGTATTTATAGTTAAAATTATTTGTCATTCCCGAATGGACTTGTCGGGAATCCAGAAATTAAAGGTAGGGCGCATTCCCCGAATGCGCCGCACCGTCATTGTCATTTCGACTGTCGGGAGAAATCTTTCCTGCACTCGGAAGATATTTGCCCCAATAATGGCATGCTTTTGGCGGGAATCCAGGAGTTATGGGTGTAGGGCGTGTTCCCTGAACACGCCCTACAAAGAAAATTCACCCTTTTGTAAAGGAGGAATCAGAGGGATTTTACAATGCGTAGGGCGCATTCCCCGAATGCGCCGCTTTTGCATTAGATCATTACGCAAAATAAATATTTTCATCGGACATTAAATGGGGGTGGAGGGGTGGTAAGATGTACTAAAATGTAGCGAGTCAAAAGTGATTCGCCGACAATATTATTATGGTAATGACATGCAATTGTATTGTAAAAAGCACACACAACATTTAACAAATAATCTGCCGCAAAGCAGCATCTTTAAAATAGTTTCAAAAGAAAAAGAGATGAAATAATGACACTTTATTTTGCTCATAGCGAAAACGAAGTAAACGAAAAACATCTACTGAAAGATCATCTGAAATCTGTGAGCTCACTTCTTTGCGAGTTTTCCAAGGATTTAGATTTGCCATTGGCTGACGAAGCATACTTTTGCGGTCAACTGCATGATCTTGGAAAATATGCGGATCTGTTTCAAGCACGTTTACGCGGCGAGGTCAGCGGCTTAGATCATTGGTCATCCGGCGCATGGGTTGCACTTGGAAATCAATCCGTTGCCTCAGCTTTGGCTATTCAGGGGCACCATATAGGATTGCAGAAAGGGAGCCTTGATGCCCTCAGAGCGATGAACTTGGCAACACTGACTACACAGCACCCATTAGGATTAAAGCTCAGCGATGATGACGTCAATCGTCTTAAATCCAGGTTAACATCTGATAACCTTACGTTTTCTAAACCGAAAAAACTTATTATAGAACCAGATAAGGGTTTTCAGAATCCCGTGGCCAAGATGCTTGATGTGCGGATGCTCTTCTCTTGTCTGACTGATGCTGACTTTGTGGATACAGAAGCCCACTTTGATGGAGATGATCAAGGTAAAAAGTATCGTAAGCCAGGACCACCGCTGAATGCCAAAGAAGCGCTTGACGTTCTGGATCAGTTCATGGGAGCCAATATCTACGGCAAAATTGAAGCAGACAAAACTGTTCTAGAATCCAGAAACTTGCTTTGGCAAATGGTCAACGCTGCCTCTTCCGCCGAACCGGGACTATTCACCCTTACCGCACCCACCGGTAGCGGCAAGACCTTAGCGATGCTCAAATTCGCACTGGAACATGCGGCCAAAAATAAAGGCATAAAGCGGATCATCCTTGCCGTACCGTTTCTGTCAATTATCGAGCAGACGGCGGCCATATACAAGGCAGTGTTCAAAACGTTTCCGGAGAACTACGTGCTTGAACACCACAGCCTTGCTGGTCTTGGCGGAGAAGAAACGAAAGGCGACGCGGACTTTGCCGCCGAACGCGCGCGACGCCTTCTTGCAGAAAATTGGGATGCGCCGATCATCATCACCACCAACGTGCAACTTCTCGAGTCTCTTTTTTCTAACCGGCCATCAGCTTGCCGTAAACTCCACAACCTGATGGAGTCGGTGATCATGTTCGACGAGGCCCAGACGCTACCCCAACATCTTGCCGTACCCACGCTGGCGGCGCTCTCTCATCTTTCCCAGACATACCGCACAACGGTGCTCTTTGCCACGGCAACGCAGCCTGCATTTAATACTCTGGACGGCGCTGTGAAGAAGTTTGTGAATACCGGATGGCAACCTGTTGAATTGGCGCCTGATCACGCACGATTGTACGATGCCCTGCGACGTTACTCGGTAAGCTGGCCGATGCAGGATGAAACAAAAAGTTGGGAAACATTGGCGAACGAGATCAACAATGAGGAACAGGTGCTCTGTGTTGTGAACCTTAAAAGCCATGCAACGGAGCTCCTGAAAGAGATGAAAGACGTGCCGGACGTATTACATCTCTCGACAAACCTTTGCGCGCTGCATCGTCGGGTAGTGTTGGACGATGTTCGTGCTAGATTAAAAGCAGGGTCTCCATGTCGCTTAATTTCTACGCAGTGTGTTGAGGCAGGTGTTGATGTCGATTTCCCCGCTGTATATCGTGCCCTTGCACCGTTGGATGCTATTGCACAAGCTGCCGGTCGATGTAACCGGGAAGGCCGGTTAACAGACGATGAAGGCAATCGCATTATGGGTAAGGTGCGCGTGTTTGAACCTGATGTAGAAGGCAATTACAAGAAAAGGTACCCTACCGATGCATATTTCTTAGCCACAGAAGTTACAAGGACAATGCTCATAAACTCAGGAAGCATAGGGCTAGATTTGAACAATCCAGCAGTCTTCCGTGAATACTACCAGCAACTCTACAACCTGAGCAAACCAGAAACGCAAGGGAAAGAGCTTGTTGAAGCCATTACCGAAATTGATTTCGTTCGAGTGGCAAAAGAGTATCGACTGATTGACAAAAAGGCCATTCAGATACTTGTTCCTTATAAAGCATTCATAGAAAAGTTTAATGAACTGGATCGGCAACAGGATCAAGATGGGATAAGCGCTCAGTGGATACGGCACGCACAGGGTCTCTCTGTCAGCGTCTTCCAACCAAAAGTTGGCCACCCCGCATGGGAGGTGCTAATTCCGGCAAAACTTCGCTATGGAAAGGGGTCTTCGGATGAATGGTATATCCTCGAAGACCACGAGGGTGAGTTGTATGACGATATTTTAGGGCTTTGTTTACCGCAAGCACAACAGATTTTAATTGGCTGAAGAAAGGAGGAACAATGTGAATAATAAGAGACACACTATTGAAGTATGGGGCGACTTGGCTTGTTTCACGCGGCCCGAGATGAAGGTGGAACGGTTCAGCTATCCGGTCATCACGCCGTCTGCTGCACGGGGAATCTTCGATGCCATCTACTGGGAGGGAATACGGGACGACAACGGCATACGCCCTTATTTCCACTGGCAGGTTGAACTGATCGAGATGTTGACAATGCCACGCTATATTGCCTTAAGGCGGAATGAGGTGAAGGACAAAGTGCCATCGGACCGGTCTATCAAGGCATGGATGGAAGGGCGCGAGCAGCCGGAACCACTTTGGGCCGATGGTGGCAAGGATGACCTTGGAACAGATCAGAAGGGACGTACCCAGCGGCAAACCATGGCGCTGAAAAATGTGCGTTACCGTTTGACCGCCCGCATAATACCTAAACCACAATTTGCAGCACAGGAGCAACTCAACAAGTTCGATAACATGTTTGTGCGCAGGGCTAAGCATGGCAAGTGCTTCCAGCAACCTTTTTTCGGTTGTAGTGAATTTCCAGCCTTCTTTGAATATGCCCAGCCTGATGCTTCCAATGTTCAACCGGCGCCATTTGACCAGCATATCGGATGGATGGTCTATGATGTTTTTGATCTCAGACGTGACACAGTGAGTGATGATAAGCCTTTCATTACACTTTTCGATGCAACTGTTTGCAATGGTACGTTGAAAGTGCCGTCGTTTGAGAGCAATGAGGTACGAAAACCGGAAAGGGGGTATTGCTGATGCTACACGAGCTTATTAAATATGATCCCCCTGAACTGCCTCCCTCAGAACCAGGCTTTACCACAAGAACAATACGCTGGCTCGTTGAAATATCAACCAACGGCAAGCTTATCAACGTATTGCCTTTGGGAGATAACAAGGGTGAGCAAGTATCAAAATGTCCTGAAATGCACAATATGGTTGCCGGTGGCCGCGCTCATTTTCTTGTGGAAACGTTGCAGACGGTTGTCCTCTTATTCAAAACCAATGAAGATTCCAAGAAGATAGCCGGAACAGAAGAAAAGCATAAATATTTCAAAGAAATGTTGCGGCAGGCCGCCATTGCTGTTCCTGATCTAGTATCTTTAACTACTTTTATCAGCGATGAAAATCAACTGGCACTGTTACGCGAAAGATTTGGAAAGGAAAAAGCCAAACCGACTGACTGGTTAAGTTGGCGTATTGCTGGAGAAGATCCTTTGCAAAATTATGCAATTTTGAACTGGTGGCGTAACTGGCGCGATAAAGACAAATCAAAGGTAAAATTTGGAGAAAAAGAGAAAACTAGAAAGTCATCTCAGAAAACCAACAACATGATCTGTTATCTGACTGGTCAGATTCTTGAACCAGTATCCACAACCCCAAAGATCACTGGTCTTTCAGGTGTTGGTGGCCTTAGCATGGGCGATGTCATGGTTGGCTTCGATAAAGATGCCTTTTGCTCATTTGGTTTGGAGCAGGCGCGCAATGCCGCTATGAGCGAGGTAGCTGCTCGTAAATATGTTGATGTCCTAAATTACTTGATCAAAAATCATTCGCGGAAATTGGCAAATACATTAGTAGTCCATTGGTTCAAAGAAACAGTAACACAAGAAAACGACCCATTGGCTTTTCTTTTTGAACCACCGGAGATCACGGAAGCAGCTGCCTTAGGTTCTGCCAAGCAGATTCTCGAAGCATTGCGCACTGGACAACGACCAACACCAACCAATAATCGTTACTTTGCATTGACGATATCCGGTGCGTCTGGGAGGGTAATGGTTCGTGACTGGATAGAAGGTAGTTTTGAAGAGTTAATTCGCAAAATTGAACAATGGTTTTCAGATTTAGAGATTATTGACAGAGATGGCAATAATCTTGCCCGTGATCCAAAATTCATGGCTGTATGCGGGGCAATTGTTAGGGACTTGAAAGACTTGCCTGCACCAACGGCAGCAACGCTTTGGCGTGTAGCGTTGGCGGGGTTGCCGATACCACAACCATTCATTGCGCAAGCATTGGCCCGTTTCCGCGCCGACCTCATTGATGACAAATCATTTAATCATGCCCGCATGGGCTTAATCAAAGCATATTTCATTCGCAAAGGAGGAAATCACAGTATGAGTGCCTATTTAAACAAGGAACATCCTGCACCAGCCTATCAATGTGGACGTCTTCTGGCAATGCTTGCTAGTCTGCAACGTGCCGCATTGCCGGATGTTGGCGCAGGCATAGTCCAACGCTATTATGTAGCTGCAAGCCAAACACCTGGTCTAACTCTTGGCCGCCTAATCGGAAATTCCAAAAACCATCTTAACAAACTAGATAGTGGACTTGCCTTTTGGTATGAAGACCAGATTGCCGAAATATGGAGCCATATAAAAGACTATATTCCGACAACCCTTAATCTTGAGCAACAGACACTTTTTGCTCTCGGATATTATCAGCAGATTGCCGCCAATCGTGCGGGTAAGAAAAACAACACCAACGAACCAATCAAAGGAGAAAAAGTATGAGCATTCAAAACCGATATGAATTTCTTTATATGTTTGACTGTGAAAATGGCAACCCGAACGGTGACCCGGACGCTGGCAACAGCCCAAGAATTGACCCGGAAGATATGCATGGACTTGTTTCTGATGTCGCCTTAAAGCGGCGTGTCCGGAATTTTATGCAAGAAAAATATGGGAACGATATTGAAAAAGCCAAACCAAACGCTATTTACATCCAGCATGCTAGCAATTTAAATAAATATATAACAAAAGCTCACCAAGAAACAGATGGCAAACCGGAAGGGGGCGGAAACCGCAAGCAAGTTGGCAGCGCTCGTGAATGGATGTGCAAGACATTTTACGATGTTCGGACTTTTGGCGCTGTTATGAGCACTGGCGCCAATGCTGGACAAGTTAGAGGACCAGTTCAGTTCTCCTTTGCCCGCTCTGTTGATCCAATTCTTCCTATGGATGCATCGATAACACGCATGGCAGTGGCGGAAAAAGTGAACGGCGCGAAAACAATGGAAGATTATGAGAAGTGGGAAAATGAACAGGAAGAAGATAAACTCCGCACAATGGGCCGCAAGGCACTAATACCTTACGGACTTTTTGTTGCTAAAGGCTTCATCAGTGCTAACCTTGCCAAAGGCACGGAATTTTCTGATGACGATCTCAAAAACCTTTGGGAAGCGCTCGCCAATATGTATGACCATGACCGATCCGCCAGCAAAGGGATGATGTCATGTCGAGGTCTCTATGTATTCAAACATGTTGGCACTGACACAAATGCGGATCAGAAAGTCCGACAAGCCATGCTTGGATGCGCACCAGCGCATGCGCTTCTTGACCTCGGCAAGGTGGTAGAAATCCAGAAGGACGATAACGCAATGGCAAAGGATAATGTGACGGCAGCACGTAAATTTACGCATTATTCGGTTAATATAAAGAAGGAAAACCTTCCTGCCGGAGTGGAACTATGGATATGGGATAATACAAAGAGCAGTTTAATTAAGGTTTGAGAGAATGCCAGATGAAAGCTTGATTCGTTATGAACCTGAGGAACTAGTGCCAATCTCAGCTTTGACACAATACGCTTACTGTCCGCGCCGCTGTGCGCTTATCCATATTGAACAAATGTGGGAGGAGAATATTTTTACCGCCGAAGGCCGGATCATGCATGAGCATGTGCATGATGAAGGCGATGAATCGAGGGGCGATGTGCGCATAGAACACGGCGCGTCATTGCGCTCTTTGCGGCTGGGGCTGATCGGCAAGGCAGATGTTATTGAATATCACCGGCAGAATGATGGGACATGGCAAGCCTTTCCTGTTGAATACAAACGGGGCAAACCAAAACCTGACGACAGTGATAAAATCCAGCTTTGTGCGCAGGCAATTTGCCTGGAAGAAATGCTGAATGTTCATATTCCGGCAGGTGCGCTTTTCTATGGGAAGACCAGACGGCGTCTTGATGTTGATTTTGATGAAGCATTGCGTCGTGAAACACAGGATGCGGCGCAAAAAACACATGAGTTAATTGATGCAGGAATTACCCCCGCGCCGGTCTATACCAATCGTTGTGAAAGCTGTTCACTAATGGCCGAATGTATGCCGAAGACGATACAGAAAAAGAGGACGGTCGAAAGTTATTTAAAACGAATGCTGGATGAAACATGAAAAAACTACTTAATACTTTGTATGTGACAACACAGGGCGCTTATCTTGCCAAGGAAGGCGAAACGGTCACGGTCAAGATTGATCAGGAAGTTCGTTTGCGCGTGCCAGTACATACGATTGGCGGTATTGTCTGCTTCGGCAATGTGTCTTGCAGTCCGTTTCTGATGGGATTTTGCGGTGAAAACGGAGTAGGCATCAGTTTTTTGTCAGAGTATGGCCGTTTTCTGGCTCGTGTGCAGGGGCCGGTATCCGGCAATGTATTGTTGCGCCGCCAGCAATATCGTTTTGCGGATGATCAGGAATATTCAGCACAGATGGCGAAGGCTTTTGTCACCGGTAAGATTGCCAACTGCCGGACGGTGTTACAACGTGCGCTGAGAGATCATTCGGAGAAAATGAGTGACGCTGATTTAACCCGAAGTATTGCTGTACTCAATAGCTCGTTAAAATCACTGGGATTAAATCAGTCTCTTGATTCCGTGCGCGGTTTAGAAGGCGACGCCGCGCATACTTATTTCGGTATTTTTGATAATTTAATTGTTGCGCAAAAGGAAAGTTTCGCTTTTCAGGAACGCAATCGCCGCCCGCCGCTGGATAATGTGAATTGTCTGCTGTCTTTCCTTTATACACTGCTTGTGCATGATTGCCGCTCCGCACTGGAGGCGGTCGGTCTTGATCCGGCGGTTGGTTTTTTGCATCGTGACAGGCCGGGAAGGCCCAGCCTGGCTTTGGATTTAATGGAAGAGTTCCGTCCATTTCTTGCGGATCGTTTGGCTCTTTCTTTGATCAATTTGCGGCAGGTGCAGGACAAAGGTTTTAATAAAACGGAAGCGGGCGCGGTGATGATGAATGATGAAACAAGAAAAACATTGCTTGTGGCCTATCAGGAAAGAAAGCAGGAAGAAATATATCATCCTTTTCTGGATGAAAAAATAAACATCGGATTATTGTTTCATGTCCAGTCCATGCTTCTGGCGCGATGCTTGCGGGGTGATCTGGACGGCTATCCGCCATTTATCTGGAAATAAGGAGAATCGAAGATGCTTGTGCTGGTCAGTTACGATGTGGCGATGAATGATGAGAGAGGACCGAAGCGATTGCGGCGTGTGGCTAAGGCATGTCAGGATTATGGCCAGCGTGTGCAGTATTCCGTGTTTGAATGCATAGTTGACCCGGCACAATGGACTGTTTTGCGTGAGCGTCTGATTAAAGAAATAAATGATGAAGAAGACAGTCTGCGGTTTTATTTTTTAGGATCTAATTGGCGAAGGCGTGTGGAGCATATCGGCGCAAAAAAGACAGTTGATCAGGAAGGACCGCTGATTGTGTAATTATGTGGTTATCTTGATCGAAGGCCATAGTCCAGCGATGATGGGGAGAAATTTTTTTATTGAAAAAAGAATGCCGCGAACCATAAGCTGACAGTAATTGTTAATAAGGTTCGCGGATACATTAACTTGCAGAAATATTTATGTATTTCAAATTGCTCTTTGAAAATTGAATATAGGAAAAATCCTAAAAGACATTAATCGCGGTAAGAGTAAAATTATTATAGTATTTGTAATTAGTTAATTTGAAACAGTCGCGCCCCACGTGGGCGCGTGGATTGAAACATTTGTGGCCTGATAGCTGTTTCGTCCTCTACAAGTCGCGCCCCACGTGGGCGCGTGGATTGAAACATTTGTGGCCTGATAGCTGTTTCGTCCTCTACAAGTCGCGCCCCACGTGGGCGCGTGGATTGAAACAACGTTAATATAGATGTTCACCCAGTAGACTTAAGGTCGCGCCCCACGTGGGCGCGTGGATTGAAACTTAAAATAATCATATCCGTATAAAGAAGTTTAAAATTGAATTACGAGAGTAAATGGGAAACTATATTTATTTTAGTTGTTATGGATTCCCGATTATCCAGGCATACACCGGACAATGAGTCGGGAATGGCAGCGGTGTAAAGGACGGGAGGTAAATTGGAGGCAATACTCATGGTGCCAGACATAATCATTTATCCCATCATTGTGACCCTTGCGATTATCGCAGCTTGTTATGGCATTACCCGTATAAAGGGCGTCTGGATTATTGGCGCGCTACTTTATATCATAGGTGGAATTCTTTCGGCTGCTGTTGCATATTTAATTTTTTACCCTTTGTTTTCTACCACACGATATGTGTTAATTCCTGCCGTTATTGGGTTTTGCATTTGGACTGTTTTATCCCTGCGACTCTTTTTACAACATATTTATTGGAGCCGTCTGAATTCAACAGAATCTTGTAAATAGACGCACAAGGTATAGATTTATATTTTAGGGCTTCTCCACATCAGCCAGAGTGGCGGTGAATCTTTGCCGAAAAAGGTTTTTTTGGTAACGGTAAATCCGAAGTTTCTATAAAAGGGAATGTTTGTTTCTTTCGAGCATTTCAGGAATGCTCCGCAGTTTTCACGGTCGCATATATCCAGCACCGGTTTTATCAAAGCCTTGCCCACGCCCTTGCCTTGATTCCCGGGAATTACTCCTATAAACTGCAGGTAGTAATAATTTTTTTCGGGTGGGTCTTTAGCCAGCGTTCTTGCCAGGCGTAACAATCCTGTCCAGGCGACAACTGGAATCATCTTGGGTATAAGGGACAATTGTTTTATGTAGCCTATTTCTGAAGTTCCGGGTGGATACCATAAAGCTCCTCCGCTGCAATCTTCGGTCATAAATAAATGTTCATGTTGAAGACACAAATCTTTAATACATGATTGGAACAGAAGATTTATTCCTTCCGCTCTTTTTTTATCCTTCCGAACAAGCCAGTTTATAATTGGATCGTCGTCGAATGCCTTGGCCAATGAAGCCGCTAAGCGAAACGTATCATCGGAAGATGCCTTCCTTATTTTATTTTTCATATGTTAATATTATTTCCAGTTAAGTTTTTCCCAATATTTATATTCGTGTCTCCATTCGTTTTTGTTTAGTTTTACCAAATCCTGAAAATATTTTTTGTTTTCCTTTAATCGTTTGTTTTGTTTTACGTAAATTTTCTTTTTATTGATATTCTCAACAATAATTTCTCCAAGTCTGAAGGCCCTGGCTCCTGTATTGGCTAAAACTTTTTCTCCTTCTCTTGCAGATACACCGGTACTGCCGGTAATAAAAGAGCCGAAGTTCAGCATGATTTCATTCAGATAATCGAGAACTTGTTTATAATGTCCTTTGCCACCCGAAGTCGCTATATTAACAGTGTATTTGCCGGTCAGTAATTGACAGTGAACTGTATCGGCCATGCGGTCAATCAGGGTTTTCATTTGGGCAGTTACCGAGTGGAAGTAGTCGGGTGAACCCATGACAAGGCCGTCTGCGGAAAGTATTTTTTTGTAAAGAATTTGGAGATCATCCTTATGTACACATTTCCCTCTCTCGTAACAAATTCCGCAGGCGTTACAATATTCCATCTTCAGCCGGCAAAGGTCAACCAGTTCTACTGCCGCACCCTGAGAATGTGCTCCATCAAGAACGGCTTTAACGAGTTTTTTGGTTTGACTCTTGGAACCTCTGGGACTGGCATTAATACCGAGTAGGTACATTTGTTTTATCTCCTATGGTGTTGATGGTTATTCCAAGGGAATAATTGCAGTTTATTTACAACAAGTGGTGTTATAGTCAAGGATTGTTTTGCAAGTGTACCGGAAGAATGCCTTCAATAAAGATGATTTTAAAAGAGGGCTTTTTTATTGACAGGATGTTATACTGCTTTATATTATTGAAAACAGCTTGCATTTAAAGCGAAAAAATCTTAGTTATTTCAGCAATGAACGATTTAGTTAAAATAAAAGGAGACTTTTATGTGGGAATATACGGATAAAGTGAAAGAGCACTTCCTTAATCCTCGTAATGTCGGTGAAATCGAAAATCCGGATGGCGTGGCGGAAGTGGGGTCGCTTGCCTGTGGTGATGCGTTAAAACTGACATTTAAGCTGGATGAAAATAAAAGGATAAAAGAAGCTAAATTCAAGACGTTTGGCTGTGCCAGCGCCATAGCTTCATCATCAGCTCTTACGGAAATGATCAAAGGAATGACATTGGATGAGGCACTGAAAGTTACCAATCAGGATATAGCCGGTTATCTGGGGGGGCTTCCGGACGAGAAAATGCACTGTTCTGTCATGGGGAAGCAGGCTCTGGAAAAGGCAATAGAAAATTATAGAGGTGCTCCGCCTTTGGAAGAAGGCGCAAAAATTATTTGTGAATGCTTTGGTGTAACCGATAAGGAAATTGAGAGGGCGGTACGCGAAAATAATCTTGCCACGGTGGAGGATGTAACCAATTACACAAAAGCCGGTGGCGGGTGCGGTTCGTGTCATGATGCCATCGCTCAGATTATTGAAAAGGTGCGGAGTGAACCGAAAACTGAGACCAAACCGAAGCTTACCAATATTCAAAAAATTCGTCTGATTGAAGAAACTATTGAACGGGAAATAAGACCATCTCTCAAGCATGACGGCGGTGACATAGAAATAATTGACATCATCGGTAACAGGGTAATTGTGGCTACCCGGGGAGCCTGTTCTACCTGTAAAGCTTCAAATATAACGCTGAAACATTTTGTGGAGCATCGGCTTAAAGAGTTTGTTTCGCCTGACATAGAGGTTGAGGAGGTTGCCAAATGAGTGTAATTTACCTGGATAATAATGCTACAACTCAAGTGTCGGAAGAAGTGCTGGACGCCATGTTGCCTTATTTTCGTGAATTTTACGGTAATCCTTCAAGTATGCACAGTTTTGGCGGTCAGGTTGGTCAGAAAATTCGCACAGCGCGTGAGCAGGTTGCGACGCTTTTGGGTGCGATGCCGGAAGAAATTATTTTTACCAGTTGCGGTACGGAAAGTGATAATACCGCCATCCGGTCGGCGTTGACGATTCATCCGGACAAAAAACATATCATAACCAGTCGCGTGGAGCATCCGGCAATTCATGTATTATGTGCTCAATTGGTTACACAAGGTTACAGGATTACAGAACTATCAGTCGATAAAAATGGCCTGTTGGATATGGACAATCTGGAAAAAAATCTGACACCTGATACTGCTATAGTTAGTTTGATGTGGGGAAACAATGAAACCGGAGTAATTTTCCCGGTAGAAAAAGCAGCTCAAATGACACGTGAAAGGGGAATTTTGTTTCACACGGATGCCGTGCAAAGTGTGGGTAAAATTCCCGTCAACATGAAAAACAATGTCATTGATATGCTATCCATATCGGGTCACAAGCTGCATGCACCCAAAGGAATTGGTATTCTCTATGTGCGTCGTGGCACAAAATATTCACCTTTTCTTATCGGAGGACATCAGGAGAAAGGACGTCGTGGCGGTACCGAAAATACTCCCAGTATTATAGGTATGGGAATGGCTTGCGAACTTGCGGGAAAAAATATGCAGAAAGAAAATACGGAAGTGAAACGCCTGCGGGATAAGTTGGAAAAAGAGCTTCTGGCAAGGATTCCCCAAAGCCGAGTCAACGGCGATACCGCTAACCGTTTGCCCAATACAACGAATATCAGTTTCGAATATGTCGAAGGCGAAGCCATTCTCTTGCTTATGAACGAGCTTGGCATATGTGCGTCATCAGGTTCTGCATGTACGTCGGGATCATTACAACCTTCTCATGTTTTGAGAGCAATGGGAGTTCCTTTTACCATGGCTCACGGATCGATTAGATTCAGCTTAAGCATTTATAATACTGAAAAAGAGATTGATTTTGTAATTGAGAAAATGCCAGAGATTATTGAAAGATTAAGAGAAATGTCACCTTTCTGGAATGCTTCGCAGTCTTCCGGCGCGGGAAATTAATCAATCCGGAAAAGGTTCTTATGGTATGCAATAAATGAAGCGGTCTGAACGAATCAAGGAATGTAAAGAAAAAATAAAGATAATCACTCATGCCAGAACGGAAATACCGCATGTAGTTGATAAACTGGTGTCATCATGTGATACCAAGGGATGTTTCGATCATGTCAGCGCCGAACCAATACCCAACAGAGTGGCAGTTGTCGATATTCTGCGACGTGCTGCGATTATTCTTTATCCAGGCTATTTCATCAGTACAAGGCTTGACCAGACAAACCTGGAATACTATTTAGGGCAGGAAGTAACAGCGTTTTTCGAAGTTTTATCCGAACAAATAATTCTGGCAATAAGGCATGATTGTATTCGTCATAATCAGCCCTGTGTAAAATGCGAGGAACTAGGTCAAAAGATAACGGTGGAATTTCTAAACGAATTGCCTGCATTGAGAAATCTTCTGGCCAAAGATATCCGCGCGGCCTATGATGGGGATCCGGCGGCAAAAAGTTATGATGAAATAATATTCAGTTATCCGGGAGTTTGGGCGATAATGGTTTACCGTATCGCCAACAAACTTCAGCGCAGTAAGGTGCCCTTACTTCCCCGCATCATGTCCGAATACGCTCACAGTCGCACAGGAATCGACATCCATCCCGGAGCAACTATCGGTGAGAGTTTTTTTATCGATCACGGAACAGGTGTGGTCATTGGCGAGACGGCATCAATAGGAAACCGGGTACGCATCTATCAGGGTGTTACCCTGGGGGCGTTATCTCTCTCCAAGAAGGAATGCCGGCTTTTAAGAAATAAAAAGCGACATCCATCCATAGAAAATGATGTTATAATCTATGCCAACGCTACCATTCTAGGTGGAGAGACTGTCGTCGGAGCGCGGTCGGTAATCGGTGGGAACGTCTGGCTGACAAGTTCCGTGCCGCCGGATACGGAAGTCTTTATGGAAAAGCAGGACCTGATTTTCGGCAAGAAGAAGTTAAAGAAATAAGCAGCAAAAAAAATCAGGTAGTCTTTCTTTACTTCAATACATTTTTTACTGCAATTGCCTCAATTTCCAGCGGTGCTCCTTTCGGTAAAGCGCTTACTTCAACAGTTGAACGTGCCGGAGGATCTTGAGGGAAAAACGTCGCATATGTTTCATTAACGACGGGGAAGTCAGCAATGCTTTTTAAATAAATGGTGGTTTTGACAATGCTGGACATATCCAAACCGGCTTCTTTGAGAATAGTTTGGATATTTGCAAGTATCTGTCTGGTAGCATTTTTAATGTCGTCGATAATTTCGCCGCTTGCCGGATCAACGGGTATTTGGCCGGAAATAAAAATAAAGCCGTTTACTTCCACAGCAGCGGAATATGGCCCGAAAACAGGAAATTTACCTGACGAGATAATATTTTTTTTCATTTGTTATTCTGTTTTATTTTTACTTTATAAATTCCTTTATTTCTTTACACCTGCGCAATTTAATTTATACTATCTGCAACATTCTTTCTATGGAAAGATGCGCTTTCTCTATAATATCGGGTGGAACTGTAATTTCGTAAGTTAAATCTTCCAGCGACCGGAGCACCTTCTCCAGGTTTATTTGTTTCATAGTCGGACAAATAATATTTTCTGTAACAGGGTAAAAATGTTTCTCAGGATTTTCTTTTTTCATTCTGTGAATTATGCCGATTTCCGTGCCGATAATGAATTCCCTCTCCGGAGACTTTTTGATATATTTACTCATTCCTTCGGTGGAAGCGACAACGTCGGCAAGTGCAATCACAGTCGGTCTGCACTCCGGATGAGCAATAACCTTTGCTTTGGGATGCATTTTTTTTGCCTGCAGAATATTATCCGGCAAGATTTTAGCATGAGTCGGGCAGAACCCTTCCCATGCTATGAAATCATACTTCACTTGCGACGAAACATATTGCGCCAGATATTTATCGGGAATAAAAATTATCTCACTGTTTTTATGATTCAATAAAATATTCTGCGCGACTTTTACAGCATTGGCTGAAGTACAGCAATAATCGCAACTGGCTTTCACTGCAGCAGAAGTGTTTACATAGCATACAGTTATGGCATCAGGATGCTTTGCCTGAAGAGTTTTTAAACTTTCGGCATCGATCATGTCAGCCATCGGACAGCCGGCGTTTTTATCAGGGAGTAATACAATTTTTTGAGGTGACAATATTTTTGCGGTTTCTGCCATGAAGTGAACACCGCAAAAAACTATCATTGCTGCATCTGTGCGTGCAGCTTCCATGCTTAAACCTAATGAATCCCCTACAAAATCAGCAATGTCTTGAATTTCCGGGAGTTGATAATTATGAGCAAGAATAACCGCTTTTTTTTCTTTTCTGAGTTTGTTAATTTTATTAATAATATTCATTTTTGTTATCGCCTTATAGTGTCAAAGGACATGTTTTGGGAATAAAACCGTTTTGTTGCAATTAAGACAGAAAGAATTATTTGTCAAGAAATATGGTAAATAGTGGATGTATTTATGCGTATTGCATCTGAAAATATTTAATCAGAACTGATGAATTATTAATCAATCTTATGGAATTTGCAAATGGGGCTGTTCTTACTCATTTAATAGATATTACTATTTTCCATCTTTGACATTACCTCAGAAAAAATAAAAAGCTTTTTACCGGGCGAAATGTTTTTGGCATTAGTGACATTATTCCAAATCATTAACGCTTTAACCGATACATTAAAACGTTTGGCGATTGATGACAAGCTTTCTCCTTTTTTGACAGTGTATACGGATTTTGTTTTTTCTTCGTTCCACTGTTTTAGAAGATTTTCATATCTTTCGGAAAATCCGGAAGCTGCCCCCTTCGGCACAAAAAGATTGTATTTGCCGGTGGCCAAATAATAGCTCTTTATATGAGGATTAAGGTCCTTTATTACTTTAAAATAAGTATTTGCTGCCTGAGCAATTATATATAAAGGCACCGGTTGATTTGTGCTTATTTCTACATTATCAAATTGCAGCGGCTTATACAGATCTTCTTCTCTCAAAGAATATCCGTATTTTTCAGGATTAGACAGAATGATTTTGGCTGCTAAAATTTTAAAGACGTATCTCTGCGTTTCCTGATTCAGGTAAAGCCGGTAATAATCATTTACTTTTTGTAAAATTATTTCTGTCTTCAGGCCTTCTTCTCCCATGTTGTAGGCTGCCGCAGCCAGTGTCCATGAGCCGAAAATATCATAAAGATCAATTAGATATCTTATTGCCGCATCAGTGGCTATAAAAAAATTGCGACGTTCATCAATGCCGTCATTGATTTTCATTCCGTATTTACTGCCGGTATTTTTGATGAATTGCCAAAAACCTACAGCTCCTTTGTGTGATGTGGCGAGTGGTTTCAAGGAACTTTCGGCAATTACAATATATTTAAGATCATCGGGCAGGGAATTGTCTTTTAAAACTTTTTCAATATACGGGAAATAACGATTGGCGCGTTTAAGCCATAAAATAATATTATCGCTGTTATCAAGAGATACGAGCAATTCTTTTTCCAGTCTTTCTTTTACATCATGATTATCAAGAGGAACCGCTTCATTACAGAAAGACAAATGCCCGCTGATTTTAATTGCATTGATAAGGAATTGTCCCGCCGACTGATTCCATCCCACTTGTGCCTCCGAGGTGACGGCACTGAAAACTATTATCGCGGAAATCAAAATTGCCTTGTATGTTTTCTGTAGATAAGTCATGACGTTCACTTCCATAGTATTTAATTTTGTTTATACTCCGGTGCATGTATAGTTACTGCATTTTGCATATAGAAGAAAGTATAAATAAAAGGTTAAATTAGCAATCTTGCTCATACTTCAGGTATAGTTTACTCACGTAGGGGGGATTTTGTCAAATTGTTCTACTGTGGCATAAGATTTCGGAAAAGAATGCATAGAATCTTTCGGGTCTGAATAGAGCAGGTTGCTAGTTTCTTCTTGTCAATGATTTGTGCTGGTGTTATATAAAAAACAAAACATATTTATTTACGTCTATGAAAAAAAAATCACCATTTTCAGGAAAAGATCTTAGGCAAATCAAAAAATTCGGCTTGACTTCAGATGATGTGGGGAAGCAATTGGCGACGTATAGCCGCGGTTCCAATTTCCTGAAGTTAAATCGTCCGTGCACAATTAATGATGGAATAATATCGGTTAATAAGGCCGCAGGAAATAAATTAATCGGAATCTTCGAAAAGGAAGCGGGAAAATTTAAATTGATTAAATTTGTTCCCGCATCCGGTGCCGCCAGTCGCATGTTTGCCGGGTGGTTTTCAGCTCTGAAAGCCGGTGAGTTTGCCTCTTCCACATTAAATAAATCATTTTTACGTAATTTGTATAAGTTTCCATTTTATTATCTTATCAAAAAAAATAAACGTACTTCAAAATTAATTGAACAAAAAAATATCAGGGCTTTACTAAATTACATTTTGAATAAAAAAGGTCTGAATTTGGGAGGATTGCCCAAGGCCTTGATTCCTTTTCATCGGTATGACAGTGCGGATGTTCGCACATCTTTGGAAGAACATTTGTTTGAAGCTGCTCAATATGTTCGCAGCGCAGATGATACATGTCATTTGCATTTTACGATACCTCAGGAACATAAAAAAGATATCTCTAAGAAAATAAAAGACGTAATGCCCGGATACGAAAGACTTTGTCGGGTAAAATATAGTGTGTCGACTTCGGTTCAGTTGCCGTCGACAAATATGCCGGCAGTTGATGAAAATAATCTTTTGCTGCGTGATGCCGGGGGTAATCTGATTTTTCGACCAGGCGGACATGGGGCATTGCTGAAAAATTTACAGAATCTTGATGCCGATTTCATTTTTATAAAAAATATTGATAATGTTGTGCCGGAAAAATTATTAAAAAAAATTCTTCCCTATAAAAAAATGCTGGGAGGAATGGCACTGCAGCTTCAACAGGAAATATTTGCTGTTTTGCGCAGGATTGAAGATGAGAAAATTGATGCCGGAAAAATTAATGGAATCAAAGAATATTGTTCACGGAGGCTCAATAAAGTATTCCCCGGCAATTTGTCAACGAAATCATTGAAGAGGCAAAAGGAAATAATATTTTCTTCGTTGAACCGGCCATTGCGTGTGTGCGCTGTTGTTAAGAACGAAGGCGAACCGGGCGGAGCTCCATTCTGGATCGAGGAGCATGATGGAAGTAAGACTCTGCAGATTGTTGAAAGCGGACATGTGAACAAAAATGACCGTAAGCAAATGGCAATCTGGTCTGCTGCAAAATATTTTAATCCGGTGGATATGGTCTGTTGCACGAAAAATTACAAAGGCGAGAAGTTCGATCTGGATAACTATGTTAACGGAGATGCTTATTTGATTACTGTTAAAAATGAAAAAGGAAGCCTTCTTAAAGCTTTGGAGCTGCCAGGTCTCTGGAACGGCGGTATGGCTTACTGGAATACTGTCTTTGTGGAATTACCGATAATAGTGTTCAATCCGGTGAAGACTGTTAATGATCTTTTACGTCCCGAACATTTAATCAAATAAATGGTTCAATCAGAAAAAGATTGAACCAGCAGGAGATTTATTTTTTTTCAATCCTCTAAACTTCTAATCCGTCTAATTATCTAATCCGCTTCTTTTGTTATATAACCAATTTTTTGCAATCTTCTTTTGCTGCTGCGTTGGCTTTAATTATATTTGATGAATTTTTATGCTGATAAATTACGTTTGCTTCACAGTCGGAAGGAGCATCGCTATAACGAACACAGAGCGAGGCAGCAAGTGGGATGAGATCCATATTCCCGTGGGGAATTAAGACGTAAGGACCGGGGAAATCAGCCATAAACAATGCAATATCTTCATCAGTTGAAAATTCACGTATTCTTTCGTTATCGGTATTGTTACGGCCGACGATGATTTTACCCTGATTATCCTCTCTAAAATGACGTCCGTATTTTAACAAGCTCAGATCGCGAATTTCATGATCTTCCAGATGAGAAAATAAATCATGAAGACGGCGAGTATACATGGGATCGGTAAGCAGGCAGCCTCCGGCAGGCGGTGAATAATTTGTTATACCGAAATCGGCAGCTAATTTTATTTGAAATTTGCGGCCACGTCCCTGAAGAGAGAGCAATTGCGAACGATCTATTATTTTGTCTCTCTCCGCTTTTGTCGGGTTAAGTAGACCGGCGCTCAGCGGACGTAAAATATAATCGGGATAACCGGAATTTTTAGCAATAATATAAAGAGATTGTTTGTTCTGTGACATCGGCCGTTGACCGAGAACTTCTCCGGTAATAATAAAATCAAAACCTTCATTTTTCATTCTTTCACCGGCAATTTGAAGCATAAGCGTATGACAATCAATGCAGGGATTCATATTCTTACCATAGCCATAGCGCGGAGATTTAAGCATCTTTAGATGTGGTATTGAAATATTTTCAACAATCAATGGTAAATTTAATAACCTTGCGGCGTATTGTGCTTTTTTATCGTTAAAAAAAGGTGTTGTAAATGTCAGGCCAATAACATCAATCTTTTGCCTGCGGATTAGTTCAACGGCAAGCATGCTGTCCAATCCACCGGAAAAAAGAGAAATAGCTTTTATCATAAAAAACCTTTATAGAAATTTTGTAAATTAAAAACGTTTAAAGATAATCAGGTGGCAACGATGAAGAAGGAAATATGACATGAAAAAATTATGATTATGTTGTTTTTTATTCGCGTTTCAAAATCTGAGTGAAAGCTTTACGCATGACAATTTTATTGAGATATAATCAGTACCTGGCGATGTTAACGGACCATACCTCCTGAAGCAGACCTCGTAATTCCTGATCAAAATCGAAATCAACAACGTATAAATCTTTATCTGTATTAATCCTGGTGCCATTAAAGTCTAGTGCATATGGAGCCTGTTTTTTCTCAACTCCGGAGAAATTAAAATTTCCTGAAGTAAAAGGAATATGGAGACCTTGTAAAATCTTTTCCATCATATTTTTCGGAGAGTCGTTGTCTTTAACCAGGATAATTTCGTTGCCGGCTTGTTTTAGTGCATTGATAAATTGCGGAGATAAGCTTTGTGAATAGATGATATATTTTTTGTTTTCATTTTTTATCAGAACATCGGCTTTAATAGATAAATTAAAGCCATCCTTTACTGTGTCGAACATTTGAATATCCACATCTTTTTCAGCATTCAGTCCTAAAGTGGTAACAAGAGCATAGGAAAAATCTCTGGCTGATATCGTAGGAAAGACCGGAACAGGCGGCAAAGAATAAACTTCATCAGGCTTTCCTACGAGACCGCTTTCCGGAGAAATTTCAGTGATGATCAGACCGTTTTTCCGGGAATAATTTTTAATTGATTTTGGCAGCATTACATTATTTTCATCAATAATACGTAACCCCTGTTTCAATGACTTTGTCTTTTTGGGAACAGTGCTGAAAATTACCCAGTCGACGGTTACTTCCACTGGCGGGTATGCACCGATAATAAGAGGCTTTTCACTTTTTATCATGGAATAACTTTTGGTGGTATTAATGACTTTCTTCAAAATGGTGATTACATCGTCATTTTTATCTGTTTTTATCAAATAGTAGTTTTCCCAGTTGTCACTGATCATCTTCTTTAAGTTATTAGTGGCACGGTTTTCCAGATCAAGAAATATTGTTGTATTGTCATCAAATTCAATTACAGGAATTTTAGAACAATCAATTGTTACCTGGCCTGTCTTAGAGAAGGGAAGATAATAATTACCTGTGGTGGTGACGGATCCGTTCATTTGGGTGATGACATACTTAAGCACAGCAAAGCCGACTTCCGGTGGCATAAATTTTTTTTCTTTTGTTTCAGCAATTTTTTCCGGTTGAGTTGAAGGTTCGGAGAGTTTTGCGACTTTTTGTTCGTCAGCTTTGGTTTTGATAGTGGTTTTAGCCAAGGCTGTGCTGCCGGGTAACTTGATGACTTTGCCCGGATGAATTCTATTAACATTTTTAAGCCGGGGATTTAATGCTTTAATTAGTTTAAGCACTTTCGGGATATCAGCTTCAGCGACCTTAAGCTCACGACGAATGATTTCCATTAAACCATCGCCCTTCTTAATTTTATAAAATTTCACATTGGCAGAAGTGTTTTTGTGAAAAGATTTTTTGGTACGGGGAGAGACTGCTTTTTTAACTTTTATTTTCTTCTCTTTTGCTTCATTTTTTAGATCTGCTTCCATAATGGGTTTCCCCGGAAGAATAAGAGATTGTCCGGCTTCAAGTTTGTTGAGATTTGGAATATGCGGGTTAAGTTCTTTTATAAGCTTATAGTTATTAGATATGTCTTTTTCAGTTATGCCGGGAATATGTCTGATAATAACAGAAAGAAGATCACCCTTTTTTACGGTGTAAGTGTATAAGTTTTTTTTGGATACAGAGGTTTCGTTAGGTATTGTCTGCGCCTGGTTTTCCTTTGCGTCCGCAGGTTGATAAACCATGACGACTGAAATGGCAACCAAAATTAAGGCTAAAGCATATCGCTTAATCATTAGTGTCTTCCCCCTGTTTTAAGAGAGTAAAATGTCAACATATTTGTGATTTTATTACTCTAATTAACAAGAAAAGTCAACTTCTTATGTGATGTAAGTAAAAAATATATTAGTTGTCCGGTCAGGGTAATGATTAAATTTTGCTTTTTGGAGATACCAATGGATTCTAAATTACTTTTTTCATGGCTGCAATTGCTACTTCAATTTGATCATCGGATGGTTCTCTGGTTGTAATTTTTTGCAACATTAATCCAGGCCAGCTAAGCAGTCGTACAAGTTTTGAGTGGTTATATTTACCGGTAAAACGGATCGCTTCGTAAGAGATACCGGCGACAACGGGAAGAAGTAAAATTTTGTAGATTACTCTGTGTATGAAATCCGGGCGCCCCAGAAGTGAAAAAACCAATATGGAGACAATCATGACAAAAAGAATAAAACTGGTTCCGCAGCGGGGGTGACGTGTAGAAAATGCTTTGACATTGTCCACTGTCAGTTCCTGACCTTGTTCCCATGCGAATACAGTTTTGTGTTCTGCTCCGTGGTACATATATGTCCGTCGCATATCTTTTATTAAGAGCGTGGCACCGAGAAAACAAAGAAAGATGCCCAGTCGTACACAACCTTCCAGAATATTCAGGAGAATTAAATTGGAAATTATGATTTTAATTTTAGTAAAAAAAAATGCCGGAACGACGATGAAGAAAAAAATGGCAACAGCAAAACTGATGACAAATGAAAGATACATCTCCCATCCTTTTGGTTTTTTTTCTTCTTCCGACAAAGCAACTTCTGCCGAAAACATCAGGCATTTTATTCCGATAATCATCATTTCAAATAAAGTTATTGTTCCCCTGACAAACATCCATCCCAATATCTTATAACGTGTGGTCAGCGGAATATAATCCCGCTCCTGAAAAACGATTTCTTTGTCCGGTCTTCTTACTGCTGCTGCGATTTTGTTGCCGTGACGCATCATAACACCTTCGATGAGTGCTTGCCCGCCGGCTATATCTTCAGGCTTTGGTTTGGTTGGCATGTTATATTCACCCGTTTTCCTATATTAAGTTCAATATTTATGTACAAAACAATTTTTGAGTCGCAATTCACCGGATGCTTGTTTGTAACTGAAAAACCGTGTTTGTGATCTATAGCATTTAATTAATAGTGTCAAACTATGATTTAAATTCGTTATTGCAAGATAAACATCCGATGATATAATGCGTAAAAATTTGCAGGAATGTAGTTAAGGTGATTAAAATGGCTTCAACAGATTTGTTTATAAAGGAATATCAGGAACGTTTTGAAAAAAAGATAAGGGAAAATGAAATTGTCGCGCTGGAACACTGGAAAGCCCAGTTGGACAAAGTTATTGCAATGCGGCCTGATAGTGTTGCTTCAATGCAATTGCAAATCACTAAGGTGTCGGAAATGATGGCTAATCGGATCAAAATTTTAAAAAAGGGATAAAATGGATAATATTACCAATTTTTTGTTTGAGGTTGGAATGCTCAGCAGGACTCCGCGCAGCGGTTATCAATTTCTGGGAAGCGGCAATGAATCCGTAGCTGAACACATTTTACGAACAGTATATGTCGGGTATACTCTTTGTAAGATGGATGATTCTCTTGACGAACTGCGTGTGTTAAAAATGTGCATTCTTCACGATTTACCGGAGGCACGCACAGGTGATATGAATTATGTAAACAAAAAATATGTAAATGTGGATGAAGAAAAAGCAGTCAAGGAATTGACAGAGGGACTTTTTTTTGGGGAGGACATCAGGTCGATTATCGAAGAGTTCAATGAGAAAAAGACAAAAGAGGCGTTAATTGCCCGGGATGCCGATCAAATTGCCCTTATTTTACAGTTAAAAGAATGCGGTGATCTGGGGAATAAGTACTCGGAAGAATGGATAAACTATGCTTTGCAGAGATTAAGTACAGAGAACGGGAGAAAACTTTCTGAAAGAATTATCCGGACGGATTCTACCCTATGGTGGTTTAAGGAAAAGAATGACTGGTGGATAAACGGAAATAACCGATAAGCATGAAAGAAATTACATGACAAATAAAATATATTTTCTGCTTGTTGTTTTTCTTTGTTTCATTTGCAATATTATATCATGTGCCCATGAGTTTGGTGAAACAGTAATACCCGGACCGGATGAATACACATCCGAATATGAAGCAAGCGAAAAAATCATTCTCAAAGCCGTAGCCCGTGTTTTCAAAGAAAAAAATATAGGTTCTAATATTACAATAGACTGGAGTAATCTCCGTGTCGATTCAGATTATATCGTTTCCGATGGCTGGCGAACAAAAGCCAATGCTCGCGTCAGACGGCTCAATTGGAAAAAATGCGAAGTAAGCCTTGCTATAACAACAGAGACAAAAACAGAAACCGGTTGGGAAATACGGCGCCTGTTATATAAGGAGCAGTATGAAAAAATTTTTAATGAAATTGAGTTAAGGATTTACGAAGAAATGTCCGTGGTCGAGTAGTAAGTAAGTTTACGAAAGGAGAAAATATGGGAGCCAGGAAAAAAGTGTCAGCTATAGTGGAAGAATTCAAAAATTTTGCATTAAAAGGTAACGTGGTTGATCTGGCTATCGGTGTGATTATAGGAGCGGCGTTCGGTAAAATTGTTGATTCTCTTGTAAAGCACATCATCATGCCTTTGGTAAGTGTTATCATGCCCGGCGAGCAGGGATATCTGGGTTGGAAATGGATAATTGACGGCAAGGAAGTTCCCTACGGAATTTTCATAGGAGAGATTGTAAATTTTTTGATTGTTGCGCTGGCGTTGTATGTCTTCATAGTAAAATTTATAGGGATGATTGTGACGAATAAAAAGGAAGAGGCAGCGGTTCCCGCGCCCCTCACTAAAGATCAGGAATTATTGACCGAAATAAGAGAATTGCTCAGATCGAAACAAACATAGTCTTTGATGTTAAATTCTCTGACTTTAAAGTTGGCAAACTCAGGCAACTCCGCCCGTAAATAGAATCGCCTGAGTTGAAAAATTTAAGGCTTACTTTTTTGAACTGCTTTCGCGAAAGAAACCGGTTAAAAATTCCGTATCTTTTGGCGATAAATCAAATTTGAAAACTGCTTGTTCGACGAGCTTTTGTAAAGGTTGGGCGTTTTCTTCTAAATTTGCTGATACCCACTTTATTGCTTTTTGAACATTTTCAGATTCAGGCATAATGGTGGTCATAAAAATATTCTCCTTATGTTATCAAAAATTAATATAGTTTCCGATATTCATCAGTCAGAAACTTTATGTGTTATTTTCTACCATAAAATATTTTTTTAATAAATTGAAATTATTTTTTAATAAATTATAAAAATTAAACGTGAAAACAAATATTTGCTTGAACTTATAATCGGGAGGGTTCTATGAAAAAATCTTTTGGCGCCAAAACTTTGGTTTATCCGACACCTGTGTGGCTGGTAGGAACCTATGATAAAAACGGCAAACCCAATGCAGCGACTATTGCCTGGGGAGGCGTGTGTAGTTCGAAACCGCCGTGTGTGGCTATATCATTGAGAGAAACTACTTACACACACGGAAATATCATGGAACGCAAAGCGTTTACAATTAATATACCTTCGTCCGCTCAGGTTGAAATTGCCGATTACTGCGGGGTTGCTTCCGGAAAAAATGTTGACAAGTTTGCAGCGGCAAAAATCACTGCCATAAAAAGCGAGATAGTGGATGCTCCTTTTATTCAGGAATTTCCAATGATTCTGGAATGTAAACTCTCCAACTTCATTGGAATAGGTATTCATACACATTTCATCGGTGAGATTCTGAATGTCAAGATAGATGAATCAGTGCTGGGAGAAGATGAATTGCCGGATATTTTGAAAATAAATCCGGTAATTTATGTGCCGGAAATTAAATCATATTATGCTGCAGGGAAATATCTGGGGAAAGCTTTTTCTATGGGTAAAATTTTTTCGTAGATGGTCGTTGATAAATTAAAAAGAGTGCATAACATATAAAAAATAAATCACAGAAGGAAAGGAGATGAAAGATGGCTAAATCGATTAAAGGAACAAAAACAGAAAAAAACTTGTTGGCGGCTTTTGCCGGTGAGTCGCAGGCAAGAAATCGTTATACATTTTTTGCCAGTGCCGCAAAAAAAGAAGGCTTTGAACAGATTTCACGTATTTTCCTCGAGACCGCGGATAATGAAAAAGAACATGCTAAAGTTTTTTTTAAATACCTTGAAGGAGGAGAAATTGAAATTACAGCGGCCTATCCGGCAGGTATAATCGGTGATACAAAGAGCAATCTTGAAGCTGCCGCAGCCGGTGAAAATATGGAATGGTCTACTCTTTATGCAGAGGCGGCCAAGGTTGCGAAGGAAGAAGGATTTCCTGAAGTAGCCCTCTCATTTGAAGAGATATCCAAAGTGGAAATGTTTCATGAGAAAAGATACAGAAAATTGATAGCCAATATAGCGAATGATGAAGTTTTCAAAAAGAAGTCTGCTATAAAGTGGCATTGCATTAACTGCGGTTACATTTATGAGGGTGAGGAAGCACTTAAAGAATGTCCTGCCTGCAAACATCCGCAGTCGTTTTATGAAGTTCTGGCCGAAAATTACTAAATCAGAAAAATTACGAATAGCCCTTGTCCGCGGTAGATATTACCTGAAGACAAGGGTTTTTTGTTTGTTTTTAAGAAAGCTCGTTGTGCTTGACAGCAGAAAGAAAATACCCTAGATTGGCGCAGTTTTTTATAAAGGTTTTAGAATTATGACGACAAAAAGACAACGACGCTCAGAAAATATCAGGGAAAAGAAGATAAAAAAATCCACGAGACTTCTTTACCTTTCGATTATTCTTGGCGGGGCATTTATTCTATTGGTTCTTTTCTTTGTTACATTATTTAACCTGATATTTCCTGCGGTTAATATGGATGCCATGAAAAAGAAAGAAAAACAAGTAGTGAAAATATATTTTTCTGATCCGCAGGAGCTTTTTCTGGTGCCGGAAAAACGTTATGTTGTAAAGGAAAATGATGCTGCGGCACAAGCCAGGGAAATTGTTAAAGCAATACTTGACGGCTCGAAGACGGGTTTGGTGGATACATTTCCCGGTGGTGTGGTCTTAAGAGATGTCAAAGTGAATGAAACGGACACTGCCCTGGTTAATTTCAGCAAGAATTTGATTAAATTGCATCAGGGCAGCTCCGCTGCGGAAATGGCTTCAATTTACTCTTTAACAAATTCAATAACTCAAAATATTCCCGCTATAAAAAAAGTGAAAATATTAATAGAGGGGAAAAACATATCTTCAATAAAAGGCCACATTTCCACTCGGAAATCTTTTAGTCCGGATTTGGAACTTCTTATCGCGGAGAAAGAAAAAAATAATTAAATTCTATGGCAGCAAAATCAAAAATATCACGCACACGCAATATCGGTATAGTTGCTCACATTGATGCCGGGAAAACGACGGTTACGGAAAGAATTCTTTTTTACACAGGGAAATCCTATAAGATGGGGGAGGTTCATGACGGAGAGGCCGTTATGGATTGGATGCCGCAGGAACAGGAACGAGGCATAACCATTACTTCAGCAGTAACGACTTGTGCATGGAACAATCATGACATTCATATAATTGACACACCGGGACATGTGGATTTCACCATCGAAGTAGAGCGTTCCCTGCGAGTTTTGGACGGAGCCGTTGTCGTTTTTTGTGCGGTGGGTTGCGTACAGCCCCAATCGGAAACCGTCTGGCACCAGGCAGACAAGTATGGTGTTCCCAAAATAGCTTTCATCAATAAGATGGATCGGGTAGGTGCAGATTATTTTGGAGCTATCGAAATGATGCGCGAACGTTTTACTTCTATTCCTGTAGCGATCCAGATTCCCGCGGGTAGCGAAGATAGTTTTCGAGGTGCAATCGATCTGATTAACTGGAAAATGCTGGTTTGGGATGAAGCAACACAGGGGCTGGAATTTTCGATGCTGGAGATTCCGGAAGAATTTGTAGTCGAGGCAACATTAAAGAGAGAAAAAATGATAGAAAATTTGGCCGATGTCGATGATGAACTGGCTGATAAATATCTTGATGGCGAGGAAATTACCATCGCTGAAATTAAAAGAGCATTAAGAAAAGCAACCGTTTCTCTGAAAATAGTACCGGTCCTTTGCGGCGCAGCTCTTCGAAATAAGGGTATTCAACCACTTCTTGATGCAGTCCTGGATTATCTGCCGTCTCCGGAGGATATTCCACCGGTGAAAGGAATAAATCCTGTTACCAAAGATGAAGAAGTCAGACTTAGTTCTGACAAAGAACCTCTGGCGGCGCTGGCATTTAAAATTATGATTGATGAAGGCAGGAAACTTTCTTATCTGCGTATTTATTCGGGTAAACTCCATGCAAATGATGAAATATATAATTCGATAAAGAAGAAAAGAGAAAAAATCGCCCGCCTGTTACGGATGCATGCCAATAAACGGGAAAGAATAGAAATGGCCTCAGCGGGAGACATAGTTGCCGTTTTGGGTTTAAAAACGACGACTACAGGTGACACACTCTGCGCGGAAGATCATCCGATTATGCTGGAAGTGATGGATTTTTATGAACCGGTAATCAGTCGGGCCATTGAGGCTAAAACTCCGGCTGATCAGGAAAAGCTGACTTCGGCTCTGGATAAATTGGTAGAAGAAGATCCGACATTAAGGGTAAAATATGAAGAGGAAACCGCGCAAACTATAATTTCCGGTATGGGGGAGTTGCATCTGGAGATCATTGTTGACCGTTTGCTGCGCGAGTTTAATTGCCATGTCAATGTCGGCAGACCCAGAGTTGTCTATCGTGAGACCATTCAAAAGAAAGTTGAAATGGAAGGAATATTTGAAAAGGAACTGGGCGAAAAGAAACATTTCGGTCATCTTCGTCTTTCTCTGACTCCGCGTAAAAGAGGCTTGGGCAATGAAATAATAATTAATCTTGATGACAGTGTTATTCCCGCGGAATATTTCGATGTAATAGAAGAAGGCATTAAAGAATCAATGATGAATGGAGTATTAAACGGTTATCCTGTGATGGATGTCGGGGTATTGGTAATCGGCGGTACTTTCAGGGAAGGCGAATCTTCAGCACAGGGTTATAAAATCGCGGCAGCAACAGCTTTCCGTGAAGGATGCAAGGTTGCTGATCCGGTCATGCTGGAGCCAATAATGATGGTTGATATTATTACACCCAGTGAATTTATGGGTGATGTTATCGGGGATATTAATGCCCGTAAAGGTGAAATTCAATCCGTTAATCCAAAAGGTACCGTAAGTGAAATTAAGGCTAAAGTACCTCTTAAAGCCATGTTTGGCTATTCTACTGATCTTAGATCTTCCACTCAAGGGCGGGCTGTTTTTTCAATGATTTTTTCAGAATATAATAAGGTATAATTTTAAATTTCATAATTTTTTTTGTTCTTTTCAGTTAAATATCTCATCAAATATCAAAACAAAAATTTTTTTTATTATTTACTTGATAATTACTATATATAGTGGTAGCCTATCCATATACCCCAATATATAGCGTCATAGAAAGGCAGCAAAATTAATATTCTAATTTATTAATGGAGTAGTTGATGAACATTAAAATTAGGAAAAGAGATGGCCGTTTAGTTAAATTTAACGCGGAAAAAATCACCAATGCCATTGCCAAAGCAGGCGCTGCCACGGGTGAGTTTGATATTAAAGAAGCGCGTAAATTAACTATCAAGGTTCTGAATCTTGCCGAAGAGCTTTTTAATGGAAAAATTTTATCTGTTGAAGAAATTCAGGATGTTGTCGAGGAAGTTCTCTTGGTGACTCCTTATCGTAAAACAGCCAAAGCATATATAATTTATCGTGATCAGCATTCCCGATTAAGAGATATTGCCAATAGAATGGAAGTTGATCTTGTCGATCAATATTTAAAGAAACTTGATTGGAAGATCAACGAAAACAGCAACATGGATTATTCCCTGCAGGGATTGAATAATTATATATCTTCGGAAGTAAGCAAGGTTTACTGGCTCAATGAAATATATACACCGGAAATTCATAAAGCGCATACTGAAGGTGATTTCCATATCCACGATTTAAGTCTGCTTTCGGTTTATTGTGTGGGATGGGATTTGTATGATTTACTGTTGCAAGGCTTTCAGGGTGTGTCCGGCAAGGTGGAAAGCAAACCCGCCAATCATTTACGCAGCGCCTTGGGTCAGGTGGTTAATTTCTTTTATACCTTGCAGGGAGAAGCGGCAGGAGCACAGGCTTTTTCCAATTTCGACACCCTGCTTGCTCCTTTTATCCGTTATGATAATTTAACTATTAAGGAAATAAAACAAGCTCTGCAGGAATTTATTTTCAATATCAATGTGCCTACAAGGGTCGGATTTCAAACGCCTTTTACCAATGTAACTCTGGATGTAACTGTTCCGAAATATTATGCTGACCAGAATGTTATCATTGGCGGTAAGCCGCAAAAAGAGACTTATAAAGAGTTTCAGAAAGAAATGAACCTCTTTAATAAGGCTTTCCTGCAGGTAATGGCAGAAGGCGACGCCAAAGGGAGAGTCTTTACCTTTCCTATTCCCACATATAATGTCACTAAAGATTTTAACTGGGATGATCCCAACTTGCATGATCTTTGGGAAATGACGGCGAAGTACGGAGTTCCTTATTTTTCCAATTTTATCAATTCCGACATGAATCCGGAAGATGCCCGCAGCATGTGCTGCCGTCTGCGCATTGATAACCGCGAACTGGAAATGAGGGGAGGTGGATTGTTCGGCTCCAATCCGCTGACCGGTTCCATAGGTGTAATAACGATGAATATGCCTCGTATCGCTTACCAGTCCAAGTCAAAGAAGGATTTTCTGCAGAGACTGGAGATGTTGATGGAATTGGCGAAAGAAAGTCTGGAAACAAAAAGAAAAGTTTTGGAAAAATTTACTGAAGGTAACCTTTATCCCTATACCAAGTATTATTTGCGTGGTGTTAAAGAGCGGTTCAATGAATACTGGAAGAATCATTTTTCCACAATCGGTCTTGTCGGAATGAATGAGGCCTGTTTAAATCTGTTGGGCGTTAATATTGCTTCGGAAAAGGGTCAGAAATTCACCAAGCAGACGCTTGATTTCATGAGAAACAAGCTTATCAGTTTTCAGAAAGAAACGGGCAATAATTATAATCTGGAATCTACGCCGGCGGAAGGAACATCGTATCGTCTGGCTAAGATCGACAAGGAAAGATTTCCCGATATTATTACGGCCAGTGAAAATAAGAAAAACGCGGAACCCTTTTATACGAACTCCACACAGTTGCCTGTAGACTATACGGATGATATTTTCGAAGCACTGGATTTACAGGACGAGATACAGGTAAAATACACCGGAGGTACAGTATTTCATACATTTGCCGGAGAGAGAATTGATGAACCTCAATCGGTAAAAAGATTGATTAATAAGATTTGTACCAATTATCGGTTGCCTTATATAACTTTCACTCCCACTTTCAGTGTGTGTCCGTCACATGGCTATCTAAAAGGAGAACAGGAAAAATGTCCGATTTGTGCTGATAACTGTGAAGTTTATTCCCGCGTAGTTGGTTATTTGCGTCCGGTAAAACAGTGGAATAAAGGCAAGCAGGAAGAATTTGATTCACGGCAGGTTTTCCAGTTTAAATAAGCAAAAACAAAGATAAAACACCATTAAGAATTTTATATCCAGCAAGTGCTTTTTTGCGTCTGATATGGAAAGGGCGAAAATGAAGATTGGTGGTTTGCAAAAAGTATCACTTATAGATTATCCGGGATTGATTTGTGCAATAGTATTTTTACAGGGATGTAATTTTAAATGTCCGTATTGTCATAATCCGGAACTGGTTGATCCTCCATTATTTAAACCTGGCATAAAAGAAAAAAACGTACTGGAATTTCTGAATTTGCGCAGAGGAAAAATCGATGCCGTGACGATAACCGGAGGTGAACCGACCATTCAAAACGATTTGGAGTCTTTTATCAGGCAGGTAAAAAATATGGGATTTGCCGTAAAACTGGATACCAACGGTTCCCATCCGCAGGTTATCAAGGCTCTTCTCGCTGAAAAGCTGCTGGATTTTATTGCCATGGATGTCAAGGCGCCGCTGGAGAAATACAAGAATATTGTCAACACGCAGGTGGACACGGATTCAATCAAAGAAAGTATCGATCTAATCTTGAAAACAAAGATTCCCTATGAATTCCGCACAACGGTCGTGGAATCGCAGCTTGAAGAAGATGATATCTTAAATATTGGCAAGCTGATTTCCGGCGCGAGTAAGTATGTTTTACAAAAGTTTGTGCCTGCCAAAACTCTGGACAGTAGATTCCTGAAAGAAAAATCTCATCCGGACGAAACATTTCAGAAAATCAAAAAGCGCTTGGAAAATGAAATTTCCTCTGTCACGATAAGATAAAACTGAACGATAAATTAATCTGTTAAGTGCATGATTGAGCGGTACGAAGTCCTATAAAATGCAGTATACATATAAAATAGGTAAATTCGAAGACAATGACTCTCGATCAAGTCAAGCATAGACTAAGTGGACAATTCCAATGCGAGGAATTGAATGCAAAGTTGCCGTTGCAGTTTTGTTACTGCTTATATTTGGAACGATATTAAGTCTTGTTTCCCAAGATTGGCAATATTTTGAGAGATCAGGATCTTTGGTTGTTCTGGTTGGAATTGGTATAGCTTGGCGAGATATTGTCTCCTTGGCTGGTAATATTGAAAAATTATACGAAGGCGACATTGAAAAACAATTGACTCAACTTAAAATGGCACGACCCAAAGGAATTGTTGCGGGATCAGTATATGATAGTCAAATCAATGAAATTGATGCTGACAGAGCAGAGTTTAAAAAAGTAATATCTCTCTTGCGCAAAAGGATTCGAACAATAGAGGCAATGGTCTTATGCATAGGGACAATTGTTTGGGGATATGGGATGCCATTCGTAAATTTTATTAAGTATATATTTCGTTCTTAATCAGATCAGTGCCAGGCTATCGGCCACAGCCATTCCTGCTCTGGTCGGGCGCAAGAATTCATTCTTTAATTCAACAAGATAATCCGTAAAAAGTTCTTGACAACGATATCAATAGTGATACTATGCAAAGCATGAGCAAAGTGGAAGACCTGATTAAGCATATGCAGCATAATCCGAGGGATGTCCGATTTAACGATTTATGCAAAGTGTGTGATCATTATTTTGGCGCGTCCCGGCAGCAGGGCAGTAGTCATCGCATATATAAAACACCATGGCAGGGAGACCCTCGAATAAACATTCAGAATGACAAGGGGAAAGCCAATGCATATCAAGTCAAACAGGTACTTCTGGCTATAGAAAAATTGGAGGTAGAATATGTCCATGAAAAACGATAAATATACCTATCGGGTAACGTGGTCTGAGGATGACAGCGAGTATGTGGGTCTTTGCGCCGAATTTCCCAGCCTTAGCTGGCTTGCAAAAACACCTGAAAAAGCTTTAAGCGGAATCCGTAAAGTAGTTAATGATGTTGTACGGGATATGCAGAAACATGGTGAAAGTGTACCCGATCCTATTTCATCCCGGCATTATAGCGGCAAATTTATGGTGCGCGTTCCGCCGCAGGTTCATCAAAAACTCGCCATTCAGGCTGCCGAGTTCGGCGTAAGCCTTAATCGACTTGCCAGCGCAAAACTCAGTCAATAAGAAGCGGGATTATATATTTGATCTCGCGATGAGTATTTTGTCACAGTCAGAAGTATACCGCGACGGCGGAGGAATTCGAGTCACAGGAGCTAAAGGATTTTCCTGCTTGTCCAATCATTGTGATTGAAAAAAAATATTTTTCCAAGCTTCTAATCATGTAATCTTCTGTTTTTTCACCATTCACGCTTCACCCTTCACTTTTTAAATCAGCGCCAGACTGTCAGCCACAGCCATTCCCGCACGGGTGGGGCGCAAAAATCCATTCTTTAATTCTACGAATTTATTTTTAATTAGCGCGTCAATAATTGTTTTCTTATCTTTAAGCAAATCAGCGCCGTATTTGGTTTTGTAAAGTTTCAAATCGATTCCGGCTTTGGTGCGCAGGCCGAGAAATAAAGCTTCCAGTTGCAGTTGTTCTGACGAGAGAGTTTCTGAGTCTTCTACCGGCATTTTCCCGCATGCAATATCTTTTAGGTAGGTATTAACTGTAGCTTTATTCCACCAGCGTTTATAGTTCAAAAAGGAATTAGCAGCCGGTCCCAAACCAAGATATGGCACATGCCGCCAGTATTTCTGGTTGTGACGAGATTTAAATTTATCAGTTAAGGCAAAATTGGAAACTTCGTAATGAGTATAACCGGCATTTCCCAACTCTTCGGCGGTGATTAAAAATAATTTCAGTTCCGTTTTTTCATCGGGAAGGTGCCACTCATTCAAAGAATATTTTTTATACAAAGAAGTCTTTTCGCTAAGTGATAGCTGATAGCAGGAAAGATGCCCCGGCTTGAAAGAAACGGCTTTTTGTAAAGTATTTACCCACGATTTAATGCCCAGGCCGTGAACTCCATAAATCAAATCTATTCCCAGATTATCAAATCCAGCCACTCTGGTTGCCTCCATTGCGGCAATCGCTTCTTTGGCTGAATGTCTGCGTCCGAAGAATTTCAAAATTTTATCGTTGAACGATTGAATGCCGATGTTTAAGCGATTTATGCCGATATCACGCAGTGTTTTCAAGTAGTCAAGGGAGATATCTCCGGGATTGGCCTCCAGTGTAATTTCGGCACTCTTGTCAATTTTATAATATTTGTTTATTGACGTAAAAATATCGGCTAGTTGTTTGGAAGTAAGAAGGGAAGGGGTGCCGCCGCCGATATAGATGGTATCGAAAGATGAAAATGTTTTGCGGTAATATTCGATTTCTTTTTTTAGCGCCGCAATGTATTCGGGAATAAGATTAACGGATTTAATAGAATAAAAACTGCAATAACCGCATTTGCTGAGGCAAAAAGGAATGTGAATATAAAGCCCGGCTTGTTCTTCTTTCATAGGAAAAATCATGAGAATATTTTTTATGTCATTTCGATCGTAGGGAGAAATCTTTCTTGATAATGAATGATAAAGTGGAATTAAGATTCCTCGCATTCGCTCGGAATGACATCTGCCCTAATTGAGACAAGGTCTCTCATCCATAATGATGAATCTTTTTTAATCTGTGTCAGACTTTAAGACCGCAAGAAACGCGCTTTGTGGAATGCTTACCGAGCCGATCATCTTCATGCGCTTCTTGCCTGCTTTCTGTTTTTCCAGAAGTTTTCTCTTGCGTGTAATATCACCGCCGTAGCACTTGGCTGTTACATCCTTACGGAAGGCGCTGATGGTGGTGCGCGCGATAATTTCTCCGCCGATGGCGCCCTGAATGGCAATTTTAAACATTTGTCGCGGAATTTCTTCTTTTAATCTTTCGCAGGCTAGAAGAGCTCTGGCACGTGCCCGTTCGCGATGAACAATCTGCGACAATGCGTCAACTTTTTCACCGTTTACCAGAATATCCATCAGGACCAGATTGCTTTCACGGTAATCAATGATGTCGTAATCGAATGAACCATAGCCTTGTGTTACCGATTTAAAGCGATCGTAGAAATCGTAGATGACTTCAGCCAGCGGCATTTCGTAGGATAGCTCCACGCGTCCGGGGCCGGTATAATTCATAACAGAATTAACGCCGCGCTTTTCCATGCAGAGTTTCATTACTGCTCCCAGATAGCGTTCGGGAAGCATCATTGACGCACGAATATACGGTTCCTCGCCTTTATCAATTTCAGTCGGATCAGGATAATGCGCGGGATTATCGACATAGATTATTTTTTTATCTTTGAGTGTAAAGCGGTAACGAACACTGGGTACCGAAAGAATAATGGAGAGGTCAAATTCTCTTTCCAGTCTTTCCTGTACGATATCGAGATGCAGCAGGCCTAGAAATCCGCAGCGGAAGCCCTGACCCAGTGCGGCAGAAGAATCTTTTTCATAGATAAAAGACGCATCATTCAATTTATATTTTTCCAATGAATCAGCAAGATCCTGATAATCATCGGAAGCAATGGGATAAATTGAGGCAAAGACAACAGGTTTTACTTCTTTAAATCCGGGAAGCGGCAAAGAGCACGGTCTGTCCTGTAGCGTTATTGTATCGCCGGTGCGAACATCAGATACGGTTTTCACGCCGGCAATAATATAGCCGACTTCGCCCGCGGATAGTTTTTCACGTTTAGCACGATTTAGCAGAAAGTGACCGACTTCTTCCACTTTGTATGTTGCGCCGCTGAACATGAATCGTATGATATTACCGCTTTTGACTGTTCCTTCAAAGATGCGACAATGGATAATCGTTCCGCGGAAAGAATCATACTTGGCGTCAAAAATCAAAGCGGCCAGAGGATTTGAAGCGTCGCCTCTGGGCGGAGGTATACGTTGGACAATCGCCTCCAGAATTTCTTCAATACCGATGCCTTCCTTGGCGGAGCATTTGATGTGAGTAAAGGGATCCAGCCCCAGCTCGGAATCTATTTCTTCCAATGCCCGGTCAACATCGGCTGAAGGAAGATCAATTTTATTGATCACCGGAATGATTTCCAGATTGTGCTCCAGCGCCAGATAAAGATTCGCCAGGGTTTGAGCCTGTACACCCTGTGCTGCATCAATAACCAGAAGGACGCCCTCGCAGGAGGCAAGAGATCGGGAAACTTCATAGGAAAAATCAACATGTCCGGGCGTATCAATCAGGTTCAAAATATAAATTTTCCCGTCTTTGGCACGATAGGGCAGGGATATGGCATTGCTTTTGATAGTAATGCCGCGTTCCCGCTCAATATCCATATTGTCCAGAATCTGATCCTTGAAGTTTCTGGCGTCGCAAACTCCCGTAAATTGGATCAGTCGGTCGGCAAGTGTTGACTTGCCATGGTCAATATGGGCGATAATACTGAAATTCCTAATATTTTCCATAAATTTCTATTTATTATACCGATTTCATTGGAAATTGCCACTTAGTTACGCGTCCGGTTAAAAGATAACAAGCCGACGATCCCGATAAATCGGGACCAACAAAGTTATCCGAATAAAGCGAATCGGTATTTAAGATGAAAAAGCCCTCATGAGTATAAGAGGGCTTTTATCAAAAATCAATCCATGCGAATTAAACAAGTTTTGCTAAGATATCATCCGTTACTGCTTTCACGGGAACGCTGCCGTCAACAGAAATTACCTTTGTTCTCTCTTTGAAATAGTTAACAGCGGCCAATGTACCTGTCTTTGCATCATAGTAGATACCGTGACGTTTGTCGATTGCTGCTGTATCTTGGTCATCAGCACGCGCTGACATATCCTCACAACCGCACACGCGGCAAACCATCTTGCCATTCTTTTCCGCCGGTTTAATTGCATCAATGTGAATGTTGTTGGGATGGTTGTTGTCTGTTTTGCAAAGTCTGCGCCCCATAATGCGTTTCTTGGCTATGTCACGGTCCAGATCAATTTCAATTACGTAATCCAGATTTATGTTCTCTTTTCCCAGTGCTGCCCAAAGAGCTTCGGCCTGAGCCAGGTTACGTGGAAATCCATCCAACAGCCAGCCTTTTTTGCAATCATCTTCTTTCAGACGGTCAAGAATCATGGGAATGGTAATATCATCAGGTACAAGTTCGCCACGATCGATAAATGCTTTAGCTTTTTCTCCAAGGGGAGTTTTTTTTGAGATATTCTGCCGGAAAATAACGCCAGTTTCAATATGGGGCACGCCATATTTCTTTTGTACTATCGCGCCTTGAGTTCCTTTACCGCTGCCATTAGGGCCAAAAATTAAAATGTTCACTTTATAAGACTCCTTTCCTAAAAAATATTAAGCTGGAGTCTTATAATGTATTGAGAAATTTTTCGCAATATAAAAAAGGTGACGGGGAATTGTTAACCAGAAGCGCATTGACGGCAGACGAATTGAAAAAGATATTCACATAATTACTTAAATCTTAAATCTTTTTTTAAATAAGCTGTCTTATATCCCATGTCGCTGCGCCCCTTGGATATCCTTAATTGCTTTGCATATGGGATGGTTTCTAATCCCGATAAATCCGGGATTGAATAATTCGAATTACCAATTTCAATGGACGATGCTTTTGGAATTGGAGTCTCACTAATGACATGAACATCCAGGCGGGCAGGAAGTTGCCGAACATGATGAGCAATTAGGCTTCCCACCGGCAAATACGGACATTATTTTTTGAGATTTTTTAGATCCGCATTTAGGACAGGAAAGGTTTTTTTCATCAGCAGGCGACAAAATCAAGCTCTCGAATACATTTTTACATTTTTTGCATCTAAATTCGTAAATAGGCATTAGGTTTTGTCCTTTTTTAAATAAAATATAGCGGAAATCATTAATGTCAAGTCCCGAAAATAAATATAGTCTGTTTAGCGCTTTTGTGTTTCCATTATCGATTTGGGAGTTTTGCCGCTTTCCAAATCTTTAATCTCCTGGTTAACAGAATTGCTTCGTTTAGAACCCTGAGGGAAGTAATTGAGTGCTTCTTTAAAATGAAACAATGCACTTTCTCTTCTGCCTTCTTTTTTAAAATATAATCCGAAATAGTAATGCGATTCGCCCCTGTTCTGGAGTTTGCCGTAGGTCATGGCAATGAAATAATAGATGTCTTCATTATCGAGTGATTTATCTTTAATTTTTAAATAACAATCAAGCGCGTTTTGATATTTGCCGGAAGCGAAATATGCTTTTCCCAGGGTTAAAATTATTTCTTCTTTATCGGGATTTAAATTTGATGCCCGAAGAAGGTAGTTTTGTGCAAGGTCTGCATCACCGGTCTTGAGATAGATCAAACCGATATTCTTTAAAATATCTTCATCCCGGGGGGATAAACTAAGCGCTTTCTGGTAATGATTGAGGGCGGCGCCGGTTTGCCCAAGCTGATCCTCGATTGTTGCAAGATAATAAAGAAGTTCAACATTATCAGGATCTTTTTTCAAAGAGGCTGCCAGTTCATTGTATTTGTTGTTCAGATCAGATTGATCCAACGGGATTAGAGTCTGCATTCTGCCGAAATTACCGATTATGCTTTCTTTACCTTTTTGATGATATATAGTTGAAATCAGACTGTCCATGTAATAAATGCGGTCATCAGTGCCAGGGTGTGTTTGCAGGTAAGAAGGCATGGTTTTAGATAAAAACTCATGCTGTTTCATGATTTTTAGAAAATCAATCATTGCTGCCGGATAATAACCTGCGCTGACAAGATAACTTAAACCCAACCTGTCTGCCTCTTCTTCGTGTGCTCGCGTATATTTGAGCGTAAGACTACTGGCGCCGGCAACTGAAAAAGCGGCAATGGCCGCTGTGGCTTCACCACCTCCTCCGAGAAAAGCACCGGCGATAATCGCTGCTAGTGTGGCAACGCTCAACTTTTGAGATTTTTCAATAATGCTGGCGATATGACGAGCCTTGGCATGTCCTATTTCGTGAGCGATAACACTGGCAAGCTCAGCCTCGTTTTTCGAGGCTAATATCAGACCTTTATTAATGTAGATATAACCGCCGGGCGTGGCGAATGCATTTATTGCATCACTGTCTACTATAGAAAAACAAAATTCAAAAGGAGCTTTTTGGCTTTGTGCCAGAATTAGATTGCCGATTTTTGTTATGTAATCATTAAGAATTTTATTTTCGTAAATGAGATGTTGTGCTCTCATTTTATCATAAAATTCTTTACCCAATTTATTTTCATCTTCAAGGGTGAATTCAGCGAAACAGGGACTTGCCCGAAAAAGCAGGATTAAAATGACAACTGCAAAATAAATATGTTGATTTTGAAGAAATTTACGCATAAACATTATAAATATCTATTTAATAGAATAGTAGAATTATATACTATCTTCTTTATCGTTTTAAGACAAGTTTTCATTTCATAACAAATTAATTAAATATTAACGGGTATCATTTTTTATGAGGAAGAAATTTATTATAACTATCGATGGACCGGCAGGTGCCGGTAAAAGCACCGTAAGCAAAATTCTGGCGAAGAATCTGAATTATATTTATCTTGATACGGGAGCTCTCTATCGTGCTCTGGCTTATAAATCTTTAAAGAAGAATATATCTTTGGAAGATGTTGACGCTTTAGCTGGTTTGTGTTCCACAACTGCTGTAGCACTCAAAAATTTTGATGGTCGAATAAAAGTATATGTGGACGGAGAAGATGTCGAGGAAAAAATTCGTACAGAAGAAGTAAGCATGACTGCTTCTAAAATTTCAACATATGCCGTTGTACGTGAAAAATTGCTTGATTTGCAAAGGAAAACAGGGATTCGGGGAGGTGTTGTCGCTGAGGGTAGAGACATGGGTTCGGTGGTTTTCCCGCATGCGGAGTATAAGTTCTATCTTGATGCAAAAATTGAGGAAAGAATTAAAAGGCGATACAAAGAACTTTTGGATAAAGGTAGCTCCGTTGAATATCAATCAGTTCAAAATGATATGCTTAGAAGGGATAAACAGGATAAACAACGTAAAATTGCTCCACTTATAATACCCGACGGAGCTGTAATCATTGATTCGGATAATCTGACTGTTCAGGGTGTTGTAGATAAAATTGCTTCTTATATTTCGATTAAATGAGATAAAAACGGCATTTTAAATATGCCGGAATTTATGTTGATATTTGAACTTCAGTGTGTTAAATCTAAAAAATTAAAAGAGTTTCAGAAAAAACAGGGGGTGTCAGTTTAATGGTTAACAATAACAACATGAACTTAACAAAAGAAAAGGAGGTTGACGCTCAGTCTTCAGCCAAGACTCAATCATCTCAACTCAAAGAAGACGGTATGGATTTTAAAGCCCTTTTCGAGCAAAGTCTTAACCAGCTTCAATATGGCGACATTGCCAGAGGTAAAGTTGTACAGATTAAAGATGATAAAGTAATGATTGATGTTGGTTGGAAAACTGAAGGTTACATTCCGGCTGCGGAAGTGAAAGATGCACAAGGAAATGTTAAAGTTTCAGTAGGCGATGAAATAGATGTATTTATTGATAAGAGGGATTCCGAAGGTAACCTGGTTTTATCCAGAGATAAGGCATCAAAGTTCAAAATCTGGGAAGATATTAAAAACGCCTGCGATAATAACGTTCTAATTGAAGGTGTTGTTACTGAAAAAGTTAAAGGCGGACTTTCGGTTGATATCGGGATTACTGCATTCCTTCCCGGTTCACAAATAGATGTTCGTCCGGTTAAAGATTTGGATAAATATATAGGGCAAACCCTGGATTTCAACGTTTTAAAATATGACCGAAAACGCAATAATGTGGTTCTATCCCGTCGCTCAATCGTAGCTTTGGAAAGAGAGGCGGAAAAGAAAGATATTTTAAAATCTATTCAGGAAGGTAATGTTGTAGAAGGTACGATTAAAAATATAACCGATTACGGTGTTTTTATCGATTTAGGCGGCATTGACGGATTGCTGCATGTTACAGATATTTCCTGGGGAAGAATTGCCAAGCCTTCGGAAAATTTCCGTAAAGGTGAAAAGATTAAGACGAAAGTTCTTTCCTTCGATGCCGAGAAAGAAAGGGTTTCTTTGGGTCTCAAACAGTTGATCGATAATCCATGGGAGAGAATCACAGAAAAATATTCTATAGGTTCAGTTGTTGAGGGCAAGGTTGTAAATCTGACTGATTATGGAGTGTTTGTGGAATTGGAACCGGGCGTCGAAGGACTGGTACATATATCGGAAATGTATTGGACAAGAGAAATTAAACATCCGTCAAAGGTGTTGAGTTTGGGTGAAACGATAAATGTAATGGTTTTGGAAGTAAATCCGGAAACCAAGAGAATATCACTAAGTTTAAAACAAACAACGCCCAATCCCTGGGAGAAACTTAAAGAAAAATATCCGGTTGGGACTATTGTCAAGGGTGTTGTAAGAAATATTACTAATTTCGGTGTCTTTGTAGGTATTGAAGAAAAGATTGACGGATTAATACATGTATCTGATATTTCGTGGAAACAAAGGGTAACCCACCCGTCTGAATTTTTCAAGAAAGGTCAGGAAGTTGAAGCTGTAGTGTTGAATGTGGATGTTGAAAACGAAAAATTTTCTTTAGGTATAAAACAGATAGAAAAAAATCCCTGGGATGATTTACCTCAAAGGTATGCAGTGGGTAGCGTTGTAACAGGAAAAATAACTAACTTTACAGACTTTGGAATATTTATGGAAATTGAAGAAGGAATAGAAGGGCTTGTTCATATTTCAGAAATAAGTCAAAAGCGGGTAAAGACTTCTTCGGAACTTTATTCCATTGGGGATTCTGTCTCTGCAGTAGTCAAGAGTATTGATCCCAAGTCCAAAAAAATAAGATTAAGTATAAAAGAACTGGAAGCTCCGGCGCCACCTCCTGCATCCAATCAATATATTAACAATAGAGAAAATATAGGATCTAATCTGGGACAGGTATTGGCAGGCGCGAGAATTAACAATCAGCAAAAAGGTGAGTAAAAGAATGAGAAAACATCCAGTAATACTCGGAATTCTCATACTTCTTGTTCTGGGGTTTTTTTCTTACTTTTTTTTCTATAAAGCCGGTTTATATTCGGGCGGGAGTAGAAGTTTTTCTTTAAAAGATAAAATAGGTGTTGTTAGTGTTGAAGGTGTAATTACTGATTCCATACCAATTACCGAACAATTGGATGAGTTTGGTAATGATAATTCTGTAATCGCCGTAATATTGCGAGTGGATTCTCCAGGTGGAGGTGTTGCAGCATCTCAGGAAATTTACGATGCCGTAATCGAACTCAAGAAAAAGAAAAAAGTGGTTGCCTCTATGGGTTCGATCGCTGCATCTGGCGGTTTGCTTGTAGCCTGCTCTGCGGATAAAATTGTAGCAAACCCCGGTACGATTACAGGCAGTATTTCGGCAATTATGCAGTTTGCCAATATCGAAGAGCTGCTTAAAAAAGTTGGAGTTAAATCTTCGGTGGTAAAAAGCGGTCAGTATAAAGATATTGGATCCCCCCTGAGGGAAATGACTTCTGAGGAAAAAGTGATTGTGCAGGATCTGGTTGATGATATTTACAATCAGTTTATTGACGTGATTGTCAAGGAACGCAGACTTCCAAGAGAAAAGGTTGTCGAAATTGCCGATGGTCGCGTGTTTTCCGGACGTAAAGCAAAAGAACTGGGATTGGTTGATTATCTGGGTGATATGACATTTGCGGCCAAATTAGCAAGTAAGATGGCGGGGAAAACGGGAGAATATGAATTGGTCTATCCCGAAAAAAAACGATTTTCAGCTTTTGACTATTTTTTGGAAAACGCTGCAAGTAAAATCGGTGATTCTATTAAAGAGAAAATAAAATCGACGAGCAGTTTAAGTTATTTATATTATCCGGGAAGATAGAGTATAATTATGACTAAAAACGATTTGATAAAGAAATTGCATGAAGAGTTGAAAACTTATTCCATTCAGGATGTAAGTTATGTCGTAAACATAGTATTCGACTCGATGATTGATGCAATAAAACGCGGCGAACGTATAGAGTTAAGAGGATTTGGCAGTTTTGAGATAAGAGAAAGAAAACCGCGAATGGGACGCAATCCAAAATCGGGTGCCGAAGTAAAATTGGAAAAAAGAAAAGTGCCTTTTTTTAAAACCGGCAAAGAACTGCGAATAATGGTGAATGATAAAAAATGACGTATCAAACAATAATTGTTGAGAAGAAAAAAGGATACGCTGTAGTTAAATTAAATCGTCCTCACGAGATGAACGCAATTTCCAAGATGATGAGGGAGGAATTGTATGCGGTTTTTGTCGATATGGAAAGCGATCCGGAAGTCAAAGCAATAGTGCTTACCGGTGGAGAATATGTATTTTCTGCCGGCATGGATATAAAAGAAATGTCCAGTCTGCCTGAAGAAGAAAGCGATGAATTTCTCAAATCAATGATGAGATATTTAAAAAGAATTTATTCTTACAAAAAACCTGTAATAGCGGCAGTAGGTGGTATTGCTTTGGGCGGAGGATTTAATCTTGTTACTATCTGTGACCTGGTCGTTGCTTCTGAAAGTGCGATATTCTGTCATCCAGAATTGAAATTTGGATTTAATCCGTTTTTTTATCCTTTAAGTCAGATTGTCGGCATAACAAAGGCCAAAGAAATAGTAATGCTGGGAGAACCAATAGGTGCTAATGAGGCCTTGAAAATCGGATTGGTGAATAAAGTTGCGCCACCGGAAGAGTTTATGCAGGTTGCGGAAAACATGGCTGGAACATTGGCAAAACGTTCGGTTAAGGCATTGGAAGAATTAAGAAATATTTGTTCTATTGTACCGCGGATGGATAAAATGGCTGCGCTGGACATAGAATCGTCAATATGTGCATTACTTTTTGCTCGCTATGAACGTAAAATTCAAATGCAGGAAGTGATATCTCAGCAAAAATCACGTAAGAAGAAAGCGGGAATAAATAAAGTCTAAAAATTATCCCAGTCGTTTCCCTGCGTGGCAAAATCTTTAAGCTGGTCTCTTCTTTTTTTGTGCTGGAGCTTTTTTAAAGCTTTGGCCTCAATTTGGCGGATTCTTTCGCGGGTTACTCCCATCATATCTCCCACTTCTTCCAAAGTAAAAGGTCCATAGTTGCAGGCAACCCATGTGCAGTTTAGAAAAGCTTCATTTTTCAGACGCCATTCACAGGTTGTATCGGTACAGACTTCAGATATGAGGGTATTTTTCTTCTTACAAATATATAAATTAATCATGGAGAAAACTCCTTGTTATTTAAATTTTTTCAGTTTTTTCCAAATCAAACTTAATTTATTTGAATATAATTATTTATTTCGGGAAATCAAGTAAAAAATAGTACTTTTTTATATGAAATTTGAGAGAGAAACGATTAATGAAATCAAGTGATTTTTCAAAAGTTGCTTTTTTCAGCCGGCCTTCTTTCGGGAACGTATTTATGTTCGATTTTTCCTTCATTCCATTCGGGAGAGACATATAAGTTACAGTAACAACTGCCATATTCCCTGATATCTTCCGCCCGGTACCGGCAGGGGCAGATAATATCGGCATCTTTTTCTCGTCTTCCCGATGCCAGGCGACAGGGGCAGGACATATAGCCATAACGCTCTTTATTGATAATCAAGTCAGCCAAAATACTTAGAACCCAGTCTTTATCTTCGTTAAAAGAGTAACCTTTAGGTTCCTGAACCTTTTTTAACATGTCATATAATTCAACAGGAGTCATTATATGCCTAAAACCTCCTTGATATCTTTTTCCTTAAAACCGATGATTATCGTATCACCGATTAAAATTGTCGGAAAAGAACGAGCGGGATTATATTGCATTACTTCTTCAAGAACTTTCTGTCTTTCATTACCCTGGAGCAGATCAACATCAACAAAATCAAAAACAATGTGGTTATCCTGCATGAATTTCTTTGTTGCTTTACAGTGACTGCATGTGCTCAATGTAAACATTTTTACTTTAGCGGCCATGGTTTTCTCCTTGATTTTTAGTGTTCTTATTGTATGACTCAAATTTCGAAAACGGAGTGTATTGAAATTTGTAAGTCGAATCCCGATTTTATCGGGACAAAGCGGAATTGGGATCCAGGGCTGTCCTAAGATCCATATTTGTAGTTTAACCGGATTTAAGAAAAATGGCAATTGGATATTTAAAAGTACGAAAAGAGCACTTGATTTTTATGGTGGGAATAATGAGCTTTTCTGGCTGAGTAGCGTACGGAATTAGTTTGATGTGTTTGTTGAACACTCTTATTTGCCGTGTAAGTATTTTATGACTTGAACCCGTTCTACCGTAATTAGACCACCGCAATTAGCTTCTTCAAATAGATCATGCAATGTCGGAAGGAATGAATTGATTTTCGCTTCTTCATCCGTAATTTCGATGATAATGGGCATGTCACTCGATAGATCCAGAATTTTGGCAGTACGAATTCGGCTATTGGGGCCATAGGCGAGTATGCCTTTCCATGCTGTTGCACCGGCTAGGCCGGCTTGTTTTGCCTCTTGAACAATAACTTCATATAATGGCACATGTCCTGCCTTGTCTGATTCTCCGATAAAGATTCTCAATAGCTTAGCTTCGCCTTTAAGTTCCATTTTTGCACCTACGCTTTCAAAAATATCTTTGTCGCGAACATTCCAATACCGAATAAAATTATGCCACCTACGATTGTTAACGTCATATATCCGGCTGCATACAAATATTCGGAGTCTTGACAGAAACGAAATGTCTCATAAGTAAAAGATGACATTGTTGTAAATCCGCCACAAACGCCTGTGGCAAGAAACAATCTAGTAGAAGGGGAAAAACTCTGCGTTTCCGTTGCAATGGCTATGATAATCCCCAGTAATAAACAGCCAAGAAAATTGGCACATAAAGTGCCATGCGGAAACGTGAGTGAGAATTTTTGGCCGAACAAACTCAATAGATAGCGCAAAACGGAACCGATAAAGCCTCCGGAGCCAACAATAAAAACTGCAAATAGATTTTTCATTTCAATCCTGAATAGTCCAAAATTGTTTGTATGGATTAGTCTGATTTTTTTGTAATTTCTTAATTTATTTTTATTGAGGTGTCAACAATGCCGTATAGTTTGTATGTGAAATCGTTTCCATTAGTTAGTTTTCGGCAGTTGGATACTTCAACTAACACTTTAAACTTTTCTTCTTTCATTTTCAGATAGTCTGACTATTTTGATTCAAACTTCATATAGTCAACGAATTTCTTCGTGCCCCCGGGTTAAATAAAAAGTCGCCAGATCGAAAAAGATAGTCATGCGTCTTTGCAGTTCGAAAGTCATAAAGAGTTCAAGGTTTTTCTGCAGGGCGTCCTGTGCCAGTGCAAAGCTCCAAATATGTTTCCGGATCAGACTCAGTGCGCTGAGAACGTCGCTGATTTTATAGCCTGATTTCTTTCTTTCCCTGCCTAGTTTAGTGTAAAAACTCCTGATTTTTTCGACATCATGCAGACCACCCAGCCACAGGGTCAACTGGGAAAGAATTCTATCGCAAATATTATGTAACACAGTTCTCTCAACATTATGGTATTCGGAAGTAGAAGGATTTATCAACACATCTTCCAGCCATTGCTCAATAATCTTTTCTTTGTTTTTGATGATAAGATTGACCAGACGGCGCGTCAGTGAATTTTTAGCGACGGTAGGTGGAATTGTTTTATCATAATGTTCAATGGAATCAAATATTGCCCAGTAATCTCTTCTGCTCTTGATATACTCCTCAAGAGCGAGTTTATTTGAGCGAAAGGCAAGAGGTGGTAGTTTATTGACAGGCCAGAAGCGGGCCTGTGAGCAATCATCCCCGGCGCAGAGTTTTCCGCCGGTTTGCTGAACGACGAAAGTAAGAAAAAGCAAATCCCCGTAGAAACGGCTTTTGTAGGAATCAACATCCAGTAATCTGAGAATTTTACCTCTGATGCCGGTTTCTTCTTCCAGTTCGCGAAGGGCGGCTTGTTCGATGCTTTCTCCGGCTTCGGCAAATCCTGTCGGCAGACACCATAATCCCTTGGATGGCGCTCTATCGCGTTTTACCAGGAGTATCTGACGGGAAGATTCCAGAATTGTGGAAACCACCGGCAAGGGGTTTTCATAGAAAAAAGAATTACAGGCAGGGCAGAAGTCCCTTTGAACGTTATCCTCGTATTTCTTGATTATTATTTCACCGCAGTAAATACAATGCTTCCGTTGTTTTTTCATTTAGTTCTCTGGTGTTATGGGATTGGAGCAGATAAAAATTCTGTCATCCTTGCACATGCTGACAAAATTCTTCTTCATGGCCGTGTCCTGCAATTCGTTAAAAAGCTGATGGGCTATGTTTTTGTTGTGAGCTTCCGTTCCCATCAGGAAAAAAGATTTCTTAAATTGAAAGTAATCCAGGAAGTGGTCCATTTCATGAGGCTGAAAAACCAGAGTGTTTTTGAAATCAATTGACTGTATCTTTTTGAAAAAAGGCTGAAGGAGAGTTTTGCCTTTTTCTGCGGAAAACTGATTAAAAATAATTTCTATCGGCAATTGTTGATTATAGTCAAGAAAATTATTTTGTTTAAGAATTTTCTTAACGATGCCTACCATTTCCCTCATATCCTCACGGGAGTGGGTAATAGTGATGAAAAGACCATTTTTTTTGAGGACGCGGGCAATTTCGGGAATCATATGAGGAAAGAAATATAAGGCGTAACTGCAAATAACCAAATCGTAAAAGTTGGAGGAATGTTTTCCTATTTGTTCAATTCCGGAAGAAGAGAATGTTCCTGAGTATCCGGCGCGACGGCAGGCATTTAAAAAAAAGTGTTTATATTCGGGAATGATATCAATGCCGGTAACAGTTGCTTCCGGATGAAGTCTATCCTTCAGAGCTTCAGTAAAAGCGCCGAAAGCACAGCCTAATTCCAAAACACTTTGACAGTTGGAGAGATCAACCTGCTTTAAAGCTGTCTTTCTGATATCATCTTTATTTGTAGAAAAACGGCGTATTAATTGAGCTATTGCCAGATGTTTTTGTACGTCACGAAATACTTTACGAATTTTCTTTTTATCCAGGACTTCCGCCATATTAGAACCTCAACTGAAAGTATTACTTTAAAATTAATTTTCTGCATCCATGATCTTGGCAACTCTTCGGATATGCCGGTCTCCGGCGAATTTTGTCTCCATAAATTTTTCAATCATTTTGGTAACAGGAAATATATATTTAACTCTGCCGCCAAAAGCGATAAAATTAGCATCATTGTGTGCTTTGGCCATTTCGGCGGTAAATAAATCATGAATTAAAGCACATCGGATACCTTTGACTTTGTTTGCCGTCATGGATACCCCAATACCTGTGCCGCAAAGTAGAATGCCGAAATCATATCCTCCTTTTTTAAATTCATTACATGCAAGAACGGAGACGTCAGGATAATCTACCGGGTCTTCGCTGTTTACTCCCATGTCCTTGACATCGCAATTTTTTGTTTTTAGAAATGATAAAATTTCATCTTTTAATGTAACGGCTCCATGATCTGAGGCAATAATAATTTTCCTCATTAGAATTCCCCCGAAATTTTTTTGAAGTACTTGTTTCTTATTTTTACGAGATTGTAAAATAAGTCAACAAAAAATCTTTGCTTCAAAGGTTTATTTGCGCTAAAAAAGCAAAATGCAGGAATTATTGACGAACTATTTTAATTATCTTTTAATAGAACGCGGCATGGCTCAAAATACATTGGAATCATACGGGCGTGATTTGCGAAGGTTTGTTTCATTTATTCAAGTGAAAGGAAAGATAAATGATATTAAAGATGTTACACCGGAAACGATTGTAGAATATTTAACAAATATAAGGAATGAGGGCTTGACAGCTAATTCCATGAACAGGGCGCTTGCCGCTTTAAGAGGATTTTACAAACATCTGCTTCGCGAGAAGATAATTGTACAAAATCCGCTGGCCAATATTGAATTAGCCAAAGTCTGGATGAAACTGCCAGATACGATAAGTAAAGAGGAGATGAAAACAATTCTGGCACAACCTGGTGATCAAAGTATTGCAGCTATACGAAATACCGCCATGCTGGAACTCTTATATGCGACAGGAATTCGCGTTTCAGAATTGATCAATCTAACTATGAATAGTGTCAACTGGCAGGTCGGGTTTCTAATTGTCATGGGAAAGGGGAGTAAAGAAAGAATTGTGCCTATCGGCAAAATAGCATACGATTGTACCAGACGTTATGTTGACGAGGCCAGGCCGCACTTAATGCAAAAGAAGAGTACGGATGTTTTATTTTTGAACCGCTTCGGAAAAAAGTTTACCCGACAGGGCTTCTGGAAAATTGTTGTCGGTTACGCCAAACAGGCCGGATTGGGGAAAAAAGTTTATCCGCATACGTTTCGTCATTCTTTTGCGTCTCATCTTTTGGAAGGCGGCGCAGACTTGCGAACGGTGCAGGTAATGCTGGGGCATTCCGATATTTCCACAACGCAGATTTACACGCATGTGACGCGGGAAAAGTTAAGAGAAATTCACCAAAAATATCATCCGCGGGGCTGAGTGATAAAGAGAATATATGATTTATTGAGGGATCAATGATTAATCGACGTTTAAATAATGAAGATAAAAACAGGGACGCATTATTTCCAATAAAGAAAATATTGATTGGTTTTGTTTGCGTTATTTTAATTTTTATCCTTGTTTTGTTTTTCTATCCTAAAGCTTTCCGTTCTTTTGCATTCATGGCATTAAGAGTAAAAAACACATTTTCATATTACGTTTTAAATTCCAGACCTCACTTTTATTATCTGGAAATAGAAAAAAACGGCAAGGAAATGCGTGCAAGTAAAAACGAAGCTTTGGAGGTGACTTACCGTGATGAATTTGTGATTAAGTCTGTGGTCAGCGATGATTTAGCGGGCAAATACATGAGTGTAAAAGTTGAAGGATTGAACAAAGGCAATAACGACAGGGGAGCTTTATTAAAAGGTGTTGAGCTGGTGGACAAGATTATAAAAAGCTCAGTTACGATAAATGATTCCGGTGTGGTATCCGGCTACAAAATATTGATAAGTTATCGCAATAAAAAAATAGCTTCCGTTCCCCTTAAGATTTTAATTACGCCTCAGGATTGGTTTCGGTTTGCCAAGGATTCTTCAAATGTAAGAGAACAAATAGAATATTTAAAAAAAGCAATAGAATTGAATAAAAATGATATCAGCGTTCGTAAAATTCTTGCAGGCATATATTCGAGGCTGGGCAGAGTGGATGACGCCATAAGCCAATATAAAGGCGCATTGAAGCTCAAACCGGATGATACAATAGCTTTGGTTGAACTGGCCAAATGCTATATTAAAAAAAAGGAGTTTGACAATGCTGTAAGAATATCTAGGCAGATTGTTAAAATTAATCCTAAAGAAGCACAAGCTTATATCAGTCTTGGTGTTTCTCTGGCGGAGAAGGGGCAGTGGGATCAAGTGATACAAAACTATCGGGAAGCAGTAAAAATTGAACCGGATAATTATCCTGTCAGATTAAAATTGGCAGAAGCGTATAAAAATAGAAGCATGATGAATTCAGCTATTGATGAATATAAATATATTGCCGAACATTCGAGAGATGCGGACGTAGCTTTGTTTTCGTTGGGAGATATTTATTTAAAACAAAAAAAATACGGGGCCGCCATCAAATATTATAAGGAAGTTATCAAAAGGCAACCACGATTGGTTGCCGCTTATGCTAATCTTGCTTCTGCCTATGCCGGAATGGGAAAGTGGACGGAAGAACTGGATAACTTAAAGAAAGCGGTTTCATTGAGTCCCAACGAACCGACAGTTAGATTCAATCTGGGTACAGCTTATGAAAGAAAAGGTATGAATTCTGAGGCAATTGCAGAATACGAAAATGTATTAAGAATTAATCCTGAAGATGCTGATGCTCTGGAACGGATTGGTGCCCTGTCGCTAAAAAACAAGAAATTTACTCAGGCCGTGAAATATTACGAAAAATTGGCGGCAAAATCCTCTAAAAATGGTGATATCTATGCAAAATTGGGTTTTGCCTATGGAGAATTGAAAAAGTATGCAGCATCAGCTGAAAATTATGAAAAAGCTATTAAGTACGAAGCCAAAAACTCCAACTTGCATTATAATTTGGCATATACTTACGATAAAATGGGAAAGGAAAGAAAAGCGATTGCCGAATATGAAAAAGTATCTTTGCCGACCAAGGAAGTGTTAAGTGTTCTTGGCGGATATTATTTAAAAGAAAAGAAATGTACGCAGGCGATTAACTGTTATAAAAGGATGGTTGACCTGGAACCGCAAAAAGCTTCCTCTTATTCCAGCCTTGGTTATGCGCATGCCTCCTGCAATGATTGGGATATGGCCATAAAATATTACCAGATTGCGTTGAAATACGATCATGAAGATAATGAGCTTTACGCAAACTTAGGAGAGGCATATGAGAAGAAAGGAATGATTCAGGAGGCCTTGAAAGCATACATCAATGCCTATGAACTTAATCCGGAGTCGACAAAAGCTACCCAAAAAATACCGAAGCTAAAAATTCAACTTTTACAGAAAAAAGTCCAGAAAGAGACAAGAGGTAATGAACAATGAAGCAAATAAAAATAGGTAACTTTGTTATTGGAGATAATGTAAAATTTGTTTTAATTGCTGGTCCATGTGTTTTGGAGGATGAAGTATCGGCAATGGATACGGCTCAATATCTGAAAAAGCTCACGGTAAAATTGAATATTCCTTTTATCTTTAAAGCTTCTTATGACAAAGCCAACAGAACTTCGATCAATTCTTATAGAGGGCCGGGAGCGAAAAAGGGATTGGCCATATTGAAAAGGATAAAAAAAGAGTTGAATATAACTGTTTTATCCGACGTGCATCGTTTCGAAGAAATTGACGCGGCCGTAAAAATATTGGATGTCGTACAAGTGCCGGCTTTTCTGTGCCGCCAGACGGATTTTATCAAGGAAATCGCTAAGAAGGCGAGCATAATCAATATCAAAAAAGGGCAGTTTCTGGCTCCCTGGGATGTGGCAAATGTCATAGAAAAGGTCCGAAAAGCAGGTAATGAGAACATCATGATTACTGAAAGAGGGGCGTCGTTCGGTTATAATAATCTTGTTTTCGATGTTCGATCATTGCCCATTGTAAGAGATATGGGGTATCCGGTAATTTTTGATGCTACTCATTCCGTGCAGTTGCCGGGAGGAGAGGGGACATGTTCGGGTGGGCAGCGTGATATGGTAAAATATCTGGCACGCGCAGCCATAGCTGCCGGTGTTGACGGAATATTTTTAGAGGTTCATAAAAATCCGGAAAAGGCTTTATGCGACGGTGCCAATTCGCTTTATCTTAATGAACTAGAAGAATTGCTGACGATGTTGAAAAAAATAGACGGTGTGATTAAAGCTTCAGTCAAATAATAATTAAATTACTCAAGCAAACTTATAAGGAGAAACGATATAGTGAAGAAAAATATTAAGGAAAAACTTAAAAAAATAAAACTGCTGATTCTGGATGTGGATGGTGTTATGACGGATGGCAGTATAATTATGGATGATGAGGGGCATGAATTAAAAAGTTTTAATGTGCGGGACGGACATGGCATAAAAATATTGCAGCGCTTTGGAGTCAAGGTAGCTATTCTTACCGGGCGGAAATCGAAAGTAGTGGAATACAGGGCTAAGGATTTGGAAATAAAAGATGTTTATCAGGGCGCTTTAAATAAAAAAGAGATTTTTGAAAAAATTCTGAGCAAACACAAATTATCGACTGACGAAGTTGCTTATTTAGGTGATGATATAGTTGACATACCGGTGCTCAAAAGGGTTGGTTTTTCCGTAGCGGTTGATGATGCTCTGGATGTAGTAAAAAAGTCGGTAGATTATGTGACTAAAAACAGCGGTGGCCGTGGTGCGGTAAGAGAAGTCTGTGAAATGATTCTGCAGGTTCAGGGAAAATGGTCGGAAGTAGTTGCCAAATACGAATTTGAAGAACACCATTCCTAAATCAAAGCGCTATCTTTTTTGGTCCCGATTCATAGGGATTGTCGGCTTACTCAGCGTATGTATAATACGCCTCGTCACCTCCGCCTGGCCGCCTCGATATCACCTTTGATTTAGAAATGGTACAAATAGTTTGCTAATCGACATTATTTCTTTGTTTTTGCCATCATTTTTCAGCTTAATTTCTTTACACGTGACATTCACAATGATATAATAAAAGCAAAATTAGTGCCAACAGCAGGATGTACCGGACTAAATGAAATTAAGCAGGAAAACAGTCATCATATCTTCAGTAGCAGTAGTTTTTCTGGTGATTTTAATTGCCGTAATATCTGTAATCAGGGCAAATATAAGCAAACCTAAAAATTTGCTGAAAGTCTTCCAGGATAGCGTAGACCTGCAAATAAAAGAATTTGTTTATACGGAAGTTGGTGATGCCAATGCCAAATGGGAAGTAAAGGCCGAAACAGCAACGTATGATAAGAAGCAAGACGTTGCTTCATTTGATAAAGTTCAAATAAAATTAACAACTTCGGATGGTAATATTTTTGAAATGACGGCGGATAAGGGACGGATGTTGATAAAGAAAAAAAACATTGAAATAAAAGGTAATGTGGTTATTAATTCCAAAAATGGCGATAAATTTTTCACAGATTATTTGAATTACAATGATGCCGAAAAGAAATTTTATACTGATGCTCCGGTTACTATGGAAAATAACCGTATGAAAATAACAGGAAGAGGATTAACTCTCTTTATGAATAAGGGGGAATTACATATTTCCTCAATGGTTAAAGCTAAAATAATTTAATAGAGAATTTTAATGATTAACAAAAAGATTTGTTTGTTTGTTGTATTGTTTGCTTTAATTGCAGCACTTCGAATTCATGCCGATGATAATCCCTTGATTAAACAACAAGAAGATCCCGTAGAAATAACTTCCAATCGGATGGAAGCTTTTAATGAAAATAAACTCGTTGTATTTTCCGGCAATGCGATAGCCACACAGGGTAATAAAGTATTAAAAGCGGACCAGTTGCGTTTGTATTATAAAGAAGAGTCCGGTAAAAAGAAAAAAGTTGGAACTCTTGAGACAGAAAGTGCTGGCGATCTGGAGAAAATAGAAGCGAAAGGACATGTTTCGTTATCACAAGGGGAAAGGATAGCAACTGGAGACGAAGCTGTATATTTTAGAGACAGCAATAAAGTTATTATGACAGGGAATGCCATGTTGAAAGAAGGGAAAAACATTATCAGGGGAGACAGAGTAATAGTGTTTCTTAATGAAAATAGGGGAATTGTTGAAAGCAACACACAAAAACAAGTTAAAGCAATAATTTATCCCCAGGAAAAAAAGAAAGCGGAAACCAATTAGCGCAAAGGTTAAGTGTTATATAGTTATGAACAATTTATCAGCAAAAGGTTTAACCAAAATATACAACAAACGAAAAGTCGTCAATCAAGTTGATTTGTCGATTTCACCGGGTGAAGTTGTAGGACTGCTTGGCCCTAATGGCGCAGGCAAAACAACAACATTTTATATGATTGTCGGATTGATTAAACCGGATATCGGCGAGATTTTTCTGGATGGTGAAAATATTACTAAATTTCCCATGTATTTGAGAGCATGCAAAGGCTTGAATTATTTGCCGCAAGAGCCTTCAATTTTCCGAAAACTTACTGTTGAAGAGAATATCCTTGCTATTTTGGAGACTCTTGATTTGACGGAAGAAGAAAAAAACGAAAGATTGGAGGAGCTTCTAAGGGAGCTTGATCTGACGTTGCTGGCGAAAAACCATGCATATTCTCTGTCCGGTGGCGAACGAAGAAGGGTAGAAATTACACGAGCGTTGGTTACACATCCCAAGTACATCCTTCTGGATGAACCTTTTGCCGGAATAGATCCGTTGGCTGTGGCAGATATTCAAAAAATAATCGAAAAGTTGAAAACAAAAGGAATAGGAATAATTATTTCCGATCATAATGTACGGGAAACTCTCTCCTGTTGCGATCGTGCCTACATTGTTAATGAAGGATCAATATTAGTTGAAGGCCCTCCGGATAAAATTTCTCAAAGCGAACTGGCGAGAAAATTTTATTTCGGTGATACATTTAATTTGTAGAAAATATTTAAGTACGTTTTTGAATTATGGCGTTTGAGTTAAAACAGAATTTAAAACTTACCCAACAGTTGATAATGACTCCCCAACTGCAACAGGCGATAAAATTGTTGCAGTTATCCAGGCAGGAACTTATCGAAACAATAAATCAGGAGATGGAAGAGAATCCTCTTTTGGAAGAAGCGTCTCCGGATGAAGGAAGTGACGAAGAAGATCAGGCTGACATTGTAGAGGATATACAGTCTGTTGAACGAGAGGAAATAAAAGCTGTCGAGCGTGCCAAAGAACTTACCGGAGAAGGAGACGGCCGCGAAGAGTTTGACTGGGCTAATTATCTCGAAGATTACGGTTCTGTAGGCGTAACTTACGGTAGCAGAGACAGTGAAGCAACGTCATGGGATAATATACTTACCGAGACTGAATCACTGTCAAAGCACTTGATGTGGCAGATGAATCTTTCATCATTCACTGAAGATGAAGTACGTGTCGGCACTCAGATTATAGGTAATCTTGATAACAATGGTTATTTATGTGCGACAGTACCGGAAATCATGCAACTGGAAAATGTAAGTGAGGAGTTTGTTGAAACCGTTCTGAAAAAGGTTCAGGAGTTCGATCCGCCCGGAATTGCAGCCCGCAATTTGCAGGAATGTCTCTTAATACAGTCAAGAATGCTGGGTGTAAAAAATAAGATTATCGAGATAATCATTAAAGATTATCTTAAAGAACTGGAATTGAAGAATTATGTTCATATTGCCCATAAATTAAAGGTTCCTCTGCGCGAAGTAGAAATGGCCGTATTGTTAATTAGCGGGATGAATCCAAAACCGGGTAGTATTTATTCTGAAGAAAAAATTCAGCCGATAATTCCTGATGCATACCTTATAAAGGTTGGTGATGAATACAAGATCATCCTTAATGATGATGGTTTGCCGCGATTACGCATAAGTAATTTTTATCGTGAAATTATGGCAGGAATTACTAATCATGGTCATGGTGAGGAGGAAAGAGGGAAAAGATATATAAAAGATAAAGTACAGTCGGCAACGTGGCTGATTAAAAGCATACAACAAAGACAGAAAACAATCTATAAAGTGGTGGAAAGTATAGTTAAATTTCAAAAAGATTTTTTTGACCACGGTATTGATTTCCTGAAACCGTTGGTGCTGCATGATATTGCCACTGATATAGAAATGCATGAGTCAACGATTAGTCGTGTAGTGAACAACAAATATGTACATACGCCGCAGGGAATTTTTGAAATGAAGTACTTCTTCGGCAGTTCAATTAAAAGAACATCCGAGGGAAATATTGCTTCGAAAAGCGTCAAGGAAGAAATAAGGCAGATAGTCAACTCAGAAGCATCGAAAAAACCTTATAGTGATTGCGAAATTGTTGAAATACTGCGGACAAAAGGAATAAATATCGCCAGACGAACTGTTGCCAAGTACAGGGATATGATGGGGATACTACCTTCTTCAAAGAGAAAGAAATATTTTTAATATATTTTATAGGGTAGCCATATATGGTATAGTGATGTAAAATATTAATTGACATTTAGTTTCTACACCAATATATGACGTGCCTTTATGTCAGCCAAAAAATAAATTTCAGAAGATAAGATTATTGTAATATTGATCTGATTAAATTAATTATGGAGGGAAGAATATGAAGATTTCCGTAACTTTCAGAAACGGCGAGGGTGAAAACTGGCAAAAAGTTTATGCAGAAGAAAGGATTCAGCGATTGAAAAAATATTTAGATGCGCCTGCCGAAGCCCATATTATCGTTTCCATGGAAAAGTTCAGACATTTTACAGAAATAAATCTTAGCTCAAGCGGCTGGAATATAAACGCGAAAGAAGAAGCTAAAGATATGCATCTTGCAATTGATAGCTGTATAGAAAAAATTGAAAGACAACTTAAGAAACAAAGAGAAAAAATTAGAGAGCATAAGCCGAAAACTATTCGCCGAAATAAGGAAAATTTGAGTCAGGCGGAAGAAACTGAAGAAATAACGGAAAACAAAATTGCGGAAACTCGCAAGGTAATATTAAAACCAATGTCTTTTGATGAAGCAATAATGGAAATAGAGGGAACAAAAGATCGATTTATTCTTTACAGAGATTCTTCTTCCGAAAACGTAAGTCTGGTATATCGTCGGGACGATGGCAATTACGTTCTAATCGAGACAAACAGTTAGTCGTTGAGTTGGGTTTGTGTCATAGAATCAAGATTAAAGCATTTAAGATTTAAATATTATTCAAGAGAAAAATAAGAAAAAGTATTTGTGCTAAAAGCAAAATGGACATTATAAATGATACTGGAACAATTTTTGAAAACAGAGTTTGTCAATGCAAATTTATGGGCTAAAACTAAAGTTGAAGTACTGACTGAGTTAGTCAATACCCTGGTAAATGGCGGTCTTAAACTTAACACGGCAGCGGTTGTTGAAATTTTAAAGCAAAGGGAAAATCTTGGTTCTACAGGAATAGGTGATGGAGTTGCCATTCCTCACGGTAAAATATCAATGATTGATGATCTTGTTGTTGCTTTTGGACGAAGCGAAGAAGGAATTAATTATGATTCATCAGATGGTAAACCGGTGCATCTTTTCTTTTTACTATTGGCGCCGGAGAACTCTAACGGTAAGCATCTAAAAGTATTGGCCAAAATTTCTAAAATGTTAAAAATAGAAAATTTTCGTGAAATGCTTTTGAAGGCGGAAGCACCGGCTGATTTGTACGAAATTATTATTGATCAAGACAATATTTGCATTTCATAAAAATCAAAATGAATATCAATTTCTCAAGCTATTTTCTGTTTAGGTATTTTCTATATCTATAGATAGGTTACATTGATATTGCTGCAGGAAAAAGTTGCTTTCTGGCTATTTTAAGAAAAATCTGCTAAAAAATATACAGCACTTAAATCGGGATGATGGTGAAATGAAAAATTTGAGGGTTGTAATCATCACCGGTCTTTCCGGGTCAGGCAAAAGTACAGCACTAAGGGCTTTGGAAGACATTGGTTTTTTTTGTGTTGATAACCTTCCGGTTATTTTACTTCCGAAATTTCTTGCCATAACTTCGGTCTCTTCTCCGGAAATAAAACGGGTGGCCATGGTTATGGATTTGCGGGAAAGAAGCTTTCTCGATAAGTATCAGAGAATATTTGCAGGCCTGAAACAAAAAGGATGCAAAATTGAGATTCTTTTTCTTGAATCCAACGATGAATCACTCTTGCATCGTTTTAGTGAAACCAGACGTATTCATCCACTTTCCGAAAGAGGAATGATTATGGAAGGTATCAAGATGGAAAGAGAAAAACTATCGTCCTTGAAAAAAATGGCCGATAAAATTATCGATACGACTTCTGTTAATGTTCATCAGTTAAAGGATATAGTGCAACGTCATTATTTGCCGTCCTCCAGAAACAAGAAAATGGTTATCAATATAACTTCCTTTGGCTATAGGTACGGATTACCTGTGGATGCTGATTTGGTCTTTGACGTAAGGTTCCTGCCCAATCCTTATTTTGTTGAGAGTTTAAAAAATTTTGACGGGAATAACGTTAATGTGCGGAACTATGTCATGAAAAATAAACAAAGCAAAGAATTTTTAAAAAAAATCTTGGATTTAATGAATTTACTGATTCCCCTGTATGAAAAAGAAGGGAAAGTGCGTTTAAATATCGCCATGGGTTGTACAGGAGGAAAGCATCGTTCTGTTGTTATGGCTAATAAACTGGCCTCATATCTCTCCTCAAAGAAGTACATGGTCAATCTCAATCATCGTGATATTAATAAAGATTAGAAACTTCATGCAACCTTCTTTTCGTTTTGTGAGAAGAAAAAGAAAAAATCTATCTGATGATGTTGTTTTTAATCCAATGCGGATCCCACCATTCTGTGGGATTGACAAATTGTCCACCGGCAAGAATGCTGAAATGCAGATGATCTCCTCCTGCTAAACCGGACATACCAGAATTGCCGATTTTTTCACCCTTCATTACATTTTTACCGGGGCTTGTATTAATAACTGATAAATGTGCATATAAGCTGAATAATCCCAGGCCGTGATCAATAATAACGGTATTCCCGTAAATACCCAATGCTCCCGTGAAGACGACAATACCGCTATTGGATGCTTCAATAGGAGCCTGGGCGTTTGATGCCAGATCGATCCCGTTGTGAACAGACGTAGCGACGGTTTTGCGATCATAGACATAATATCTGTTATCACCGTATAGAGCCATGGTAGCCGCATTGCCCATGCGTAGAAAAGTTCCTTCCCAAAGGGCTTTTGGTGTAGACTTTTTGCAAATATTTTGAATGGTCAGAAAATTCTCATTGCGCGTTTGGGAGTTAATATGGGTAAATACTTCCAATGAAGTTTTGCCTTGCAAAGAAGGAATCATTGCCTGAAATTCAGGCATTTTCTGCTGCAGAAAACTTTCACTCAAATTCATTTTATCACGACGAAATTTCTTTGTTTTAATAACATATGGGAAGGATAAATTTGTTACGTTACCGGCGTCGTCACGGGCAAATATTATTATCTTGGTTTTAGTTTTATCTGCATCCATCGGCACGGCGAAACAAATGACATAAGAAACTTTATTGTCAATTAATGTGGAATAGCCGGGGACAAAATAATCATTAACATAAACCCCGGTATCGGTAATTTTTTCGGGTGATTGATAGGCAATATAGCCTGTACCACCCTGATTTATATAATTGACCGTTTTTAGCAGATTAATCTGCGGCGGTATTGTATCAATTCTTATACTTTGGAAAAGAATGTTCTGGTTCCTGAAAAGAGAATAATCTGTCGCGGATACTTTGATGGTAGCCGGGCCATCATGTAGTTTTAAATCCGCTGTATTTACTGTAATTGATAGTATGTCCTGTTTTTTTCCTTTAGAAGGAATTATTCTGTCTGCCAGAACCCGATCTTTGTTATCCTGGACTATTTCCACCTTCAAATGGGAAAGGCCGCTTTGTGAATCTGAGAAATTGATTTCCAGTGTTTTTTGTCTGCCAACAGCAGTGACATCTTGGGCAAACTTTATCCCGGGTTTTCCTAATTCAACGTAACTACCGAAGAGAAGCCAACCTACGGCGGCGATGACTAAAAATGCAGCAACGATTTTAATATGCAAAGAAAATTTTTTCATTGGAAAACTCCTGATATAGGATGATAAAACTTCGCGGCTTATAGTAATTTATAGGTGGTTTTGCAAGATAATTCTATTCGATTAAAGTTTTCAAGGGGAATATTTTATGAAATGAATTATATACGTAAACAAAATAATTATGCCTTGATATTGTTGAAATGCACTGTTATATTTAATAAATACATAGAATGCAGTTTTTGAGAGGATCGGTATTAATAAAAGGTATCAGGAAGATAAATATATGCTGGAAAACAAAAAAATTGTTTTGGGTGTAACCGGGGGTATTGCCGCCTACAAGGCAGCGGAATTAATTCGCGCGCTTATTAAAAAAGGAGCTCAGGTAAGAGTTATTATGACCAAAAGCGCGAAAGAATTTATCACTCCCCTGACATTGCAGACGCTTTCGCAGAATCAGGTCTATACGGATATGTTTGTTCCGGCAGATAAATATGAAATGGCTCATATAACGCTTGCTGAATTTGCCGACGCTTTTGTTATAGCACCCGCAACGGCAAATATAATCGGGAAGATTGCTTCGGGTATCGGAGATGATTTGTTATCTACGACAATTATGGCTCAGGAAAAACCAACGCTTATTTGTCCGGCAATGAATGACAAAATGCTTGCCAATTCCATAGTTCAGGGAAACATAAATAAACTGAAAAAACTCGGGTTCGTTCTTATGGAAAGTGCCCAGGGGGAACTGGCATGTAAAACAACAGGGAAAGGTCGTCTTCCTGAAATTGCCGATATTATCGAAGAAATAGAAACGCTTCTTACTCCGAAAGATTTAAAAGGCAAGAGAATTTTAATTACGGCAGGTCCTACTGAAGAGCCTTTGGATCCGGTACGTTTTATAACTAACTTATCATCGGGTAAGATGGGCTATGCGTTGGCTATAGAGGCACATAGACGTGGAGCTGAAGTTAATTTAATCAGTGGTCCGACAAACCTGCCATTACCACCTGTGAAAAAAATTATAAGAGTGCGCACCGCAAAAGAAATGTACAAGGCAGTGATGGATAATTATAAGAAAGCAGAAATAATTATTAAAGCTGCTGCCGTTGCTGATTATTCACCAAAGATATTGGCTGGGGAAAAAATCAAAAAAGATAAAAAAACTCTTTCTCTGGAATTAAAAAATAATCCGGACATAATTGCGGAAGTCGGAAAGAACAAAGGTAGGCGTGTATTGGTAGGTTTTGCGATGGAGACGCAAAATCTCTTGACCAATGCCCGGGAAAAGCTGAAAAAGAAAAATATGGATTTAATTGTTGCGAATAATTTACGGGAAGAGGGAGCAGGTTTCCGGACAGATACAAATATAATTACGATAATTGATCGTACCGGGAAAACAGAGCCTCTAGGGAAGATGACTAAAATCGAAGTGGCAGGAGCCATCCTTGATCGTGTAAGAAAGATAATTGATAGGAAAGAACAAAAGAAAAATAATGGATGATTTTAATTCAGACATTGCAGTAAACGGGATGCGCGCGGAATTGCTGGGTGCAGTTAAAGCGCTTAAGGAAATAGTAATAAACCAGAACAGTTTAACTGTGGGGCTTAAATTGGGGGATAAACAACAAAAAATCAAAAAAGAAAAAACAGTTTCGGGAAGCAAAGAAGAGCTGTTAAAGATAACTTCTCAGGAAATGGGAAATTGTCAGCTTTGTCCTCTGGCTAAAACGAGGAAGAATCTTGTTTTCGGCGCTGGTAATCCCGAAGCGAAAATAGTTTTTGTCGGTGAAGCCCCTGGTGCCGATGAAGATGAACAGGGGATTCCATTTGTAGGAAGAGCGGGACAATTATTGACGGATATTATCAAAGCAATGGGTTTTCAGCGCAAGGATGTTTATATTTGTAATATACTTAAATGCCGTCCGCCGGGTAACCGCAATCCGCAACCGGATGAAATAAGCAAGTGTGAACCGTTCTTAAAAAAACAACTGCAGATTATCTCGCCAAAAATAATCTGTGCTTTAGGAACCTTTGCTGCCAAAACACTCTTAAGAACGGAGATACCGATATCTGCGCTACGTGGTCGTTTTCATTCCTACGAAGGAATAAAATTAATGCCGACGTATCATCCTGCGTATCTTTTAAGAAATCCTTCGGCCAAGAAGCAAGTCTGGGAAGATGTCCAGATGATAATGAAAGAAGTTAAGACTTAATTATTCAAAACAATGAACAAAAGAGGTGTAACAATGTTCAGGAAGATTATTTATGCATTGATTGCGATTTCGGTAATCATTGGTTTTGGGGCTTGGGCCGAAGAAAAAAAACCTTTATTTAACGTCATTACAATTGATGGCGTTATTACATCTCCGACGGCAAAATATGTTGCCGGCAGTATAAAAGATGCAGAACAGGTGAATGCCGAAGGACTGATAATTTTACTTGATACACCGGGCGGAATGGACACGGCGATGCGTGATATAGCCAAGAGTATTCTAAATGCGCCTATGCCGGTGATAGTTTTTGTTTATCCTCCCGGGGCTCGGGCTGCATCGGCCGGAGTCATTATTACTCAAGCTGCTCACATAGCCGCGATGGCTCCTGGAACAAACATCGGTGCCGCCCATCCGGTTGCAATAGGAATTGGCGGAGGAAAAGATATGGATAAAACCATGTCCGAAAAAGTAGAAAATGATGCTGCCGCATATGCACGCAGCATTGCCAAAACAAGGGGGCGTTCAGAAGAATGGGTAGAGAAAGCAGTGCGTAAAAGTGAATCAATAACGGCAGAAGAAGCGCTTAAATTAAAAGTAATTGATTTTGTCTCCCCTGACGTAGAAAATCTTTTAGCAGCAATAGATCAAAAAGAAGTAAATCTGGCTAAAGGCAAAAGAAAAATATCGACAAAAAATGCAGTAATCAATAGTAAAAAAATGGGTACGCGACAGGGAATTCTTTCGGCTATTTCCGATCCCAATATTTCATATATACTTTTATTGGTGGGACTGGCGGGACTTTATTTTGAACTATCAACGCCGGGAGCAATTTTACCTGGAGTAATCGGAGGCATATCACTGTTGCTGGCTTTTTTCGGCTTGTCGGCATTGCCGGTAAATTATACCGGAATTTTATTAATAATTTTTGGTGTAATTTTATTTATTGCGGAGATTAAAGTTATGAGTCATGGTATGCTTACCGTCGGAGGAATAATTTCGTTGGTTCTGGGATCATTGCTGTTATTTGATACACCGGAGCCGGCACTGAAATTGTCTTTTCAGGTATTAATTCCTGCTGTTTTGGTTGCATCAGGGTTCTTTATAGTTGTTATCTGGCTGGCTGTTAAAGCGCATTTGCGTAAACATTTTTCAGGTGCGGAGTCAATGATCGGCGATGAAACGGAGGCGCTGACAGACATCAATGAAGAAGGAAAGGTCTTTGTCAGGGGGGAATATTGGAGCGCGAAAAGCGAAAAACCGATTAAAAAAGGAGCAAAAGTAAAAATAATCAGAGTTGAAGGATTAAGTTTAGTTGTAGAAGAAATGATTAAATAATATATAATTAAAAAAACAAAGGAGGGATTTAAATGATAGGGACATTTTCTTTGCCAATGATAGTAGTTGTCGTGCTGGTGGTTATGTTTTTGGCCTCAGCAATTCGAATAATGAATGAATACGAAAGAGCTGTTATTTTTCGTTTAGGACGCGTGCGGGATGTCAAAGGTCCGGGGTTGATTATTATAATTCCCGGAATTGACCGGGTAGTAAAAGTTGATATGAGAACAATTACCATGGATATTCCTCCTCAGGATATAATTACGAGGGACAACGTTTCTATGAAAGTAAACGCAGTTGTATATTTTCGTGTTATGGATGCCAATGCTGCAGTAATAAATGTCGAGAATTACCTCTATGCTACATCTCAGCTTGCCCAGACCACACTACGCAGTGTTTGCGGACAAGTGGAATTGGATGAAATTCTCTCAGCACGGGAAAAAATCAATATGCATTTGCAGGAAATTCTGGATCGCAGCACGGAGCCATGGGGCATCAAAGTATCATTGGTTGAAGTAAAGCAAATTGACTTACCCGAAGAAATGAAACGGGCTATAGCCAAGCAGGCGGAAGCAGAGAGAGAAAGACGCGCCAAGGTTATTAGTGCTGAAGGAGAATTCCAGGCGGCGCAGAAATTAATTGAAGCTGCTGCTCTAATGGAAACACAGCCGATGTCTTTGCAATTGCGTTATTTGCAGACATTGAATCAGATTGCCGCGGAGCATAATTCTACAACGTTATTCCCGATACCAATTGATTTATTCAAACCATTTCTAAAATTAGCGGAAAAGGCATAAAATCAAATTGGCGGGAATTCAGACTTCCGCCAATTTAAAAATAATAAACAGGGGGAGATAATTATGCCAAATGAAAAGCGCAATATTCTTACAGGTGGACTCATTTTAATTACTTTAGGCGTATTGATCTTTATAAGCAGGTCGACAAGCTATAGTTTTGGTCAAACGTGGCCGATATTGATCATTGTTATTGGAATAACCACAATCATACAGCGGGCTAAAGATTTTGGAGGGTGGTTTATAACCATTGCGGGAGCATTGTTTCTCGCGATTGAACTTTATGGTATTGAACTTTCCCAATTAACCCAATATTTATTACCGACCATACTGGTTTTGCTTGGTATCTTTGTTTTAATAAGAAAAAAGAAACATCACTGATTTAAAATATTCAACAAGATCAAAGTTTAGAATGAAAGGACAAAATTGTATATTGAAAAACATTAGAAACGGAAAATCGTAAAAATGACTATTGCAAAAAAAATCAGATCATCGATGACCCAATCATCGATGATCCGCAAGATGTTCGAGGAAGGTATTAACCTGAAGAAAAAATATGGAGCGGACAAGGTTTATGATTTCAGCTTGGGAAATCCCAACGTGGAACAACCTGATAAATTTAAAATTGAGCTTGTTAAATTAGCCAAAGAAATTATTCCCTTGAAGCACGGTTATACGCCGAATGCCGGGTATCCGGAAACAAGAAAGGCAATTGCCGATAAAATCGGCAAATCAACCGGATTGAAAATGTCGGCAAATCATATTGTAATGTCCTGTGGCGCAGGAGGAGCGTTGAATGTTATTTTCAAGGCGTTGCTTGATCCGAATGATGAAGTTATAGTTCTAAAACCTTTTTTTGTCGAATATCCTTTTTACATAGAAAATTATGGCGGCGTGGTAAGATATGCAAGAACCAAAGAAGATTTTTCTTTGGATATTGAAGCTATTGACAAAGCGATTAATAAAAAAACAAAAGCAATTATTATTAATTCTCCCAATAATCCGACCGGTAAAGTTTATAGTAAAAAAAATATTACTGATTTGGCCAAGCTTTTAAGAGAAAAGGGCAGGGCATACAAAAATGCAATATACCTTGTATCTGATGAACCTTATGCGGAAATATTATTTGATGGCGTTAAGGTGCCAAGCGTACTGAAAGCATATGCCAACAGTATTGTGGCCTATTCTTATTCCAAGACGTTGTCTTTGCCGGGTGAAAGAATTGGTTATATTGCCGTCAATCCTAAAATTCATGAATCGGATAATTTGATCAATGCACTGATTATGTGCACGAGAATTTTAGGTTTTGTGCATGCACCGGCGCTTATGCAAAGAATTGTTGCCAGACTTCAGGATGTGGCTGTTGATGTAAAGGTTTATCAGAAAAAGCGGGATTTGCTCTGCGCGGGATTGGCTAAAGCAGGATACAAATTTGAAAAACCGCAGGGAGCGTTTTACTTGTTTGTAAATAGCCCGATTCCCGATGATGTAAAATTTGTCAAAATGCTGTTGCAGAAAAATATTCTTACCGTGCCCGGAAGCGGTTTCGGCGGTCCGGGTTACTTCCGCATCGCCTACTGTGTCGATGACGCGACAATCGTGAACTCTATGCGGGGCTTTGCGGAAGCGATCAACGAATGCAGATAGCGCTTGATTTAGGAATGGAAGGATTACTCCTTTCCCATGAATATATCAATCCACGCCAGGAAACCTTTTTCGCCAACCGCGTCATAGTGACTTTTATCAATACAGGTTTCTTTGGCGATACTTACAAGCGGAGTGTAACCGGATTTTCCGTCGTGAACGCTTTTTTTACTCAAAAAGCTGCTCTTTTCACCGCTTGTTGATGAAAGAACCAGTATGGGAATGCCGGCATTTTTCCCATTGCTTTCATATTCCTTTTTAAGCCTGCTGATAACTTCCCAGCCATCCATTACGGGCATGTTCAGATCCAGCACAATCAGGATTGGATCCCGGAGATATTTCGAACGAATGAAATTAAGTGTCTCCAACGCTTCAGATCCGTTGGTTGCCTCGAAAACAACTACCGAAGGATCAAACGCTTTTACATCGCGGGCTATCTTCATTCGAATGCCTTTTTCATCATCCACGATCAGGACAGTGTTTTTCTTCGGATCCATATTTCGTTTGATTGATTCCAGAAGTTTTGAATAGTCGTCTTTTCCGGAAAATGTGATATCAACAGGGTTATCTATCATGATGAATCTCCTTTATACTAAAGTATAATAGTAAATGAAGTTCCTTTGTCGCTTATATTACATTTTATCGTTCCGCCATGCACGTCAATAATTTTTTTCGTGATGGCTAATCCCAAACCGGTACCGCCTTCTTTTTTCGTCTTGAATGCCACAAAAAGATTTTTAGCTATTTCCCGCGGTATGCCGGGACCATTGTCGCTGATTGTAACAGAAACATGACTGTTTTGTGTTGTTGAAGAAATCATGATCCTGGGATCGGGAATATTGTGCTCAACAAGCGCTTCCACTCCATTCTTGCAAAGGTTGAAAAATGCCATTTTCAGTTGCGATGCATCGAGGTTTTTTAATACGATTTTCTTATCAAGGTCAAGCTTTATGACAAAATCTGAGGCTTTGAGTTCGACAGCGAGAACTTTTAACGACTCGGCAGTTTCCGTCAAGACATCGTTGATATTTACCGGAGCAAAATGGGGATTGTATATGTTTGTAAATTCCAGATACATCCTGGCAAGATTGGCGCCTTCCTTGATTGCGCTTTCCGATAATTCAAAATCCTGTTTGATATTTTCATCGTTAAGGATTTCCGGAGTTTTCTGGCGAATATCTTCCTTTAGATATTTAATCCATGACAATCCGGATATTAACTTGTTCTTGAGCTCGTGTATTGCCTGATATGAAGTTTGACGCAATCTTGTTACTTCCATACCGAACGCGACGATTGGCAGAATCCAGATTATACCTTTCAGGCGATTCATGAATGGCCTGTTTTCTTCAAACGAGGTTAACGGGAATTCCTGTGCGCCTTGTTCGACATTAATTTCAGGAAAGATATTATTTTCAAATAACAGCTGCAACGCACCAGCGTTATTCGCTGCGCGATCTGCTCCGGTGGATTTGAGAATCGACCGGATAGGAATGCTTAAGAGATATTTCGTTTTATGTTGAATCTGCGAATCCACACCATCGAAATGCCTTTTATCGGTAGGCGCATAAGTGTAAACTACTTTGCTTTCTTTTACTGTTACTCCGGCGATGCTGTCAAAGGGCACACGAACGCCGATGAGTTCGACGACATCGGAAAACAGAAATTGCAGGTGTACGCCTTCTTCACCGAGAATCGAGCCTCCGGTAGCGCCGGTGAGTTTGATACAAGTTTCCAGAGAGGCTTTCAGCAGCTCTTCAGGTGTACTGCCCAGACTCAGTTCCACTATGTTGCGAAGATAGTCTTCCATTTAAAATAACGCTTTATCTAATATGGAAATCTTTAAATTCTCCGATAAAAATTTCTTCTTCGATTATAACTTTTTCAACCATGGCAGAGGGTGGGCCAATATGACACCACTTAAGCATTTTATCAACGTCTTCGTTGTTACCTTCGAAAAGAGCTTCGACACGGCCATCGGGCATGTTACGAACCCAGCCTGTAAGCCGGAAACCGATTGCCGCGCGATGTGTTGTTGCGCGGAAAAATACTCCCTGGACTCTGCCGCTTATAAAAACATGAACGCGTTTCAAAAATGCCACTCTCTTTCTTCGGCTAAAACTGGATTCCCGCCGGATGTTTACCCCGCGCATGCGGGGCGGGAATGACAACCTTTTGTATTACCTGCCGATAAGTTTTAAAAATTCTTCTTCAGTAATAATATGAATTCCGGAAGATTTTGCCTTGTCCAATTTGGAACCAGGATCACTTCCGGCTATAACATAGGTTGTTTTTTTAGTTATGCTGGAGTGGATTGTTCCGCCAAGATTTTCTACAAACAGTTTAGCCTCGTTTCTGCCCATGTTCTCCAGCGTACCGGTGAAAACGAATGATTTGCCTTGCAAAGGAGCATTCGCCCGTATAGTTTTCTTCTGAGGAATAACTCCGGCTTTACTAAATTTATTCATGACATCAATATTTTTTTGTTCATGAAAAAATTCAACTATACTTACGGCAATTTCCGGTCCTATTTCATTTATGACAGTTAAATCTTCCTGTTTTGACGCCATCAGATTTTCCATGCTACCGAAATGATCGGCCAAAAGTTTGGCGGTGCGTTCTCCCACATGTCTGATGCCCAGAGCGTAAATGAATTTATCCAAAAGCGGATTTTTCGATTTATTGATGGCATCTATTAAATTTTGTGCTGATTTTTCCGCCTGGCGGTCAAGAGCGGTAAGTTGTTCTTTGGATAAAAAATATAGATCTGCGGGATCGGCAATTAGTTTTGCATCGAAAAGCTGTGCCGAGACTTTTTCCCCTAAACCTTCAATATCCATAGCTCCGCGTGAAGCAAAATGACGAATATGTTCTTTTAATTGCGCCGGGCAGGAAATGTTAACACAACGATGCGCCACTTCTCCCTCAAAACGGACAACTTCCGAACCGCACTGAGGACAGTGGGTGGGCATTTTAAATTTCTTTTCTTTGCCTGTTCTCTTTTCGAAAATGACTTTAACGACCTCGGGTATAACATCACCGGCACGCTGTATAACAACGGTGTCACCAACACGAACATCTTTTTTAAGAACTTCGTCTTCATTATGCATTGTGGCACGACTGACCATGACACCACCGACGTTAACAGGATCCATGATGGCAACGGGTGTTAACGTTCCCATGCGTCCCACACCAACAACTATTTCTTTAACAACTGTAGTTGCCTGTGCAGCCGGAAATTTGCAGGCCAGTGCCCAACGGGGATTGCGCGAGACATTTCCTAAATTTTTTTGTAAAGAAATATTGTTGACCTTTAAGACAATACCATCAATTTCATACGGCAGTTTTTCGCGCATGACACCGATGCGCTCAAAATATTTAATAGAAGAATTTATGTCATATGACTTTTCAATGAATTTGTTTACGGGGAAACCCCAGCCGGCAAGAGCCTGCAGCATTTCCCAGTGAGTTGAGAAATTTATATCTTTTACATCGCCAATGCCGTAAAGGAAAAGATTAAGAGGGCGGCGCGCTGTTATTCTGGAGTCCAGTTGTCGTAGGGAGCCGGCGGCGGCATTGCGGGGATTGGCAAACGGTTCCTCGCCATTTTCGATACGCCGAAGATTTAATTTTTGGAACGGTTCTTTTTCCATATAAACTTCACCTCTTATTTCTATAAAAGAAGGAACGGGGTTGTGCGAGGTGCGTTTCATTTTTAACGGGAGGGAAGAAATAGTCTTGAGGTTTTGTGTCACATCTTCGCCGGTAGTTCCGTCACCACGTGTAGCTCCTCTGATAAAAAGTCCGTCTTCATAAATGAGATTCACGGCCAGTCCATCCAATTTCGGTTCAGCAACATATGAAATGTTATCTACTCCTGCCAAGCGTTTGATGCGGTTATCAAATTCAACAATTTCTTCATTGGAAAAAGCATTGGCTAAGCTAAACATAGGCGTTGGATGATTGAAAGAAGCAAACCTGGCAAGAGGAGCGGCACCAACGCGTTGTGTAGGAGATGTAGCTGAAAATTCTTCCGGATAGCTGTTTTCAAGGTCTTGCAGTTCCCGCATTAAGCGGTCGTATTCGGTATCGGAGATTTCCGGAGCATCCTGTTGATAGTAACGTTTATTGTGATACTCAATGATATTTCTCAACTCGGCGATTCTTTTTAAATCGGCTTGTTTATTCATTACTTAACCAATTTTAGATAAGGTTTTTCTTTAGGTTTTTCTGGCGGAGATTTTGTTTTATTTGTGGAGTTGTTTTTTAATAATATTTCATTGATAATTGCATTTTTCGTTCTTACGGCATTGATTATCGAAACTATAATTACGGCTTTTTCCCACTCTGTGGAATGAGAAAAATGTTCGACCTTGCTCTTGTACTTATCCCATAAAGAGATGAGCGATGCTTCGTCGAGATGCAATATATATTCGGCAATTTTATTAAGAGATTTATCCAGATTAGTCATGATAAAATAATAACTTTAGTTGTCAATAAAGTCAATTTAAAGCTTGTCTTTTTTAACTCTTATGGTTAATAATCTCAAATATGAATGCAGGTTATGGAAGATAAAACGATAAAAATAGGTGTTATTTCGGATACTCATCTGACAGATTATGACGAAAAGATGAGAAAATGCGTTGAGAAATATTTCAGCGACGTCGATATTATTCTGCATGCGGGAGATATGGTTGACCTGAAGGTTTTAGACATTTTTAAGGGTAAGGAAATCAAAGCAGTGTGCGGAAATATGGATAACGTTTTAGTAAAAGAAAAATTTCCGGAGCATTTGCTTTTTGAAATAAAGGGATTCAAATTATTGCTTATTCATGGTTGGGGATCTCCTTCGGGAATTGAAGAAAAAATATCAGCAGGATTTCAAAATGTAGATTGTATTGTTTACGGCCATACTCACAAACCGGCAAATCATAAAAAGGGTAATGTTTTATTTTTCAATCCCGGGTCTGCGGTTGACAGGTATATTAATTCCTCCAGGACGATTGGCATATTAGAAATTGACAAAGATATAAAAGGTAGGATAATTAAACTTTAATACCAATTCGGTTGTAATTACCACTTTGCGAGTGGCAATTACCGGCAAGGAAAGACTGTTGATTTATTATGCGCTCCCCTATGGGATGCGCCTCCAGTCTTTGGATAACTTTGTTGGTTCCGACTTATCGGGATCGTCGGTTTCCTCAACGTATGTAAAATACGCCTGCGGAACCTCCTCCTTGCCGCCGCGTTATCCTTTGAAAGCGAAATGGTACAATTACTAGTAGGCTGGTTTTAATTATGGAAACAATTTTTGCACCCTGGCGAATGGAATATATTAAGGGAGAAAAACCTGATGGCTGCGTATTTTGCAAGTGCTCCATCAGATGTGAAGAGTTTATCTTGTTTGAAGGTAAAACCGCCTATGTAATGATGAACAGGTATCCGTATGTAAACGGGCATTTAATGATAATACCGCAAAGACATACGGGGAAAATTGAAGATCTGACTCAGGAAGAAAGAAAAGAAATGTTTGATCTTTTAGAAACAGCAGTAAAGGCACTAAAAGAGGCAATGAAACCGGATGGATTCAATATAGGAATTAATATTGGCAAAGCGGCGGGAGCCGGAATTGAGGATCATTTTCATATTCATGTCATTCCCCGCTGGGAAGGTGATACGAACTTCATGAGCGTGGTTACTAACGTGAGGGTAATACCTGAAGATATATCTAAAACAGCAGCTAGTCTTGCCCCCATTTTTAAAAAGTATCATCAGGAGTGATAATATCATTATGAGAATAATATATTTAATATTCGTCATAGTTTTGGCATTGTTTATTGTTACATTTTCCCAACAAAATTTAACATTGGTACGGCTGCAGTATTATGGTTTGTTCAAAATACCGCCTGTGCCGGTTTATTTACTTATTTTTATTTCAGTTTTATTCGGAGTAATTATTACAGGCTTCTGGGGAATAGTAGAAAGGTTTCGTTTGAATCGCACTATCAAACGTTTGAATAAAGTCGTTCGCGACTTACGTAGAGAAATGCATGCCGACGAAAATCCGCCAGTGATTGATGAACAACAAACACCAAAATAATTTAATATCCGGTTCTGACGCAGATTTAAAATTTATTGCTGACGCAAGTTTGGCAAAGTTGGCAAAATGGATGCGTCTTCTGGGTTATGATACTGTGGTTTATTCAAAAGAAGCAGGTCGTGAAATGCTGCGGCAGGCCGATGCGGAGGGCAGAATAGTTCTCACCAGAAGAAAAGACATGGTTGAACGTCAGTTTTCCGGTATTCTCTTTCTAGTCACCGATGTTATTGTCAGTAAACAACTCAATGCTGTTATCGAAAAGCTTTTTCTTGAAATTGACAGAAGGAAAATGTTCTCGATTTGTCTTGAATGCAATCAAAAGCTTCAGGGTATCGGAAAAAATGAAGTTCGTGATTTGGTGCCTTCTTATGTTTTTGAAAATTGTGACAGATACAATAAGTGTCCGCGTTGCGGTAAAATTTATTGGATGGGAACACATCCACGAAATGCCTTAAAGTTTATGGAGAAGCACATTCCGAGTCATCTCCCTTGATTTTTTCGATAGCGTGCTTTAATGCCGGTAAAATTACGGCAAGATTTTCTTTCGCCCCTTTCGGACTTCCCGGGAGATTGATTATCAGGCTTTTCCCGCGAATTCCTGCTACAGCTCGGGAAATCATAGCGTGAGGAGTAATCTGCATGCTTTGATGACGCATTGCTTCGGCCATACCGGGAATTTGTTTATCAATTATTTTGAGTGTCGCATCGGGTGTGAGATCACGCGGACTTACACCGGTACCGCCGCTGGTCAAAATCAAATCCAGATTTTCAACATCTGCAAAATTGATAATTGCTTTTTGGATCTGATCTGTTTCGTCAGGAATGATAAGAGTTTTCTTGATTTCAATTGCGGCATCTGCAAGCATTTCTGCTATCGCGGGGCCGCTTAAATCTTCCCGTTTACCCTGCGAGCCTTTATCACTTACCGTAATAATTCCGGCGCTGATCATTTGTAAGACTCCGTCATCGAAAAGCGAAATGGGTATGAACATCAATTTAAAATTGAGTTCATGCCAATGATTATTCTTCTTCTTTATCTTTCTTATACTCGGCGATGATTTTCTCGGCGATATAAGCTGGAACTTCCTCGTAATGGGAATGAGTGTAGGTGAAGTTTCCTCTACCGCTGGTCATGGAACGGAGATCAGGCGCATATTTTAATATTTCCGCAAGTGGGACCTGTCCTTTTATTATCTGATTGGAACCTTTTGCATCCATTCCCTGAACGCGGCCGCGTCTGCTGTTTAAGTCTCCGATAACGTCACCCATGTATTCGTCCGGTACTTCTATTTCGATGTTTACTATCGGTTCAAGAAGTATTGGCTGACATTCCAATACACCTTTCTGAAATGCCAGAGAACCGGCAATTTTGAAAGCCATTTCTGATGAGTCAACAGTATGGTAAGAACCGAAAGTCAGATTTATTTTAAAATCAACCACAGGATAGCCGGCAATTACGCCTTTAGCAGCAGCTTCCACAATACCTTTTTCGACAGCCGGACGATATTGTCCTGGAATAACACCACCGACTATTTTGTCATGAAACTCAAAACCGCCGCCGCGGGGCAGGGGTTCAATGTCGATCCAGCAATCACCGAACTGGCCGCGTCCACCGGATTGTTTTTTGTATTTGCCCTGAACATTGGTTTTACCTTTGATAGTTTCCTTATAGGGAATTTTGGGAGTGTTTAAGTTAACCTCCACGCCGAATTTTCTTTTCATTTTCTCAATGGTAACTTCAATATGGACCTGTCCCATGCCGGAAAGAATCATTTCCTTTGTTTCAACGTTACGTGAGAATACGATTGTGGGATCTTCTTCTTCCAGACGGTGAATGGAAGTTGCAATCTTGTCTTCGTCGCCTCTTGATTTCGGTTCGATGGCAAAGGACATAATAGGCGGCGGAACAGTAACTTTTTCAAAAATAATAGGATTTTTATCGTTGCAGAGACTGTCTCCGGTTACTGTTTCCTTGAGTTTGGCTACACCGGCAATGTCTCCGGGGATTAATGTTTCGGCCGGTTTTTGATTTTTACCTTCCAGGAAAAAGATGTTGCCGAACTTTTCAGTTATCTTTTTTGATGAATTGAAAACGGGCGTGTCCGAATTCAGTTTACCTGAAAAAACGCGGAAAATGGTTAATCTACCTGCATAGGGATCGGCGATTGTTTTAAAAACAATACCGGAGAATGGTGCATCTTCGGAAGGCTGACGTTCTTCAAGATTGTCAGTTCCTGGTTTTTTGCCTTTTACAGGACCGCGATCCAGAGGAGAAGCAAAAGAATCGACTATCAAATCCAGTAACATAGAAATACCGATTCCTTTGATAGAAGAGCCGCAAACGATCGGAATCAGACTTCCGGATGTAACACCTTTTCTTAATCCGGTTTTCAACTCCTCAGCGGAAAGTTCTCCGGCTTCCAGATATTTATTCATCAGTTCATCGTCGGATTCGGCGATATCTTCTACCATGGAATCGTGCAGACTTTTTACTTCATCTTTCATTTCGGCAGGAATATCAACGGCCTTGCCTACTCCTTTATTATCGCTGAACACATAACCCTTCATGCCGATTAAATCAACAATTCCGTTGAATTTGTCTTCAGCTCCTATAGGCAGGCAAACAGGAGTGGCCTTTTTCTTGAATTTGGTCTTAATACTTTGTATGGCCGTATCATAAATAGCGCGTTCTTTGTCCATTCTATTGATGAAAATGATGCGGGGCAGCTTAAATTCATCTGCCAGTTCCCATACTTTTTCTGTCTGAAATTCAACTCCTCCGACAGCATCAACTACGACGATAGCGTTTTCGACTACGCTCATTGAACATTTTATATCGTATGCAAAATTAGAATCGCCAGGTGTATCAATAAAATTGATTTTATGTTTTTCCCATTCAACAAAATTTGCCGCCGAACTGATTGATCCCCGTCGTTTTTGTTCTTCCGGTTCAAAATCCATACACGATGTTGCGTCATCAACTCTTCCTAATCGTTCACTTTTACCAGAAACATATAAAAAAGATTCACAAAGCGATGTTTTGCCTGTTCCTCCGTGTCCGATTATTGCTAAATTTCTCAGAGACTTAGATTCGTACTTTGCCATGAAGACTCCTTTCAATATCTCTCTATGCTTTTCTTTGAAAAAGCAAATTCATTTGAATGGGCGCTTGTTTAGCTTATCCGGCAACTAAAATCAAGATAAATTTAATACTTATGAATAACAAGGATTAAATTGGATTTTAATATTTCCCCTGTTTTATATCGTTGTATAAGCGCTTGGATACTCTTATAAAGCCATGATTTTCCGGGACCATCGGGTCAACGTCAGGATTGCCGGCAATGACTCTCTCGAGAACGGCCAATGCTTCGGTTTTTTTGCCTTTATAAGCCAGGAGATCTGCCCGGGCAAAAGGTATGTAATAATAATCGGGAAACATGATTTCAGCCAATTCCAGAAAATTCATATCCATGTCTGACGTCACATTGGCAAGACGCATTCCCTTTTCAGTAATCCATCCGCCACTGGTAATTATGGTTGCCAGACTAATAATGGGACCGCAGAAATAATAGAGGCTATTCTCTTTGGAACAGAAAAAAATGGGATCTAAAATGTCTTTGAGATAAAGTGCTTTATTAGCGATGTTTGTAAATTGAATAATGCGCGCTCTATTAAGCATACAATAGTAATTGGCCGGTACGCTGGTCGGCAAAATTTTATAGGCGAGTGTTGCATAGGCGATGCCCTTTTTGTAGTAAGGCATTCCCTTGTTGTGTTCGTCAAGGCAAGTGTAATACTCACCGATATAATAATTGGAGCGTGATGCCCAGAGTTGCGCAAGGACGTCAGACGGATTGTCATTGGCTATTTTTTCCAGCATTGTCGCCGCCTTTTTGGCTTTCTCGACATCAAGCCGCGCCACCCAAAGGGCTTTGATGGTACTCCATCCCGGGTAGCTCATATCGGGCAACGCTTCACCGGTTCCCCTGATCGGGGTAAAGGATTTGATAAGAGCGCCGTATTTGCTGAATATATAATTGCGATCGCGGCCGTAACATAACGTTTCAACCAGCGTGAAAAAGGCGTATAAATTCTTCGGATCCATTTTGCATGCTTTATAAGCATATTGTTCTGCTTTTTCAAAATGTTCTTTGCGATTCTGACTTATATATCGGGCGTGCATATAATGTGCTCTGGCAAGAAGAGTGATTGGTTCAATCTTTGCGGGGTAGGCCTCTTTTAGTGAAGTCAGAGTATCAATTAGGTCATCAATATCGTTACCCTTGTAGTGTTTGTTCCATAGAATCCTGACTTTTTCCCATCTTGGGGGATCATAACCAGGAATTGGTGGTCGCATATCCCAGGGGAAGGCACATACGTTTCCGGATAATCCCAGTATGCCAATACAAATAAAGAAAAATGTTAAAAATACAAGTCTGCCATCAGCCGGTTTAAACCGGTAATTTCTTTGTTTGCAATCCATAAAACTCCTCTTTTTATGTAAAAACTTCCTGATAACTTTTGTGGTTCTAGAAAGGAATAACTTTACTTAAACACAGGTTAACCAGGTTAACTAATTGATTATATCGGATGATATGATCATTTTAATGCGGGTTTCTTTAACCTATTTATTAACTAAAATCAAGATATTTTATAACGTGATTATAAAACCGGATTTAATATTTCCCCTGTTTGATATCGTTGTATAAGCGCTTGGCCAATCTTATAAAACAATGATTTTCAGGGATAAGCGGATCAATGTTCGGATTGCTTGCTATAAGTTTTTCTAGGATTGCCAATGCTTCTGCTGGTTTGCCTTTATAGGCAAGTACATCAGCCCAAGCATAAGGTATGTAATAGTAATGAGGAAAAAGAATACTGGCGATTTCAAGACCGTTCAAATCCATCTCCAGGGTGATATTGACCAGACTCATTCCTTTTTCCGTAATCCATCCGCCATTGGTGACTATGGTTGCCAGGCTGATAACTGGACCACAGAAGAAATAGATGCTGTTTTCTTTAGAGCAAAAGTAGATGGGATTCAAAATATTCTTAAGATAAAGTGCTTTATTGGCAAAGCTCGTAAACTGGATTGAGCGCGACAGATTGAGCATATACCAATAGTTGGCCGGTACGCTGTGAGGCAAGATTTCGCGTGCTTTTGTCCCATAGGCGATTCCTTTTTTATAATAGGTCATGCCTTCATTATGTTTGTTAATACTGGTATAATATTGGCCTATGTAATAATTAGCGCGTGAAGCCCATGTTTGTGCAAGTCCATCTGCGGGGTGTTCCTTGGATATTTTTTCTACCATGGCCACTGCAGATTTAGCCTTTTCAACATCAAGACGAGCCAGCCAAAGAGTTTTAAAAGCGTTCCATCCAGGGTATTGCATATCAGGCAGGGCTTCTGCAGTATCCTTAATCGGAGCATGAGAACGGATTAAGGGACCATATTTGCCGAAAATATAATCATGGTCACGGCTGTAGCATATAGTTTCAATCAGCGTGGTCAGGGCATACAAGTTTTTTGGGTCCATTTTGCAGGCTTTGGAAGCATATTCTTCCGCTTTTTCAAAATGTTCTCTGCGATCCTCATTTTTATATCGAGCGTGCAGATAATGCGCTTTGGCAAGAAGAATGATCGGTTCAATCTTTAAAGGATAGGCACCTTTCAGCAAAAATAGAGTATTGATTAATTCATCAAGGTTGTCTCCTCCATAATGATTGTTCCAGAGATTTCTTACTTTTTCCCATCGCGGATCATCGGTCGGTATTGGCGGGGGAGGGTCCCACGAGAAAGCGTATAAGAATGTGGATAATATCGTGATCCAAAAACATACCAGGAAAATTGTAAGGAGAATATGGCTACTAACGTTTTGTTCTGACTGACGATCCTCATGTTTATTATCCATAATACTTCCATTTTTTAAAATTACTAAAATTTTTTGATAGGACAATTGACAGGAATAACGGTACTAGTTCGCGGATCAATACATGAAATTTGAAATATTTTCAACACAAGGGGAAGATATTGTCAAGTGGATAGAAATTGTGACATAAACATACAATGACATCGATTTTTGTTATAATATTCGTATTATTGGAAACGAAAATAAAATTGTAAAAGAATACATTACATATTAACTTGAAGATAAGAAATTTTTCAATTATAAACGATGAAAAATATTGATGGTGCATTGAATTAATGATTGATTATGGAAAAGAGCTTAATCGTGAACAGTATAGTGTGGTAATGGAAGAAAGCGGTCCGCTTCTTGTTTTAGCCGGTGCAGGAAGCGGAAAAACGCGAACATTAACATACCGTGTTGCCCGTTTACTGGAAAGTGGTGTCAAACAAGAAAATATTCTACTGGCTACTTTTACCAATAAAGCTGCCCGTTCCATGCTCAACAGGGTGGAGAACCTGATTAATTCCGATACTAGAAATATTATTGGTGGTACTTTTCATCACGTTGCCCATCTCGTTTTAAGAAAACACGCTCATTACCTTGGTTATAAAACCAATTATTCGATCGTGGACAGCGAAGATTCACGTCAAATTATTTCTACATGTATGGGCGAACTCAAAATTGATCCGAAACTCAGCAAATTTCCCAAGAGTAATATAATTTCCGAGATCATCAGTCTGACTGCTAATACGCAAAGCACTTTGGATGATGTTCTGGAATCAAAATATCCATTTTTTCTTCATCTTATAAATGAGATTAACCAGATCGCTTGTCTCTATGAACAAAAGAAGAAAGAGCTCGGAGTTATGGATTTTGATGATTTATTAAGTAATTGTCGCATACTTCTTCAAAAAAATTATGATGTTTTAAAAATTCTTTCAGGCAGATTCGAGCACATACTGGTGGACGAGTATCAGGATACAAATATTATACAGGCTGATATTGTTGACTTACTGGCATCGACTCATAGAAATCTAATGGTGGTAGGGGACGATTCGCAAAGCATCTATTCTTTCCGGGGTGCAAATTTCAACAATATAATTAATTTCCCCAAACGATATCCTGATTGTAAAATATTCAAACTGGAAACTAACTATCGCAGCACGCCGGAAATATTGCATCTGGCCAACTTAAGTATCAATAATAACGAAAAACAGTTTCCCAAAGAATTGAAAGCCGTTCGCGATAACGGAATGCGGCCGGTAATGGTTTCCGCACACAACGTTTTAAAACAGGCCGACTTTGTGGCACAAAGAGTTACGGAATTGGTTCGTTCGGGAGTGCCGCTGAAAGAAATAGCTATTCTGTACCGGGCGCATTATCATTCCATGGAAATGCAAATGGAATTTGTCCGGCGCGATATTCCGTTTGACATGCGTTCCGGTATCCGTTTTTTTGAACAGGCACACATTAAAGATGTGACTTCCTATATGAGAATTTTAGTCAATCCACGCGATGAGTTGGCCTGGCGGCGGTTACTAATAATGTATCCGAAAGTAGGGAAGGCGACCTTCAATAAAATCTGGCAGTATTTAAAAAGGGAAGAAAATCCTCTGAAGGCTGTCTTGAAGGATGAATTTATTAAGGCAATGTCGAAAGCCGTAAAACCGGGATTGGAGGAATGTCGTAAAACAATAATGCTGCTTCTCGAAATTCCGGAATCCGAGCGCATTCCGGAAAGAGTGATAGATGTTTTATTAAACAGAGGAGGCTATCGGGTTTATCTCCAGGATAATTATTCCGATGCATCATCAAGGGAAGAAGATTTAATTCAACTGGGAAATTTTTCCGCTCAATTTTTGCAAATGGAAGATTTCTTAAATGAGCTGGCGTTGTTGACCAACATGGCCAAAGAAGAAAACATCGGTGAAGAAGATGATGACGATAGGATTGCTCTGAGCACGATTCATCAGGCCAAAGGTCTCGAATGGTCATATGTTTTTTTGATCTGGTGTGCGGACGGAATGATTCCTCTTCAGAGAGCGTTAAAAGAGCAAGATGGCGAGGAAGAAGAAAGACGACTATTTTATGTGGCAGTTACCAGAGCTAAAGACCAGCTTTACCTATGTTATCCGGCACTGGATTATACACGATCTTCGGGCGTCTTAAATCTGGCACCTTCCCGATTTATAAGAGAAATAGCTCCTCTTTCAGAATACGATGAAGACCGCCCGTTCGAACAATGGGTAGTGTATGATTAGGGAAACCCAAGCTTTAGAAACGATGTAAACTGAAGCTTGATGGTCGAATTTAATGACACAAGCGGGAAACGAATCCCGACAGGTCAGGATGAAGTTTGAAGCGTAAGTGGAATTATACCGCCGAAGGCGGAAGGCATCACAGATACTCGTGGTATCCCGCAAAGCGAAGCTACACCGAGCTAGTTATATCGCTTTAATAAAGTTGAATATTTTTAATTAATATTCATATTGACTAACTGATATTTTTTGAATATAATTACAAAAAATTTAATTTATTACATGAATAGGTGATGGAGTTCACCTAAGATTAACCGCTTTTATATAGCTGATAACTCCTGCAGAAAATTAATCTGTGGGAGTTTTTTAATTATGTACAATACGTTAAATCAAATTTCTCTTTCCGACATTCGTAATCTTTTAGAAAAAATTGAAAATGCTTGTAAGCAATTTCAAATGATTTCCTTGTTCCGTCAGTTGAAAGCAGCACAAATACTGATTTCGGAAAATCCTCCAATTGATGTGGCGGTTCTGGGACAGTTCAAGGCAGGCAAAAGTTCTTTTCTCAACAGTCTTATCGGACAATCGATATTACCTATCGGTGCCATACCCGTAACAACAGCCATTACACGTCTTCAATACGGAGAAAGAGAGTGCTTGTTGGTCCAGCATTTTGACGGCACCACAACCGAGGCTCCGCTGACCGATATTGCCGCATTCACTTCAGAAGCCCAAAACCCCGGCAACACCAAAAATGTAGCCATTGTGGATGTTGAATTGCCCTCTCTTGAGCAATATCCCAGCATAAGATTGGTAGATACGCCGGGGTTGGGTAGTATTTTTAAATATCACGAGGCTATGTCCGAAAGTTGGCTGCCCGCTGTAGGTATGGCATTGCTTGCGGTCAGTTCCGACCGACCACTCTCCCAGAATGATCTGGAGCTTATTAGAGAGCTTACCAGTCACACCCCCAATATAATGTTGCTGCTCACCAAATCCGACCTGCTCTCACCTGAGCAGCAGCAGGAAGTGCTCACTTTTTTCAAGGACACTTTACAACGCGAACTACATCGGGACATGCCGGTGTATATGTATTCCACAGTCAATCGAACAGATGTTTACCGGCAAAAAGTCGAAAATGAAATTTTGAAGACCATGGCCGACAACCGTGACTTTGAATTTCTGCGCATACTCCGTTACAAGGTTCTCTCTTTATCCCGGAGAACTCTCAGCTATTTAAAAATAGCATTAAACTCATCTTTACAAGCGGACATGAACCGCGAAAATCTGCGTGCGCAGATTATCAATGAAAGGGTCAATGAATCTCTAATGCGGGATGAACTGGGCATTATTTCCCGTGAACATCAGCGTCAGACACGTCTCCTTATTGAAACATATTTGGATAAATTTAAATTGCCGCTTACTAAAAAAGTGATGAGTAAACTGAAAGAGGATATGCCTTCGTGGAAAGGAAACCTCTGGAAACTGTCCCGCAGTTACGAAGCATGGGTGTCGGAAAAACTTTCCCAAGAAATGCGCGCAATTTCCAAAACCGAGCATGCTCACTTTATGGGAACCTTAAAAAAAGCTCATGCCGGATTTTCAAGGTCACTGGAAGCTTCCCGCAAGTTTCTTGGCGATAATATAGAAAACGTGCTAGGCGTAAAACTGGCGGAAGTCGACTGGAAGATTGATGTCATCGAACCCGACCATCCGGATATATCGTTTACCAAAACTTTCGACATCCATCTCGATTTAATCTGGTTTGTCATACCCATGATATTCTTCCGGAAAATTTTCGAGCGGCACTTTATTGAAGGTATTCCGAAGGAAGTGGAAATTAATCTCTCCCGCCTTGCTTACCAGTGGGAGAAAAGTGTCAATAACGCTATCGAAGAAATGCACCTGCAGGCAATAAATTACATCCACGAAGAACTCTCCACCATTGAGGCGCTGACTTCACGTGCAGAAGGAAAAACGGACGTCATTAAACAAATGGTCACTCAGATAGACGGACTAGTAGGAAATTTGACAAAATAGAAATAATATTATTAGAAAGGAAAGTATATGAAAAGAAAAATTCACTCAATTCACGCAATGGAAATCTTGGATTCCCGTGGAAATCCTACTGTCAAAACAACCATTACACTTGATAACGGTATTACCGCTTCGGCGTCCTGTCCGTCAGGAGCTTCGACAGGTGAAAACGAAGCAGTTGAATTACGCGACGGTGATAAAACCCGTTATAACGGTAAAGGCGTTCTGAAAGCTGTAGCCCATGTCAATGAACGCATTGCACCTATTTTAATAGACATGGACCCTACATGTCAGGCGGAAATAGACCACCTGATGATCAAACTACTCGACGACACGCCGACCAAAAGCAAATTGGGAGCCAATGCAATCGTCAGTATTTCGATGGCGGTTGCCCGAGTGGCTGCTCTTGCTTCCAACTTGTCTCTTTATGCCTATATGGGTGGTTTCAATGCCACCAGAATTCCTGTGCCCATGATGAATATTCTCAACGGCGGCAAACATGCCGACAACAATGTGGATTTTCAGGAATTTATGATCATGCCTATTGGAGCTCCAACATTTGCCGAAGCACTGCGTTATGGTGTTGAAACATTCCATGCTCTTAAAGCGATTTTAAGCAAGCAGGGTTACGCCACCAATGTCGGCGACGAAGGTGGTTTTGCGCCCGATTTAAAAAGCAACGACGAAGCCTGTGAAGTAATCATAGAAGCAATCAAAAAAGCCGGTTACAAACCGGGAAAAGATATCGCTATTGCGCTTGATCCGGCAGCCAGCTCATTCCATGAAAAGGGAATGTATAATCTGGTAAAATCCGGTCAGGGGAAGAAGACTTCCGATGAAATGATTTCCTTCTATCAAAATTGGATTAAAAAATATCCGATTGTATCAATTGAAGACGGTCTTGCGGAAAACGACTGGAAAGGATTTCAGAAGCAAACAACCGACCAGGGGGATAAAATCCAGATTGTCGGTGATGATATTTTTGTGACCAATCCCCAATATATTGCCAAAGGCATTAAAGAAAAAACAGCCAATGCGGTTTTGATTAAACTCAATCAGATCGGCACAGTTACGGAAACTATTGAAGCGATCAAGCTCTGCCGCAAGGCAGGATGGGGCTACGTTATTTCCCATCGTTCCGGTGAAACGGAAGATACCTTCATTGCCGACTTTGCCGTAGCGATGGGCGGTGGTCAAATAAAGACCGGTTCCGCCTGCCGTTCGGAACGCATAGCCAAATATAATCGACTGATGGAAATTGAGGTTGAACTGGGTAGAGTTGCTAGTTTTGAAAATCCATTTAAATAGGGGAATTATAAATGCCAAATAAAACTAATTGTGTTTTTTGTGATATTGTTGCGGGTAAGGCCAAGGCTTATAAAATTTATGAAGATGAATTATCCATGTGTATACTTGACATTCATCCGTATACAAAGGGACACTGTCTTGTTATTTCCAAGAGACACGTTCCCTGGTGGCATGAATTGACAGATGAGGAAAATGCCAATCTATTCAAGGTTGCCAAAATTGTATCCAATAAAATGATGCAGACATTCAATCCTGATTTTATTTTCCTTTACGCACGCGGCAGAAGGATTCCCCATACACATCTTTTTCTGATTCCTACATATAGTGGAGATGTCCTGGACAAATTTTTTAATGCTCTGGAAAATTTTCAGGAATCTCCTCAAATGCTGGCAAAGTTGAAAGAGCCTTTGGAAATGGAAGAAGCCGCCAGACTTCTTAAAATATGAAATCATGCAATTCTTGTTTCGTATGTTTCATCAAGAAGAATTATAATTCTATTTGTGCGCCAAGTTCAACGACCCTGTTGGCAGGAATTCCAAAATAAGAGGTGGGATTTCCCGCATTTCTGGACATAAAGGCAAAAAATGCTTTACGCCATCGCATCATTTTCGATTTTCCCCCGGTAAGGAGAGTTTCCCTGCCCAGGTAAAAAGTTGTAGTCATCGGATCGGTAACTAGTCCATACTGGGCAATAATTTTCATAATCTGCGGTACATTCGGCTTCTGCATGAAACCGAAGAAGGCCTCAACGCGGTAAAAGCCCTGTCCCAAATTAGTCAGCTTAATTCGTTCGCCCGCAGATACAGCCGGAGTATCTGTATTCATGATGGAAAGAAGAATTACTTTTTCATGCAATACGTGATTATGTTTTACGTGGTGTAGAAGTGTCGGCGGTGTTCCTACAGGTGATAATGTCATAAAAACGGCAGTCCCGGGAACACGCAGTATCTGAGTTTTTGGCAATTCAGAAAGAAAACTTTCCAAAGGGAATCTTGATCCTATTAAATTCCGGTAGAGTTCTGTCCGCCCTTTTTTCCATGTAGTCATAGCCATTGCTATAATGGCGGCAACAAAAATAGGGAACCATCCTCCGTCGGCAATTTTGAATGTGTTACCTGTTATATAAGCAACATCAAACGCGAGAAATATTCCAACTAGAGGAAGGACTTTCCAGAAGGACCAGTTACGGATGTGAACAAGTACAAGAAAATAAAGAAGTGATGTAATAATCATGGTTCCTGTTACAGCGATTCCATAAGCACCTGCCAATGCACCTGATTCCTTGAAGCCAATGACAACACCGATGCACGAAATCATTAATGCATAATTTACGAAAGGAATGTATATTTGTCCCTGCATTTCACTTGACGTGTGAATGATACGAACGCGTGGACAAAAACCCAACTGCACAGCTTGTTGTGTGAGAGAGAATGCACCGGAAATCAACGCTTGGGAAGCTATTACTGTAGCAGCAGTGGAAAGTCCGATCATAGGGTATAGCATTATCTCCGGCACAATATTGTAAAAGGGATTGATATTCATTTCGGGATGCGTAAGCAATAAAGCACCTTGACCGAAATAATTGCATAATAACGCGGGAAAGACGAAAAGAAACCAGGAAAGTCTGATTGCATTTCTGCCGAAATGTCCAAGGTCGGCATAAAGGGCTTCGCAACCGGTAATACAAAGAACAACTGATCCTAATACAACAATGCCATGCACTCCATTGTTAATAAAAAAATCAAAAGCATAGATCGGATTGATGGCGTAAAATACTGAAGGCTCACGTATTATTTGCAATATACCGAAAATACAAATAGATAAAAACCAGAGGATCATAATAGGTGCAAACAAATTTCCAATATGGGCAGTGCCCTTGCGTTGCAATGAAAAGAGCAGGATAAGAATTATACATGTTAAAGGCAAAACAAATGGTGCGGCAGCTTTGGTTGCAACCTCAAGACCTTCAATCGCGGAGAGAACAGATATCGCGGGAGTGATGACACCATCTCCGTAAAGGAGTCCGGCACCAATTATTCCTGCAAGTAAAAGGACGTATTTTAAAAGACGAGAGAGACTTTTATCAGGTTTGTTTAAAAGGCTGACGAGCGCGAAAATGCCGCCTTCACCCCGATTGTCGGCTCTAAGTATAAAGGTGAGATACTTGAAACTGACAACGATGACCATCGACCAGAAAATAAGAGATAAAACTCCCAGAATATTCATCATGCTGGGAGTAATGGCGTGTTTTCCATGGAAGCATGCTTTGATGGCGTAAAGAGGGCTTGTTCCTATATCGCCGAAGACTATACCTATGGAACCGATGGCAAGTAATAAAACTTTTTTATTCAGCCACTCGTGGTGGTGTTTTTCATGTGATTCAAGGCCACCGTCATTTTCAGAACTTGGTGATGACATAAAAGAACCTCCGAAGATTTATTAGGGGAGAATAATCAATCCCGGACAACTCCCGGAAGTTCTCCTCATCGAAGCCTACGAAGTTAGCTGAAGGGCTCGGGCCGAAGAGGCTACCCTACGCCTAAGCGATACGCCCCGGGAAATTGGGTCCTCCGCTCCTGAAAAACAGGATTAGGCAAATATTTGGAGATAACTAAATCATCTTTTAAAACTTGTCAATCATCTTATTTATGTGGTTCTTTAATGATAATTTTATACGAAATCCATGGAAATTGAAGTCTTTCCGGTCCCGCGTAGCTTTGCTTTGCTGTGAGGGATACCAGGGGCATATGCGATGCCCTCCGCCTTTTGCTGGATAATTCCACCGCGCCATGCTTGCGGAATTGGATTCTCCCTAACCCTGCGTCGCTTAACTATGCAGGACAAGAAAAACTAACACATTTCAGTGCACTACGTTTCTGAAATGGAAGATTTTCTAGTGGTGGCCGTGTTTGGCTTTTGATTTTATTTCTTTGTATTCCGCGCGCAGGGCAATATGATCCATATCTTCCATATCTTCAGCTCTTTTTACCCAGTCTTCGAATTGAATATCAACGCCGAAAATACCCATCATTTGATCCTGATCATTAACAATTGGTGCTGAAACCGTAAAACATAAAATTCCGGTCATTTTGGAAATAAAGAAATCGGAGACATAAACTTTCCCTGTACGCAAGGGGGTGATGAACCATTCCCTGTCGGATTGATCTGTGCCTACGCCATAGTTTTCATATTTAGCGCGATCTTCAATATTCGTAATGTTCTTGGTCGTTTTCCGGCCATTCATATCCACTACGTAAGCGAACTGGATTGAAGGATGTTCATCTACAAATTGTTGCATAAGCGTTTCCTGCTGTACCGTATCCATGTTTTTCATTAAAGGGTGTTCGATAATTTGATCGACTATGGCAACAGCAGCTTTTTCCGCTATAAACTTTATCTTTTCCAGTTCCGACATAAAGTATTCCGGCAAATGAATGCGTACTTTTTTCTCCATCTCTTCAGGGGAAATAGAGGTTACTCTACCTGCTTCGTATTGTTCCGTTACCCATTTGTGAATTTTAGAAATGGCCGGATGCCTTTTATCGATCATTTTGTTGCTTTCGAGATTAAAGCGCTGATTAATCCAGAAAGCGATACCGGCATTGCCGGATTTATCGGTAATTGTAGTTGTAATAGGTCGTTTCAGCAGTTTTCGCGTATCGAATATGTTATAAATTTCTTCACATTTGATCAGGCCATCGACATGTACGCCGGCACTGGTAACATTAAAGCCCAAACCGACAAAAGGATAATTGTGCGGGATTTTTACACCGATTTCTTTTTCAAAATATTCGGCAATATCGGTAATGACAGTTGTGTCAATGCCGTTATTACCTCTAAGCGCAATGTATTCAAAAATCAAACCTTCAATTGGAGGATTTCCTGTTCTTTCTCCCAGTCCCAGAAGAGTGGAATTGGCCGCGCTGCAGCCGTGAAGCCATGCTGTTGTAGCGTTGATCATAGCTTTATGAAAATCGTTGTGACCATGCCATTCCAGCAAACGTCCGGGAACGCCGGCGTCATTTAAAAATGCGTGGACAAGTTTATCAACACTGCGGGGAAGGGCTGCGCCCGGGTAAGTAACGCCATAGCCCATGGTGTCGCAAAGCCGTATTTTTATGTCAATACCACTTTCTTCTCTAAGCTTCATAAGTTCCTGAGCGAAGGGAATGCAAAAACCGTAAATGTCTGCGCGGGTAATATCTTCAAAATGGCAACGTGGGATTATGCCTAAATCCAGTACAGATCTTACTACATTAAGATAATCATTCATGGCCTGGCTTCTTTTCTTGTTCAGTTTGAGAAAAATATGGTAATCAGAAACAGAAGTCAGAAGACCTGTTTCTTTTAAACCAAATTCCTTAACTAAAGTGACATCTTCTTTAGATGCCCTTATCCATCCGGTTATTTCAGGATAACGCAGACCCAGTTCCAAACATTTTTCCACTGCTTCTTTATCTTTTTTGCTGTAAAGGAAAAATTCCGACTGACGTATAACACCATAGGGGCCGCCAAGTTTATTCATTAATTGGAATATCTTGACAATCTGTTCAATAGTATAAGGAGGCCGAGCCTGCTGTCCGTCACGAAAAGTTGTGTCTGTTATGAAAATTTCTTTTGCCGGCAGCGGTGGAATAATTTTATTATCGAAAACGATCTTACTTACATCTGTATAAGGGAAAATTTCTTTATATAAATTCGGTTTGTCTACGTCTTTTAATTTGAATTTCTTGATTTTTTTATTTTTAGACGTAATTTTCTTTTCATTTTTGGATTTAAACATCTTTTTCTCCAATTTTTAGTAAGCTTGCTACTATTTTTTGTGCTCTTATGACAAAAAGTAGTTTCATTAACGCACTTATCCCGTTTATCGGGATAACAATTAAACAATTTTCAAAGATAACTCCATTAATTGCTCGATACTGACTTTGTTGGGAGCATCAGTCATTAGACATGCTGCTTTTTGAGTCTTGGGGAAAGCAATAACGTCGCGAATCGATTCCGCTTTGGTTATAATCATGGTCAGCCTGTCCAAGCCGAAGGCCAATCCGCCGTGAGGCGGAGCTCCATACTCGAGGGCATCCAGCAAAAATCCGAATTTAAGCTTTGCATCTTCATCGGAAATTCTCAAAGCGCTAAATACCTGAGACTGCACGTCCTTATTATGGATACGAATACTTCCGCCGCCGATTTCCGATCCGTTCAGAACCAAATCATAGGCCTTTGCGCGCACTTTTCCCGGATCAGTAATCATCAAAGGGAGATCTTTCAGAACCGGCGATGTGAATGGGTGATGTGTAGAGACAAAGCGTTTTTCTGTCTCCGAAAATTCCATAAGTGGAAATTCCGTAATCCATGTAAAAGCCAACATATTCGCGTCAATCATATTCAATTTTTTTGCGAGATTCAAACGTAAATTGCCCAAAGATTCGGAAACAATTTTGGGCGTGTCGGCGACAAAGAAAATAATGTCGCCTTCTTTGGCGTTCATTTTTTTGCCTATGTTTTCGACTTCTTCCGGTTTAAAGAACTTGAAAATAGGGGAAGTCCAGTCGTTGGCATTGATTTTTGCCCAGGCCAGGCCCTTTGCTCCATAAATGGCTACGAAATCTTTCAAGCTGTCCAGATCCTTGCGCGAAAGAGCAGAGGCTTGTTCGGCTTTGATTGCTTTTATTACACCACCGGAAGCAGCAACTTCTGTGAAAAGTTTGAACCCCGAATTTTTGACAATAGGGGTTATGTCAACGATTTCCATGCCGAAACGGACATCGGGATTGTCTTTGCCGTAACGGTTGATCGCTTCGGCATAGGTTAGTCTGGGAAGAGGTAGGGAGAGGTCTTTGCCGAGGCAAACCTTAAAGATCGATTTCAACAGGCCTTCCATCATGCTCATAATATCTTCTTCGGTAACAAAAGACATTTCTACGTCAATTTGTGTGAATTCCGGTTGGCGATCAGCGCGTAAATCCTCGTCTCGGAAACATTTGGCTATCTGATAGTAACGGTCGAAACCGGAAACCATTAAAAGTTGTTTGAAAAGTTGCGGCGATTGTGGCAGCGCGTAAAACATACCTTTGTAAATTCTACTGGGAACAAGATAATCGCGTGCGCCTTCCGGCGTGCTTTTACCAAGAAATGGTGTTTCCACTTCGATAAAACCGTTTTCCTCAAAATAGCGGCGGGTCGCAGCAGCCAGACGACTACGTAAAAAAAGATTTTTCTGAATCATTGGACGGCGCAAATCCAGATAACGGTATTTAAGACGGATGTTTTCAGAAATATCTTCGTCATCAAATGAGAATGGTGGCGTCTTGGATTCGTTCATAATTTCCAGGTCAGAGACGACAACTTCAATTTCACCGGTTTTCAAGGCAGTGTTATTCATTCCGTCGGGACGTATGCGCACTTTCCCTTTGACAGCAAGAACATATTCAGACCGAATCTTATGTGCTTCGGAGTGAACATTCTCTCCGGCATCGGGATTAAAAACAACCTGCACAAGTCCTTCGCGGTCACGAAGGTCAACGAAAATAACGCCGCCATGATCGCGACGACGATGAGCCCAACCCATAAGAACTACTTCCTGTCCGTTATGGGAAATATCCAGGTTCCCGCAGTAATGCGTTCTTTTATCTTTTGTCAAGAAATCAGCCAAAAATATTTACCTCTCTTTAAGAATTTTTATTAATGATTTCGGCAGTTCATCCACTGGAATTGTATGCTGTTCTTTTGTATGCATATTTCTCAAGACAGCCTGTTTTTCTTCAATTTCCTTATCACCGAAAATAAAAGCAAAAGAACTGTTGAGTTTATCAGCTCTCTTTAACTGGGACTTCAGACTCTTATCCGAATAATCCATTTCTGCAATAACTCCGGCTCGCCGCAATTCATTGGTCAGGCCAAAAGCTTTTTTCTGGGCTTGCTTACCCAGCGCGGCAATAAAAATATCGGTTTTAAAAGCATTTGAATTTTCGTCCGGCAGGCAGGCGATAAGGCGTTCGCAACCGACAGCAAAGCCGATTCCTGGAACTTCCGGACCACCTAAAAAACTTACCAGACCATTGTATCGTCCTCCTCCTGCCACAGCGTTTTGCGCACCCAGTACAGTTGATTTCACTTCAAATGCCGTTTTTGTGTAGTAATCCAGTCCTCGTACCATTCGGGTATTGATACTGAAAGATATGCTTAAATCATTGAGAAACGATTTAACTTGTGAAAAATGTTCTTCACATCCCGGGCACAGAAAATCAATGATCTTAGGCGCGTTTGCAATGATGGAAGCGCATGTTTCTACTTTGCAGTCAAAAACACGAAGGGGATTCGTATTTATACGTCTCTCGCAATCAGGGCAAAGATTTCCTTTGCCTGTTTTTAACAAGAAATCAATGACTGCCGAGGAAAATTTAGGACGGCATTTCCCACACCCCAGAGAATTGATTTCCAGTTCCAGATTATTCAAGCCGGCGCTGTTTAGAAAATACATCAGCATGAAGATTACTTCAGCATCGGATTGCGGTTTATCTTCACCGAACAGTTCGACATCGATTTGATTAAACTGACGAAAACGGCCTTTTTGCGGTCTTTCGCGACGAAACATAGGACCAATTGTAAAGAGTTTGGTTATTTGTTCGGCGGCGTACATGTTATGTTCGATATAAGCACGGATAATTGAAGCAGTTGCTTCCGGTCGCAAAGTTAAATTATCATTACCCCTGTCGGAAAAAGTATACATTTCTTTTTCAACGATATCGGTTGTTTCGCCAATACTTCGCTGGAAAAGTTCTGTTTTTTCCATAATCGGGACACGGATTTCCCGAAAACCAAATGATTTAAAAATGTTACGGGCAATTGTTTCGACCTTCCAGAAAGTGTCGGAATCTTCCGGTAAAATATCTTTAAATCCTCGAATTGCTGTAATTTTTTCCATAACTTATATCCATTTAAATTTTTTTACGTAACATATTCAAATTTTTTTAGCAATGGAAAATTTGAGCCTTTTCAATCTCTTAAGTGATGAAAATATAGAAAAAAGTGTAACATATCGGAAAACTGACGGTACATTCCTAATAGGAAATATTGATAATGATGAAAATTATTACAGAATGGGAGGTTCTAACTAAAGGTAAAGTTTTTTTCCTGAAATAATTTTAGACAGGCATCGACAACATTAGCATCATACAGAATGCCTCTATTCTTGGAAATTTCATCAAGAGCAAAACTTATTCCCAGTGAAGGCCTGTATGGACGGTGAGAAGAAATAGCCTCAACAACATCGGCTACAGCCAATATTCGTGCCTCCAACAGGATGGCATCTTCCTGAAGATGTTGCGGGTAGCCTGATCCGTTCATTCTTTCATGATGCTGAAGAACAGCGTCAGCTACCGGCCAGGGAAAATCGATGTCCTTTAGAATATTATATCCTGAGGGTGAATGAGTTTTGATTAAATTAAATTCTACTTCGGTAAGTTTTGTCGGTTTGCTAAGAAGCTCCGATGGAACGGATACCTTGCCCAGGTCGTGAATGATTGATGCGGTATAAATGAAATCCTGTTGATCTGCGGTTAAACCCATTTCTTGAGCAATTGCCAGAGCAAGTTGAGCTACCCGCTGTTGATGTCCTGATGTATAGGGGTCTTTTGTTTCCACAAGAAGCGCAATTGATTGCACTGTCGCCTGTAGAGTCTTTTTTATCCGGTTATAACTGTCAATGCGTTCTTCTTCCAATAATTTACGTTCAGTAATGTCATTTAAAAAATTCAAGGTAGCCAATTTTTTGTTCCATTCAATAACAGTGGCATTCAATTCCACCCATTTTACTTCTCCGTCATGAGTGATAATTCTAAAAGAATAAATGGACGGGACATTTTCTCCTTTCAATCTCTTTGTGCTGTACTCAGTGACTATATTGCGATTATCGGGATGTACGAAGTTGGTAAAAGCTAGAGATGTCAGATCTTCTTTGGGATAACCTATTTGTTCAGCAGCGGCGTTGTTGGCAAAAACTATGTTCATGCCCTGAGTGATGATGATGGCTTCATGTGCATTTTCTACGACAATACGATATCTTTCCTCGCTTTCCAGTAAATTCTTTTCGGCCATCTTACGCTTTGTAATGTCGGAATAGAGTGCCTGAAATAATTTCTCGCCATTCCATAAAACTTGTTTCCGGAATACTTCCAGATAGCGTATTTCGTCATCCTTGCGGATGATGCTTAGTTGATAATATGGGATAATTTCACCGTGTCGTCGTCTTTCTTCTCTTTTTACGTGTTCGGCATAGCATTCGGGAGTGTATCTTTTTTTGTGAGGAATAGCGGAAAATTCTTCCATGCTATCATAACCGTAAATCTTTAAAACTTCCTGATTTGCGTAAAGTGTTTTGCCATCGGCTGAAACAATACGAATGCCCAAAGGGGAATTATCGAGAGAATGACGGAAATTTTCTTCGCTTTTTCGCAGCATTTCATCCGCTGTTTTCTTCTCCTGTCTTATTTTGGCTTCGCGGATTTCTCTTTCTATCGTTACTACAAGCTTGGCGAGTTTGTCCTTCATCAGAAAATCGTGCGCACCGGATTTCATTGCTGCTACTGCCGTATCTTCGCCAATAGCGCCAGACACTATAATGAAAGGAATATCGATTTTTGTTTCTTGTAATATTTTGAGAGCAGCTGGTGCGCTGAAGTGCGGCATTTTATAGTCACAAAGGATAACATCCCACTGTTGTCTATCAAGAGCGGTTTTCATGGCATCGGCGGTTTCCACTCTTGTCCATTGCGGTTCGTGGCCGCCATTTTGCAATTGACGAATCATCAACTTGGCATCATCATCAGAATCATCGACAATTAAAACGCGGACAATATTCATTGTTTATCTCCTTCGGACTATATAAAATTCGGGCCTTCGTTTATAAGTAACCAGTAAAGTCCAAGTTGCTTAACCGTATCCATGAACTGACTAAAATCTACAGGTTTACGTATATAGCTGTTGCATCCAAGCTTGTAACAGCTGAGAAGATCAGCAGGTTCTTTTGATGATGTCAGTATAACAATGGGAATAAGTTTTGTTATTTCATCGGCTTTCAGTTTCTTCAATACATCAATACCATTTATTTTCGGGAGTTTCAAGTCAAGTAAAATCACAATAGGCATGTCATTCTTTTGTTTATTGACAATACCATCTTTGCCAAAAAAGTATTCCAGAGTTTCTGCTTCGTCATGCTTTACAATTGTTTTGTTAAAAATATTATTCTTTTTGAACGCAGGTAGTGTTAGTTCAATATCATCAGAATTATCTTCCACCAGTAATATTTTTCTGTTATTTGGCATAAAGCAACGCTCCTTTTAATAATTTAGTTAACACTGAAGTAGAAAGTAGCGCCTTTGCCTGTTTCACTTTCCGCCCAAATTTTGCCTCCGTGGCGGTTGATAATACGCCGAACCGTAGCCAATCCGATTCCGGTACCGGGGAATTCGTCATCGGCATGCAGTCGTTGGAACGGAGCAAAAAGTTTGTCTGAGTAGGCCATATCAAAACCGGCACCGTTATCCCGGACAAAATATACTTTCTTGCCGTTGTCTGCTTTCCATAATCCGAATTCTATAGAAGCTTTTTCCTGCTTTTCAGTGAATTTCCAGGCATTGCCGAGAAGATTATCAAGAACAATGCGGGCTAATCTCAAGTCCGCCTTGTCTTCCAGACCTTCGGCAATCTTTACTTGGACATTTCTTTCGGGATGAGACTTTTGCAAATCACTTATTACAGAGCGGGCAATCGAGGTGAGATCAACTTCTTCAATGTTCATTCCCAACCGGGTGATTCGGGAAAGTTGCAACATATCTTCGATAAGATCGGCCATTCTTCTTGTGGCCACTTTTATTCTTCTCAGATAGTCCTTGCCTTGTGTGTCAAGTTGATCCTTGTAGTCTTCCAAAAGCGCATGGCTGAAACCTTCAATTGATCTCAAAGGAGCACGCAGATCGTGAGAGGCAGAATAGGAAAAAGCTTCCAGTTCCGTATTGGATGCTTCCAATTTAATCGTACGTTCGCGCACCAGCTCTTCCAGATGCTGACGGTGCTTTTCCAGCTCTTTCTCTGCATTTTTCCGCTCGGTGATATCTTCCAAAGTTTCTACAGCACCAATGATGTTGCCCTGCGCATCTCTAATGGGGGCTGCGCTAAAGAAAAGCCACTTTCCTTCTTTACCAATTATGGGGAAGAAATCTATTGCTTCGTAAGCTCCCTCCATATATTTAGATGGGTTATACTTTCCCTCATAAAATTCAGGAATAATATCTATCTTTTCATCAACCACCAGATCGGCAAGGCACGGACGCTCTGTTGAATAAAAAGCTTGCCATTGCTTGTTTGTTCCTAAAACATCAGTCGATTTGATCCCAGAGATTTCTTCCAGTGCTTTGTTCCAGTAGATGATTTCATGATTTTCATCTATTACAAACTGGGAAACAGGAGACCCTTGTATTACCGCTCTTAGTTTAGTTTCGCTATTCCGCAGTGCCTCTTCCGCTTTTTTGCGTTCGGTAATATCCTTATCAAAGACACAACTGTAAAAACGACCTTTGAATTCAAAATAATTGCAATTAACCTCTACGGGGAAAATTTGTCCGTCTTTCTTGCGATGACGTGACTCGAAATTCATTGACCCGCATTTCTTAAGTTCATTTACATGGGGAATCCACTTGTCTGCTGTAAAATCGGGGTCAACATCGTGAATCTTCAATTTTAATAATTCTTCACGAGTATAACCGACTGAAGAAATAAATGCGTCATTGGCATAGACGATATTGGCATTCTCGTCCAACCAAATCATATTGTATGAAGCATGATCTATGGAAAATTGTGTCATTAACAAAGCTTCTTCAAGTTGCTTTCTTTCGGTGATGTCATGAACTATAGAATGAAGGACATCTTTGCCATCTATTCTGATTTTACTTGAATAGACATCGACGTTTCTGATGGATCCGTCAGCACGGCGATGGCAAAATTCGAAATGAACCTTTTTTTGCCGGATGGCTTTATCCATCTCTTGTTTGACATCCTTCGGAGAAAGAGTGTTAATATGCCATATTTTCATTTGTTTGATTTCGTAACGACTCCAGCCATAATACTTGGCTGCAGCATGATTGGCATCAAGAATACTCCCTGTTTCAGAATCGATTATCAATTTTACAGCCGCGTGATCTTCAAAAAGTCTTTTGTAGTTTTCCTGACTGATTCTTAGACTTTCCTGTGCTTCTTTTTGTTCAGTTATATCCGCATTAAAGCCATGCCAGATTATGCTGCCGTCTGCCATTTTTTCAGGTGTGGACTGAGCAAGCATCCATCTGACAGGACTGCCGGGAATCTGTATCCGGTATTCATGTTTCCATTCGGTCATGTTTTGAGCAGAATATTCAATTGAGGATATAAAATCATCAATATCTTCGGGTAATATGGATTTGGTTATCAGAGAAAAATCATTTGCTACTTCCTGAGAGGAATAGCCGAAAATATTTTTAACTGCATCTGTTGAAAACGGCAGATGATATGTTCCATCAGGTTTTCTGACAAACTGGTAAATCATTCCGGGAACATTGGCGGATAGTTTTCTAAATACTTGATCACGTTCTTTCAAGGATTTTTCCAGATGTTGACGTTCAGTAATATCTCTCGATACTCCATGAAGTCTGGTTAAAATACCCTGCTCATTTCTGATTCCGTTAATAGTACTTTCCAGCCATCGGGTTGAACCGTCTTTGTGATAAAAATCCAGTATTAGAGTCTTGGTTTTTTGAGGATCAGCTTGCCCTTGTTCTTCCAGTGCAAGTTCATCCTTCAAAACTTCTGTGGCGATGGAAAGCGAATCTGGTGTTAATTGTTCATCAAGAGTCTGACGCAATCTTTCTTCCTGCGTGAATCCCAGCACGTTCTGTATTGATGGACTTACATAAATTGTCCGCAAATTCAGATCCATAATCCATACGATATCGGTCATTTTTTCAGCAAGAAGCTTGTATTTTTTTTCACTTTCGCGGAGTTCTTCTTCAAAAACCCGGCGCCGTGTTGTATCTCTAAACATTCCTATTAGGCATTCTTTGCCGTCTAATATAATTGACGAACAATTTACATCCGCAAAAAATACAGTTTTATCTTTTCTCATTACAGGTATATCGTGGGCTATCGATATTTCTTTTCTGAAGAGTTTTTCAAATTGATCAATAACGTGTGGTAGTGATTCTTTCGGATGAATATCGGAGACGTTTAATTTTAAAAAATCCTCTTTTGTATAGCCAAGCATTACGCATATTCTTTCATTGACAGAAATAAAGTTTTTATTCTGTGGGTCTGCCAAAAGAATTCCGTCTGATGCGGAATCAAATATCGTTCTGAACTTTAATTCGGCGTCTCTCAAGGCTTCTTCGGCTAGTTTGCGTTGGGTGATATCTGTAATGACACCGGTTAAGCCTGCAGGTTGTCCATTTTTTAAAATAATACCGCTTGAGCTGATTACATGGCGTATTTCACCATTCTTGATTTTAACTCTGTATTCAACTGATTCTTTTTTACCGCTGGCCAAAATTCGATTGATGCTGGCAAGCACAGCGGGAAAATCTTCAGGTATAATGTGCTTGGTTATGTTGGTTCCGCCCACTTCATTTATCGAATATCCCGTTAAATGTTCCATGGCCGGGCTGATGTAAGTAATAGAACCTTCAGTATCAACTGAGAAAATAACATCGTTGACATTTTCTACTAATTCACGATATTTGTTTTCCGATTCCTTCAGGGAATGTAATATCCTTTTTTGTTTGGTTATATCTTGTAATGTATGTACCAGACCAATAATTTTGTTTTTTTTATCTATTACGGGATAGACGATAACATTAAACAACTTATCTCCTTTTCTGATTTCACTATTTTTGCAGACAAGTGATTTTTTAACTCTTGTTGCCGGACATTTTGAAATTGGCTTGGTTGTTCCATGTATAATTTCCCAGCAGTATTTTCCGATAATTTCTTTTTGTGACAAACCGAACATTTCAGCCATGGCACGATTGCAGTGCATAATGCGCTGATTAACATCCAAAAAACAAACCGCGTCAGTAATTGCATCAAGAGATGAATGCCAGAATAGCGAAGTTACTGACTTGCGATTATTGATTTTTTTCACAGACACTATTTTTTTTGAGGCGGCTTTAGTTTGTTTTTTTTGTCGGGATACTGAATTGCTTTTGTCTTTCATAGATAAATTTCCTTGTTAATCTTTCTAACTGTTATGAATTCTTTAAGGATTATTACAGGAAGAATTCGGGTTGTTGTTGCTTTTCAATATGCAGCTTAATAAACAATTTAATTTATCATAGATAAGATGGAGCATGAATGTCCTATATGATAACTAAAGTTGATGAGAAATTATGCTATCGCATTAGATTTACTTATAATTGTTTAATATTTTACACTGGAAAATCATAAAGTCAATATTATTTGTAGATGTAAAATATTGTTTTTCTCTGGTATCAGCAAACAAATCCAACGAATAATAAAAGAGCAATTTTTTATAGTACACTTCCATTAGCACAACAGATTTTGTATCTGCCGTTTCTCTTTCTTTTGTACATAAGTTGATCGGCACGATGGATAAATCCTTGGTATCTTCTTTAAAAATGTACTGTGCGACGACAATGATCATCATCATGCATATTTTACAGTCAGGTGCTGGAGAAAAATTTTCCTTTCTTAATTCGGCTTGGATTCTTTTTGCCGTGATGATTCCTTCTTCTCTTGTTATTATGAAAGTAGAATATAGAGCGGTTTGATTTGAAATAGAAAATTATTTCCTTTTTAGGAAAGTATCTATTTGCAAGTTATTTCCGTCGGTTATGAGTGTTATCGCTCCATCCCGATCGGTGCGAAAAATATTAACTCCGGCATCTTTATACCTTTGCAGAGTTAACGGATGTGGATGACGAAATACATTTGATTTACCGGCGCTGACTATAGCGTAACGGCAAGCTACGGCCTTAATGAATTCGATATTACTGGAATGCTTGGAGCCGTGATGTGGAACTATCAGAACATCACTGCGTAAATCTTTTTTAGATTCAATAAGCATTTTTTCAACATTGCCGGATATATCGCCCGGAATCAAGATGCTTACTTTACCGAACGTTATTTTCAAAACCAAAGAAGTATCATTCACTTCATCAAAAGAAATGTTATGTATATCTTTGCCGGAGTAAATGGGTGGCCATAATACCTGGGTGCGGACCCCGTTAATTATTTTTTCCGGAGATTTATCGGATAACAGAAAAACTTTCGGATTGTTGAGTTTAATTGTCTTTTTCCAATCGGGAAACTCTTCCGGATTAACAGGAAATTTCGATTTCCAGATTTGCCTTACATCGAAATTATTTATAATATAAATAAGACCGAGTAAATGGTCAGGATGCGGGTGACTGAGGATGGCCGTATCAATGTGACCAATCTTCTCCTGATAAAGAAACAGTGCAACGACGGCTTTCCCAACATCAAAAGAACCGTCGGAAAAGCCGCCGCCATCAATAAGCATATTCTTCCCGCCGGGTAATCGCACTAAAGTGGAACTTCCCTGTCCCACATCAATTACTGTAATTTTTAAATTGGAAGAAAATTTATCTCTAATTGTAAAATAAGTTACTTCGCCGGCAAAAATAATTAATATAACAATCAATGCATATTTAATATAACGGAAACGGTTTAACGAAAAATCCTTTTGATTTTTTCCATTTTTTTTCTCTTCAATAAAACGAATAATAAGAAATATTAATAAATAGAAAATTGCAATTTCAACAAGATTTGGTTTTGTGATGCTACAAGAAGACCAGGGAAGAGAGGCTAGTTTATTGATTATAGAAACTGATATTTGCACAAAAAAAGAAGCCAGTTTAATAAAATATCCCGCAATTACAGGGGAAAAAAGAGAGGAAATAATAAAAAGCATTGATATAGCCAGAGTCAACGTTCCCAAAAGAGGTACCACGATCATATTGGCGAAGATTGTTATACTGGATACGCGGTTAAAGTAATAGATGATAAGAGGCAATGTACCTATTGTTGCCGCAATGCATACAATAACCGATAAATATAAATATCGAATAATACTTTGCGTCCATGACGAAAGGTTTGTAATCTTTTCTGAAGGAATATCGCTGAACTTGGGAACGATGTAAATCAGCGCTAAAACAGCCATAAAGGAAAGTTGAAAGGAAATATCAAAAAGTGCTTCCGGTGAAATAGCCAGAATAATTAGTCCCGCCAAAGCCAGCGTTGAATAAAGATCTTTTTGCTTTCCGGAAATCAGAGCGATCAGAAAAATAAAAGCCATGAGAGCCGAACGCATAACAGTTACTCCCATTCCGGCAATAAAGGCATAAATCAAAACCATAAAAAGTGACGCAACTGCTGCTAATTTTATAATGTTGAATCTAAGCATTAGATATTCAGAAGATTTCAAAATAAAAAAAACGAAGAAAAAAGAGATAGCTGAAACCATTCCAACATGGAGGCCGGATATGGAAAGAATATGCGTTGTCCCTGTTTTATTGAAGTTGTTCCTTATATCGTCGGGAATTTCATTTTGATTGCCTATAGTCATAGCTTCAATGATTTCTCTCTGCGGAGACAAAGCATTACTGTAAATTATCCGTTTTAAATAATTTCTAAATGACTCCAGATGCAATCTTGCGCAGTTTGCCGTCTTTTGTCTGAGAAGTACGATTTTTGAATTATCGGAAATATATCCAATGGCATAAATGCCCTGAAGGTTTAGATATTTTTTATAATCAAAACCACCAGGATTATTAAAGTTATGAACGTTCTTTATATTTGTATGGAAGCGGATGAAATCGCCGTATTGGAATTTTAAATCCGGCGGAATTACCAGACGAATATTTCCCGTGACGGGGAAATATTTCTTATCTATTATTTTTCTCAGGCAATTTACTCTCAAAATATTTTTATCAGAGTAGGCAAGGGGAGTTTCTATTACAATACCTTCCAGCGTTAACATGTCTTTATCGATATGTTGTGCTATATGTAGACTTTGTTCCGCAAAGAACCGGTGCTTTTGAATACTGAAAAAACCGATTATAAAAATTAGACAGAGAATTAAAAACAAACCGGCAATAGGGCGTTTCTTCCTAACCGTGATGATGAGAAAAAAAAGGATAAATACAGTTATAGCTAATAGTAAAAAATAAGAGGCAGAAAAATAGCTCCCGGCGGTAATTCCGGCGATGAAAGCAATTAAAAGATAAATCAGTGGTCTGCGCATCTATTTATTATATTCTTTTCTACAAGAAAAATACTTCAAATTCATTAGCGAAAACTGCTAAAATAATATAATATAATTTCACGTTAAACATGCTATGGGCATCATGCCCGTTATTCAAAAAAAGGAAATGAAATGCCTGTACTGTATAATGAAGCCTTAATCAAAGAAAAAAATAAGAGACGTTTGTTTTTTTTGATAGTATCCAGAGTTATCCTTGTGACAGTATTTCTGGGAACAACAATTTTTCTTGATATCAGAAAACATGAATTCTCGATATCACAAATAACAATAAATTTTTTCTATATTAGTACTGCCGCTTTTTATTTTTTTTCAGTTGTTTATATTTTTCTTTTTAAATTCATAAAAAATTTAAAAGTTAATATTTATTTGCAACTCATTATAGATATTATTTTGATTACCTTTCTTGTCGGGCTGACAGACAATATTCAAATTGATTATTCTCTTTTTTACACACTGGTAATAATTTATTCGGTTCCCTTTCTGGGACGTAATGGCGGTTTGATTATAGCTTCGGTTGCCAGCACGTTTTATGCCGCATTGGTGGGGTTAAAATATCTGGACTTGATTCCTTTTGTTTCTTCTGCCGGATATTATTATAATCTTAACATTTATGACGTATTAACAAATATTCTGATTCATATCGTATCGTTCTATGTTTTAGCTTTCCTGGCAGGGTTTGCCGTTGAGCAGGAAAAGAAAACGAGATCGTTACTCGAAGAGAAGGAATCGGATTTTAAACAATTGGATTTGCTTTTCCGAAGCATTATTGAATCGGTGTATACAGGTGTCATGACTGTCGACTTGAATAACTTTATCAAAACTTTTAACAATGCTGCAGAAGAAATCACCGGTATCTCAAAATTAGAAGTACTGGACAAAAAAATGGATGATATTTTCCCTGAATTTTTGCCTTTTATGAATACGGATATAATTGATAAGCCGCCCAAAAACAGGAATGAGGTTTTAATTGATGGTTTGAAAGGGGGAAAGCTTAATTTGGGTTTGTCGGTATCTCCGCTCAAAGGAAGGAGTGAAAATCAAATCGGGAATATTCTGATATTTCAGGATTTGACTCAGATTACGGAAATGGAAAAGAAACTCGAAATGAACAGGAAGATGGCAATAATCGGTGAAATGGCGGCAGGATGGGCACACGAAGTACGTAATCCGCTGGCGGCAATAACCGGGTCAATTGAATTATTAAATAAGAACTTGAAAGTTGAGGGAACCAATAAACGTTTAATGGATATCATATTGCGTAGTAAGGATCAGCTGGATAGTTTTGCCCGTGATTTTCTCTTACTGGCTCGTTCCGTTCCGGAAAAAAGAGAATCAGTCGATTTAAAAACGGTGGCTGAGGAAGTTCTGGAACATATAAAGTTATCATCGGAATGGAAAGAAAAAATAAGGATTGAAAAAAAATTATCGCAAAATACGAAAGCCTTTGCCAATAAAGAACAGGTACATCAAATTATCAATAACCTGGTTCTTAACGCCGTTCAGTCAATGGAAGAGAATGGAGCTTTATCTGTCGGAACAAAAACAGTGGAATTGGATGACGGAGTTGAATATGCCGAAATCAAAATTGCGGATACAGGATGCGGCATCAAAAAAGATGATTTAAACAGAGTATTTGAACCTTTCTTTACGAATAAAACTAAGGGAACAGGACTGGGTTTGACTATTGTTAATCACATTGTTGACGGATATAATGGAAAAATAAAAATAAAAAGTAAAGAAAATGAGGGAACTGTCTGTTATGTATGGTTGCCCGTCAAATAAAAAAAAGCGCCGATATTCGGTTTCGGTAGTTATTGAAGTCAAACGGAGGTAAACATGGCAAAAATTCTGGTTGTTGATGACGATCAGGGCATGAGAGAATTCATGGAAATTATGCTTGTTCAGGAAGGTTATAATGTGACAAGCGTCGGTGAACCCCGAAAAGCGATTGAATTGTGCCGCAAGACCTCCTTTGATCTGATTATTACTGATCTGAAAATGCCCAAAATCAGCGGTATTGATTTTCTCAAATCTATCAAGGATCAAAAACCAGATACAATAGTCATTCTTATTACGGCTTACGCATCAGGCGAGACGGCAATAAAAGCGATGAAAGAAGGGGCATATGATTATGTGGAAAAAGGTGGAAGTATTGAAGAACTGAAGAAAGTCGTAAGAACGGCCCTGCAGAAAAAAGGATTGATTGAAAATAATTTAGAAGAGGAAAAATCACCGGCGTATCTGGAAAACTCATTCTGCGGAATGATCGGGACAAACAGAGAAATGATAAAGATATTCGTAACAATAAAAAAAGTATCCGATACATTGGCGAATATTTTAATTTTGGGTGAAAGCGGAACAGGAAAGGAACTTGTTGCACGTGCAATACATGACAATTCTTCCCGTCGCAAGAAACCTTTTATGGCTATTAACAGCGGCGGAATACCGGAGAATCTGCTGGAGAGTGAACTTTTTGGATATATGAAAGGTTCTTTCACCGGTGCTTACGCCGATAAGCCGGGATTCTTTGAAATGGCGAGAGGCGGAACTATTTTCCTTGATGAAATCGGTGAACTTTCACCCGCATTGCAGGTAAAGATATTGCGTGTAGTTCAGGAAAAAACATTCAGACGCATCGGTGGTTCTGATGATATTAAGGTTGATGTACGCATCATATCAGCAACCAATCAGAATTTAAAAGAAAAAGTAAGAAAAGGAGAATTTCGCGAAGATCTCTATTATAGACTTAATGTTATTCCAATCCATCTTCCTCCGCTCAGAGAACGCAGGGAGGATATACCGCTTCTTATCAACTATTTTATAAGAAAATACGCGCAAATGTTCGGTAAGGAAATAAGGGATATTTCTTCTTATGCTATGGAATTATTGATGAATTATGCTTTTCCCGGCAATATTCGTGAACTGGAAAATATAATAGAGCGCAGTGTTGCCATGGAAACTTCCAATATAATATTGCCGGAGAGCCTGACTTTGCATCCTGAAATATCTTCTGGTACGCCGAAATTTGATATTGAAATAACAGAGAAAGGAATCAACCTGAATACGGAATTGGCAAAAATCGAAAAAATAATGATCGAGAAAGCATTACAAAAAACCAACGGATCCAAAGTAAAGGCTGCAGAGTTACTGAATGTTTCCTTTGATTCGTTGCGTTACCGCATAGAAAAACTTGGCGTTGAATGAAATATGCAAAGCTGGCATATCAATAATGTGGTTAAAAATACTTTTTATTTCTAAAAAGAAAGCGAATGTAATGCAAAGAGCAAAAATAGCGGATGGTTTCTTTTTTCTTGACTTTTTTGCGATATTTGCTCTATATGCCTCATACAAGAGGTATTAATGAAATGTTAATAAATCATTTTATTAAAAGGGCGGTCATCTTTAATTTTTTTAACTTTAGTAGCTTAAAGGCCTGCCCGATAGAATCATGACCATTTTAAAAGGGTAATGAACCGTGGGCAGATAAACATCCCACGGTTTTTTTTTGCCGGGATTAATGCTTGTTTCAAAATCAAAAAGAATAAAAGGGGAGGGTAAATAAGTATGAAAAATAAATTCTGGATTACAATTTTAGCTGCTGTTTTTTTAATTGCTTGCATGGGAACCGTGCAGGCCAAAACAATCAAGGTTGGCGCTGCTATAAACCTGACAGGTCCGGCATCAACATGGGGCAAGTTTCATGAAAAAGGTCAGCGTGATTATTTCAATTATGTAAATGAAGTGAAGGGTGGTGTTTTTGGAAATAAAATTAAAATGATCACTTATGACACAGCATACAAAGTTCCCGAAGCAATAGCTGCGGTAAAGAAATTTGTATTGCAGGACAAAGTAGATATTATTGCTACATGGAGTGCCGGCGAAGGACTGGCGGCAAAACCGATTATCCAGGAATACAAAGTCCCGACAATAAACTATTCCACCAGTTGGGAAATTTTGGAAAAACCTATCGATTACATGTATTTGCCTTTCGGTAGTTACAAGATGGACTGCCATGCGGTTTTGGAATACATCAAAGCTATTCATAAAGGCAAAGAAGCTCCCAAAGTAGGCCTTTTGACTTATAATAACGCTTATGGTCGTTCAATTCACGCTCCCAGCAAAGAATATGCGGAAAAACTGGGAATTAAAATTGTCGATGTGGAAGAATTTCCACCTAAAACTGTTGATCTTAACACGGAACTTCTCCGCTTGCAGAAAGCCGGAGCGGATTATGTATTTATGCAGATGCTTCCTTCAGCAATCATTACGGCATTTAAAAGTGCTGATCGTATAAATTACAATCCTGTTTTTCTGGGAACATGGACATCAACAGATCCCGACTTTTTCAAAATGGGAGCGGGGTTGATTAAAGATCGTCTCACCATACAATTCCCCGGAGGGTTGCCCGTTGATAAATCCAAAGGTATGGCTGTGATGCAGGAATTGTGGAAACGATATAAAACAGTGGACAAATTTGATGCTTCCTACTGGGAAGGGGTCGTCGTAGGAATGATTATGGAACATGCTTTCATTAAAGCTTATAAAACCGGTAAAGATATCAACCCGGGAACGGTAAATGCAGCCTTGGAATCTTTCAAGAACGAAAATTTCGGGGGTTTAGTTCCGAAGATAACCTATACTAAGAATGACCATGGTGCTTCTTTTACCGCTCGCATGGTTAAAGTAAAGGAAGATGGAACGTTCATTCCTGTGACGAACTTCTATGTTCCGGGTAAGGACAAAATTAAACTGTTAAAGAAGTAAAGGTATTGCCTACGGATGTTGCCGGAGATTGAATAAATCCCGGCAGCATCCGTAGGCAAAATGTTCAAGTTATATTTAATAAGAGGTTTCAATGAAGGCTTTTCGCAGCCGGCCGTCGATAATGGTTAATCGGCGGGAAGAGGATAAAAAAGCAGAACTTTCGATTCAGAATTTACGTTTGAGTTTCGGCGGAGTAGTTGCCGTCAAAGATGTTGATCTTAATGTCCATACCGGTGAACTAATGGCAATTATCGGCCCTAATGGAGCCGGCAAAACAAGCCTTCTTAACTGTATGACCGGTTATTACAAAGCCCAACAGGGCAAGATAATATTTAATGATAAAGATATCACTAATCTGCATACCCACGAACTTGTCGGCGTTGGTATTGGCCGAACATTTCAAAATATAGAATTGTTTCCGGGAATGACAGTGCTGGCCAATATGATGCTGGCACGGCATATTCACTGCAAGTACAGTTTTATAAAATCTTTTCTTTTTTCCAAATCTGTCAGAGATGAAGAAATCCGTCACCGTCAGATTCTTGAAGAAATAATCGATTTTTTGGAAATGCAATCCATCCGCAAGAAGACAGTCGGTTCTCTTCCTTATGGTATGCAGAAGAGAGTAGAGTTGGGAAGAGCTTTGGCTCTGGAGCCGAAGCTTCTGGTGTTGGATGAGCCTTTTGCCGGCATGAACATGGAAGAAAAAGAAGATATGGTTCGGTTTCTTCTGGAGTTGAATCAGCGATGGGGGCTTACCATGATTCTTGTGGAACATGACATGTCCATCGTCATGAGCATTTCCCAGAGAATCATGGTTTTGAACTTCGGAGAAAAACTGGGTGAAGGAAGCGCTGAGGAAATCAGTGTAAATCCGGAAGTTATTAAAGCTTATCTTGGAGAGGCCGAAGCGTTATAAAATGAAGGTTTTAAGTTTTGCATAAAAAACAACAACATAAAACAATAAGCAAATTAACATTGCCGCAGTTGCTGCTGAAAAATGCCGCTATCTATGGTGATGACAAAACGGCAATACGCGAAAAGGCTTATGGAATATGGAAGAAATACAGCTGGGCAGAATATTGCCGTTATATGCAGATAACGGCGGCTGGATTGGCCTCGCTTAATCTTCAGCGAGGAGAAAATCTTTGCATGATTGTCCACAATCATCCCGAATGGCTTTTTTCAGAATTGGCAGCGCACACTCTTGGTGCAACAACGCTTAACTTGTTTACATCTTCAATTGCCGATGAACTTGCTTTTTCCATAAAACGTATAAACTCGCCGGTTGTTATTGTCCAGGACCAGGAACAAGTGGATAAACTTCTGGAGGTAAAAGAAAAACTTCCTCAGACAAAAAAAGTTATCTATATCGATCCTACCGGTATGTCTTCGTATGAAGACGATCCGTGGTTAATAAGTTATGCCGGGCTTCTGGAAGAAGGTGAAAAATTCATCAAAAATCATCCCGATTTTATTGAAGAAGAAATAGATAAAGGTCGCCCTGATGATATAGCTATTATGATTCAGACGTCGGGAACTACCGGCATTCCCAAACTGGCCATGTTATCGCATCGCAATCTCACAACCATGGCTGCTCAATGGGTGGAAGAAACGAATATAGAACCGGAAGAAAACTGGCTTTCCATATCTCCGCCGGCATGGATTGTTGATCAGATGTGGGGCATGGGCGTTGCGCTGGGCAGTGCCATGTGCATGAATTTTCCGGAAACAGCGGATACAGTGCTGGAAGACTTCAGAGACATTGGACCAGCCATGATAATTACTTCTTCGCGCTTCTGGGAAGATATGGCCTCACGCATTCGTGTGAAAATATCCGATGCGGGCTGGGCGAAAAAGAAACTGTTTTATCTTGGTGAAAAAATCGGGAAGTCAGTTGTGGAAAAGCAGTCACATAAACAAAACATACCATTATCGTTGGATACTTTGTATAAAACCATGTCGGTTTTGGTTTATAAGCCGCTTCTGGATCGTCTGGGATGCGCACGTTTTCGGGGAGCGTTTACAGGAGGACATCCGATTAGTCCGGATGTCATTCATTTTTTTCGGGCTATTGGTTTGAATTTAAAGCAATGCTATGGTTTGACGGAATCATGCGGTATATTTCAAATACAGCCGGATGATGAAGTGAAGCTGGAAACCGTAGGCAAACCCATGGCCTTAACCGAAGTAAAAATAGCCGAAGATCAGGAAGTGCTGGTTAAATCCGAAGCCAATTTTTCCGGATATCATAACGATTATCTGTCGACGCAAAACGCTTATGAAAACGGATGGCTCAAAACCGGCGATGCCGGATACATTGACAGCGACGGTCATTTGCTCATTATCGGCCGTAAAGAAGACATAATTCGCAACAAAAGCGGCGATGCTTTCTCGCCTGATTTCGTTGAAACACGCCTCAAATTCAGTCCGTACATCAAAGAAGCCGTTACGTTCGGAGAGGCGCATCCCTATATTACAGCTATGATTAATATTGATATGGGCAATGTCGGCAACTGGGCAGAGGATAGAATGATTCCCTACACAACTTATATGGATCTATCACAGCAGCAGGCCGTGGAGGAATTGATTCTGAACGAGGTACGACAGGTCAATGAACAGCTTCCCGACGTTATGAAGATTAAAAAGTTTGTTTTGCTCTATAAACTTTTGGACGCGGATGACGAAGAACTGACGCGAACCGGCAAGGTGCGCCGTCGTTTTGTTTACGGTTTGTATATAAAAATAATTGAGGCTATGTACAATAATCAGAAGAGTGTTGAAGTTACCGGCAAGGTTAAATACCGTGACGGCAGAATAGGCGAAATAGAAACGAAGATAAATATTATCAACGTGAATTAAGGGAATTTTAAATGGAATTTTTTCTGCAATTATTAGTCAACGGCGTTTGTGTGGGATTGCTCTACGGCATTTCCGCGATGGGCTTTGTCATGATTTTTAAATCATCGAGCGTTTTGAATTTCGCTCACGGCGAACTACTTGCATTGGGAGCTTTCTTCTTCCTTTCGCTCGTTACCTGGGCGCATCTTCCTGTCTATATTGCTTTTATTTTGACCATGATCGGTTGTTTTATACTGGGATTCCTCATTGAACGATTTTTCCTGCGTCCCTTGATCGGCGAGAAACTGATTTTTGTAATCATGCTCACCGTAGGATTGGCGGCAATGTTTAAAGGCTTAATCCTGCTGATCTGGGGTGGCAATCTGCATACCTATCCTGAATTTCTGCCGGAGTCGATGGGGATGCAATTCGGCTCCATTTACGTGGCGCCGGTTTATTCGGCAACGTTTATCATCAGTGTTATTTTTCTGGTTTTATTCGGACTGTTTTTCAAAAAATCCGCGCAGGGAATCTACATGCGTTCGGTTGCCGATAATCAAAAAGCGGCATTGTCGCTGGGCGTTCATGTGCGGAGAGTGTTCGCTCTTTCCTGGGCAATTGCCGCGCTCGTTGCATGCATGAGCGGCATTGTTTTGGGCATCATCAACGGCGTGAATGTCCACGATTTGAGTTCCATCGGCTTGAAAGTATTTCCTGTCGTGATTTTGGGAGGGCTCGACAGCATCGGTGGGGCGATTATCGGCGGAATTATCATCGGACTGCTGGAAACATTTACCGGCGGATATCTATCACCATCGTTGCGCGACGTTGTTCCCTATATTGTTCTTGTATTTATCTTAATGGTCAAGCCCTATGGATTGTTTGGCCTGGTAGAAATTGAAAGAGTTTAGGAAATGAAAAAATTCAGAAAATTATCTTTTCATCCCTGCGGCAATTATCGTGAAACTTATGAGCAGGAATTGAATATTTTCGAAACGGATTTCGGCCGTTTATGGATGGGTATTTTTCTGGCAGTGCTTTTCCTGGTGGCTCCGTTTCTTTTGAGTCCGTACATGCTCTATATTTTTAACACTATCGGAATTGCAGCTATCGCCGCCATCGGGCTGAATATTCTTATCGGTTATACAGGTCAAATTTCTCTGGGGCACGGTGCATTTTTCGGTGTGGGCGCTTATGCAGCGGCAATTCTTGCCACAAGATTGGGCGTCGGATTTTATTTCGCTATTCCAGCGGCGGGTATTATTACCGCTCTCGTCGGCATGATTTTTGGCATACCTTCGGGCAGATTAAAAGGCCTGTATCTAACCATCGCAACACTGGCCGGGCAATTTATTATCGAATACGTTTTGATTCGCTGGGAAAGTCTCACCAAAGGAACAATGGGTATTACTTTGCCTTCGCCGGAAATTTTCGGCTGGCAAATATCAGGTGATAAAATGTTCTTCTTCCTGATTTTTATCAGCCTGGTCTGCATGACCTGGTTTGCGGTAAATATCATACGCAGTAAATACGGCCGGGCATTTATTGCTATTCGCGATAATGACCGTGCCGCGGAAGGTATGGGCATTCCGATTTTTAAATACAAGCTTTTGTCATTCGGCATCAGTTCTTTCTACGCGGGATTTGCCGGAGCTTTATGGGCTTATTACATGGTCAGTATAACGACGGAGCCGTTCAATCTGGGATTATCGGTAGAATATATTGCAATGGTCATCATCGGCGGCATGGGCAATATTCCCGGCGCAATTTTCGGCGCTACTTTTATAACACTGCTCAATGAATTGTTGAGATTCGTGACAGGCATATTGATAAATGTTCCCGCGATTGCCAGTTGGGGATTAAACATGGCACCTCTGCGGGAATTCGTTTTCGGCCTGGCAATTGTTTTATTTATTTTGATTGAACCGAAAGGGATTGCGGAAATCTGGCGGATCATACGTTCAAGTTTTAGGTTATGGCCGTTTTCATATTGAGAAGATAGAAATGCATAACTATTATTTTGACAATTTATCATCAAATTTGTCATTCTCGCGAAGGCGGGAATCAAGTAGTGTTTAAGTTTTCAAGGTGTATAGATGGGCGACATGCTCTTACAATTAAATAATATATCCGTTGTATATTCAGATGTTATACAGGTATTGAAAGGTGTTTCTTTAAGTGTGGGAAAAGGTCATATCGTGTCTCTTTTAGGCAGCAACGGGGCAGGGAAGACAACCACCTTAAAAGCCATATCGGGTCTGCTTAAACCGGAAAACGGTGAAGTAACAGATGGTACAATTATCTACAACGGAGTCAACATTCAGAATCAGGCGCCGGAATTTATCACCCGTCAAGGCATCATTCAGGTTCTCGAAGGTCGCCAGCCTTTTAAATATCTTACAATTGAAGAAAACCTGCGCGTAGGTACCGCTACTAGATTCGGCAAACCCTATAAACAGGATATGGAAATGGTTTATAATTATTTTCCCGCGCTGCTAAAAAGAAGAAAAGCACTAGCCGGATATTGCAGCGGCGGTGAATTGCAGATGCTGGTTATCGGCCGCGCATTGATGGCACATCCGCAACTCTTACTTCTTGATGAACCATCGCTTGGTCTTGCGCCGCTGGTGGTTCAGGAAATATTCCGTATCATCAAAAAAATAAACGAAGATCAACAAGCGACAATTATTCTGGTGGAACAAAATGCCCGCATGGCGCTGCAGGTCGCGCATTACGGTTACGTTATGGAGAACGGCAAGATCATGATGGAAGGCACCTCAAAAGAGCTGACAGACAATCCCGACATCAAGGAATTTTATCTGGGCATGGCAGCATCGGGGATAGCGAAGTCGTATAAAGACGTCAAATCCTACAGGCGCCGCAAACGCTGGCTGTAGCAGGCTGCTGAAAAAGGATCATATTCTGCGTTGCGCTTCGAATCTCACATGCTCACGTACGCTTTAAGTACGCTGCGCTGCTCAATTCTCGCGCGCCTTGCCTCTAAGCCTTTTTGAGCAGCCTGTAAAACAAGAGTTTTCAATACGGTTCGTTGCCTCCTCCTTGCCGCCTCGTTATCCTTTGACCGGGTGTACAACCGAAGGGCGCACAATAAAAAATGACTTCTACCTTACCGGGAAGTGACGCCGATTAGGCGGCATCTTATAATCGAAAGGGTATAAAAATTAATTGATAGTTGCTAGAGGTTAGGCTAATAAAAAAATAAGTATTATAGTCCTGTGTCATATTGTAAATATTGCGACTTATGGTAATATTTGCTTATAATGGTCACAGGCTTTTAAGAACAACGACTAGTGAGAGAAATGGATTTATTAGAAGAGCTTAAGAAAATAACTCAAAAATTAGATCAGGCGGGAATTGATTATGCATTATGCGGGGGACTGGCTATCGCCATTTACGCCAGGCCGCGCGCAACTCTTGATATTGATATTATGATTCAGCCGGATTTTCTTTCCGAAACGAAAAGCGCTGTTCGAGAACTGGGTTATACGATGGCTTCAGCACCGATGGAATTTAATAATGGCGCGGTTAAATTACAAAGATTAAGTAAACTTGATAAAGCAACCAGTGAATATTTTGTTCTGGATTTACTCATTGTGACACCGGAAATAAATAAAGCGTGGGATGATCGTACGACTATAGAATGGGAAGGATGCCCTCTGAAGGTGGTGTCTCCGCAAGGATTGATTTTACTGAAATCTTTGCGCAACAGCGGTCAGGACAAAGAAGATATTGAATACTTGAGGAGTTTGGAAAATGAAGATTGATATGAGTCCGGAAGCTATTGCCAAACGATTGAGGCTTGTTAATGAACTAAGAAGAGTGTGTCTTTCGCTGGCCAATTCCAGTGCGGGTAGGGAGATCATGAAAAAGAATTCAAAAAATAAAATCGTTCAGAGAACTGCACAGGCACTTGGCCGAAAATAATAGAAAAGGGAATCTATGAACAACATATTTGATAAAAAAGAATCGTGGGGGAAGAGGAAGAGAAAAAGTCAGCAGGATAAGGCGCTTGTGGAGATGGTTAAGCTCGGGTACGAGAAGTCGGCGCGTGTAAAGAAGATGCTTGATGATGCAGGCATCAATCCTGCCGAAATTAAATCGTGTGAGGATTTGGAGTGTCTACCGGTTACATCACGTGAGAAATTAGTGGAGATGGAACAGCAGGAGCTTCCTTATGCCGGACTGGAGAATCCAGATATTCCCATCGATAGAATTTTCACTTCTCCGGGACCGGTTTATGAGCCTCATTTATCCGAGACAGATTATTTATGGGCACGGGCTTTCTTTGCGGCGGGCATTGGCCAAAAGGATATAGCACTCTGCGCCTTTTCGTATCATCTTGTTGCGGCCGGTTTGACTTTTCATAACGGTTTGCGCAAGGTCGGCGCAACTGTTGTTCCTTCCGGCGCATCATCTTCCCAGATTCAGGTACAGTTAATCAAGGATTTAAAAGTCACCGCTTATGTCGGCACGCCCAGCTTTTTGAAAGCGATTATTGATAAGTCCAAGGAAATGGGCTTTGAATTCAAAAAAGATTTTCTGGTGAAGAAAGCCTGCTTTGCCGCCGAGCCGCTGCTGCCGGATTTGCGCCGGTCTTTTGAAAATGATTACGGCATCGATACCTACCAGATGTACGGAGCGACGGAAGTCGGTGATGTTGCTTATGAGTGTTCCGAAAAAAAAGGCTGGCACATCTGCGAAGAAACCATCGTTGAAATAGTTGATCCGGCTACCGGTAAAAATGTTCACAATGGAGAACTTGGTGAAGTAGTGGTTACCAGACTAAACAACATTTTCTTTTTGCTCCGTTTCGGAACAGGTGATTTATCGCGTTTGATTACGGAAGATTGTCCCTGCGGGCGGACATCGTATCGTCTGGCCGGGATAGCGGGCAGGGTAGGGGACGCGGTAAAAGTTCGCGGATTGTTTGTAGCTCCCAGTCAGCTCAAAATGCTTCAGGCAAAATTCAATAATCTTCCTTTACAGGCGGTTGTCCGCCGTACTGGTCATGAAGATGTTCTGACATTGCGGATTGAAAAATTTTCGCCGGAAATCGGCAGCACATCCTGGGAAGAAAATTTCAAGAAAGTATTTCGCGAAATCTGCACGGTAGGAATCAATAATTTGGAATATTTAAGAGCAGGGGAAATCAAACCTGAAGAGAAGCTGATTGTTGATCAGCGAAAATGGTAGTTCCAATTCCAAATCAAAGCGCTATCTTTGTTGGCATCGTCATCGGCCTCCTCAACGTATTAAATATACGCCTGCGGAGCCTCTTCCTTGCCGCCTCGATATCATCTTTGACTTGAAACTGGAATAACTCATTGTAGCTTTTTTCCTGATTGATAACTGTCGATCATGGAGCAAACCCATAGAAACAGCATGAAAAACAAAATCAAAGACATGTAAGTACAGTTTAGAACTTTTATCGAATCAATTACCAGTTGAAGAACAGCACTTAAAGTAACGGTTCCTTTTTTAAAAGGTGAGATTTTTAAAATATCCCTGGTTATCTGAATTACAGACCACAAAATAGATAAAGTGCCTGCCATAATGGTAGAGATTATCAAAACACCTTTTTTGTATTGCTTTAAATAAATCTGTCCCCATCCGGGAAACAAAAGAGCATTGAATAATGCTGCTTTGATAGCCTTATTCATAGTTTTGTCTTCAGCTCCTTTGTTCAGGAAATCACATCAACATCTTTTATTTTTAGTTGAATATCCGAAGAGCCGTTCCAGTCATTGATTTGCGGTGTGAAAACTACATCGATATTGGCGCCGTTGACTGCAGAAATATGTTCTCCCATATAAAACCAGATGGAACCACAGGATACACCATTACAATTGAGCCACATTTTCAGATGGTTATTACCGACAATGATGGGAGCAGATACTTTTATATTACGGGCATAAAACACCGGTTCAGGATTGTTACTGCCGAATGGTGCAAGCATATCAATTTGATTCATTAAGTTTAGATTAATGTCTGTGAATTTACATTCAGCATCGATTATCGTTTGGGAAAGTAGTTCGGGTAATTGAACACTGCCGGAAATTATCTCTTCCAAGAGACAGGAAAATTTTTCAATATTTTCTTCTTTGATGGAAAAGCCTGCGGCATAAGAATGACCGCCATAAGAAAGTAAAAGATCGGCGCACTGTTGAATGCCTTTGTAAATATTAAATCCAGGAATACTTCTCCCTGAACCTTTGCCTATACCGTTGCTCAGGCTGATGACAAAAGCCGGACGGTTGAACAGATCGACAAGTTGTGAGGCTACGGTGCCGATAATTCCCGGATGCCATTTATCGGATGTAAAAACAAGGGCATTTCTTTTTCCGATTCTTTGGTTCATCCTTATCTGTTCAAGAATTTCATTGATGATTTCCTTTCCCATCAATTGCCTCTGGCGGTTATATGAATCAAGCTTTTTGGCGAGAATTCGGGCTTCTTCAAAGTTCTCAGTCAAAAGTAATTCTACCGCATCCAGAGGGGAAGCAATACGTCCCGAGGCGTTAATACGAGGTATAAGAGAAAAAGAAGCTTTATAAGAATCAATGTTCTGGTTGTCAACACCACTGACTTCTTTAAGAGCTTTAATCCCGGGTCGTTGGCCTTCGGTAATTATTTCCAGTCCTATTTTGGCAAAAATTCTGTTTTCGTCAACAAGTGGCGCTATATCACCGATAGTTCCAAGAGCAACAATATCCAGATATTCTTTTAAATTTGGATAATTTCTGTTTTTCCAAAATCCCTCTTTGTTAAGTCTTCCTCGCAGCGCAATAAGAAAGTTAAAGGCAATTCCCACACCGGCCAGTCCTTTAAAAGGGAACGCGCAATCTTCACGATTAGGATTTATTGAAGCAATGGCAGAGGGCAGGGGTCCTGAAATTGCGTGGTGATCCAATACAATAGTATCAATACCGAGTGATTTGGCATAAGCGATTTGTTCAAGATCGGAAATACCGCAATCTACAGAAATGATTAATTTAACATTATTATTCTTGAACTTATCGATAGCCGGTATATTTAAACCGTAACCCTCCTGCACTCTGTCCGGAATATAATAATTTATATTTGGAGTCGTTTCTTTGATGAACTTGTAAAGAATGACAACAGAAGTTATTCCGTCAGCATCATAATCGCCGTAAATAATTATCTCTTCGTGATCATAAATTGCCTTTAATAAACGTGAAATGCCTTTTTTCATATCTTTCATTAAAAAAGGACTGTGCAGGTTGTTCAGTGAAGGATATAGATAGTTACGCACTAATTCCCTATCCTGAAAGCCCCTCTTGACCAGGATTTGAGATATAATCGGATGTATTCCGAATTCCTTGCTCAAATGATTTTCAATTATTTTATCGCCGGATTCCGTTAATTTCCATTTCGTTGACGGCAATTGTTTTGGTTTTGTCATTTTTTGGACTTCTTATATACTTTCTTCTTTGTATAATATCAGGTCTTATTCGATGTCAAGCTTTTGCTATTCTTTTTCGAAAATTATGTTCTTTATTGATGATTCATGTTTTTGCAATTCAAAGGCATTTTTCTTAAAATCATCAATGTTTTCCAAATGAATAATCTGTTCCATATTTTCTGCTTCCGTATGAATATTAAAAGCAGATCCATTGAAACGGTATTGTTCTTTTCTGTATTTAAACGGCTTTTTGAAAGTAAAATCACGGGGTAATCGTTTTATTTTAAAGCCTGATGGAAATTTATAGGAATAATTTTCTATAGAGTAGAATGACCTTTTTAAGCTGATTGGATATTGGCGGTTATTGGTAGCGGTTATATCCCGGTAAGAATCAAAGGTAATAATGTTGGATAAAACCATTGTTTCTTCATCAAGTTTTTGCGCCAGGTTTTTAATGTTTCCCGAAAGTCTAATTGTAAATGGTTTTTGAGTATCGGTAAAACTGCTCAGAATGAATTCCTTAACTTCGATACCCTGGTCTTCGAAATACTTCTTTCTTTGTTTCGGCGGAGAATATTTAAAAGAATACCTGACATGTTCGGCAGCTTTTCCGAAGTAAGTCTGAGTATAATCGATGGTCGCATTGCCTTCCTGGTTGATATTGTATTTTATATCCACTTTGTAATAATCTTTTTTTCTGTTCAAATCCGGAGTCTTTAAAAAACGATACGAACCGTCATCATTAATCAGAAAAATTTTAGTTGGAGTAAGAAAAGGAGATGAGTTGTAAGCGGCTGTTTCATTAGTTGCATCAAGCCAGAAATATTTTTGGGAAGTTGGTACGACAGCAATAATGTGGTTGAAAGCATTTAACGAAGGCATGGAATCATCAAAATATTTACCGTTGGCCGGGACAAGAGCAGGCTTTCCTTCTATACCGGCAATTTTGAGCATAGTCAGTAACAGAACCGTCTTATCCTTGCAGTCACCATACCTTTTTCTGAATACTTCAGAGGCCTTATGAGGTTTATGAGTATGAGGGCCCAGTAAAACAGCGATATATCTGATATTTTGGGAAACAAAATTAAAGATGGCATTGATCTTTTTTTCATCAGTTTTCTTATCGGCAATAAGTTGTTTTGTGAAACTTTCCAATTCGCTGTCGGATTGCATCTGTTCCTTAATAAGGTTTATATACCATTGGGAAATGATATCCCAACTGTTTAGTGTCCAGAATGAAATCTGCGGAAAGAAATCGCTGTCATAAAAGGAAGGCATTCTTGATTCCGGAATTATCTCTTTCTGTTTGGTATTGTTAAAAATACATCTTGTTTTATTGCCGTCGGATATAATCTGAGGAGTAATTGTTGTTTGAAACCTCTTATATTTTAAATCGATATTGGACGGTAATACTATTTCCAAAGTATCTTCCTCTATCGGGAAAATGTTACGACAGAAAAAAGTGTCATAATAGTCGAATGATAAAACCGGTTTTAAATTTTTTATTTCATAAGCATATTCAATTATACATCCATCTTCCACAGCCGGCATGGTAAACCGCTTTACTTTAATGTCTGTATAAAATTCATAACCTTCATACTCTGAAGAATCGATAATGTCCTTTCTGTTCAACGAAACAATCTTTCCGTCCGGTTTGATGGTGTTGGCAAAAAGAATTCTGGCCTTTTGATATCCTTCGCGATAGTATATGTAACGTGATGCGAAACTGCGTCCACGTTCATTGAATATTTTAATACGGATTAAATTTCTGGAAATGCTGGTGCCATCAGCGAACAATTCTATATAATTGTATGATTTTAAAAGATCTGCACCGGCATTGGGATGTTCTTCTGCTTTCGGGGACTGATTTAAAAAGGAATTTATATCACCATCGGTTATGCTTCTGATATTCGGGTTTACGGTAGAACAGGAAAAAATAAATAATGATAAAAGAAGAAGTACAACTTGGCCAATGCGCATGATTTACTCCATATTTTTTTGATTTAATCATACAGTCTTTAAATTCCGGCGTCAAATGGTCATTGTTTATTGATCTTTAGTCTGATCGATGATAAGAAAAAAATGATAAAAAAATTTTTTAGATTAAAACGAAAAAATATTTCTTTGATACAATTTATTATTGAAGGATATGAGGGAATGGCCACGGTAACAACAATTGATCCTCGCACTTCAATAATCCAGGTTTCCATTATTCCTGATTTTTTATCAGAGATGAATGAAGTTATAGGCGATCTGAAAAATAAATACAAAATGGAAGAAATTAATTATCCGGAAACATATCAACAAGTATAATCATATGGGAAATTTGCTACATGTTCACACTCACTCATACTTATTTCTTGCAGAAATTTTTAGCTGCGACAGATTTCAAAAATATTGAACCGGATATTTATGTTTATAACATTATTCCTGATTTATTGACGATACATCCGCAGATAAGTCCTGATAAAACACACAATATAAAAAGATCTCTGCAAATACCTGTGCAATATTCAAGATCGGCTTATGTTATGTTTCATCTACTTGTAGATGATCTCTCTCATTATGGATATATCTGCTTCGATGGTCATAAAAAATTTGACCCAAACTCTCAGGGGTATTCGTATCTCAAAGGTAAACATTTAATAAATTCCATCTTGGATCTGTACGGGATGATCGAAAAAAATATATCTTATGAGGAAGCAATTTATCAATCACATTTGATTATCGAGATGATCTTTGACCTTGTAATTTTAAATCAGATTAATTCATTGAAAACCATTGATTTATTGATAGACTCGATAAATTTCACTTTGAGTAATAAAATGGATGAATTTGTCGCCACAATTAACTGGCTATATAAATTTGGGGAAGATGAAATAAAAGAAGTAATGAAGAAAGCTTCCCTATCTATCACGAAAGAAGGAATGGAAGGCATCATGAGTATTTCAGGACGAATAAATCTTTATAGAGAAAAATTCGGCCTGAAAAATAGTGACCAGTTGTTTTATGAAAGAGTCAGAAATTTATTTCAGTACGCTAGAGATTTAATTGACGATGATGAATTATTTCTTCTGGAAACCGCCCATACTATAAAAAATTACGGCTGGATTCCCACTTTTAGATAGCTTTTTTTACAAATCCCGAACGAATACAACGCGTGCAGACTTTGATTTGTTTTATCGATCCGGTTTTTTCATCAACGCAGCGTAATTTTTGCAAATTTGGATGCCATACGGCTTTTCTTTTATTATTGGCATGACTCACCGTATTGCCGACTGACGGCTTTTTACCACATACTTCACAAACACGTGACATTTGAATATCCTCCTGAAACTGTGCGATGTTCCTAAACTATAAGCGAATATTTTGCAAGCATTTTTTAAAGATTATTTAAAGCTTCAATTTTTCATGGATGCCGGTTGACCGGTCGTCTCCATGACACGCAGCCAGATATTGTCCTGCGGATCGATCTTCCGGCTGGAAGCAACTGAATTTAATGGAAGATGAACATATTCGTCTTTCATCAAGGCTACAAGAATACCGGTTTTACCGGCCATTGCCGCATGTACGGCATATTGTCCCAGCGAGTTACAGTAGATGCTGTCCGAAGCGTTTGCCGGAACCGAGCGGATTAAATAACTGGGTTCAATGTATTTCAGGTTAATTTCCGGGCCGTTTTTTTTGAAATAATCCTTTATCTCTTTTTTTAAAAATAATCCTATATCGAGTAGATGAACATTTCCTGAAGGGTCTTTTTCTATAAGAGAATTTTTACCCCTCATAAGATCCTGACCAGCTCCTTCTGCAACTAAAATTACCGCGTGACCTTTTGATATTATTCTTTTCTTTAATAATGATAAAAATCCTTTTCTCCCTTGCAGATCAAAGGGAACCTCCGGAATCAAAACGAAATTTGTATCATTTTGCGCCAATGCCGCATGGGTTGCGATATGACCCGAAAACCGTCCCATGATTTTAATCAAAACAATGCCATTGAATGCTCCCTTGGCTTCAACATGAGCACTTTTGATGGCTTCGACAGTTTTTTCAATTGCCGTATCGAAACCAAATGATTTTTGAATCAAATCAAGGTCATTGTCAATTGTCTTGGGAATACACAGAATAGCTATTTTTAGTTTTCTTTTAGTTATTTCTGCAGTTAATTTCTGAGCCGCCCTGATAGTTCCGCTTCCTCCAATGAAAAAAAGAATGTTAATCTTAGATCGCGAAAGAAAATCTCGCATTATTTCGGGGCTTTGAGGTCCGCGCGATGTGGAAAGTATGCTTCCGCCAATGCTTGTTATGTCTTTGACCTTTTCAGGGGACAGCTTGACTAATTCGTGCCGGTAAACCGGGCTCAATCCCTGCAAACCATATTTGACACCAACTATATCGGAGACGTTATAACTGTAAAAGAGAGTCATCGTTATCGACCGGATCACATCGTTAATGCCCGGACAAAGGCCGCCGCATGTAACAATAGCCGCTTTTGTTTGGCGGGGATCAAAAAATATTTTATTGCGCGGTCCGGCAATTTCCACGGAAAGCGGACGACCTTTTTTATCAGTGCAGGACAGATAATTATCAAGATGGGAGTTGAACAGTAATCTTTTCTGATCTTGTGTAAAGTTACTGATATTCAGCGGAGACTTAATGATTCTTTTTCCTAGATTTTTAATGGTAAAATCGTATCTCATAAATCACTTTCTTTTTTCAGCCACGGAACGTGCGGCATTTATGCCGGATATTATTTCTCCTTCAAAGCCAATATCCGGTAATAGTGATGCTCCGGTAAGAAAAATGTTACTGAACTTTGTTTCATTGCTGTTTGCGGCAAATCCCGTAATGAAAGAATTACGAAATTGATATTTAGGATTAACAATGCTGAGTTGTTTTCTGGAAATATTAATAGACTCTTTTATATCAAAAATTTCGATGTTTTCTTTTAAAAAGGGCAGGAAAAATTCGAGACGCTCAATTATTGACCGCGAAGTTGCCGTTAAGTTCTCATTAGACCAAATCATCGGATCATCATGAAGGAAAACAGTTGCTGATAAAGAACTTTTTCCTGAAAACGTTGTTTTTTCATAATCCGGCGAGCTTAATTCCAAAATGACAAGGTTATCATCATAAATATCTTTTTTCACATCGGTAATAACTGCAACATGCCGCGCCATTTTTTCGGGAACACAATTTGACCGAATACCAAGATGAATAGTAAAAGGATGATGAGAAATTTTAATCGGTCTGATTAAGCTATCCAGATTAATTTGTTTTTTACGTTCAAAAACAAGGTTCATTTTATCCCACTTTGTGCTGACAATTAAATTATCGGCTGAAATATTTGATGTCGAACCATTTTTATCTGTGAAATTTACTTCTATTAATCTTCCTTTCTTAACCGAAGATACTTCGCAGTTATTAATGTGCAACCCTTGTGATGATGTTATTTCATTTATTAAAGAATTTAACAAGGTTTGCTTGCCCCTCGAGAAATGATAAATTCCCCGCAGAGGAGTTGAATACCGGAAATGTGAGAAAATAGAATCTTGATTTTTTGATATAAGGGAAATCAATGCCTGCTGTGCTTCCATAACTTTTCTGAATGCATCATTTCCGGAACAAATCCATTTAAACTTCATATTATCAAATTTATACTTAATTAAATGCGGTGTCAGTTTAATAAATTCAAAATAGTCTTTTATATTTTGGGGTTGAATAAAATGATGATTGTGAAACCATTTATTTACTATATCGGAGTTCTTCACAACTTTATCGTAAAAAGATTTGATTACATCGGCTAGTTGAGGAAACTCTCTTGTCATTTCCTGAATTAACAATTCCTTGTTGTTGAAAAAATCAAGCCGGTGTTCGGGTAGAATTATTTGATAAGAAGGATTTGATAAATCTCCTTGTTCTTCTATCGGGAGAATTCCCAGTTCGGTCAGAAGTGAATGACATACTTGATTTTCACCGAAACCGGTTAAAGGTGTGGAATCAATATTAAAATCAAGTCCTCCGATTGTGCAGATTTCCCCCAAACCAATTTCCGAAATTAAAACGGTTTTGATATTTCGACGGGAAGCAACTGCGGCGGCAACATGGGAAGAAAAATCATCGCCTATGATAATCAGATCATACATAAATTAATTCGTTTCCCCATTACAAATAATGATAGTGCTTAAACGAGAAGATTTTTATTTGTTATTTTTGATTTTCACCTTGCGTCCGTCTGTTTCTAAGCTGCCATCAGCGAAAAGTTGAATTGCCTGCGGATAAATACGATGCTCTTCTTTTAATATTCTTGCGGCTAAGGTTTCCTCTGTATCATCGTCAAGAACCGGTACGGCACTTTGAATAATGATCGGTCCTGTGTCTACACCTTCATCGACAAAATGAACTGTACAGCCGGATATTTTTACGCCGTAATCTACAGCCTGTTTCTGGCCGTGAAGTCCGGGAAAGGACGGTAGAAGGGCAGGGTGTATGTTCATTATTCTACGGGGGAAAGCTTTCAAAAGTACAGGAGTAAGAATACGCATAAACCCGGCTAAAATTACCAGATCGACATTATTGCTTTTTAAAATTCTTACTAATTCTGAATCAAAATCTTCTTTATTTTTAAAATTTGTGTGTTTTAAGACAATAAAGGGAATACCGTGTTTTTTTGCTCTGGTTAGTCCGAAGGCATCAGGATTATTACTGATAACTATTTTGATGGAGGCTTTTAACGATCCTTTTTCGATATTATCAATAATCGACTGTAAATTGGAACCATTACCGGAAATTAAAACTCCCAATTTTAATAAATCAGCCATTTCTTTGTTAACCTTCGGTAATAATAACCTGCTCCTGTTTATCTTCCTTCTTTTCAATAAAGCCTATTTGATAAGCTTTCTCTCCCAGCACTTCCAAACGACTAAGAACCTCGTCGCACTCTTTTTCAGAAATTATAATCATCATTCCTATACCCATATTGAATACACGAAACATTTCTTTTTCTTCAATGTCGCCTATTTCACGGATAACATTGAAAATAGGAGATATGTCCCAACTGTTTTTATTTATTATTGCCCGGCATGATTGGGGAATTATTCGCGGAATATTGTCGTAAAATCCGCCGCCGGTTATATGTACGAGACCTTTAACATTGAAACTCTTAAAGAGATTCAGCAGGGGTTTTACGTAAATTCGCGTCGGTTCCAGCATTTCCATGCCGATTGTCTTACTCAGACCGGGAACTTTATCGTTAACGCTTAAATTGCCTTTTTCCAAAAGAACTTTTCTGGCCAGGGAAAAACCGTTGCTGTGTAATCCGCTGGAAGCCAATCCGATAATCCGGTCATTGACACTGACAGTGGACCCGTTAATTAATTTGTCCATTTCCACCATGCCGACACAAAAACCGGCAAGATCATATTCTCCAGGTTTATAAAAACCGGGCATTTCCGCGGTTTCGCCACCCAGTAGGGTGCATCCGGCCTGTCGGCATCCTTCGGAAATTCCTTCAATAATTTTTACGCTTTTTCCCAATTCTATTTTTCCCGTAGCAAGATAGTCAAGAAAAAACAGAGGTTCCGCACCTTGAACAACTACATCGTTTACCGACATAGCTACCAGATCGATACCTATAGTGTCATGCTTATCCAATAGCTGAGCAATTCGTAGTTTTGTACCAACGCCGTCGGTGGAAGAAACCAGCAAAGGATTTTTATAATTAATGGGATTAAGATGGAAAAGACCGCCAAAACCGCCAATGCCTGAAACAACTTCTTTGCGTGCGGTTGTCTTTATCAACGGTTTAATTCGTTCTACAAATTCATTAGCAGTATCAATATCCACGCCTGCGTCTTTATATGTAGTTTTAGTTGTCATATCGCCTCTGGATGAATTTGATTATTTTAAAATGTATGTTGGTTTGTGTAACGTAAATCAGCTTTTAAGTCAATCATTCCTTGCGTAAACAAAATATTTTTGTTAACAAAAAGGCAATTATTCCAATAAGAAATTTAGGTTTGCCAATTTTATTATGCGGAGACTTAAATGGATTCAATAAAAGAGATTTTGCAAAAAATAGAAAATCCTTTGATTTTTGCATCTCGCGATAATTTTAAAAACCTTTCTCACATCAAAGATTTGGGCAAAACCATCTTGAATTTATTGTCATTGTTAAAAGCTTCTTTGACATCCGGTGCAGATGCCGAACTTTTGCATATGACGGAAGAGTTACTGACAATATTTTCCGATCATGACTGGCAGAAACTGGAATTAAAAAAAAACAAAATTGAAAAAGCAGTTGTTGCGCTGGATAAATTGAAAATAGCACTCAACTTCTTAAAAGAGCCCGAAACAATTCAGGAGCAAGACAGGCAGACGATTCAAAGAATATCCGATTTGAAAGAAGCGTTGGCCAAACTTAATCTACCGGTCCAATATTTGAAAGGTGTCGGACCGAAAATGGCTGCACGGTTTGCTGCCAAAAAAATTGCCACCGTAGAAAATCTTCTCTTCTTTTTGCCGCGAACTTATGAAGACAGACGGGAAATAAAAAAAATAAATCGTCTGGAAGTCGAAAAAACCCAAAGTGCCGTGGGTAACGTAAATTCAGCACAGTATCGTTATTATGGAAGGAAGAAAATACTGGAAGTAGTCATCAGCGATGGAACGGCAAATCTCACAGCGAAATGGTTCAAAGGACAAATGACTTATTTGCTGGGCATTTTTAAGAAGGGAACCAAAGTAATATTTACGTCAGAAGTGAGACCCGATTACGGCGGCAAATCAATGATTCATCCTGATTATGAAATACTGGATGATAAGGATGAAGATAATCTTTTAAATTTTAAAAGAATAGTGCCGGTTTATTCCGAAACTGAAGGCCTGAATCAGAAATATTTCCGCAAGGTGATGCACTTCGCGCTGGAAAATTATTCGCGTTATGTGACTTCGCCGATACCTTACAATATTTGTGAAAAACGAGATCTACTCAATATCCATGAAGCACTGCTGTCCGTTCATTTTCCGGGCGATAACGAATTACCGGAGAAATTTGTATCCTTTCGATCGGAGGCACACCGTCGTTTAATTTATGATGAGTTTTTCTTTTTTCAACTGGGCATGGCTATCAAGAAAAAGGGACGGATTATCGATGCTGGTATTAAATTCAATATCGGCGGGAATTATTTTAAAAAGTTTCTAACGCTTCTGCCTTTCAGTTTAACGTCTGCGCAGGAAAGAGTAATTAATGAAATAAGAGCAGATATGGCCAAAGAAACGGCAATGAACAGGCTTTTGCAGGGTGATGTCGGTAGCGGGAAAACGATAGTTTCGATGGCGGCGATGATTACGGCGTGTGAAAACTCATATCAGGCAGCGATAATGGCGCCTACTGAAATCCTGGCTAAACAGCATTTTGAAACCATCAATTCATGGGCAGGGCAATTAGATTTGCAGACAGTATTACTTACCGGCAGTATGACAAATTCCGCGAGGAATGAAGTAATCAGTCAGATTCAAAACGGCAAGGCCGACATTATCATCGGCACCCACGCTTTAATACAGGAAGATGTAGATTTTCATAAATTGGGAATGGTTGTTATAGACGAACAACATCGTTTCGGTGTTATGCAGAGGGCAACACTGCGTGCCAAAGGAATCAATGCCGATGTTCTGGTTATGACAGCAACGCCGATTCCGCGAACATTGGCCATGACTGTTTACGGAGATCTGGATGTTTCCGTAATCGATGAAATGCCTCCCGGCAAAAAACCGGTACGGACTATACTGGTATCGGAAAGCAAGAGAGACAAAGTTTATCAGGCGATAAGAGCAGAACTGGAAAAGGACCATCAAGTGTTCATCATTTATCCTTTGGTCGAACAATCCGAAACTCTTGATTTAAAAGACGCGACCAATATGGCTGCCCATCTGCAAAAGGATATATTCCCCGATGTTCATGTCGGACTAATTCACGGCAAGATGAAAGATAAAGAAAAAGATAAAATCATGCGCGAATTCCTGGAAAATAAAATCCACATTCTTGTTTCCACGACAGTCGTTGAAGTGGGCATTGACGTGCCCAGAGCATCTTTGATGGTGATAGAACATGCCGAGCGTTTCGGTTTATCACAGTTGCATCAACTGCGCGGCAGGGTAGGGCGACGGGATATTCCATCAAGTTGTATTCTCCTTACCGATTATAAATGTTCGGCGGATGCCCGAAAAAGATTAAAGGTGATGGAAAAAACAACAGATGGTTTTGCCATTGCCGAAGAAGATCTGGCAATACGCGGACCGGGAGATTTTCTGGGAACAAGACAATCAGGCCTGCCTGATTTTCGCATTGCCAGCATCATTCGCGATGCGAGAATTTTAAACGATGCCAAAGAAGACGCTTTTCAACTGGCAGAAAAAGATCCCTTTTTGAAAAAACCAGAACATGCAATTTTAAAAGAAACGTTGCTTTGGAAATGGCAGGGAAAACTGGATCTGGCCAGAAGCGGATGAAATAAAAAAAGAGGGCGATTAACTATCGCCCTCTTTTTGACTTTTTATATTCTTATTGCTTGGGCAGTAATGTCAGTGTTTTTGTGTAATGAGTTTTTATATTTTCCTCTTTAAACGGAAAATTCTGATAACGTCCTTCGCGATAGGCGGTTATTCCGTCATCATAATGGGGGCTTGAAGGGTTGTCCGACTGCCCTGTGCTGTTGATGCCGATAAGCGGCTCATCACTTCCGAAGTCCACGATAATGCGCATTTCCGGAATCAGCCAAACATCAAAATCTTTGCCGGGATGATAAGCAGAAACATTCAGAGTTGTATGATCGCCCGGTGCCGGATAAGGACCTCTGTCAAAGTAACCGGATAGAAGTTTGATGCCGTTCTTTGGCACAAAGTCCATATAATCGGCAAGCAGAGTGCCATCAGTCTTCCAATAATATGTGTGAAGTTTGCCCCATTGCCAGTCTTCAGTGTTGTTCCCGCAGCGTTTTTCCAGAAGGGTGACAGCGTCCAGAACGGTTTGGGCAAGAATCTGGCTTCGTTTTCCCCTCCAGAAGGGACTGTCTTTACAACGATCGGTTAAATGATCGTGCAGAGCTGAATATTTCATAAGAAATGTTTCCAAAAGCGATTGATACGCTTGGGATTCGGTGCCGCCGAGTTCTTCGGCAAAGAGATTTTTACTCAAAGAGAATAAAAAGGCTCCACAGAAAGCCGCGCCCGCGGAATCAACACGCATCATTCCGTCGAAGTGTCGCAGCAGAGCCATTGCTTTTTCGGCATTCGGGCTTTGTTTTGAATCTTTCCAGAAGGCGGTCATTTCCTTTAAAGTCTGTTCATTCAATAATGCGGTCTTGATTACTTCAACAAAAGGTGAATAAACATCAAGCTGCATCGCTTTGGCATTCTCTGCCGTGTAATCGTTTGCTGCTTTCATCATCTGGTCTATGCGCTCGGCCCTGTCCGGATAATACCATGACGATGTAAGAATATGGGGAAAGTCAGCCGGAACGGTTCTATGATTGGCAGTGCCGATATATCCTTTTTCCGGATTTTTTAAGGATGGATGGAGCGCTGGATCGAGAAATCCTTTCCAGTTGTATTCTCCTGTCCAACCCGGTGATGGGCAAAGTCCGCGGCCTTTTTTGCGCAGAGGATAACGACCCGTCACCTGCCAGGCGATGTCGTTTTTGTTGGCCATTACCAGATTTAAAGGAATGATGGAAGTATCCTGCGATGTATATTTCAGAATCTCATCAACAGATTTGGCGCGCATTATGCTGAAAAACGCGTCCATCGTACGGTCGGGTTCTCTCGCTGCCCAACTGAATGCAATACCCAAAGTCTGGTTTACAGGCATGGGAACGAGATGATGTCGTGGTTGATCAGTAAGAATGTTGTTCAAAAGTACGCCGTGACGGGTTTCATGAAATATTTTGGTAATAATATCTTTTTGACCTTTAACTTTAAATTCCTCTTGACGACTGGTTGCCTTGTGCCATTTATCTTCGTAAAGATAATAGAGGCTATCGGACTCCTGTTTGAGTTTTTCCAGAAAGAGATCCTGATTATCGGCCATTACCATCGTCATGCCCACAGCAATATTGCCGTTATATCCGGCAATGATTCCCGGTACTCCGGCAATGGCGATGCCTGCGCCTTCGATTTCGGGGCATTTAAGGTGCATCATATGCCAGATGGAAGGCATCGTTAGAGGCAGATGAGTGTCATTGGCTAGAATGGGTTTGCCCGATTTAGTGAGTTTTCCGGATACCACCCAATTGTTAGACGCCGCCGCTGCAGGAATAATGATCTGGTTTACCCTGCTGGAAATTTGACGAAGTTTTTCAATGTCCAGGGAAGCGGATTTCAAATCAAGTCCTTTTAATTTTTTCATTTCATCAAAAGGTAAAGGTTCATCGGGATAAATAGGAAACAGCCAGGCTAATTTATCAACGTCAATTTGTTTGGCAATGTTCAGCATATCAATCTCTTCATGAAGGTTTTGACCCAAACCAAGTGTCAAAACCACAAATACGTAGACACAATCAATTGGCTTCCAAGGTTCAGGCTTATGCCCGGCCATTTTTAGCGTCATGGGAAGGGGCGCATTTGCCAGATAAGCATTAACACCGTTACTGTAATTATCCAGTATGTGGCGAATTTCCGGAGAAGCACTGCCGTATAAAGTTTCGGCTACTTGTTTAATATTTAACGCCCTCATGAAAATATCAATTTCCAGGGTGGCTTTGCCGATAAGTTCGGAAAGCCTGCCTTTACCCACAAGTCGAAATCCTTCCATTTGTGTAAAACGGTCATAAGCACTAACATATCCCATGGCAAATATGAGGTCATCCATATTAGCGGCTTCAATCAATGGAATGCCCATATTGTCGCGTTTTACAGTGACTTTTTGTGATATGCCGGGAACAATCTGTTCCCCATCCATCGGCGGCAGTGATTTACTGAAAGACATGTTAAGAAGTGATGAACAACCACAGATTATGAAACAAAGAACGATGATAAAAACTGCCAAGAATTTTAAACGGAAAAAAGAAAAGATTCTCATAACAAGCTCCTTGATATGGAATTTAAAATCAATATATTGGCAGGTAAATGTGTACGTCAAGAGAAATATCAGCAAACAAAGATGTTTTTTCAATTTCAATGCTTGACTTACTCAAAGATGAAATATAATTTCTAAAAAACAAGCGTACCTGGAGCAGAAAAATTGAGAATAGGGATTATAGGTATCGGCGGAGTAGGCGGTTATTTCGGCGGAAAGCTTGCCAAGGCAAATGACACCTCCGGCAAGCATGAAGTAATATTTGTGGCCCGCGGAGAACATTTAAATGCTATTCAAAAAAATGGTTTACAATTATTTACAAAAGAAGAAAATTACGTTGCATGGCCGAACATTGCCACGGAAAATCCGGCAGTAGCAGGCCGATTGGATGTAGTTTTTTTCTGTACCAAAAGTTACTCGCTTGAAAACACAGCTCGGGAATTTGCATCTTGTTTCAATAATAACACAATCGTGATTCCACTTCTTAACGGTGTCAACAGTGCTGAAAGACTTAGGTCCGTATTGCCGCAGGCGAATGTTCTTGGCGGCAGCGTTTATATCATTTCTCACATTGAAAAACCGGGAGTAGTCAAACAGGAAGGAGGTTCCTGCAAATTGACATTCGGTACGGATAATCCGACTTCGTCAAAGAAGTATTCACATGTTTTGGATATTTTATTGTGTGCAAAAATTAATGCGGTATTGACAGATAAAATCTCTGAAGTATTGTGGTCAAAATACATGTTGATGTGTCCTTGGGGATCTCTGACATCGGCGACCGGCAAAACATATGGAGCTATCCGGGAAAATTCATCACTCAGGAAAATGGTAAGAAATATGATGCTGGAAGTTGTGGCAGTAGCCAAAGCACATCATGTTAATCTGTCGGAAGATGAGGTTGACAAAGCAATGGAAATGGTTGATGGTTTCGGTTACGACTCCAAAACATCCATGCAACTGGATATAGAAAACGGCAGGCAAACGGAAATTGATGCATTAACGGCTTATCTTTGTAAGACTGGCAAAAAATCGGGAGTGCCCACACCTCTGCATGACGAGATTTATCTAAAATTAAAAAAATGCTGATTAATGAAATGGTAAAGGAAAAAAAATGAAAAAAATTATTTTAGGGGTATTGGCAATATCAAGTATGTTTGTCATTGCCTGCGCAGGCGATTTGAATAGTATTGCATTCGATCAATTGGCGAAATCGACAAAAAGCTGGAATGGGAATACTTTACCTAAGTATCCTCAAGGTCAGCCTGAGATAACCATTTTGAGAATAAAAATTCCTGCCGGCGCGAAATTGGAAACTCACGAGCATCCGGTGATTAATGCGGGCGTTTTGCTTAAAGGAGAATTAACTGTAACAGCTGAAGATAACAAAACACTGCATCTGAAAGCGGGAGATTCCATTGTTGAAATGGTCAATAAAAAACATTATGGAAAAAACGAAGGTACAGAAACTGCGGAAATTATAATATTCTATGCCGGAATTGAAAATAAACCAATAACAGTCAAATAACTTAATTCTTTTAAGATTCCTCACCCACGATGAATCGGGATTCTCAGTGACACCTTTTTTGCCATTTCGGGCAAAGCAAGAAATATTTTTTGTAGAAGCTGCTATCTCCTTTTTGGGCATAAGTTTGTTTCCATAAGTCAAATCTTCAAATATAATTTATATTTAATTGACAAAAAGGTTGTATTTGTTGTAGAAAATTCACTGTTAAATTGTCGGAAGTTTATATGGAAAACGGAAAATATTAAAATAATTTCAGGTATATATGATGAAAGAAATCAATATCGGGTTAATCGGTTTTGGAACTATTGGAACTGGCGTGATTAAACTGTTACGGCAGAATGAAGAACTTATTACAAAAAAATTAGGCGCCAAATTAGTTTTGAAGAAAATTGCCGATATCGATATTACCAACTCGCGTGAAGTTAAGGTTAAAAGAAGTTTGTTGACTACCGACGTCCGCGAGATAATCAACGATAAGGATATTTCAATTGTTGTTGAACTAATGGGCGGATATGAGCCTGCACGTACTTTTGTTTTGGAAGCAATCAACCAAGGTAAGCATGTCGTTACTGCGAATAAAGCGCTTCTGGCTACCCACGGCAGTGAAATATTTCCCGCAGCGCAGAAGAAAGAGGTGGACATAGGTTTTGAAGCAAGTGTCGGCGGAACTATTCCGATAATCAAAACCCTGAAGGAAAGTCTGGCCGCAAATAAAATTAATTCCATTATGGGAATTATTAACGGCACCTGCAATTTCATTCTGACCAAGATGACCGATGAAGACAAAGACTTCCATACGGTATTAAAGGAAGCGCAGAGGCTTGGTTTTGCAGAAGCCGATCCGACTTTCGATATCGAAGGAATCGATACAGCTCATAAAATGGCTATAATTCTTTCTCTGGCTTACGGGAAAAAAGTAAGCTTAAAAGATATTTATCTGGAAGGAATTACCAAAATAAGCCGTGAGGATATAGGGTTTGCCCTGGAATTGGGTTATCGAATAAAATTGTTGGCAATTGCCATATTGAAAAATGACGCAGTGGAAGCAAGAATTCATCCGACAATGATACCTTCCGGTCATCTTTTAGCAAATGTGAATCAGAATTATAATGCATTTCACATTGTGGGCGATGCTTCAGGTCCTGTTTTCCTTTTCGGACAGGGTGCAGGAATGACACCTACGGCAAGTGCTGTTTTCAGCGATATAATAGACAGTGCCCGGAATATTTTAAAAGGTATTACATGCCGTGTGCCGTTACGGTCGATCAGTGAGACAGCAATGAAGCCCATCAAACTTATACCGATGGATAATGTTGAGACAAAATATTATTTCCGCTTTTCCGCAAATGATCGTCCCGGAGTCCTCTCCAAAATCTCCGGTATTTTGGGGAAAAACAACATCAGCATAGCTACCTGTATCCAGAAGGCTCGAGGTAAAAAAGGAGCAGTGCCGATTGTCATGACAACATACAAGGCAAAGGAAAAAAATGTGCAGCAGGCGCTGAAGAAAATAGACAAGCTGGATATCGTTCACGGCAGCACAGTTTTGATTAGAATTGAGGAAAACTTAAATTAAAATTATTTAAAAAGAAAATTGTATGAATAAAAATATGAAATACGTAGTATTGCTCGGCGACGGTATGGCTGACTATGCTACAGATAAACTTGGCGGAAAAACTCCTCTCCAGTGTGCGTTTACTCCTTTTATGGATCAAATTGCCGCAGAAGGTACGTTGGGGCGTGTGGATACAATTCCTAAAGGAATGAATCCGGGAAGCGACGTAGCCACATTAAGCGTGCTGGGGTATGATCCTGTTGAAAACTATACCGGCCGCGGACCGCTGGAAGCTGCCAGCATGGGAATAAATCTGGAACCGAATGATATGGTTTATCGCTGTAATCTTGTAACAATAGGGGATAATTATTCTCCCAACGCTTTTATGGATGATTTTACCGCCGGCCATATCTCCACAGAAGAAGCACGGGAAATAATTCTTGATATAAACAAGGAACTTGGGTTGCCTCCCTATCAGTTTTTTCCGGGTGTCGGTTATCGCCATTTGTTTGTCTGGCGCAACTCTCCCGATGCACCGGAAACAACCGCTCCTCATGATATAACCGGTAAACAAATTGCCGAATATCTTCCGCGCGGCAATTCCTTTGAGGAAATAAATTCGATTATGCGGCGTGCCGGTGAAATTTTGTTGAATCATACTGTTAACGCCAAAAGAAAAAATGAAGGCAAGAAACAGGCTAATTCCATCTGGCTCTGGGGTCAGGGAAGAAAACCGCAGATGGTTCCGCTTACTCAAAAATATTCTTTGTCCGGCGGAATGATTTCCGCAGTTGATTTACTCAAGGGGATAGGCATCATTGCCGGATTAAAAGTATTTCCTGTTGAAGGGGCAACAGGATACATTGATACCAACTATGAAGGTAAGGCTAAAATGGCGCTGGATATTTTAAACTTCATGGATTTCGTTTTTATCCATCTGGAAGCACCTGATGAAATGGGACATGAGGGAAATGCCGCCGGTAAAATTCGGGCGATTGAACTTTTTGATGAAAAAATAGTCGGTCCAATTTTAAACAAAATAGGAACATATGGTGATTACAGGATTATCGTTTTAAGTGATCATCCCACTCCGCTTGATGTAAGAACTCATGTCGGAGATCCAAGTCCTTTCGCTGTTTTGTCTTCAATTAAAGAAGAAAACAGGGCATCAGGATTACCATTTAATGAGATAACCGCAAAAGAAAGTTCCATATTTATTTCTCCTGGTCATCTGTTAATGGATATATTTATAAACGATTGGAGATCTTTTGTCAGTCAGTAACATAACCAAAGTAAGAGTACTTTACGCAGATACCGATGCTATGGGCGTGGTTTACCATACGAATTATATTAAATGGTTTGAACTTGGACGGAATGAATTAATGCGTCAGCTGGGCGTTCCATATACGGAACTTACCAATGTTGGCTTGAACCTTCCGCTGATAAAAGTAAGCTGTGAGTATTTGAAATTTGCAACATATGATCAACTTTTGACTGTCGAGACAGAGTTTGCTTATATAAAAAAGGCGACTGTAAGATACAACTCCAGGATATGGGACGAAAATAAAGAAAATGTGATTGCGGAAGGATACACTATTCATGCCTGCACGAATAATGAAGGCAAGATCCGCAGGATACCCAAGCTGCTTCTGGAATTGGTAAATAAATATAATATTAAAGGGGAATAATATGGCGGCAAAACTTTCCAAAAAAGAATTGAAACAACCTGATGCTTTTCAGTCCACCATGGAACTTATAATGAATTATATTGCTGAAAACAAAACCCGCTTCTATGCCATTGTAACAGCCGTCATATTATCGGTCGTTATTACTTTCGGCATTTACATGTACTGGAGTTATTATCAGTCATCAGCACTGGATATGTATGCTAAAGCCCGTAATGATATGGCGAGAAATATCGGAAATCCGGACGCTGCCAAAATAAACATTAAAATATTCCGGGAGCTGATTGCAAAATATCCACATAGCTGGAGCGCTCGAATATCGCATTATCATCTGGGCAATCTTTATTACAGCATAGGTGAACTGAATGATGCGATTACTGAATATAAAAAATTTGTTTCTTCTTCCAGAGCGGACAAAGTCGGAATAAAGTTTTTAGCCCTGACTTCGCTGGGATATTGCCATGAAGCAAAGAAAGATTATCAAGTTGCTCTCGAATATTACAAAAAAGCGCAAAAGAGCGACAGTGTCGGATTTGAATCAATTGGTTTTCGTAACATTGCACGCGCATATGAAGCATTAAACGACAAAAAGAATGCCTTGGAAAATTATAAAAACGCTTTGCAAAAAACCACCGATCCTTCCATAACGGTTTTCATCAAGCGAAAGATATCTTTCCTGAATTGAGCACAAATATGGGGAGGATAAAATTTTGAAAGTATTAATGTCAGGGAATGAAGCTATTGCCCGCGGTGCGTATGAAGCAGGCGTTAGGTTTGCCGCAGCTTATCCGGGAACTCCCAGCACAGAAATTCTTGAAGAATTCGTAAAGTATGAAGGCGTATACGCCGAATGGTCTACAAACGAAAAGGTTGCTGTCGAGACTGCCATTGGCGCGGCGCTGGCCGGTGAAAAGGCAATGGCGGTCATGAAACATGTCGGCGTAAATGTTGCCGCCGATCCTATTTTTACGGTAAGCTATACAGGAACCAACGGGGCGTTGGTTATTATCAGCGCTGACGATCCTTCACTGCACAGCTCTCAAAACGAGCAGGATAATCGCAATTACGCCAAATTCGCCAAAATCCCCATGCTGGAACCATCCGATGCTCAGGAAGCAAGGAAATATATCAAGCTCGCTTTTAAAATCAGTGAAAAATTTGATACACCGGTTTTTTTACGTTCTACCACACGCGTCTCTCATTCCAAATCTGTCGTATCCATTGAAGAACCTGAAAAATACAAAGATAAAACCGGTTTTTTTTATAACACGGAAAAATACGTTATGGTGCCTCACTGCGCGCGTCTGCGAAGGGTGGAAGTTGAAAAACGGCAACAGCTTTTGAAAGAGTTCGTGGAAACATTTCCGGAAAACAAAATGGAAATCAATAATCCGAGCGTTGGGATTATTACTGCCGGAATGCCTTATAATTATGCCAAAGAAGTATTTCCCGATCATTCATATTTAAAACTGGGAATAGTTTATCCGTTGCCGGAAAAATTAATTCGCGATTTCGCTTCAAAGGTTAAAAAACTATATGTAGTCGAAGAACTCGATCCATTCCTCGAAGATCAGATAAAAGCGATGGGTATTAAAGTAATCGGCAAGGAAATCTTCCCTTATACCCTTGAATTTGATCCGGGCGTTATTAAAAACGCGATTGAAAAAAATGCGGCGGAAATTGTTTCACCATATAAGGAAAAATTATCACCGCGTCCGCCGAATCTCTGTCCTGGATGCCCACATCGTGGTCTTTTTTATGCGTTACGTAAATTCAAAGCATACGTTCACGGCGATATCGGATGTTACACCTTGTCCTATATGAAACCATTAGAGGGCTTGCATTCCTGTATTTGTATGGGAGCGAGTGTCGGTATGGCTCATGGCATGAGCAAAGCTTTAAAAGATAAAGGGAAGGGTAAAGTGGTCGGTGTAATCGGCGATTCAACTTTTTTGCATTCAGGCATAACTCCGCTTCTGGATATGTCCTATAACAATAGTAATGCTCTAATCATTATTCTTGATAACAGCACAACAGCCATGACCGGCATGCAGGAACATCCTGGAACCGGCTTTACTCTGATGGGGGAAGAAACTAAAAAAGTTAATCTAAAGGTTTTAGTGTCTGCCCTAGGCATTGATAATATAAAGATTATCGATCCTCTTGATTTACAGGAGACAAGAACTGCCATTAAAGAAGAACTGGCTAAAGACGGTCCATCGGTTATCATTGCCCAAAGGCCATGCGCTTTGTTCAAACGAGCCAATATTAAAGCAAAACCTGCACTGAAAGTTGATCCGGATAAATGCGAAGGCTGCAAGATGTGCCTGGATTTGAACTGTCCGCCGATTTCCTGGAAAAAGGGAATAACTAAAGAAGGATCAAAACGCAAAGGTATATCCTTTATTGACTCAACAATTTGTAACGGATGCGGTTTATGCCAACAGGTCTGTAAATATGGAGCTATTAGTTAGTTTGATGAGAAGGAAAATATATAATGGGTGAAAATGAAGTACAAAGTATATTGTTTGCCGGTGTTGGCGGACAGGGAATATTAAGAGCAAGCGATATTATCTGTGAAGTAATAATGGAAGCAGGCCTGGATGTTAAAAAAAGCGAAGTTCACGGGATGGCACAGCGTGGCGGTTGTGTGACCAGTCACGTTCGCTACGGAAAGAAAGTTTATTCACCGTTGGCTGAACCTGGAAAAATTCAAACTCTTGTCGCTTTTGAAAAAATGGAAGCTTTACGCTATTTAAAATTCATCAAGAATGATGCTGTCATTATTGCAAATACCGAAGAAATTTACCCACCGGAAGTTAATATGGGCGATGTGCCGTATCCTCAGGAAGTTATCGCTTTTTTAAAAAAACATTACGGAAAAGTTATAAGTTTTAATGCTGCCGAACTGGCTCATAAGGTTGGCAGCATCAAAACGGCAAATGTCGTACTTTTAGGTGCCATATCCAACCTTATGAATATTGATAAATCCGTCTGGGAAAGCGTTATCAATAAGTCATTTCCGGAAAAACTTATAAAAATGAACTTAAATGCTTTTCAAATGGGAATTAATGCTTAAATTGTAGTCACGGATTTAATTTAAAGAAAAAAAGGTTAAAATTTATGGCAGAAGATTATTATCAGGTTCTGGGTGTAGACAAAAAGGCATCAGCGGACGATATAAAAAAGGCATACCGAAAACTTGCTTTAAAATGGCATCCTGATAGAAATCCAAACAATAAAGCGGCGGAAGAAAAATTCAAAAAAATAAGTGAAGCATATGCCGTTTTGAGCGATACTGAAAAACGTCAGCAATACGATCAATTCGGGTCGGCGGATCAGTTCCGTCAGCAGTATTCACAGGAAGACATTTTCCGCAACTTCGACCTCGATGAAATTTTACGCAGTTTTGGATTTGGGGGAGGAGGAAGAACAACCTTCCGGACAACCAGAAGAGGTGGCGCTGCCCGTGATGATTATGACGATCCGTTTGCCGGCTTATTCGGCGGCATGGGTGGCCGTCAGCAATATGCCAACATGCCTCAGAAAGGGCAGGATGCTGAATATAATCTGTCTGTTACGCTGGAAGAGTCGGTATTTGGCGCCGACAAAAAGATTTCTTTTCAGTTGGAAAACCGTGTCGAAGATATTAATGTAAAGATACCTGCAGGAATAAGCAGCGGTAAAAAACTGAGACTGCCCGGTAAAGGATTATCCGGTTATAACGGCGGCCCCAATGGCGATTTATATCTTAATATAAATGTATTGCCGCATCCTATATATACCCGCAATGGAAATGATTTGTATATTGAAAAAACCATCAAATTCACACAGGCAGTGCTGGGAACATCTATTGATGTAACCACGCTGGATGGTTCCGTGAAAAGATTAAAAATAAGTCCCGGCACACAGAACAATACCAGGATTAGAATGAAAGGTTATGGCGTACCCGGATTAAAAGGCGCTTCTAAAGGAGACCTCTACGTCAAAATAAACATAGAGGTTCCCAAGAAGTTGTCTGATCGTCAGATGAAACTTGTCCAGCAATTGGCTGACGATGGAATATAGTTCGTTCATTTTCTAAAGAACAATTCTATTTTTTATACCTATCTCCCAACTCTGGAAGAAGCGTGGCCCGGTTTATACATTCCTGATTGCCCGATCTGATTTTGAGAAGGTGATCCATGTAATTGCAGTAAGAGATCTCATCTCCCTGCCTGTATGGAGATATGCCGTAGAATTCTAGAAAACAAAAACAATATTTACCTTTGGGAACATCTGATATATCCCAGTCCTGCCACATAAAACCGTAAAGACCAGGATAGTTTTCAGGGGGATCTTTCCTTGTATTGTCGTCAATAAGACCCATCTTAAGTTTCAGAAGGTTTCTTAATTTAGGATTAATAATTGTTCTGGTCATAAATGCTCCACCCATTTGTTCGCCGCGCACTAATCTCCACGAATCAAATTCAGGATTGAAATTCTTTTTGGCTTCATCCATCTTTCCGTTGATTAGAAAACCTTTTGGATTACTGGAATTATAAGCATACATGTCTGAAAAAGCGTTTGGATTATAATCGGTTCCGAATCTGACTACCAGCGAACTTCCCAGAGCGCTGGGTCTGAGCGGAATAGTGACCATCATGGGAACCGTTACCACATCTGCGTAATACATTACGTCAACTACAGCACGAAGTGATTTCATCCAGGCAATTTGCACATATTGTTCGACACGTCTAATGGCCCTAACCGGTCCGGTTTTATAGGCTATTACGTTACTCTTAAGATTCTCTTCATCAAAGTGTATGGGAAGCGCACCTATTATCTTTAAAGTTGGCCTGACTTTAAGACGATCAACAAAATTTTTGCCTATTCCGTTTTTACCTTTCAAACTCATGACTTTATAATATGTGGAATGAAGACCGTTTTTGGTAATAATGTACTGATAATAATAGGAATCGCCTTCAATGGATTCCGTTTTATAATCATATTTCACATAATCCGGCAAATTCGAAAGGGGAGGTGAATTGGAAGAAAAATAAAACAAGTAACACCACCCTTTTTCTCCGGTAAGAGGATCGTCAACTTCTATTTCGGAACCCCTGGTATACCCAGGAAGCCATGCTTCTTTTGAAACTCTATCTCCGGTATCTTCCGCCATAAAGAGCAGCTTATCCCATGAATCGAATTTACCGTTGCTTAAATCGTTGTTAGGAATGGGCCCCGCGTTTAATATCCAGTCGCCGTTTTCGCCGGTCATCTCGTCAACCTGAAATCGGATAGGTTCGAATTTACCATCGTGAAAAGAAAAGAGATGCAAACCATCAAGCGGAGATCCAATAACCTCACTGGCCAGTTTTCCATCCATTATAACAGGATCGACACTGCGTTTTAAGTTCTTCTTTGCAATAGCCTCTGCACCAAAACTATTAGTTCCAAATACTGCAATTAAAAACAAAGAACTAAAAAAAACAAAGAATCTTTTAATTAATGAACTCATATTTGCCTCCGATACAAAAAACTTATCAAAATATGAATATTACATCATGTTAAATTTAACAAGCGGTTTATTTGTATAATAAGTTAATGGAATAAATGAGAAACATAACAAATACTTATGCAAATTTAATTTATAAGTTTATGATTATATTCGATCTTTATAAACTTTATAAATATCAATCTCGGCTGAAACTTATTATCCCGCCGCACATTTGTCAGTTTTAATTTTGTGTATAATGACTGAATTCAAAACGGCAAAAGTATAGTAAAGTCATCAAAAACGGTGATTATCATTTTTAAGTATCTTTTTCTCTTGGATCAAAATCATCGAAACCTTGAATTTGAAAATCTTTTTCTCGAAATAATTTAAGACAAACATCTACGGCAATATTATTATAAAGAATGCCTTTATTCTTTTCTATTTCTTTAAGGGCTGTCTCAATGCCCAATGACGGACGATAGGGACGGTAGGAAGCCATGGCTTCTATAACATCGGCAACAGCCAGAACTTGCGACTCCAGAAGGATTTGATCTCCTTTTAACCCATTTGGATAACCTGAACCATTTACGCGTTCATGATGTTCCAGAATAATTTGAGCAACGGGTGAAGGGAAATTAATGTTTTTTAGTATATCATAACCCGATTGTGAATGTGTTTTAATTAGATTGAATTCCAGTTCGGTAAGTTTTGTCGGTTTGGCAAGAATTTCGGAAGGAATGGATATCTTGCCGATGTCATGAATCATACTGGCCATACGGATACCGTCGACTTGATCGCTTGAAAGATTCATTTCCGACGCAATGGCTCTGGCCAGATCAGCCACTCTTCGCTGGTGACCTGCCGTATAAGGATCTCTTGTTTCAACGGTTACAGCCATGGCATTGATGGTGGCACCCAAAGAACTGCGCAAGCGCTCAATATTCTCCTGACGTTCAGTTTCTATCCTTTTCTTATCTGTAATGTCCTGATCTATTCCTTGATAGTAAAGTATTTTCCCCTGGTCGTCACGCACAGCGTGCATATTAATAGATACCCAGATTTTACTCCCGTCTTTTCGGTAGAATTCCGTTTCATAACCTTTTACCGATCCTTCTTTATCAATAGTCTGAAGTATTTTTGTACGGTCTTCCGGATTTACGTAGATTTGATGAGCAATGTCGGTAATATTCTTTACGACTTCTTCCGGTGAGTCGTAACCCAGTATATTGGCAAAAGCCTGATTTACGGTAATATGCCGACCCTCAACAGTTGACTGAAAAATTCCTTCATGCGCATTTTCAATAAGTTGCCTATATTTTGTTTCGCTTTTACGCAGTGCATCTTCCGACTTTTTACGCTCGGTTACGTCGCGAACAATCCCTTGAAATCCAATTATTTTTCCGTAAGAATCTTTTTGCAGAGATATGGATTGTTCAATATAAACCGCATCTTCGTTTTTTGCTATAAGCTGCCATTCGAATCTTTGACGGGGGTTTTCTTTCGCATTAAAAATTTTATTATACTCACGAAAAATATTTTCCGCGTTTTCTTTATCTGTATATTTCTTGTAATTCATACCAAGCAAATCTTCTTTGGAATAGCCTAGGATTCGAGACATGGAGTTGTTGATAAAAGTAAAATTTCCGTAAAGATCGACCTCGTAACAGCCGTCTTCAATATTTTCCAAAATAGTCCGGTATTTTTCTTCATTCTTAAGCAACGCTTCTTCTGCAAGCTTACGTTTGGAGATATCGCGCGATATGCCGATAATACTACTGACAGCCTTACCTTCTGCATTACGTATAAATGTGGCGCTCATTTCCACCCAGATTGATGATCCGTCCTTGCGGATTATTTCTACTTCCATAAGACGCGAACGCGATGGGTCTCTTGATTTTTTATTTTCTGCATCCATCTCCTCTTCAAGGGTTTGTATAGCCAACTTATAAGAATCCTGTGTCATAGTCTCATTGATATTTTTAGAAAGAAACTCCTCTTCAGTGTAACCAAATAATCGCCTCACTGAGGGGCTGCAATATGAAAGACGCATTCCTTCCAGATCGAGAACCCATACAAAATCGGATACATTTTCGGAAAGAAGACGATAATACCGTTCACTGTTAATTATTTTTTCCTCCATCTTTTTGCGCTCGGTCAGGTCTTCTATTCGCACAATAATCAGATCCGGTTCAAGGCAGGAAAAATGAACAAGCAGATGTTTGCCAGGACAGAAATGATTTGAGACGATCTCCCTGCTGATAACAGACTGTTCAGCAAAGCATTGCCGCATATATTCAAGAATTTCCGGCTGGTTTTTAGAAAGTTTTATTGCGCTTTTACCCAGATAATTCTGCGCTTTTTTGTCGGTAACCTGAATGGCAGCAGTATTAAAATCGATCAGAAAAAAATCTTCTCCTCGTTTCTGCCATGTAAATATCGGTATGGGATCATCCTGATAAAATGCTTTAAATCGTTTTTTACTTTCGAGTATCTCTTCATTCATCATCTTGCATTCTATTGCGTAACGAACTGATTGACCAAGCATGTAACAATTCATTCGTTCTTTGATTAAATAATCCTGTGCGCCGACCTTTACAGCTCTTTTCGCAAGTTCCTCATCGCTTGAATAAGCCTGAATAATGACGGGAATCTTCCCGTTTTGTGACAGAACAGCAATAAGAGTTTCAATACCATGAGAGTCAGGCAAACCCATGTCCAGGAGGATAATGTCTATATCGTTGCTTTTTAAAAACTCCAGGCTTTTTGAAAGCTGCGCTGCATGCGAAATCTCGAAAACATTACGACTATCTTCCGATAATATTTTCTGAATCAAATTAACATCATTCGGATTATCCTCGACTAAAAGAACTCTAATGTGCTTGTCGTCCATCTCCGTCTCCTGATCTATTCGGGCGAAAGTTTAACTACAGTAACCAAAGATTTTTTTATCCTGGACCATTTCATTACCAGTGGAAATTCATGCGCAACAAATACGTGGAGTTTATATGTTTAAGATATCTCTCCTCCTTTTGTAATTAAATTGTGATCTTAAATGTTTTTTGGAAGTTCTTTTTGCGAATTTTTTATCACATTCAAAATTAAATGTAAAATATATTTCACATTTTAAATTAAATTTTAATTTGTAAATCTCAAAAGAATTAATCACGAAAAAAATAAAACATCTTTAATAATGCCGATAATGATATAGCGCTGGCTATCAGCGGCATGATTTTATTTTCTGGTCACACGTTTATACATACAGAAGTAACAGGGAAGGGACATAACCTGTAAAAAATGAAAATTAATTTGATAACCTAAATGTTAAAAACGTTGCTTCAGTCGAGATAGGCAACGATAAAAATCAAGATACTCTTTTAACACCGATAAAAATAATTCGTGCATAAATATTTGACGGAGTAAGAATAGTTACATTTATGCCAGGCTTTTTTATTTACAACAGAATACCAGGGGGTGAACGTGTGTGGGGTATAAACATTTACAAAAATAAAGGAAAATGTATTTAAACTTTATAAATCAACGCATGAGGGATTTTAAAAAAAAGAAAGTCAGTAATCCTTACTATGATGATTTCAATATTAGGAATAGCGTATTATTTTTATACAATTACGCATATGTTTAATTTAATAGAATAAATATATTATTATGATTATTAAATAATTTTAATCACATTGTCCTACGCCAGAGCCGCGTTCTTTTGGCTCTTCTTTAATGACAATATTATCGTAAAAAGATACTGCGTAAACAAAATCACCATAACCGCAATTATAGTACCATGTTTCAGCGTCTATGTATGTTCCTTTATAAAAAATTTTTTTATATCCTTTGTAGGCAGGTTTACCGCAATATTTGTATAGTTTTGCTTTAGTATCCCATCTCCCGATTGGTTCGTTTTTACAGCGGAAAGCTTCGGCAGGGTTAGTGAAGCAAAGAGTAATATATATTATTATTAGAATTATATAATTATTCATTATTTGTTAATCTTTTGCATGAACTATTTTAATTGTGTTTTATATTAAATTATGTGTAAAAAATATTCAAATATATCTTAAAAAAAGAAATAAATAATTTTTAAATGGCGCATAATTTATGTGCCATTTAAAATACAAATTTTGCTAAAGAAAATCACGTTATTCTAAAAACGTTACGTCCTATAAGATATGTTATGTAAACTTAAATTTATAAAAAATATATGTGACCTTGGACTAATCATGTTTTTAAATTACTAAAGCATTCTATCATTGTCAAGAATTATTTTTTGTTTATCGTTAAAATATATTTGATCAAAATACTTAAATAGTCTATTTGTTACCACTTTCTTTAAAACACTACTTTAATAAAGGATTTTATATTATGAAATATACTGTTATTTTTATGATAATATTGATTTTTACTTCTTTTACTATCTCCGCTGAAGCTTTCCGCTGCAAAAACGAACCAATTGGACGCTGGGACACCAAAGATAAAGTTTTAAAATATTGCGGTAAACCTATTAAGACCGGTCATAAAAAAGTATTCTATAAAGGTACATATGTATACGCTGAAACATTTTATTATAATTGTGGTGATAATGATTTTATCTATGCAGTATTTTTTTACGATAATATTGTCATTAAAGAAGAGCCAAAAGAACGCGGCTCTGGCGTAGGACAATGTAAATAATTATTACTGGCTACGAGCCGACCGGCTCATCAATCGCCGGTCGCTCTTGCCATGGCATTTTATCAATTATGATTTTTTTCTTTTTTTCGATGTCATAAACTACTATTGAATCTTTTCCCGCATCCTGAGGCATCAACATAAATCTATTACTCAAATCTTTTATTTTTACAATATTACCGCTTCTATCCTGAAGTAAATATTTATTTCCAACACAACCGGCAAGCCTAAATTCCCGATCATCAGATTTAAAACTATTAATTTGTTTTACTTCTGTCTTGTCCTCTTTTTTTTGATTAGCTTTACCCTTCCCTATTACTTTTTGTGGAATTATAAAAAAATAAGCAACTCCGGCAATTATAACAATAATCATTGCCGGTAATAATAAAGATGGTCGTGTTTTTTTAAATCCTTCATTCTGTGATTTATATAGATCAAATATTTCTTGTTTCTTACGGCAATAAACATATCCGATACGTTCTCCGCCTACGATTCGATTATAAAAAAACAACATCGGCAGTGCTATAATCGATGAATGTTTTGCCCTGTATTCAACTTCAACAAAGGAACGATACACAGAAGGAATATTAGTGGAACGGTGAGCAACAAGCCAGACTTTTTGATTTAAATGCCTATGATAGGATAGCCACATTTTAAGAGTACTTCTCACCCGAGAAAACCACTCATGCGCTTCGTCAATAATGACCAGACAATTTAAATTATATTTCTTTTTTACTTCTTCCGTGAATTTAATTTGATATTCTTTAGAAAAAAAGTTTTCAACTTCGATTTGTTGCTCTTCACAGTATTTAATAAAATTTATTCCGTGCTCTAAAAAACCTTCTTTCAGTCCGTCTATATTGTGAACTACATAAAATTCTTTCTGACAATCATACAGGTCAGAAACCATTTTATATGTTTTACCGCTTCCCGGGATCCCCGAATAAAGAATTATCATAAATACCTTTCATTATCTTGAACAACTTCCTTTACAACGTTATATTTAATTTCTTGGCCAGTTTTAGAATACTCTATTTTTATGTAACCAAGCACAATTAACCTATCTAATATTTTATTACACAATCTTTCCGAAATATTCATTCCGCACGATAAACATTTACATTCATATATATCCCATAAATCATAAACCCTTTTACAATATTGACATTTATATAATTGAAGAGTTTTTTTTGTTTTATTTACATACTGTCCATAAAATAATTTATTTTTCATACTTCCCCCTTTCGTTTTACACATCTTCTTTCATCTTCATCACATTTTATAGATATCTCATACTTTTTGAAATCAACCCAAACACCTATTTGTGACGCAAATTTTTTTATAAAATTAAAATTATTCTCTATTAATTCATCAATAATTGAAATTCTTAAATCTGATTCAATTACACTATTCTCAACCTCATTCATAAATCTATCATGCAACATAACAACATCCTCCCTTTTCAATTTTTAAATTCCGTATTTTCGTATTTTAAAGCTAAACGATCAAACCATGAATAATCATCATCAAGAAGTTTCTGGACCCGAATAATTAAAACAAGCTCCGTTCGTGTTGATAAATCAGCTTCATTAACTTTTAGGACCTGTAAATGCGTTTTACTGTTCGATTGAGAATCAGATATCAAACCACCGATAACAAGAGACTGTCCGGATCGGAGCACCACCTCACTTTTAATTTTACGGCTAAGAATCGCCGGAGAATTTATTGACGACGATTCATTTTTCTGACCTTCTGATAATTCAATGGTAGACTTTAAATGGACATCTTCACCAGAGACAACCGGATTCAAGCTTAAAATGACGCCTGTCTTACGATACTCGACAGACTGGGTTTGCGTAGTGGAATCGTCAGAAGATTTAATAGCGGTCAAAATAGGATACTCCGAGCCTATTTCTATTGATGATGTCGAACCGTCAGCAACAAGCAAATACGGATTTGATTTTACTTTTATAACGCCCTTCTTTTGACCCAGGGAAACGATTGTCTTTAAAATATCGGTAAAAAATACAGAACCGGAAAGAGTAAAACCGCTTTCCAGTGAGTAATTGCCAGTTAGTTCAAATAAATTGCTCGTTAAAAAGCTCTCCAAGCCGCCTGAAAAAGAATCAATAAGCGATACTTCGGCCAGAGTTACATCAACGGCAACTTGCTTTTGGCGTGAATCTAGATTCCGGAGAATTTTAACAATAGCTTTCTTTTCGGTTAAGGTCGTTTTACAAATCAAAGAATTATTAGCTTCATTAACTATAACGATTGATTTTGATGAATCAACTAATTGAGATAAAGTTTTCTGCAGGTCAAGCGCACGTGAATAAACCGGAACATAATAATAAATGCAGTCAGCCGGAGAACCGGACATAATTTTGTTTTTTTTCTGTCCGCCTTTAGTCCCCTCCCCTATTTGTTCATAATTATTGTTTTCGTAGTCAGCAAGAACAGTAAAAAGCAATATTCCGTCAACTTCCTCAACATCAACACCACATTTTTCAATAATGGAAATTACAGCAGAAAAAACATCTTTGGAAAAATCTTTCCTGATTTCGATATCGATTCTTTTGTCGAGTATTTCAATAGTCCGATCCATGACGAAAGGACGTTGAAATACTTCTTTGAACATCAAGGTTATAAAATCAGGAAGTGAAATATTGGAAATTGTAATAGCAGTCTTTTGAATTTTCTTACCGGCAATTTTGCCCTGAATATCCTGAACGCCGGAAGATTCTTTTTTAGAGGTCAGCTCGTTTTTAACATCAAAAACAAACTTGTCATTGACTAAATTGCTTTGAACACCAGAACAGCCGAAAATCAATAAAACGATAAATAGATACTTTAATTTCATTTTTCTATGCCCTTAAAATGAGCCACAACAAGACTTCGGGACTAACCCCGATGATTCTACCAATGCAAAAAAGGAATTTTCCTTAATATAAATCTAATCGAAATACAGGACACCATGACGGCAACACATTCAGGAATTTTTAATTGACAGATAACCCAACCAGCAAAACCGGAAAACGAAACACTTGTTATTACACCTTCAGGCGATCCGCTGATATTACTAATCGTAAAATCTAAAATCTCTTCAATTACGTCACAGGCCAAATTGTATAATATTATGCCGATGATCGTCATAAAGATAACAGACATAAAAGTTTTTAATCCGAATATTCCACTTAATAATCTACTGAGCCAGGCAAACATAAATTATTTAACCTCTAAAAATAGACATGACGGATAGAATTGAAACAACCGCCAATAAAGCTGAGCCTATCATATTAAAATCGTCCTGATTTCCGGCAGCACTCCAACATCTATTCCCACCATAAGACGCAGGAAGATTTACACACAGTGTTGACGATCCAGACGCAGTTACTGCAATACCGTTAAGGGTTGACATTATCGGAAGGCTACTTATCGAAATATAAAAAGAATCTAATATTTCCGTCAGACTTCTTTTTGAAGGTAATTCTATTTCAGGATCAGCTGGAGGGGTAACATCATTACCAAAAAAAGACTTTAATGCATTCATAACGGCGGACATTATTCCTGCTGATGTTTCACCTTGAGAGACAGCTTCATCTGCTGTCTCTTCAGCTGCATTTTCATCTGCCAATTCATCATTTAATGCATTTGCAACATCATCTGGAATGACACTATTCAATAAACTTTCAACATAATAAGCGACTGAAGGCGACCTTGCATCTATACCCACTCCGTCATTAACAACATTGGCCGCGCTATCTATCGCTTCATTTACAACGTCTACTATAGGCGCACTTTCATCGGTTGCCGAATCAATATCATCTGCAACCAAACTATATAACTCATCGTAAGTAACTTGTTTCTGTACTGTTTCAGTAACTGTTTGAGAGGATGAATATATACCTAACAAATATGTAACATTAACCGGCAACGGCGGCTCTGGATTAGACATTCTGTAAACTTGAACATTATACAAATAACCGTTATATGTTGCAGAAAATGACGTATAGGGATAATAACCTGCAGGAATAGAACACGAACCGCCCCTTGATGTATAACACGCAGAATGCGAACCGCAATATACTGAACTTTGCTGACACATTTGCGACAAACTGGCTATAACTAGATTATCAACAGACGGCGGAGCTACTTCGATATTTTCATTTTTAACGAGTTGATCGTTATTGTTATAGTAATAATCAGTTGTATCCATTAGCCAATCAAGATATCTGTTGCCCAGATAACTAGCCCCGGCAATGGCTAATGATGTTACAATCCCTCCTGCCACGGCCTTCGTCAAACCCAATGCAACGGAATCCACAGCCACAGCAGAAGACGATTTGGCAATTACTTTTGCCGGAACTGTCCATATTTTATTGACTGAATCGTACACTTTGTAAGCAGGATATAAATCTGACACTTTCGGAGTTGCCGAAAAAGCATAACAAGGAATTAATAAAAGAATGATTGCTGTTAGTATTATTTTTTTCATATTGTCTTTAGTCCCAGCACAAAAGCGAACGCACTTATTATTGCCAAAAATAAAATAGCAATTGATTGAAACAATCTATTTTCATAAATTAACTCATTTGCTGTAATGACTGTATTTATAGAATAGTTCCCAAGACTGACATTACATTGAGATACATTGTCTTTATAAAATTGAACGTACACATTACCCATTGTGTTTTTATAAACTATATATGAATCAGCTTCACATCCCTCCGGAGGTGAAAAAGCATGAACACTACCAAAACTAAAAAGTAAAATTATAATTGCTATTATTATTATTTTTATTTTAAACATTTTCAAAATTCATTTTAAAAAAAGTGGCTGACGATTAAGCCAGCCACTTCTAATTTAATGATTAGGCTCTTTTCATCACACGAATAGCAACGCCGATAACAACAGCAGTTGCAACTAATGCAGCAACAGCAGTTCCCGCTGTTTCCAAATCAGTAACCGGAAGTTCAGGCAACGTAAATGCAGCAAACGCATTTATTGCCGAACCCACAACACCAACAGCACTAGCACCAAAGATGTAAAGTCTTTTACGCAGCATTTTATCTTTTCTCCTTTCATAAATTTTCTATCCCCCTGTTGACCTCAGGTCTATTTTTAATGCGATTTCCAATAAACTTTGATAATTATTCCGATTCCGAAACCTATCAAATAGCATGTTGCCACTATTGAAAATGCGCCTTCAAATAGCTCTTGAATTTCCACAGCCGACATAATTAAACCTTAGTTATTATATTTTTATTCCCTTGCCGTTTCCGTTTTGATTGATTTTGATTACATCGCAGTAAAGGCCGTCTTTATAAGCCCGGATTCTCATTTCCATATCGACAATGTCATTGACTTTCAGAGTCTGCGGAAAAGGCTCTTTTGAATTTGCGTAAAAGGTTATTGTCTGGCCATCTTCATTTTTACGGCTTAACTGAATTGACGGTTTGACTTCCGTATACGTTCCGGCCTTCGGACCTTCTTTGATTAACTGCGGTTTGGTCATGCCAATCCATTCAACTTTTAATCCCAATACGTTCGCATTAATTTGGTTGATCATTTTCTACCCCCTTTTAATTTTTTAAAATCGTCTCTCGACATCGCTATTAAATTTCCGCCTGCAAAAGCAGACACTAAACTATAATCATCATTCGGATTGATCTCCGATAAATCACCGCAACAGTTGCATCTATTGAAGAAAATCAATTCGGAACTCTTCTTCCTCAATAATTTTTGTTTTCTCTGGCTCACGATTCAGCCCCTTTTTTTTAATCCGATAAAAACCGTCATCAATTTCGATCAAAGATTCTTTCCATTTATTTTCATCAAACGGAGATATACAGACTGGTATTAATGTTTCTTCAATCTTGCTTTCACATTCCGCCTGTACCGAAGGCAAACTCATTTCATCTTTGTAGTTGCAATTAGACAGAGCACCAAGGAACCGCAGATATTGAAAGCCGCTTAAATCCAAAACTAATAATTTCTTGAGGTTTTCATTGTTAACGGCTTCAAAATCTGCGAAGTTCCAAGGTCTACTCATGTATTTAAGGGCATGCAAAACTTGCCCTTTTCTAATTCTGAATTTATAATGAACATCAACAGTGGTCAGGGTTTCGTTAAATTTCTTTAATTTTTTTAGGTAGTATTTTTTAATTGATTCCAATACTGAATTATCAAGCGCAAGCTTTTCTTTTTTATCTTCCAGAATGTGCACATTGACATGAGGCTTATAAACTCCTGGCTCATTATCTCCGAACAAATGAAGATAAAAAATAATGCCTTTTTCCAGTTTATATTTTTTGATGTGCCCTTTTTTATCGAATACCGGCACACCGAAAAATTTTTCTATTGTTTGTTTTACGTAAGAGATAAGAAGATTCAGATTTTCACGATCAATAAATAATTCTCTAAGCGATTCAGGAATTGTGAAAACAAATTGCCGTAAATTATATTTGTCAACATCAAAGCGGTTAAGGATTGAATGCATCCTTGATTTATGGATTGTACCGCCCTTCCCTCCACAAACCGGACACCACTGTTTTCGACAATCGATTTTTTTAATATATTGATCTCCTGAATTTTCACCGATGAACCAGACAACAGACTTTTGACATTGATTTTGAAGGTTGACTTTGTATTCAACTTCCAAATCCCCCCTGGTCTGTGCATTATATTCAAGATAAGGCAAACCTTCATCTTGATCAGAAATAGATTTCCCTGTTATACGTTCTCTAAGTAACTGTTTTTCTATGTTCTTTATTTTTCTTTCCCAGGGAATGAGTCTAAAGTCTTTAATTCTGATATCCGAATAATGAACATCCGGATTGAAAGAAGAAATTACACCTTCTAAGTCCTCTTCGAAGATTTCCGATTTTCCGGACGGCAACGCAGGAATAATTGATTGCTTTCTTTGTAGTGGGTAAAATTCATAACATTGACCGAGGCCGAAATTAATCATAATTTCACCTCGATCTTGTTCGTTTCTTCAAGAAATCTTTGAAAAATACGGAAAGAATAAAAAAAGAAGCTACCCACAGTAAAAACGAGCTGGCTTATTATGGGCCCCTCTTTTTTTCCTGTGGATAGCTTAGAAAGGTTGCAAAATGCCCAACAAAATTTTTGTTGACAATTTACAATAATTTGCTTATGTTTATAAACGTAAGCGTTGAGCATTTTTCGACCTTGGACAGTTTAAATTTGTTTAACGCTACAGCAGCCGAGGTTACAGCCTCGGCTTTTTTTTAATCAAAAGGCACTATTGACACTTCACGTTTTACAATATTCAATACTACCTTACCTCTAAATATTTCTTCTTTAATTTCACCTAAATGAACATGATCGTTCAGATATCTTTCGATCATATCTATATCAGGTCTCCTACCTTCAAACGAATCTTCAAGTTCCATAAGAACAGTCGCAACATACTTAGCCATTTGAAAAATAATCCTTTCGTTTTTCTTTTTTAAATGTCATTAGAATTAATTTTTTTCCAGACTAATAATAATATCCCTCTTAAAACACAATTAGGGATTCGCCTTTCGGCTAATCCCTAATGATTACGACCACCTAGATATGTTATGTAAACATGGTATGGTAAGCTAATATATTATTTAAATCTTCAGCACTTTCCGTTTAATTATTTATGAATTTATTTGAAGTCAGGTTTTTCTCTTGGTTTGCTATATTGTGTAACCTGGTAAATGCTTTTTTGGTATTGAATTCGTAAATTGAATTTTCATCATTCGATTTATGTGACCAATTAACGCCTCTTTCCGCTTCTTCTTTGGAAATTTTTTCATATTCCTTGATAAGTGTTCCATGGGCTTTAAATATTCGAGACTCAATAATAGTGACGGCATGAATTTCAATTTGTTGCAGCACCTGTTTTTGATGATCCAACGTCATCATTGACTGCATAACTACCCTAAAAGGCCTGGGTTCGCTTCCGTTAAAATATCTGTTCAGTAGAATAGTGGCCAGTTTTTCGCCTGCATGTTCGGAAGTTACCGTAGAAGAGCATCCGCCGGCTAAGGGAAAATTATTATAAGATAGGCATACTGTCACAATATACGGTTCAGCATCAGGCAACAATTGTTCATTTTCAGATAATGAGCTGAACGTAACAGGTTGAACAAGTTCTTTCATAAGTTCAGTGGTATCAATAGGATTGTAAGGAAATTGCCCTGCCGTACAATTAGTGAAGTTAGTTGTTGGTCTTGTATTTGTTGTAGTTATTGATGTTGTTGTAGTGACACCCGATGTAAGTGTTGATGGTGTTGGTTGAGAAGAAGGAGTATTATTGTTTCCCCATGACGTTGTATTTATTTGAACCCCTCCAGAGTTAAAACTAGAAAAGTCAATTGTTACTCCCTGAGCATAAACTAATCCTCTTTGAGTAAAGAAAAAACAAATTATTAGTAAAACCACCAGCGATAACTTCTTAAGTGACTGAATCATGAAAAATCTCCCAATACATCAAAATAAGAGAGGCATTCAAGAAGATATAATATAGATCGAAATATTATTGAATTAAAATATACATAAAAAATGCTTAAAAGTCAAAGCTTTTAATTGTTTGCATTTTAAAACGAATTTGCACCCTTCCCCGCGTATTCGCCGGGCTTTGTGCCTTAGTTTTTCTAAACAAAACGCACCTCCCCTACCGCACCCATATCATTGCCAACGATAATGATTATTCCTGTTACTCCGGGAATTTTAATTCCATAATCCAGAGATTTTTTAATATCGTTTTTACTTTTAACTCTGTTACCAATTGCAGAAGCAGCAGCGTCGGCAAGTGTTGCCGATTTGGAAATAACACAGACCGCGTCGGCCTTACCAAAACTCAAAGACGGACCGACCGTAGCCGATGATGTGCAGATCCCCAAAGGGGTTTTCTCCGGCTTTATTGCAAAATTTATTTTATAACTCAAAGGAGATTCTCCGGCGTAAACGGATACAGTCAATTCATTTTTCGATTTTAAAAAGATATCCCCGCCGTTTTCAATAATGACATTTTCAGAATGAGGCAGAAGATCATTTCCCACAAATTCGGATATGGCTCCGGCAACAGAAGCCATTGGCCCTACCCCGCAGATTTTTGATTTTGAAAGCATGTCCCGGACTATCGGCGGCGCTAATTCATCTTCGGGAAGAGGCAAAAGCGAAGTACGGAATTCAAGATGACTTTTAATATAAATTTCCAGGAAATTACGATGTCTCCTCAACGATTCCAGTGATTTATTTGTGAGATTGGTATCCGAACTTATAAACAGGTCGCTTTCAGCTATTTTTAAGTTAAATGAAATGAGATTATCTTTATTTATTAATGATCTGTATGTTCTTTCTTCATGTATCATATTATAGCAATTAAACCAAAGCTTTATTTTTGTTGGCACAGCCTGCACCGGCGAAGGCCGTGGTTGTCGGCTTCCTCAACGTAAGTATACTACGTCTCGTTGCCTCCGTATGGTCGCCTCAATATCATCTTTAATTTAAATGGCATGAGGCACTTAATTTCTTATATAAAGGTTTTTATTAATTATTAAAGGAGAGCTTTAGTATGATTATTGAGAGTAAATTGTGGCACCCTCCCCTAAAATGCTATCTGCTTCTTTTCTTAATTTATCATTGATATCAAGGCGAAAATCATCACCAAGGTAAACAATTGTTTCACTTTTCCCATTAAGTATATGCATATAACTATCATATTTACCGTGGTATTTTTTTATGGAAGAGATCAATTGCGAAAGATCTTCGGCCGAAACCCTACTGGTATCGACCATGAATCGGACTTGTTTGAAGGGGTTTTCTAAAGATTTACTTAAAAGAGTTACTTCCAGCGCTATTATTTTCGGCGTTTCTTCACCGCCGCCTACATCTATTGTTCCTTTAATAACGATAGGTTCCTCCTCATGAAGAAGAGAATAATATTTTTTATATAAATCAGCGAAAAATATAATATTCATTGAACCCTGCAAGTCTTCCAATGTAACATAGCACATCACATCTTTTCTTTTAGTTGTTTTTTCACTGATAGAGCTTACCACTCCAACAACAGTGATCGTATCTTTGTCGTTTTTTTCATTTAAATTACTGGAATTGGAGTTGGTCACATATTTCAACTGATCGGCAAAACGAAGCAACGGATGGCCGGTAATATAAAATCCCAGAGCTTCCCTTTCTATAGACAATAGTTTCTTATGATCCCACTCCGATACGTTATCGGGTATTTTATAAGAATTTATGCCATTATTTTCAGAAGAAACGCCGGAATTTAACTGATCAAAGAAGCTGGATTGGTTGCTTTGCCTTTCTTTCTGATTACGCTGTGCTTCTTCCATGGCTTCTTCATAATGTTGCATGAGCTGATTTCGTTTGTATCGCAAAGAATCGAACGCACCGCATTTTATCAAACTTTCGATTACCCTTTTATTAACTTTACGCAAATCGACGCGATTCAGGAAATCCATAAAGGATGCAAATTTCCCTTCTTTGCGAACTGAAATTATAGAGTCCACTGCAGATAAACCGACATTTTTTATCGCTGCCATTCCAAAACGGATATTTTCTCCGGAAATGGCGAAATCTCTCTGTGATTCATTTAAATCAGGCGGCAAAATGCTTATGCCCAGTTCCTTGCAAGCACTCATATACTTTATTATCTTATCACGGTTGTCTTTTTCACTGGTGAGCAACGCAGCCATAAACGCCGCCGGATAATGGGCCTTGAGATAAGCCGTCTGGTAAGCGATTATCGCGTATGATGTGCTGTGGGATTTGTTAAAACCGTATTCGGCAAACGTTTCCATCTGTTCCCAGATAGTTCTGGCTTTGTTTTCATTGATTTTATGTTTTTTTGCACCTTCCAGAAACTTCGGCTTCTCCTTGTCCATATCAGCGGCTTTTTTCTTACTCATGACTTTACGCAGGGTATCCGCTTCGGACATGCTGTAACCGCCGATGATACTGGCAATCTGCATAACCTGTTCCTGATATAGAATTATTCCATAAGTTTCTTTCAGGATAGCTTCCAATTGAGGAAGTTCATAGGTTATCTTGGTTTTCCCCTGCTTGCGAGCGGTAAATTCCGGAAGCATTTTCATTGGGCCTGGTCTATAAAGAGCAATCAGGGCTATTATATCTTCAATACGATCAGGTTTTAAATTAATGGTCAGATCTCTCATTCCGGAACTTTCCAGTTGGAAAATCCCTTCTGTTTCGCCTTTCCCGAGAAGATCGTAGGTTTTTTTATCATCCAAAGGCAAATTTTCTATGTCAATTTCGATACCTTTTGATTCCTTAATGAAATTTAGAGTATTTTTAATGACTGTCAATGTTTTAAGACCCAGAAAATCGAATTTAGTTAAACCGACTGCCTGGATGTCATTCATAGAGTACTGAGAAACGACGTCATCTTTAGGAGAACAAAGGGGAACTCTTTCGACAAGAGGTACATCAGAAATTACCACTCCCGCTGCATGAGTTGAGGCATGACGGTTAATCCCTTCCAGAATGCGCGATAAGGACAGAAGTTTTGCTATTTGTGGATTATTCTTTTCTTCCTGTGCCAGTCGCGGTTCAATTTTAATTGCCTCATTTAACGTTATATTCAATGTGTTGGGAATCAGTTTGGCGATTCTGTCGGCTTCGCTGTAAGGTATATCCAGTGCGCGTCCCACATCGCGAACAACGGCCTTGGCCTGCATTTTACCGAAGGTAATGATTTGAGAAACTTTATCATTACCGTATTTTTCAGTCACGTATTTAATAATTTCATCCCTGCCCTCCTGACAAAAATCTATATCAATATCCGGCATTGTAATACGGTCGGGATTAAGAAATCGTTCGAAAAACAGATTATAGCGTATGGGATCGATATTGGTGATTCTAATCGCGTAAGCCACAAGACTTCCGGGAGCTGATCCACGTCCCGGACCTACGGGAATATTATTGTGTTTGGCATGCTTGACGAAATCGGATACTATTAAAAAATAACCAGCAAATCCCATTTTTTTGATTATTTCCAATTCTTCACCGAGCCGTTTTTCATATTTTTCTTTGATAGCTTCTTCGTTTCCTTCATGGTCTTTTAATATAAACGGAAAAAGTTTTTCCAACCCTTCCCTCGCCTTTCTTTCCAGATAGTCATTGAGAGATTCTTCCTGATTCCTGACTTCAAATTTAGGGAGATAAAATTTACCGAATTCAAGGGAGACATTACATCTTTCGGCAATAGCGACAGTGTTGGATAATGCTTCCGGCGTTAAGGAAAAGAGCTGGTGCATTTCTTCAGGAGAGCGGAAATAAAATTGATCCGTACTTAAACTCATCCTGTCCGCATTTTTGATTGTTTTACCTGTCTGAATGCACAATAAAACGTCATGGGCTTCGGCATGTTCGCGTTCCAGGTAATGACAGTCATTCGTTGCCACAAGCGGAATGGATAGTTCATTACTGATTTCAATTAGCCCGGCGTTGGCGATTTTCTGTTCGGCTATTCCGTTTTCCATCAGTTCCAGATAGAAATTCCCTCCCCCGAAAATTTCCTGGTAATGAAGGGCAACTTTTTTTGCTTCTTCGATATTGCCCTGTATAATCAACTCGGAAATTTCACCGTGCAGGCAGGCACTGGAAGCGATAAGTCCTTCGTGACATTCTTTCAGCAAATCTTTATCCACACGGGGCCGGTAGTAAAAACCCTTTAAATAGCCGGTTGTCGTGAGTTTCATCAGGTTTTTATAACCCTGCATGTTTTTAACCAGAACGATTAAATGTTTAGCGGTTTCCCCGGCAGTTCTATCTGTAAGTTTATTGGGAGCAACATATAATTCACAGCCGATTATTGGCTTGATACCGTGTTTGTATGCCTGCTGATAGAAATCAATGGCTCCGAACATATTGCCGTGATCGGTAATGGCTATTGCAGGCATTTTATATTCGCGGGCTCTTTTGAAAAGATCTTCCAGACGAATCATTCCGTCGAGAAGACTGTATTGTGTATGGAGATGAAGGTGTACAAAATCAGAGTGTTTCATATTCCATTCCTAAAGGAATTTTCGCCATACTGGCGAAAATTCTCGGCAATGAAAGGTCATTTTTATTATGCGCTCTCCTTACAGGAATACGCACCCGATCAAAGCGCTATCTTTGTTGGCACAGCCTGCCCCGGCGCAGGCCAGGGTCGGCTTTCTCAACGTATTAGTAATACGCCAGCGGAGTCTCCTTCTTGCCGCCTCGATATCATCTTTGATTTAGAAATAGTATTTCATCAGCAGCAATAAAGGATTTATATATTATTAAGCGACGGGGTTTAATCCAGCCAGTAATTAGGCGCTTCCTTGGTAATAATTACATCATGGACATGACTTTCTCTCAAACCAGCCTGTGTAATGCGAACGAAACGGGCTTTTTCAATCAATTCCGGAATGGTTTTACATCCGACATAACCCATGCCTGCTTTCAAGCCACCAATGAGTTGAAGAATACTGGCGGAGAGTGAACCACGAAAAGGTACCCTTCCCTCTATTCCTTCGGGAACCATTTTTAACGGACCTTCAATATCATCCTGATAATAGCGATCGCGGCTGCCCATTTTCATCGCTTCCAGCGAGCCCATCCCGCGATATACTTTATAACTGCGTCCTTGAAATAAAATAGTTTCTCCGGGACTTTCTTCAGTTCCGGCAAATAAACCTCCGATCATTACGTTACTGGCACCGGCGCCGATTGCTTTAACAATATCACCCGAATATTTTATACCACCATCGGCAATAACGGGAACGCCTTTCCTGGAAGCAACTTTATATGCGTCTCTGATTGCCGACATTTGGGCAACACCTACCCCGGCAATGACACGTGTTGTACAAATAGAACCGGGACCGACACCAACTTTAACTGCATCAACTCCGGCATCAATAAGAGCTTTCGCACCTTCTGCTGTCGCCACGTTTCCGGCAATTAATTCGCATTGGGGAAAATTTGATTTTGTCGATTTAATGGCGTTGATGACTCCCGCGGAATGTCCGTGCGAAGTATCAATAGCGATTACATCTACACCTGCAGCCAGAAGCGCGTCAATTCTTGCCTCTCTATCAATAATTCCTACCGCCGCACCTACACGCAGTCTTCCTAAGGAATCTTTGCAAGCATTCGGATAACGGCGTATTTTTTCGATATCTTTTATCGTAATCAGGCCTTTCAATCTGTACTCATCATCAACAACCAGTAATTTTTCAATTCTGTGTTGATGAAGCAGTTTTTTGGATTCTTCCAGCGTAATATTTGATGATACAGTAACAAGATTTTTCTTGGTCATCACATTTTCTATGGGCTGATCAAGATTTTCTTCGAACCGCAAATCCCTGTTGGTAAGGATTCCAACAAGTTTTCCATTCTTTACAACAGGCACGCCGGAAATGGAATAATGGTTCATAAGTTTCAAAGCATCGCTGACTTTACGCTCCGGTTCAATTGTAATGGGGTCGATAATCATACCGCTTTCCGATTTTTTCACCTTATCTACTTCAATTGCCTGCTGCTCTATGCTCATATTGCGGTGAATTATGCCGATGCCGCCTTCCTGAGCCATACAGATTGCAGTGCGCGACTCCGTTACCGTATCCATTGCCGCGGAAACGATGGGAATATTCAAAGAAATATTCTTCGTCAGTAATGTGGATGTATTTACATCTCGTGGCAATACATTAGAATCAGCCGGAACGAGCAAAAGATCGTCAAAAGTCAAAGATTCTTTTATTATGTCATCAAGCATTTTCTCCTCCATCCATTATATTTAAGAAGCTTGATTGTTGCGTATAAAATATTTTTCACCGTTTATTTTAATAAAAAAATCGGCACCGTTTTCAGATTGTTCGATAAATTCAGCAAGCTGATAATAACCCTTACGCGAAAACCGGGCAGTAAATTTTCCTTCTTTAACCCGGCAGTAAAGAACATTTTCCTCGCCGGTATACAAAGAATTCATTTCCAGTTTTTCGCAACACTCATCATTTAAGAGAATTTCGATTTGTTCTCGGCTCTCATAGGGATTTATTGTTTTGTGAACGGCTTCAACAACAAAAGCGGTATCTTCAACATCAAGATAACATTGCTCATTCCCTAATTCTATTAAGTAGTTGCCGCAATCGTCAATTTTGAGATGTTGAAAAAAGATGCTCAATATCTCTTTGCGAAACATGTGAGCACCTTTATAATACCAGACCCCGTTTTTGTCTATTTTTATTTCATAATTTCCCATTTTTTAAAAATTTTTCCTGCTGTCAAGTAATATGGTTACAGGACCGTTATTGATTAGTTCAATTTTCATCATTTCCTGGAATTTCCCCGTTGATACATGACATATTCTTTCTTTTGCCCTGCCAACAAAATATTCGTAAAGTTTATTTGCGATTGTCAGTTCTTCCGCCCCTGTAAAAGAAGGCCTCCTTCCTTTTATACAATCACCAAGTAAAGTAAATTGCGACACAACCATCATCGAGCCGTTAATATCCAACAACGACTGGTTCATTTTGTCGTGTTCGTCTTCGAAAATACGCAGATTTATTGACTTTTCCAGAATATAGTCGGCATCCTTCTCGGAATCTCCTTTTGCGACTCCTATAAATACAAGAATTCCTTCATTTATCGTGGAGAATTCCTTATTGCTGATTTTTACACCGGCATGGTCAACTCTCTGGATAACTGCACGCATTAATGATTCCATTAAAGAATTTCAATATGTTTAGCAACAAATTGTTTCCGGTTCAAGTTATTTCTAAGAAAAATATGCTCAAATTTTCATAATTTTTAAGAATTCATTTTTTCTTGACAGCTACCGTTTTTGCATGCTAATGACACGCCGGTTTTTGGTCAATGGCGCTTGTGGAAATTTCCTTTTCTTTTTCTTCATTTTTTCCGGCAACGTCTTAAAAAACTCAATAGTTAATATATAAGGGGGTAAATCAGATGCTTTGTCAAACTGTTAAAGCGGGCTTAGAATGCGCTTTCATGAGCAAGAAAGGCTGCGGTTTCTTTAATGGTAGCTGCCAGAAAATAATCGACAAATGCGAGGGCTGCGGAAAGATTATGGAATATGAATCAGGAAAATACTGCAAAGTTTATCCTGACCCTTCCAGTAAGTGGCTAAGCGGCAGATGTCCGACAGCAACGCATGTTAAACTGGAAATTCAGGAAACAACGCAAAAAACAAATCCGCTCAAAGCTTCGAAGAGAGCAAGCAAAAAAGCTTAGAAATTTTGATTTTCTATAAGGAAATAAAAAAACCGGCAATTTATAAATTGTCGGTTTTTTTAGCTGATCATAGCTCTTATTTTCTGTAATTCCTTTTTAATCTGATCCAGTTTCTGTTTCTCGGAAATTCCGGGTTCCGTTTCTGTGATCCCACGCATTTTATGGAGCTGCTTTTTAGCGCCATCAATAGTAAATCGCTGCGAATACAGAAGATCTTTTATTGTCAGAAGTTCCTGTACATCCTTTTTTCTGTATAAACGTTGAGCAGTTTTTGTCCGCACAGGATTAATCGTTTTGAATTCTGTTTCCCAATATCTGATAACATATGTTTCGACATTGAGGATTTTGCTTACTTCTCCTATGCGGAAATATGCCTTTTCGGGAATTATTGTATCCATAAAGTTCCTTATACCCTTACGGCTAATTCACCGGACATTTAATAATTATAATTGAATACTAGCAGACAAAATTTAATAAGTCTAAATTTTATTTATTAAAGTAACTAAAATATATATGTATTAATCTACATTATCTTCACAGCAAACAATTTGCTTCAGGATTATTTCAAATGTAAAAGTTCGAGGATATATTTCCCGTCCCCTTCTTAATCCATTGTTAGTTAAGAGCCTTACGCAATACCTGCGATGATTTAAAAGTCAACACTCTCCTTGCAGTGATAGATATTTCCTGGCCGGTCTGCGGATTACGGCCACGTCGTGCTCTTTTTTCCTTGACCACAAAGTTACCGAATCCGGAAATTTTTACCATTTCGCCTTGCGAAAGACAGTCTTTAATTGTGTCAAAAACAGCTTCAACGATATCTGCCGAATCCTTCTTGGAAAAACCGAGTTTCTCATAAACATTTTGAATAATATCTATCTTCGTCATGTCTTTACCTCCATTTTAACTTTATCAATTGTGTTACGTTCTTATTTTTGCACCCGTCAAATTAACGGTATTCTGCACAATTCTATCGTGGACGGCATTTGTTTCTAGATCGGTTAGCGTTCTATCCGGAGCGCGATAGAAAAAACGCAAGCCCAGACTTTTCCCCTCTACAATTCCTTTGCCCTTGTATACATCAAATATGATAACTTTTTCAAGTAAATCTTCTTTTTGATCCAAAACAATATTGATCATTTGATCTGCTTCCATTGCGTCGGGAATAACAAATGCGGCATCGCGCATAACAGCAGGAAATTTTGATATTTCCCTGTAAGATATTTTTTTCTTCTCATAAACCTCTTCCAGTATATCCAAATTAATTTCAAATATATAGAGATTATTCTTAAAATCAATCTTTTCCAAAACATCCGGATGTATTTCGCCCAAAAAACCTATTTTTTTGTCATTCAAATAGATTCCGCAGGATTTTCCGGGATGTAAGAACGGTTCGATCGACGAGGCAATATAACGGCAATTATTTATTTTTAAATCAAATAAGATGTTTTCCAGAGAACCTTTCAAAAGGTAAAAATCAACAGTCTTTCCGGAACACCAGAATTCATCGGTAATTTCCCCGGTTAAAAGCCCTGCAACCATATTTTTTTCTTCAGGCAATTCATCCTTTGATGAATTTATAAAAACACGCCCTATCTCAAACAACTTTAAATTAAAAGAGCCGTTATTAGCATTCTTTTTTGCTGTTTCCAACAATCCGCAAATCATTGTTGTTCGCATGGCAGAAAGATCCTCGCCCAGGGGATTTTTTATCATTACCGTTTTGCGTCTTTCGTCATTTTCCGGCAAAGACAATATATCAGCGGCTTGTGGAGTTCCGAAGCTGTAATTGACGATTTCAGTATATCCACTACCAGTCAGCAGTTGTCGTATTCTTTCTTCCATATCTAAACGGGGAGTAAGTTCCATTTCTTTCACATCAACGATTGGAAGTGTTACAGGGACATGATCATAACCATAAAGCCTGATCACTTCTTCAATTAAATCTATTTCACGAGATATATCAACCCTGCACGAAGGCGGTGTAACGAGATATGTACCCTTCCCTTTCTGCTTCAAAACCATGCCTATACTGCGCAGTATTCCTGTTACATCTTTTGCTTTTATTTCCGTTCCGATGATTTGACGAATTCTGTCTAATCGCAGCGGAATATCTTTAGTTAGCGGAATTTTTTTTGGGTATTCATCAATATAATTTTTATAAATCGTACCACCTGAAATTTCGGAAATTAACTGAGCAGCGCGATTTAGAGCCTTAACAACGCCTTCCGGATCGATGCCCCTTTCAAAGCGAAACGCAGCATCCGTCGGCATGGCCAGCTTTCTTGCCGACCGTCTTATAGATGAAGGGCTAAAATAAGCACTTTCCAAAAGCACGACCTGCGTATCTTCCTTAACTTCAGAATTAAGGCCGCCCATAATGCCACCAATGGCGACCGGTTTGACGCCGTCACAAATCAGCAAAGTATCTGCGGGAAGTGTACGGCTCTTCCCGTCAAGAGAAATAAATTCTTCGTTTTCTTTTGATTTACGGACTATGATTTTTTCTTTCTCCAGAAAACGAAAATCGAACGCATGCAAGGGCTGTCCCATCTCCAACATGACGAAATTAGTTACATCAACAATATTGTTTATGGCACGCATTCCCGCTGCTTCCAGTCTGGCCCTCATCCAGACCGGCGAAGAACCTACTTTAATGCTTTTGATCATTCTTGCTGTGTAACGAGGACAAAAATCCGAATCAATTATTTTTACCGAAGCCAGAGAATTAATGTCTTCATTTGATTCTTTAATTTTAACGGTTGGAAATTTTATTTTTTTACCGGTAATGGCGGCTACTTCTCTGGCTATGCCGATCATGCTCAAACAATCAGAGCGGTTGGGGGTTATATTTATATCTAAGACAGTATCTTCAATGTTTAAAGCTTTTTCCAGCGGCAAACCAAGCGGTAAATCGGCAGGCAGATGCATAATTCCCGATTTATCATCGCCTATTTCCAGTTCCGCTTCGGAACATATCATGCCGTCAGATTTCTCTCCGCGTAAAAGAGAAGATTTGATTGTATATCCTCCGGGTATTATAGCGCCGACTTTAGCCAAAGGAACGATATCACCCTGTGAAATATTTTTTGCTCCGCAAACGACAGGATAGTTTTGAACTCCGTCACTGACAGTACAAAGAGAGAGTCGTTCTGCGGAAGGATGAGGTTTTACGGATAAGATTTTTGCAACAACTACACCGCTGAATTGAGGATGAACAGTTTTTATTTCTTCCACTTCCAGACCGGACATTGTCAAACGGTGAGCAAGATCTTCCGTCGTTAATTCTATATTAACATAATCTTTAAGCCACTTGAGACTGACCAGCATAAAGAGAATTATCTCCTAAAATTGTTTGAGGAATCGGATGTCGTTTTCAAAAAATAATCTGATATCGGAAATGCCGTATTTTAACATGGCGATGCGTTCCAGCCCCAGACCGAAGGCGAAACCGGTATACTCTTCAGAGTCGTAGTTGACATTCTGGAAAACGGATGGATCAACCATACCGGAACCCAAAATTTCCAGCCAACCGCTTTGCTTGCAAACTCGGCAGCCGTTTCCGCCGCAAATAACACAACGAATATCCACTTCAGCTGATGGTTCAGTGAAAGGGAAAAAGCTGGGGCGGAATCGTAAAGTTGTGTTTTCTCCGAAAATCTTTTTTAGAAAAGCTGTTAAAATTCCTTTAAGGTCTCCGAAACTGATCCCCTTATCTACCAGCAAACCTTCTATTTGATGAAACATCGGCGTATGTGACACATCGGAATCGCGCCGGTAAACTTTTCCAGGCGACAAAATTCGCAAAGGCGGTCTTACTTTTTCCATTATCCTGATCTGGACCGGCGAAGTATGTGTGCGCAAGACAACATTATCCGAAATGTAAAAAGTATCCTGCATGTCACGAGCGGGATGATCCTGGGGAATGTTTAAGGCTTCAAAATTGTAATAATCAAGTTCAATTTCAGGCCCCTCAACCACTGAAAAACCGAAGGATACAAAGATAGAACAAATCTCTCTTCTTATTTGAATTACCGGATGAATACGGCCACATTTTATTGCGTTACCTGGCAAAGTAACATCTATCTTTTCCTTTAGCAGGACATCTTCTTTGTTCCGGATTGCCTGTTGTCGAAGCGCCTCTTCAATCTTGGCATTGAGCAGGTTTTTTAACTCATTGCTGAGTTTTCCCAATAAAGGTTTTTCCACATCGGGAACTTGAGAAATATTTCTCAAGAGACCGGTTAAAAGTCCTTTACGACCAAGATATTTTGTTCTGATATTGGAAAAATGCTCTTCGGTTTTAGCCGTTTTTAATTCGGCAAGGGCATTTATCTCTAGCTGTTTAAGCTCATTAATCATGCCGCTTAATTGCCTTTAGCCATTGTCACAACCTGGGCGAATCCCTTTGGATCATTCACAGCAAGTTCCGCCAGAATTTTGCGGTCCAAGCATATACCTGCTTTTTTCATGCCGTCAATTAACCTGCTATAGGTTATATTGTTTTCGCCGGCAGCCGCATTAATGCGCGCAATCCATAATTGGCGAAATTCTCTTTTTCTCGCCCGACGATCACGAGTTGCGTATTTCATTGCCTTGTCCACGGCTTCAGTCGCTGTTCTCAGCAGACGGCTGCGAGCGCCGAAAAAACCTTTGGCCAGCTTTAACACCTTTCTTCTTTTCTTGCGAGCATTAACGCTCCTCTTTACTCTTGACATTGTTCTTTTCTCCTAATAATAACAAATATAAACGTCTCTGGTCTATAGATAAGGAATAAGCCTCTTTATAGCTTTTTCATTAGCATGATCAACTAATGTTGATTTCCTTAAAGTTCTTTTTCTTTTCGTAGTTTTTTTTGTGAGAATGTGGCTGGCAAAAGCCTTACTGCGCTTAACTTTACCTTTGGCGGTAAGAGAAAAACGTTTAGCCGCTCCTCTGTGCGTTTTTAATTTTGGCATGCAATCACCTCTATCCTTATTGTTTTTTTGGTGAAACTATCATCACCATATTGCGTCCTTCCAGCCTTGGTTCTTGATCTATAATACCTTCATTTATCAATTCAAACTTTATTCTTTCCATCAGATTCCTGCCGATATCGGTAAAAGCGATTTCCCGTCCTCTGAACATCATGGAAATTTTAACTTTGTCATGATTTTTCAAAAACTTTTTAATATGTTTAAGCTTAACCTGTATATCATGTTCTTCCGTTTTAGGTTTTAATTTAATCTCCTTAATTTGAATTATTGTCTGGCTCTTTTTGGCATCGTGGAGTTTTTTACTTTGTTTGTAACGATATTTGCCATAATCCATTATTTTACAGACCGGAGGGTCTGTAGTTGATACTTCTACTAAATCCAGCCCGACACTTTCTGCACTGGCAAGGGCTTCTTCTAACGAAACCACACCCAGTTGCTTTCCTTCCTCGCTGATAACCCGAACTGTGGCCGACTTTATTTCTCTATTAACTCTTAAATCCTTAACTATATGTCACCTCCTGAAATTATACAGTTTAAATAAATCTTATTGTTTTTTCTCACATATTTCATGCAATAAAGCAATAAATTCATCAACAGGCAATGTGCCAAGATTTTTACCGTCACGTGTTCGTGGAGCTACCGACCTTGCTTCTACCTCTTTGTCTCCGATTACAAGCATATATGGTATTTTTTGCATCTGCGCCTGACGAATTTTATAACCTAATTTTTCATTATCAAAATACTTTTCGCAACGAATGCCGGATTGAATCAGTTTTTCATAAACTGTTTCAGCATATGGTATCTGTTTATCTGTTACTGTCAATAAAACACACTGAGTGGGAGATAGCCAGACTGGAAAAGCACCGGCGTAATGTTCGATCAGCACTCCCATGAAGCGTTCAATCGCTCCCAGAATGACTCTGTGCAACATAACAGGACGGTGTTTTTCTCCGTCCGCACCGATATAATTCAAGTCGAATCTTTCCGGCAGCGTAAAATCACATTGAATGGTTGCACACTGCCATTTTCTTTTTAAAGCGTCTTTTAATTTGAAATCAATTTTGGGTCCGTAGAAAGCTCCGTCACCTTCATTTACTTCATAATGGATGTTGTTATCTTTAAGAGCATTTTCCAGAGCAGTGGTAGCCAGATTCCAATCTTCGTCGGAACCTATGGATTTTTCCGGCCTGGTGCTTAATTCCACTTCATACTCAAATCCGAAAACACCCATGGCATAACTGACAAAATCGGCAATTGCACAGATTTCTGAATTTAATTGTTCCGGCATACAAATTATATGAGCATCGTCCTGAGTAAATTGCCTTACTCTCAACAATCCATGTAAAACTCCGGTTTTTTCATGACGATGAACAGTGCCCAGTTCAAAATAACGCAGCGGTAAATCTCTGTAACTTCTTATCTTTGATTTGTATATTAACATATGGGCGAGACAGTTCATCGGCTTGATTCCGTATACCTGTTCATCCACTTCTGTAAAATACATATTATCCCGATAATGATCAAAATGGCCTGATTTTTTCCATAAATCAACTTTTAGAATTTGAGGTCCCATAACCATATCGTAGCCGCGTTTTAAATGTTCTTTCTTTTCCCAATCTTCTATAATATAGCGTAACAACATGCCTTTAGGATGAAAAATTACCAAACCCGGTCCTGCTTCTTCATTAACCTGAAAAAGATCCAGTTCTCTGCCTAATCGACGATGATCTCTCTTCTTTGCTTCTTCCAGGAGATTTAAATAATCATTAAGTTCGTTCTCATCGGCAAAACCGGTGCCATAAATACGCTGCAACATTTTGTTGTTTTCATTGCCTCTCCAGTATGCACCGGCAACACTCAATAATTTAAAGGCTTTTATCATGCCTGTTGAAGGTATGTGCGGTCCACGGCATAAATCAATATATGTTCCTTGTTTATAAATACTGACTTCCTTAACATTTTCAGGTAAATCATTAATCAATTCAACCTTATAATTTTCATTCCTCTCTTCGAATAATTTTATTGCTTCCACTCGTGAAAGTTCTTCGCGTATAAAAGGATAATTGGCAGCGATGATTTTCTTCATTCGAGCTTCTATTTTTGGAAAATCTTCTGTGGTAAACGCATCCTTATATTCAAAATCATAGTAAAAACCGTCTTCGATGGAAGGTCCAATGCTTACTTTCGCGCCTGGAAAAACTTCCTGAACTGCCTGAGCCATCACGTGAGATATGCTGTGACGTAATATAGATAAACCTTCAGTAGAAGATATATCTATTAAATCAATTTTTGAATTTTCTCTAATCTGTGAGCTCATATCAGCAGGTATATTGTTGATTTTGACAGCTAACGTGGATGCCAATAACTCCTTTTTCCAACTTTCCAAAGCTTTGGCCGCAGCAATTCCTTCTTTAAAAGAAAATTCTTTGTTGTCGGGAAATATAACTTTAATATCCATAACTTATAATGAAATAATTGTAAATCATTTTAAAAGGGCACCACAATTTGCTGATGCCCTTGAAGTACTGAACTAATGACATTTTTTCTATATTAAAATGGTAGGCAAGCAGGGATTTGAACCCTGGACATCCACCGCGTCAGGATGGCGCTCTCCCCCTGAGCTACTTGCCTACGAATAATTCAGTTCATAAATTTATAAAATATCAGTAAAATTCTACAGTGTCAAGCAAATATCTTATTTTTCAATATCTTTGATATTGGTTCTATTGACTATTTTGACTCCTCTGATTATGTATACTAACCCGGAAGCAACTGTAAATGCTGCCGTTAACCAAAATAAAACAGATAATATGCATTCATAACTTAAATTTTGAGTGAACGCCTTATAAAGTAAAACCAGAAAAACCGTACCTATTTGCAAGGTAGTGGTTATTTTTCCTATCAAAGCCGGTTTAATTTCAAAAGTAATCGACATTAACGTAAGAATTGCTATACCAAGTAATATCATAAAATCCCTGCTGATTACAATTACTGTCAGCCAGCTAGGCACAATTCCCAGGATTGCCAGAATCAAAAAACTTGTCGTCAGCAACAATTTATCGGCAATGGGATCCAAATATGAACCAAGTTTCGTTTGAGCATTTAATAAGCGAGCCATTGTGCCGTCAAGTGCATCAGTTAAACCGGCAATAATGAAAACAATCAACGCATTATAATATTTGTCTTGTATCAGAAAAATTATGAAGACGGGAACTAGTATAATCCGAGTTAAGGACAATAAATTTGGTATGTTCATTTATAATTCTACTATCAATCTTTTAATTTTTATTATTTCTGCTTCTATTCGAAAATACCGGATCATGTTTTCTTTTATCCACGCAAGTTAGGCCCATCCGGCAGAGTTTTCATTACTTTATTGACCACTTCTTCAATTACAGTTTCATAAGTTTCGGTTGATTTTCTTTCCAGTCCTTTTTTTGTTAAATCAAAATTTCTGCTTGTAGATTTACTCTCGGCATTCCAAAGAACTTCACCAGTCTCACTACTGCGCAATTCACAACGGATTGCTATTGTTACAGGAGCGTAGAAAACTGTCTTTGATTTTTCCTCATCAATCAATGTGCAATACATTCCTGCATCGGCACCCACCAAATCTCTTAATGTCTGAGGATCAATAATATCCTTGTTATTTTTTGATTTCTTGTCGATGTACAGAGACTCCAACTTCTTGTCGATTACGTTCAGAGGTAATTTGGAATAACCCTTAAAATAAAGTTCTTCAAATAATTTGAATCGCAATAATTTAGATGTTTTACTATCAAAAGTTATATTTTCTACTGGAAGTAATGCGATAATTTTTGCCGAATTCTGATCATAATTAGGCCTTAATCCATATTGTGAATTATTGGAACATCCGCTAATATTTAAAATTAAAGCAATAAGTATATACAAATAAATCTTACAATTATTCATAATACAGTCCCCTTTTCTTTCAATCGCTGCCGTATAATTTCTTGAGCTTTTCAATTTCTTCTTTAATAACTTTTTCGGCGATTTCCGGTACCGTTTCTCTGGCAATTCTTTCAATAATATCTGTCGCCCGTCTTATAATTTCTTCATTGAGGCTGTTTGCCGTTTCGGTATCTTCAATAACATCGACAAGGGTATATACTTTTCTTTTATTATTTCCATTTTTCTCATAGCCGCGGCCATCAACTACAATTACATCCTGATTACTGCCATTGTTCAGGTCTTCGTAATCGTTTTTTAACTCTCGGATATTTTTTTCTGCCGTTGCTTCCGAATCTAAATCCATAATAATCTCCTTAAGATCATTTGAATTAACAATTTTAGCTATCATAATGCAAAAAACAGTTCAAGACATATATCAAAGAATATTTTTAAGAAAAATATTCTTGCATGCCGGATAAATGATTTTATAGTTGACATCTTTACTGCATTTCAGGTTTAATGCGATAGTTTTAAAATTTATCTACACTAACGACAAAATACAATAATGAAACGTATATTAATAACCGGAGGCGCCGGATTTTTGGGATCACATCTTTGTGACCGATTATTGAATGAAGGCAACGATGTAATCTGCCTGGACAATTTTTTTACGGGCAATAAAAATAACATAGCTCAGCTTATCAATCTTCCCCATTTTGAATTGATTCGGCACGATATTATAAATCCCATTTATCTTGAAGTTGATGAAATATACAATCTTGCCTGCCCCGCTTCCCCAGTGCACTATCAGTTTAATCCTATCAAAACCGTCAAAACAAATGTCATGGGAGCAATAAATGTTCTGGGTATTGCCAAAAGGACAAAAGCAAAAGTACTTCAGGCTTCCACATCGGAAGTTTACGGCAATCCGGAAGTGCACCCGCAAAATGAATCATACTGGGGGAAAGTCAATCCGGTAGGAATCCGCAGTTGCTATGACGAAGGAAAAAGAGCAGCGGAATGTCTTATGATGGACTATCGGCGTCAAAATTCCGTCAACACTAAAATAGTCAGAATATTTAACACATACGGTCCACGTATGGCTATAAATGATGGCCGCGTGGTAAGCAATTTTATCGTTCAGGCTCTGCAAAATAAAAATATAACTATTTATGGAGACGGCTCCCATACAAGATCATTTTGTTATGTTGATGATATGATCACGGGATTAATCACAATGATGAATTCGGCAGATGATTTTTATGGTCCTGTAAACATCGGCAATCCGGCAGAATTCACAATAATGCAACTGGCACAACTGATTATCAAATTAACGAATAGCTCCTCCGGAATTGAATTTCAGCCTCTCCCTGCTGACGACCCTGTTCAACGTAAACCGGATATATCTTTGGCCATGGGAAAAATCAGCTGGAAGCCAAAAGTAGAATTGGGAGAAGGATTGTCAAATACAATTCATTATTTTCGTGAAGTATTAAAAGTAAAATAATCAGAAAAAAGGAGAATCCAATATTAATGAAATCAAAGAAAAATATTCTTTGTATCGGAGCCGGTTATGTAGGCGGTCCTTCTATGGCAATGATCGCCTATAAATGTCCGGATTACCGGGTTACTGTAGTTGATATTAATTCTGAACGCATTGACGCCTGGAACTCGGAAGAACTTCCGATCTATGAACCGGGATTGGATAAGATCGTAAAAAAGACGCGAGGAAAAAATTTATTCTTCAAAAAAGATACCGAAAATCAGATAAAAGAAAATGATATTATATTTGTAAGCGTTCATACTCCAACCAAGACTTACGGAGCCGGTGCCGATATGGCAGCTGATTTGCAGTACTGGGAAAAAACGGCGCGTCAGATTCTCAAGTATTCTCGATCATCGAAAATTGTAATTGAAAAAAGTACTCTCCCTGTAAAAACCGCTCTGGCCATGGAAAAAATTTTATCTTCGGCAAAAGGTAAATTCAAATTTGAAGTTCTGTCCAATCCGGAATTTATGGCAGAAGGCACAGCAATAAGCGATTTGGAAAATCCCGATCGGGTTCTCATTGGTTCTCACGAAACGAAAAGCGGATTAAAAGCTCGCGCAGAATTGATAAAAATATATTCCCGGTGGATTCCTCAAGAAAAAATTATTACTTCAAATATCTGGAGCAGTGAATTATCCAAGTTGGTAGCCAATGCTTTTCTGGCACAACGAGTGTCATCTATCAATTCCATATCTGCGCTTTGTGAAAAAACCGATGCCGATATTATGGAAGTGGCCAAAGCAGTGGGAATGGATAGCCGCATCGGCGATAAATTTCTTAAGGCAAGTATCGGTTTCGGCGGATCATGTTTTAAAAAGGATATTTTAAATCTTGTTTATCTCTGTCGTTACTATGGTTTAAAGGAAGTTGCTTCTTACTGGGAAAATGTTGTTAAAATTAATGAATATCAGCAGGAACGTTTTGTCGCCAATATACTCAACAGCATGTTTGGCACATTGGCAGGTAAAAAAATTTGCATACTCGGCTTTGCCTTTAAAGCTGATACCGGAGACACAAGAGAAAGTCCGGCAATTTATATTTCGCAAAAGCTGCTTGCGGAACATGCCGAATTGATTATTTCCGATCCTAAAGCTCTAAAAAACGCTGCTGCTGATCTTTCAGGAATCAAAGGTAAGGTAAAATATATTGAAGACCCGTACATGGCTGCCGCCGGTTGCCATGCTTTGCTTATTCTAACCGATTGGAATTTATACAGGAATTTGGATTTCCGTAAAATATATAAATCAATGGTAAAGCCTGCTTTTATCTTCGATGGACGTAACATTATCGATCACAAGAAATGCTTTTCTATTGGTTTTAACGTTTATCCCATTGGCAAACCTGCCTTGAGTCATTTTAAAACTTGATATGATCATGCAGCAATGAAATCAAAGGCATTTTTTATAAGTTTTATTTCATTGCCTGATGGAAGCATTATTACCGCCAATACATCAAATCGCGAATTGGTATTCTTGATATTTTTATACTGAAGATACCATAACGCCAGTTGAGACATTTTTTTCTGTTTTTTTATTCCTACTGCTTGTTCCGGAAATCCAAGATCTTTGGATCTTCTCGTTTTGACTTCAAGGAAAACAAGTTCATCTTTTTCCCTGGCAATGATATCTATTTCACCGATTGCACAACGGAAATTTGTTTCGATTATACGATAACCGTTTTTTTTAAGATAGGCAGCAGCGATCTTTTCTCCTTCTTTGCCGGTTTTAATCTTGGACGAATCTTTCATTTTATATATTGAATTCGAAATTTGTTTGATGCAAATTTTTTACATGGAATGATTTGCGATGAATTTTACAGATACCGAATTTTCTGATTGCATCAAGGTGCTCTTTTGTTCCGTATCCCTTATTTTGCTGAAAGTTATATTGGGGGAATTGGCGATGATACATTTCCATTATTCTGTCCCGATTTACTTTGGCCATGATGGATGCTGCGGCAATGGATATGCTAAGGGAATCTCCTTTGACAATCGTTTTCTGCGGAGTCGTAATTGGAACGCGATGGTTGCCGTCAATCAACAGGAAATCCGGCATTGTGGAGAGTTCCAGAACTGCTTCGCGCATAGCCTGAAGAGTTGCGTAAAGTATATTGTAATGATCGATAACTTCCGCATCTACGATTCTCATGCCGATCGCTATGGCTTCTTTGTTAATTGTTTCGTATAATTCTTCTCTTTTAAATGCGGAGAGTTTTTTGGAATCTTTTATCTCAGGATTCAAATAATCGTGAGGAAGGATAACGGCAGCAGCAACAACAGGTCCTGCCAGCGGTCCTCTTCCCGCTTCATCAATGCCTGCTATGAACTGGTAACCTTCTTGATAGGCAATTTTCTCAAAAGTATCCATTGAAAAGATAAAAGAATTATTCTTTCTCCTTTAGGCATCGGCCTTATCAATTAATAGAACCAAACAAAACAGAGTTGATCTGAGTTTTAAAAAAATTTATCAGGTTTTCGCCGCTTCTTTAATTCTTGCTTTTTTCCCTCTTAAATTTCTTAAATAATAAAGACGCGATCGGGATACTTTCCCCCTGCTGATAACTTCAATCTGATCAATAATCGGAGAATGCAAAGGGAAGGTTCTCTCTACACCAACACCGTAGGAAATTTTTCTCACAGTAAAATTGGCTCTGCTGTTACCGCGCTTCTTTCGAATCACAACGCCCTCAAAGGCCTGAATTCTCTGCTTCTGGCCTTCAATAATACGCACATGTACTTTTACTGTGTCGCCAGGTTTAAAGCCCGGTATATCCCCTCTCATGTTTTCTTTTTCGATCATTTCTATTATATTCATTTATTTTCCTCCTGCATTCGCTACATTATAAATTTACATTATAAATACTTTTTATCCGGTCCAAAACAATTGCCACTGCTGAACGTACCGCCAGATGATTATAATCATCGATTCCTTTTATTGGCTCTAAACGATAATCTGCAGCATTTACTACTTCCGCAGCAATTCCTGATCCCGTGCCGAAAATAATAATATAGGGGTCGTGATCATTTTTCAGCATTTCTCTAAGCTCTGTAAATTTTAAAAGATCAGCTGAAAAATTAGCTCCTGTCACGACAGTTTTCGGAACATGACCGGTTTCCCTGGAAATTTCGGTTAAAACATCAGACAGACTTTTTTTTATCTTTATCAATTCAAAAGCAGCCTGCCGAAATTTATTAAAATTTGCTCCGTATCCTTCCCGCCAGTGATTAATAATTTGCCATGCCAGATTTCTTTGCTCATCTATCGGATTTACTATGTAAAATCCACTTGCCGCATATGTTTTTGCAAGTCTCGCAATATCATGAATATCCATATTGGCAATTGCAGTGGTTACAATCTTACCTTCTTTATTATAAACCGGATAATGTAAAAGAGCTATGTAAAGCATTAATGCTTTCTCACTTAGGATTATTTTATCCTAAATAATTGTAAATAATTGGGGGAAACCCATACATTATAAACTTCTCAAAATCAAGAGTTTATATTTCTTCCTGTTTAATTTTATCAAGAATATTTTTATCTTGAGCTGAAAGTTTTACTTTTTTTAATAAATCATGACGGCGCTGATAGGTTCTTTTCAATGATTCTTTTCTGCGCCACAGTTCTATTTCTGCATGATTTCCTGATAATAAGACTTCCGGCACTGACCAGTTTTTGTATTCTGCCGGCCTTGTATATTGCGGATATTCCAAAAGATTTGCGCAAAATGACTCGTTTTTTGTCGATTCAGGATTTCCCAGAACCTCGGGAATGTACCGGCATATTGCATCGATTAAAACCATTGCTGGAAGCTCGCCACCGGTCACGACATAGTCACCAATGGAAATTTCGCGATCAACCAAATGTTCCCTAATCCTTTCATCAATTCCTTCATAACGTCCGCAAATTATTATAATATTTTTTTTACACGATAACTCAGCCGCTATTTTTTGATTTAAAACTTCACCCTGTGGAGTCATTAACACTACAACAGAATCTTCTACGGCCTTTCTGATTTCATTGAGAGCTTTTTCCACCGGCTCAACTTTCATGACCATTCCGCATCCGCCTCCATATGGGGCGTCATCGGTCATTTTATGTTTATCATCCGCCCAATTACGTATATCGTGTATTGAAATACTTAAAAGATCTTTTTCTTGAGCTTTCTTGAGCAAACTGAAATTGAGCGGAGACGAAAACATCTCGGGAAAGATGGAGAGGACATCAAACTTAACCACTTTTTACAGCCCTTCCAGCAATTTTACTGTCATAATTTGACGATCTATATCTATCTTTCGGATTACTTCGGAGATAGCAGGGAGAAGTATTTCTCTTTCTTCCCCCTTGCAGACATAAATATCATTACTACCCGTGGGAAAAACAGATTCTATCCGGCCAATATATTTATTATTTTCTTCATTATATACATTGAGTCCGATAATATCCTGCCAGTAATATTCCCCTTCCGGTAGCTTTTCCAGTATATTTTTAGTCAGGAAAACTTTACAGCCAACCAAGGTCCTTGCCGATTCCAAATCCGGTACACCTTCCAATTCAACAAAGAACGCTTTTCCGGATAAATCAATTTTTTTCACTTTAAAACGATTTCTTTGCCCAGGTTTCTGTTCAATATAAATAAATTTAAGGTTGGCAAGATTACTTATTTTCTCCACATAACATGTAATTTTCAAACAACCATGGAGACCACGAGTTTTTACAACCTCTCCTGCCGCAAAGAGATTCATTTTGTTTTATTCAATAATCTCTAAAACTGCTCTTTTATGTATTTTAGCTGAAGCTGCACTTAAAATCATTCGGATAGCCTGAGCAGTTTTACCCTGTTTGCCAATTACTTTACCTAAGTCTTCTTTTGCCACACGCAATTCAATAACTGAAGTTTGTTCACCGATTGTCTCTTTAACTTCAACCTTGTCTGGAACATCTACCAAAGCCTGAGCTATATACTTGACCAATTCCTTCATCGTTATAACCTCCGCTGATTATTTAATTTCTCTTTAAATTCAATTTTATACCATTAAAAAAACTCAACGCTAAAAACGACACATCTGGCCATATAAAACTCCATCTACTGCGCTTTGTAAATGATAAAATTTTTATTTAATTCTAGCTTCAATGCCTTTTGTCTTCAATAAATTAGCTACCGTCAGGGTTACTTTGGCGCCTTTTGACAACCACTCCCGAATTCTTTCTTCCTTCACTACAATTTCCGCAGGGTTTTTTTTGGGATCGTAATTACCTAATATTTCAAGATATTTTCCATCCCGCGGAGAATCTGCGTCAGCCGCCACAATACGATAAAAAGGTTTACTTTTAGCACCCATCCTGGTTAGTCTAATTTTAACAGCCATCGATTTTAAATAATACCTCCTTAAAAATTACTAATCATTTTTTAAATTTCTATCATAGTTTTTTTTATTTTAAAAGGGGAAATTACGCATTAATGATTTTATACCTTTTTTTTGATTGAATTTTTTCATCATCTTTCTAATTTCAATATAATTTTTCAATAAAAGATTTACATCTTGAACGGTTGTCCCACTGCCTAAAGCAATTCTTTTGCGTCGACGGCCATCAATTATAAGGTAGTCATAACGCTCTTCTTTTGTCATTGAATCGATAATGGCGGTGATTTTAACCAATTCTTTTTCATCGGGCTCTATATTTTTGATTGCTTTCATTTTTCCCAAACCGGGTATCATTCCTAATATATCTTTCATTGAGCCCATTTTTTTGATTTGAGCCAGTTGATTACGGAAGTCTTCCAAGGTAAAATTATTTTTTCTAATGCTTTTTTCTAATTCAAGCGCGGTCTTTTTATCAATATTTGCCTGTGCTTTTTCTACCAAAGTCAGGATATCGCCCATTCCAAGAATACGGGAGGCCATTCTTTCCGGATGAAATATTTCAAGGTTATCAATTCTTTCACCAATTCCGACAAATTTAATCGGTTTTCCGACAACCGCTTTCAGGGATAATGCACTACCGCCTCGCGCATCGCCATCCATTTTTGTCATAATGACGCCGTCAATGCCGATGAGCTCATTAAATTTTGCCCCGACATTAACAGCATCCTGTCCCGTCATAGCATCAGCAACATAAATAATTTCTGCCGGATTGACCTTTTCTTTTATTTTCCTGAGTTCTTGCATTAAGACTTCATCAATGTGCAATCTTCCCGCAGTATCAATAATTATGACTTCATATCCGTTTTTTCTGGCCTGTTCGACAGCCTGAATGCAAATTTCCACAGGATCTTTCAGGCCATTAGAATCGAAAACACCCGCGTTTATTTGTTTTGCCAATGTGGCTAATTGTTCTATAGCCGCCGGTCGGTAGACATCAGCCGATACTAAATAGACTTTTTTATTTTCTTTAGACAATAGCAGCGCCAGTTTTGCGGCTGTTGTGGTTTTACCGCAGCCTTGCAGTCCAACAAGCATGATGGGTGCGGGAATCCGGGAACCGAACTTGATACTGGCACTAACACCCCCCATGAGATCAACCAGGCGATCGTGAACAATTTTTACTATTTGCTGCCCTGGAGTAATGCTATCAAGAACTTCTTTTCCGATTGCCTGCACTCTGATATCTTCGATAAAATCCTTAGTTACTTTGAAATTAACATCGGCTTCCAAAAGAGCCATGCGTATTTCTTTAAGCGAAGCATTGATATTTTCTTCATTTAAAATTCCGCGCCCTTTTAATTTTTTAAATATATTCTCTAATTTTTCAGATAAATTTTCGAACATAACCAAATAATCCTGACCTCATGTGTTTTACTTTCCTGTTATTACTTGCCATTTGATCTAATAATACAATTTATACCTGTTTTTTGAGATATCTTCAGGGCAGCTTTCTGTGCCTGAGCTTTATTGTCAAAATCCGGAATTATAACTCTATAAAAAATTCCCTTCTTCTTGTTTTCAATTTTGATTACTTGTGACGTAAAACCTAACGCATCTACTTTTTTAACAATTTTATCTGCTTTATTCTTTTCCTTCAAAGACATGACCTGAACTATGTATTTCCGGTTGCTGGAGATAGCTGACTCCGCTGTTTCCTTTCCTTTAGACTTCTCCTTTTCATTACTTTCTTCGCTTGCCACCGATTTGGGAATCTCCGCTTCTATATTATAACTACCGACTTGTATTTCTGAAAAATTTGACTGTTTATCCGGAATAAAACCTTCGTTGATTGATCCTTTTTTACCGGTCAGGGTGCTATAAAAAGTTAAATCGATATCCTCCTGTGCCTGAGTTTTATGTTCCGATGTCTTTTGTATAGCCTTTATTTTGGCCGGTCGCCAAACCAATGCTAACATTTTCTGAGGAAATGCGGCAATTTTCTCAGGATAAACATCAATATTCTTGCCTACCTCAACTCCGAATAAAAAAGCTGCACACAGAAGAACCACCATTCCGATAACGACAGTTATTATTCCCGCCCTTCCTACTTTTAATTCAAAGTTTTTGATGTTTCCGGTACTCATTTATTCTGTATTATATTTTTTCACATTTTTTGCGGTGCGCTCACACCTAAAATTTTCAAAGCATTTCCCAAAACAATTCTGATCATCATTATCAAAAACAATCTTGCCGCAGTCAACCGTTTGTCTTCTGAAATTACTTTATTTTTGTTATAATAGCTATGGAAAACTCCAGCTAGTTCATTTAGGTAAAAAGGAATGCGGTGAGGTTCCAATGATTTGGCAGCTCCATAAACAGTTTCCGGATAACGTACCAGCATTTTAATTAACGTTTTTTCTTCCGGTTCGATTAAAATAGAAAGATCCGTATCTTTGAAAACAGGCATATCTACGCCTCGTTCCTGTGCCATTCTCAAGATGCTGCAAATCCTTGCATGGGCATATTGTACATAATAAACGGGATTTTCATTGGATTGTTTCTTGGCCACTTCCAGATCGAAATCAAGGTGGCTGTCGGAACGGCGCATGAGAAAATTGTAACGGGCAGCGTCTTTGCCCACTTCATCAAGCACCTCCCGCAACGTTACGAATTCACCGGATCGCGTGGACATTGCCGCGGGTACTCCGCCCCGCAGTAAATTTACAAGTTGAACAAGAATTATTTTTAAAGCTTCTTTATTGTGACCCAGCGCCTGGATTCCCGCCAACATACGCGGCATGTAACCGTGATGATCAGCACCCCAGATATCAATAACTGTTGCGAATCCACGATCAAATTTATTCTGGTGATAGGCGATATCGGCGGCAAAATATGTCGGTTCGCCGTTCTTACGTATTACAACCCTGTCCTTTTCATCACCGAAATCGGTTGTTTTAAACCACAATGTTTCACCATCCGAATAAACAAATCCCCGCTTCTGCAATTTATCCAGAAGTTTAGTTACTCCATCGTTTTTGTATAATTCCTTTTCGCTGAAATATTCGTCAAAGACCACGCCAAAATCTTTCAAATCATCTTTAATTTCTTCCAGAATTACCCGCCCTGCTATGGATGTAAAATATTTTATTGCAGATAATTCATTAGTATTAAGATATTTTTCTCCTTCGTCTTTGATAATTTTACCGGCAATATCCTTAATATATTCGCCGCGATAACATGTTTCCGGAAATTCGATTTTTTCGCCTAGCAGCTCTCTATAACGAAGCAGGACGGACTTACCTAAATTATTCATCTGATTACCCGCGTCATTTATGTAATACTCTTTGGCAACTTTATAACCGGATGTTTTCAGCAGATTGCTTATTACATCGCCAACAACAGCTCCGCGGGCATGGCCGATATGCAGAGGTCCGGTCGGATTAGCGCTGACAAATTCCACCTGTACAATTTGGCCCGCTCCATAACCTGTTTCTCCATATTTCTCGTTCTGTTCGTCAATTTGTTTTAAAGTCCGCTGCCAGACATCGTCTTTAATGAAAAAATTTATAAAGCCTGGACCCGCTATTTGTATTTTTTCGATAATATCTTCAGTATCGGAAACATTTTCCTGAATTATCTGCGCAATTTTACGCGGATTCTGTTTAACCTGGGCAGCCAGAATCATCGCTGTATTTGCAGCGTAATCTCCGTGTTCGGGATTTGCCGGTGGCTCTAGTTCCAGATAAGGAAGAGAAAATTCAGAAAGCTGCCCTTTTTGAACCGAAACTTTTAGAGCTTTTTCCAGTATATTAATAATTACATTCTTCATAATTTTACCCACGTTTTATAAAAAAAATGACAAGCAGTTTTAAATATCATTTACTGCTTGTCACTGCAAGTTGAACTGTTACTCATTATGAAGCTTGCTGATCACTTTTCAAAGCTTCGTCGATCTCATTGTCCTTGATGGACATATCGCGGGAATAATCTGGACAATGCACAAATCCCTGAGCATCTGTCGATACGCTGAATCTTTTCTGACAATTGGCTCTCCAGGCACAAATTGCGCAATATTTTCTTTCACTCATATAAAATAAATCCTTATTTATAATTTTGCTTCTATATAAAAATAGAATTACTTTATGTCAAGCAGTTTTAAGCATTTATAAAAATACAGAGTACATTATTGTAATCGTAGGTCTCTCCAATATCGCACGCCCATTGGTGATAAATTAGTGGTTATAGAACCTGTCAGCTTCTTGGTATGAGCATCCGTACCCGCAACTATCTGGCTTGTAGATATGTAAGCGTCAAATGATGAAGTACCCTCTTTTTGGGATATAACCACACCGGAAGGTATTCCCTTTCCGATAATCACGGATGTTTGATTTCCGGAAAGTCCTCCTCCACCCGTATTATACGTTAAGCCGTAAACTTTAGCATCGCAGGTGACTGCACTGTATGTAGTAAAATATGCTACTTTATTAAAAACAACAGGATCAGCAAGGCATTTTTCTCCGGTAGTAAGGCTGATATACCAACCATCCTTTGTTGCATCTGTATATGTAAGAGTTCTATTGCCATCTTCTTTCAGTCCGTAGAGTCTGTCGGCACTGCTGGTATTGGTGGGATCTGTCTTGTCTCCCGTACAGAAGAAGACCCAAACGTCAGTACTGCTGCCATGGGCTATAGTAGGCGATGTGTATATTGGTTTCGCTGTTGATGTATTTTGATAGAATATGTTGCCGGTCCAACTAGAGGTACCGCAAGTAGCGTCATCAGTAATACAGCAGAACTTAAAACGCCAGATATTGCCACCAGTATCACCGATATATGCCGTATCCAGATAACCGTCATTGTCGAAATCTATAACAGCAGGATTGCCAGCGAAATCATAATTCATCGTACCGGTAACGTTGGCGCCACCACGCGTGAAACTCTTTAAAATTGTTCCGTCATTTAAATCAATTACAAAGAAACCTTTTCCGCGCGTATCGCAGGTTGCTCCGGTACAGTTACTGCCATTATATCCTCCACCTATAAATCCAACCCATTTTTCAGCACCGCCTATCTTAACGCGACCGATATACATTTCGCTCCATGGTTGACCTAAATATGAAGCATCCGTACTGGAAAGTGCACTCGTTCCACCTATGGTCCATTTAAATTGCGGAGCTAATACATCCGTAACGTCAAGGGTGTAGTACCCGCAATAATTGTTATACGTTGCAGAATAGGTTGAATTAAATGCCGAAGTGCATGTTGAGTCTGACGAAGGACAAATGCACGATGAGTACTTACCCCAAAGATTTTGGTTACCTCCCCTTCCTTCAGCCATGACCAAATATGAATGCCATTCATCTGCTGATTTCGAACTCCCGTCTGACCCCAGCCAGATATCTGCGGCACTTAAAGGCCCGTCAACAAAATATTGATGAGTAAGTAACGTGGGATGAGAAGTATGCGCGATATTTTTCAGGCTGGTCAGTAGATTGGGAGGTATAAAACTCCATGCTTCTGAGCCGTTGTTTGTTTTAAAGGCATGCAACTGACCATCATTGGCACCCACAATCATTAGTCGTTTGCCATTAGCCGATGTCCTGATATTATTATTTCTGAAAACCGAAAAAGCATTATTACCATCCAACTTGTCATTGAACTTCAAATTCGGTGTTCCCACTGCTTGAGGTGATGTATGATATATATCCCCCAATTTCCATCCGTAATATATGTAATTCCTATCGCTCGTAATATAAGCAACATCACCTCCGCGGATAAAATTTACGACATCAGCTTTTAAATCTCCCGTTGCAACATCGAGTTGAGAATTGGTCAAGTTGGCCGCCGTAAATGATATCAAACCGGTGGAATCAACAAGCGTCTTAATTGTTCTGTAATCAGCCGATGTATTTTTTAAAACTTCTCCTGCATCCCAGTCGGCTGTGGCTTTAATCGTACCGTCGTCATTTATTCCGAATCTTTTTAAATGACCGATCCACAAAGGATCCTGCTCGCCCAGGGTATAAAATGAGGCCTCATAAAGATAATTTTCATCGGAAGTACGCACTGTTTGAATGGATGTTTGCGTAAAAGAATACGCCGCTTCAATTATTTGTCCCATAATACTCTTTAGTGCATTTACTATTTCATTTTCATTTTCTGAAACATATGCATAGCCTGCAAGGGTTATTGAACCGGGATCATTGCCGCTTGATGATCCGCAGTTGTAACCCCTCCATGTGCCGCTGGAGGTCAAACCTGCCGCCGGATTATAGGAAGGCATTGGTGAGGTATTGGCTTCGTTGGGATTATCTGTGCCTCCGTAATAAGCCATCCAGTTAAGGGTGTTTTTTTGTGTTTCCGGCATGCTTGACCCGAAACCGATAACAAAAACTTTATATCCGGCATCTGCTAAATTCTTAGCCATCGTAACCGATGATCTGCGCGTTTTTTCATTAGAAGAACTTCCGCCGGTGTCGCATGCGGTGGTATCTTCGCCATCGGAAATTAAAATAACGAATTTTTTCTTCACTCCTCCGCAGGGATCAGGATTAGCCAGTTCCGCGTTTGTACGGTTTGTTAAATATATATTTGCTTTTTTCAAAAGTGTGGCAAGGGGAGTGCTTCCCTTTCCTCCCATACTTGAAGAACTCCAGATCGTATCAGTATCGTAGGCGGTTATACACTCATTCCAGAAATCTGTTATTATCTGCGGCGGCGAATCCGCCTGGCATGATGTTGCACCGTTACCACAATAGAGATTATAATAATTATCGCTTATACCTTTGACAACGCGGGTATATGGCAATGGATCATATCTGGATATTAGAGGATACAACATTGTTCCATATGGAAAAACCCAGTTGTTTATAGCTGACTGATCATCTTTTACGGCATCTTTTAAACGCATATAACCGAATTTTATACCCAGATGATCATAGTCCGCGTCATTAATTACACCATTATTATCGCTGTCCAAGACACTGAATATTGACCTTTTGAGTATTGCCATTTTAGAACAATTTTTATTGCAGGCAGCTCTTATTCCTTGTTTGCAATAACCGTATCGACAATCCCAAACTTTTGTTAAAAAGAAATAATGGTATGTTTCCGGACAATTCGTATAATCCGGATCACATGAGGATGTGCCCCATATATTTGAATTAGAAAGATCAAACCAATTTGCAGTTCCGGTTTCCGCAGGCGTATCATTCATAGAACCTGATAAATCCAGTACAAAGAGAGCTTCCGGATTAAGAATTGCGAACGTATCGCCCTCACCTCCCTGAGCAAAAACACTGGTTGCAACACAAAAAAACAGTATATTAAATATAACCAAAAAAACTGTCAAAGTTTTCTTGCTATGCATCTGCTTTCTCCTTGATTTTATAGAAGTATTAACTTCTTAAATTCTTTTTCTGCTCGAATAGATTAATGTTTATATATTGTATCTTCTGTGAGTCCCGGTGTATCGGAAACGCCGACTTCTATGCTAACCGATGATCCGTAATTAGAATCTTTGCCAGTGATTATAGTTTTAAAAAGATCCTGAGAAAAATTGTATTCATAACTGAATCCTTCTGTACTAATTGAGCGCACCCAATAAACCTTTCCGGTATAACTGGCATAGGGATCATTATCGGGATCAATGTATGTCCTCGGAAAAGTATAAAGAACTGTATCAGAGCCTGCCGGAGTGGAAAGAGTATCATAAACGGCAATATTAGCCGCAGAGGCATAGGCCCCTGATTCCGCAGCGGAAAAAGCTTTACGTTCGCCTGTTAATCTGAAGCTTATCATCATTTCTTCTGAAATTGTCGTCAAAGCAAAAAAGCCTATTGCTATCAAAACAATGACAGCCATAAGCGCAACTAGAAAAACAAAACCTTTTTCCGATTTTACCGTTTTCTTTATCGTTTTATGGAGAGAGTACATGATTTTTTACCAAAATATCTGTTGTATAAGGAATTACTCTCATTCTTCCTGAAAGCATGTCTGCGCTCTTTGTCTGCGCAATAATAGTAATACGAATGCGACGGATATCAGGTATTGATGTAGTAGAATTGCCGTCACGGTCAAAATATTGAAATAAGGGCGTTGATTCATCATTTATTACTTTTGTCTCCGAATCGTCTTTTCCGCCTAAAATTGGCTGATTGCCTCCACAACTGACATTTCTGTAGATGGCATTATTAATAGAGCTATATGTATATAGAATATGTTCATTGGGTGCATTTCCTATCACGCCGCTACCGTCTAAATCCATTGATATATGAATTTGATTGGGGCCAGCTACCTGAATTCCTTTATATGTTTTACAGGAAGGCGGAGATGTTTGGCCCGGACATGGTTGTACAAGATCAGGGCAATTTGCATTTGTTGTATGTGTCGGAATTGTATCCCACGTACTTGTTGAAGCCGGCGGATTCGGATTAAAAGATGCCATTCGAATTTCCATGGCCATAATATCAAGTATTGCACGGGCATCCTGTTGGGTTATGACTTTTTTTGTTACACTTGATGAAGATTTTTGAGCCATGTTTACAGAAGCATAAATCGCCGCCATTACCACCATGCTGATTGCAAGCGCTATAATTATTTCGAATAGAGTAAAACCTTTTTCACCTGTTTCTTTATTAAAACGTAATTTTTTCATTAATAATCACTTTGTGGCAATATTATAACACTACTGCTTATTCCATTACTGCTTCCCGGCCATTTTACCTTTACATTAAGCAAACGTGTATTGGCCGGAATAGATACCGGTTTTGTCTGTAAATAATTTACGGTAAAAACAGCATTGTTCGACCGGCAATCAACATCATTACCGTATTTATCCATACATTTTGTGTCAGCCGGTATATTAATTCCTCTTAAAATTTTATATTCGCATATTTCCAGTTCCCTCTGCAGTAGCGCCTGTGCCCGTCCTAAATAATCGGATTTCCCAGCTCCCCGCCAGGCCATCGACTGCATCTCCATAAGACTGATTACGGCACCTGCAGATAAAAGTAGTGCTATAACGCACTCAACAATAGACAATCCTTTTTCAGTTCTTAAGTGTTTGCTCACTTCTTATTCTCCCTGAAATACTGGTTATAATTTTTATTGTTGAGCCCAGAGAATTTTGCAATGTAATATGTCCGCTTGAACATGTGCCCCTGGAATAAAATCGCACAATATCATATGCCGTTGAATCATCCGTAAAAGTAACATTGCTCCCGTAGTTGCTCAAATTATTTGTAACATTATAAACACAGCCGAGATTATTACATTCCGTGTCGCAACAGTCTTTAATTGTATAAGTGTTGGTATTTTCATAAATATAAATAACATAAGGAACACTTTCCGCTGCTGCCCTTTGTTTGGCGAGCTTCATGTCGGACATTAATGCCGCTCCCGCTTCCTTAAGATTTCTGTTTTTGGCAAAAGATGTAAACATTGACGCCGCTATCACCATGAGAATGGAAGAAATCGCTATGACAGTAATGATTTCCATTAGACTGTACCCAGCATTTTCTTTGTGATTTCTGTCAAAAAAAAGCATTAAATCCACCAATCAGCTAATATCTGATAAACAGGAATCTGGTAAAATTCTCGCCCCAGAAAATATAAGCTACCACTGCTGCCGATAAAAAAGGTCCGAAAGGAACAGCATATTTCATATCTTGTTTTTTGATAGTTATCGCGGCTATACCGATAATAGCTCCCGCAAAAGAACTGAACAAAAGTATAAATATTAAAGATTTCCATCCCAGAAATCCACCGATCATTGCCAAGAGCTTGATGTCGCCGCCACCCATTCCTTCGCGCTTGGTTATTAATTCATAAACCACGGCAATCAGGAAAAGAATTCCTCCTCCTATCAATAGACCCAGCAAAGCCTCCAGCCAGTGTACTTCCGCCAGGAAAACTGCTGCGACAAAGAATATCGGTATGCCTGGTAATGTTAAAATATCGGGAATAATCTGATGATCGAGATCGATGAATGTAATAACAACTAAAACTGCAATAAAAATGAAAAAGACAAGGAATTTTAATGAAAGACCGAATTTTATGAATAATAAAAGTGCCAGAACAGCCGTTATCAATTCCACCAATGGATACCGCCAGGAAATCGCTTTGTTGCAATAGCGGCATACCCCCTGCAAAAAAATGAAACTTACTATGGGAATGTTGTCATGCCAACGAATAGGATGATGACATTTGGGACATTGCGAGCTTGGTTTCACAATCGACATTTTGGCCGGCAATCGAAATATACAGACATTTAAAAAACTTCCAATAACCGCACCAAAAATAAAAACGACAACGTTCATAATCATACGAACAATTCTCCGCTTAATTTTAAGATATAATTATGTGTGGGTTTTATATGCAGCGTTGCTGGACGACTTTAAAAGTTGCCCGGCGGTTCTGCCACCCTATCCTGCCATGAAGACTTAGGTCAGTAACTTTGCGTCCCGTCTTTTCAGTACGGTTTGCCTTTCTCAAGCTTCGTGGGAACGTTATAAAAATCTAAAACCAAAGTCAAGAGAATATCTCTATATTAAAACTATCCGTCTTTTCTTCCCCAATCATATTTTATTTCACTGCCATGTGGCGGCAGACGATACTCGTCCGGTTCACTGTAATTATAAAGTTCTGTCGGTATATTAATAACTATTGCTTCTTCTTCGGAAATGCATTTAAAACCGTGATAAACAAACGGCGGAATATGAACTAAAACAGGATTATGGTAACCGGCAAATATTTCGTTAATCTCGCCAAAGGTAGTCGAATCTTTCCGGCCATCATAAAGGACTATTTTCATCATTCCTCTGACTACCGCCATGTTGTCAGACTGCTTTTTATGATAGTGCCAGCCTTTGACAACTCCCGGATAGGCGGTGGTCATATATGCCTGTCCAAATTTCTGAAAAAAATCATCATCGGCGCGCATGATTTCCATTAATCGGCCGCGTTCATCAGGAATTACTTTCAGTTTTTTTACTATTACGCCTTCAATCATATTTTATTTGCTCCTGTTTCTGCCACCATATTACCGGCAGCTTGCAATGATTCAAAAGTTCCGGCATCCGACCACCAGCCGTCCAATACATCCCATTGCATTTTTCCTTCTCTGATGTAGAAATTATTTACATCGGTAATTTCCAACTCGCCGCGCTGAGAAGGTTTAAGCGAGCGGATAAACTCAAATACTCTATGATCGTACATGTATATCCCGATTACAGCATAGTTGGAAGCAGGATTGACCGGTTTTTCTTCCACACGAATAATTTTCTTCCCTTCGAAAACAGGGACACCGAATCTCTGCGGATCATGAACTTCTTTCAATAATATTCTTGCTCCGTCTTTTTGTTTGCGAAAGTCATCTGCCGCCGCTCTGATATTTGTTTCTATAATATTATCCCCTAACACTACAACTATCTTTTCCTTATCGGCGAAATGCTCGGCCAGACCCAACGCTGCAGCAATTCCGCCTTCTCCCTGCTGATAGGTATAATTGATATGCTTAAGTCCGAAGTCCCTGCCGTTCTCCAAAAGTCGCAAAAAATCACCGGCATTATTCCCGCCGGTAACAATTATTATTTCTTCAATTCCGGCATTGACCAGTGTTCTGATGGGATAATAAATCATCGGTTCGTTATATACCGGCAGCAAATGTTTGTTGGTTACTTTTGTCAGTGGATAAAGTCTGCTGCCCAACCCGCCGGCAAGAACAACTCCTTTCATGCTTTCTCCTTAAATTGAATTTATTTTTAAAATGTTTGTTTTCTTATCATATTTAAATAATTATCTACAATAAATTTCTTTGCATCTTAAATGGTAATGAGGTAGTTATTTTGTTTATGAGTGACGAATATTATATGAAACTGGCTATTAGACTGGCACGCAAGGGTCGCTTTTATGTAGGACCTAATCCTATGGTCGGCGCTGTAATTGTTAAAAACGGCAGGATTATAGGACAAGGCTACCATAAAAGATTCGGTGAAAATCACGCTGAAATAAATGCCATCACTAACGCCAGGGAAGATATCACCGGCTCAACACTTTATGTCAATTTAGAACCATGTTGTCACAAAGGGAAAACACCTCCATGCACGGAAAGCATCATTAAACATAAAATTGCTCGTGTTGTGATCGGCACGGTAGATTCCAACCCTCTTGTCTCTTTCCAGGGCATTAATCGTCTGCAAGCTTGTGGCATTGAAGTAAAAACCGGCGTTTTGGAAAAGGAATGCCGTCAGCTCAATGAAAAGTTTTTTTATTTCATGGAAACAGGAATGCCTTACATCACTGTAAAATACGCTCAAGCACTTGATGGCCGAATAGCAACCGCCACAGGTGAATCAAAATGGATAAGCTCGCCGGCCTCTTTGAAATTTGCTCATCAGCTCAGAGCGGAACATGACGCCATTTTAGTCGGCCGCAATACAGTGTTCAAAGATAATCCTGAACTAACGGTGCGACTAATAAAAGGTCGAAATCCTCTGCGCGTTATTGTTGATTCCGATTTAAATATTTCTCCTGCGGCTAAAGTATTGCAGAATATTTCCAAAGCACCCACTCTTATTGCCACAACTAAAAAACCTGATAACGCCAAATTCGAAAATATTGCTTCTTCCGGTGTTCAAATAGTAACAGTAAAAGCCGATAAAGAAGGAAAAGTCGATTTAAAAAAATTACTTAAAATACTCGCTGCAAAAAAAATATCATCAATCTTGATTGAAGGCGGCTCTCGGATAATCACTTCCGTACTAAAAGACAATTTGGCTAACCGCTTAGTAGTTGTTGTCGCACCGAAAATTATCGGTAAAGGCATTGAAGCAGTTGGAGATCTCAATATCAGAAACCTGGACTGTGCAAAAAAATTATTTGTTCAAAAGGTATCCATGCACGGTGATGATATTATTATCGATAGCCGATTAACCTAAACACTTCTGAATCCAAGATGATATTGAGGCTTCTAGGCGGAGACGACGGGGCGGTATATACGTTACGGAAGCTGACAATCCCGATGATGAATTTGGTCCAATAAATATTGCGCTTTGATTCAGAAGTAGTATGTATTATTGATTAAATTTTGCGCAGCCTTGATTCCATCCAGCGCAGAACTTATAATCCCTCCGGCATATCCGGCTCCTTCACCGCAAGGATAAATGCCTCCAATAGTATTGCTCTGTCCGTCACTCCTTCGACATATGCGCAAGGGTGACGAAGTTCTAGTCTCCACTCCTATCAAATTAGCATCTTCAGTAATAAATCCACACATTTTCTTATCGAATTCCTTTATGCCCTTTCTTAAAGATTCATTAACAAATCCGGGCAGAACATCCTCCAGTACTGAAGGCTTTACACCGGGAAGGAAACTCGTCTTCCCGACAGAATACGAAGGATTACCCTGTAAAAAATCCGTTATCTTTTGTGCAGGCGCAAAATAATTATTGCCCCCTGCGATAAAAGCTTTCCTTTCCCATATTTTACGAAATTCCAGACCGCTTAAACTTCGCTTTTGAGATGCGAAGTCATTGACACGTATGTTAACCACAATGGCGCTATTGGCATATTCACCGGATCGTGAGGCATTGCTCATGCCATTTGTTATAACCAAACCAGCAGAAGCAGCACATCCGATAACTGATCCTCCCGGACACATGCAGAAAGTATAAACGGAACGATTCAAATCAGGTATTGGAGCCGTTAAAAAATATTCCGCGGGTGGTAATTGCGGATGATTACGCCATTTCCCATATTGGATGGAATTAATTAATTCCTGAGGATGTTCCACACGCAATCCCATTGCAAAAGGTTTGTCTGCCATTTGGACTCCACGTTCGAAAAGTCTTCGATAAGTATCATCAGCGCTTTGACCAATTGCCAGAATTACATTATCGGCTCTAATTTCTTCTTTCGCGTTAACAATGACTGCCGATATATTTCTTTCGAAAATCAAGAAATCAGTTACCTGTTTTTTATATTCAATTTTGCAACCCATCTCGATGAGATTTTTTCTCAAGTTCACTATTATTCTACGAAGTTTGTCAGTCCCGATATGCGGCTTAGCTTCGGTAAGGATTTCCGATGAAGCACCCATTTGCACAAGAATTTTTTTTACCCACAAAGAATACGGATTCTTTGTTCTGCTGGTCAATTTTCCATCGGAAAAAGTTCCTGCACCTCCTTCCCCGAAAAGAACATTACTTTGATAATTAAGAATACCATTGTTCCAGAATTTCTTTACATCTTTAACCCGTTCCTCCAGTTGAGGCCCTCTTTCCAACAAGATCACGGAAATGTTTCTCATGGCAAGTATATATGCAGCAAAAAGACCTGCCGGGCCGCTTCCGATAACAACTACAGGAAGTTTTGGCGGGGATACTAATGAAAGTGTTGGAGTCCCCTCTCCGTCTTTTTCTTGTGTTAAAAGAAGTTCTTTTTCGAATTCAGCTGATAACATTGTATTTTGGAAAACGCTTATTCTAAGAGCATAAACAAAACGAGGCGGTTTATGATGACGGGCATCCAATGCTTTTTTTATGATGTCCACAGCAACAATATCATCAGTGGTAATACCCAAAATCGCTGCAGCTTTTACTGTCAGCAGTTCCTCGCTTTCACTCAAATCCAGTTTAATTCCATTAAGCTGTATAGTCTTCATTATTTCTGTATTGCATAAAGCACATAAATATTATAATTTCACCAACAAGCAGTCATAAAGGTTTATTATAATGCCCTGGTACGTCGTACATACAAGAAGCCGGCACGAATATAAGGTAAGTACCGGTCTTATTCAAAAAAACATAACAACTTTTTTACCTGAGATAGAATCTTGGAGCAAGCAAAAAGACAGACGGAGGAAAATTCTTCTTCCTCTTTTTCCCGGTTATGTTTTCGTTTATTTTAATGACTTAGATAATAAAAGCAAGCTTTCCATTTTAAAAACCGCAGGTGTCGTAAAAATTTTAGGAAAAAAAGGAAATACCGAGTCAATTCCGGTGCCGGATAACAAGATTGATGCCATACGACGTTTTGTAAATTCAAAAACAGAAATTTTTACCATTCAATTTCCCCGCGAAGGTGAATCAGCCCGGATAATTGACGGACCTTTTGCGGGCATTGAAGGTGTTGTTGTTAAATGTAATGTAAAAAAAGAGCTCTTTGTTGTATCCATAGATTTATTACAGAGATCTGTAGCAATACAATTAAAAGGATTTCAAATAAGCAAAATTTGATAATGAGAAAGAGGTATTTCAAGTAAAGCGCAACAATACCTGTTAGTCGAATCAATGACATTCGCTGAAAATGAATCCCCATTTAATCGGGATGGAATTTGAAGAGCACAGATAGAACAACCATTGAATTACGGGCATGAACCCCAGGGCAAGCCCTATACCTTAATTCCGTCCCAAGGGGCGGGGTATTATACCCATCGCTTTGTCCCGATAAAATCGGGATTCGACTTGCAAATTTCAATATACTTCGTTTTTGAAATTTGAGTCTCACAATAAACAGAAAGTTGCCTTCCCAAAATGCTGTAGGGCTAAAAATACTTGACTTTCTGTCAATTATGAGCAAGATTCCGTGTCCGAGAATTTTTTGAGGTTGAGTTTTGAAGGGATACATAATAATCAATAAAGAAATCTGCAAGGAATGTCTGCTTTGCATTCATTTTTGTCCCAAAGGTCATATTATTCCCACTAAGGAATACAATTTCTATAGTTATCATCCTGTCGGTATAAATGAAGAAAAAGAATGCACCGGTTGCGGTATATGCGCCACTATATGTCCTGAGGTAGCTATCGAGGTTTATCGTGAATAAAGTATTGATGTCCGGAAATTTTATTATCTGCGAAGCGGCAATAAGAGCAGGATGCCGCTTCTACGGCGGGTACCCTATTACTCCGCAGAATGAACTCACGGAATACATGGCGGAACATATGCGCAAAGCCGAAGGCGGCATTTTTATTCAATCCGAAAGCGAAATCGCCGCTATAAATATGATTGCCGGTGCAAGTGCTGCCGGTCTAAGGGCAATGACTTCATCGTCCAGTCCCGGCATTTCGTTGAAGCAGGAAGGTATTTCTTCAATGGCGGCATGCGAACTTCCCGGCGTCGTTGTCAATATTATGCGTGGCGGTCCCGGTTTAGGTAATATCCGCCCTTCACAAGGTGATTATTTTCAGGCAACACGCGGCGGCGGACACGGAGATTACCGCACTATCGTTTTAGCTCCGGCAACCTGTCAGGAACTGGCTGACCTGACAATGGCGGCTTTTGATCTTGCCGACAAATATCGCAATCCTGTTATGATTCTTGCTGACGGCATGATGGGCCAGATGATGGAACCTGTTACTTTTAAAAAACCAAAACCACGCATTTACAATAAAAAATTTATGTTACAAGGTGCCGGTACGGGTAAAAGTAAATTTATTCACGGTTTGATTCTGGATCCCATCGACATGGAAGAGCATAACTGGAAACTGGCTCGTAAATACGAAGTCATTTCTAAAAAAGAACCGCGTCATGAAGAATACAATATCAACAATGCAAAAATGATCATCGTGGCATACGGAACAGCAGCGCGAATAGCCAAAGGAGCAATTAAACGCCTGCAGAACAATGGAATGAACATCGGACTTTTTCGTCCCGTAACTCTGTGGCCTTTCCCCGAACAGCAACTACGATCATTGTCGGCAAAAGTTAAAAACTATCTTGTTTTCGAAATGAGTACCGGACAAATGCTGGAAGACGTACGTCTTGCCCTGCAGGGTTATGCCGATATCAGGTTTCACGGACGACCTGGCGGTGCTGTGCCTACTCCTGCTGAACTTGCCAATGTTATAGCAAGGGTTTACGAAAGAACGGTTAAATAATAACAAGGTAATAAAATATGGCAAAAATTGTTTATCAAAGGCCAAAAAGTTTAAAAGAAGCTATTTTCCATTATTGCCCCGGCTGCGGACACAGTATAGTTCACCGAATTATCGCTGAAGTTATTGATGAGCTGGGAATCAGGGGAATTACCATAGGAGTGCCACCTGCAGGCTGCGCTGTTCTGGCTTACAATTACTTTGATGTGGATATGATCGAAGCGCCGCATGGACGGGGTCCCGCAATGGCCTCGGCAATAAAACGTTCGTTACCTGATCGTGTCGTTTTTTCATATCAGGGAGACGGTGATCTGGCTGCCATCGGAATAGCGGAAAGCTTTCATGCCGCAAACCGCGGTGAAAATATAACAATTATATTTATTAATAATGCTGTTTACGGAATGACGGGCGGACAGATGGCACCGACAACAATGTTGGAGCAAAAGACAACCACTTCTCCTTTGGGAAGAAATAATAAGTTGGATGGTTATCCTGTAAAAGTAAGTGAAATTTTTTCTCAGTTACAAGGCGTGACGTATCTGGAACGTTGCATGGTAAATTCTCCGGCTAACGTAAACAAAACAAAGAAGGCAATCAAGAAAGCCTTTCAATGTCAGATCAACGGACATGGTTTTTCTCTCATTGAAATTCTTTCCCCTTGTCCAACTAACTGGAAAATGAATGCCGTCAATTCCTGCAAATGGATTGATGAAGTAATGAGCAAGGTATTTCCTCCCGGCGTATTTAAAGATAATATTCCCGTAACTGCAAAAACTGCAGAGGTGGCCAAATGATTGTCAAAACTATTTTTTCCGGATTCGGCGGTCAGGGCGTTTTGATGATGGGGGTGAGTCTCGCCCACAGCGGAATGAATAAAGGATTTCATGTAACCTACCTTCCTGCATACGGCGCTGAAATGCGCGGTGGAACCGCCAACTGTACTGTGGCAATAGCCGACGAAGAAATAGCATCTCCTGTGGCTTCCGAGCCTAATTTTCTTGTGGCGATGAACTCCCCTTCCCTTTTCACTTTTCAGAACAAAGTTATTGTGGAAGGAACGATTTTTTTGAATTCATCCATAACAAATGATCGTCCTCATCGTCACGACGTCAAAGTTTTCTGCATTCCGTGCTCCGACATCGCTCAGGATCTGGGAAACATCCGTGTAGCCAACATCATCATGATGGGTGCATTTATAAAAGTTACAGGAATTGTTACTTCTGAAATTTATTTAAACTCTCTGGAATCTATCATGGGCAGCCGTAAAAAATCACTTGCGGAAATAAACCGTAAAGCTTTCGCTGCCGGATTTGATTATCTGAAAAACTAACAAGGTTGATTTTATGTCCGTTAAACAAATTTCCGTATTACTTGGTAATGTGCCGGGATCTTTTGCCGCCCTTACACATATCCTTGATTCGGAAGATATCAGTGTAAAAGCTGTATCAGCCGCCAGTATCGCCGAAGACAGCAGAGTTCGGCTGGTAGTCAATGATCCTGACCGCGCCGCGGCACTTCTGGAAAGTTATAATTTAAATATTGAAGTAACTCCTGTTTTGGCAGCAGAAGTTCCTTTACATGCCGGCGGCATGAACGCCATATTAAAGCCGCTGGCCAAAACAGATATTAATATCCATTATCTTTACACAACCATCAATCGCATCGGTAGAGAAACTATAGTTATCATCGGTGTAGATAAACTGGAAGAAGCAAAAGAAATACTTATGGAACACTGGATAAACTTAATCGGCGACGAAATTTATTCAATTCCATGATCTGATCGTGAAATTTATGCCTGTCTCTTCCGACAAAGAAAAAGTTCTAATCGACAGGATGCATACTCTTGGCGTGTCGGAAACTGATTTTAAGGAATCTTTTATACGTTCTTCCGGTCCCGGCGGACAAAAAATCAATAAAAGTTCTTCTTGTGTTTATTTGATTCACATTCCAACCGGTCTTTCAGTCAAATGTCAGAGGGAACGCTCCCAATCATTAAATCGCTTTCTTGCCCGAAGATTACTACTGGATAAAATTGAAAAACTACAAAAAGGTTTTATCGCTGAAGAAAAAGAAAGACTGGAAAAAATTCGCCGTCAAAAAAGAAAACGCAGCAAAAGGGCTAAAGAGAAAATACTTACAGCAAAACATCAACAAGCAGAAAAAAAGGTCTTACGGGGCAGAGTTCGTATGAGGGAAGAGTAAATTAGAACGGTGTCACTAATCCCGCCAAACTTTGCTTCGCGGAATTGTTCAACTGTCCAATTCCAGTTCACTTCGTTTCTGAAATTGGCGTTTCACAAAAAAAAGGGGAGGAGAAAGTCGATGCACGCTCCCCCTCCCTATGATAATAGCAATAATTTTTAGCTTAGATATTTCAAAAGCGGATTAGCATAAAGCACAATCAATGCTATAACCAAAGCATAAATGGCCAATGATTCAATCATAGCCAAACCTACCATCATGGTTAAAAGAATTTTACCTTGTGCTTCCGGATTTCTACCAACTGCATTTGTTGCACCATTTAATCCATTGCCCATTCCTAAACCGGTTCCCAGAGTACCAAATGCTATTGCTAGACCGGCAACCAATAAAGAAATACCAACGATAATCGCTTTTGTGTAATCAACCGTTCCTGTCGCAGCTTCCCCAGCAGCAAATACAAACGGAGCGCTAACTACAACCATTAACATCGCCACTAACATCTGAGTTAAACTTTTTTTCATTTAAATTCTCCTTTTTAGTGAAATTTTAATGATCCATAAAAGCCCTTTTCTTAACTCATTGCACCTCCTTTCTTTAAAATTTAACACTTTGGGGCTTTTTATTTATTTAGCGGTGAGATTAGCAAATGTCAAGAAAAATTTCCATGCTCATCAGGCAACTTGATTTTATTTCTAAGGCAGGATAATATTAATAAAATGGGTAAAATGACTGAAAAACAAAATAAAGTTGCACGTTTGATCCAGAAAGACTTGGCAGTGGCAAAATCTCCTTTTGATAAAATTGGTGAATCTTGCGGATTAACCGGCAGAGAAGTTTTAAAAATTATAAAAGAACTTTCTGAAAAAAAAATTATTCGCAGATTCGGAGCCATACTTCGTCATCAAAAAGCAGGATACACGAAAAATGTGCTGGTAGTATGGTCAGTACCTGCTAAGCAGGTAGAACAATCCGGTAAAATTTTATCATCATATAGCTTTGTCTCGCATTGTTATGAAAGAAATCCTGCATTAAAAAAAAAATACAACCTTTTTACTATGCTCCACTTTAAAAAAGATGAGAACATTTTGCAGCTAATCCGTGATATGGTAAAAGCAACAGGCATAGATGATTATCTGATATTGGAAAGCATTCAGGAATACAAAAAAAAATCTCCGGAGTATTTTTCGTGAATAAAAAAAGAACAAGTCATTTCTCCAAAGCATGTAAGGTAATTCCCGGTGGAGTTAATTCCCCGGTTCGTGCATGGAAATCAGTAGGCGGACAACCTGTTTTTGTAAGCCATGCAAATGGTAGCAAAATTTATGATGTATCCGGCAAAGAATATATTGACTATGTTCTTTCATGGGGGCCGATGATTCTTGGGCATGCCCATTCCAAAGTATCAAAAGCCATTTGCAACAAAGCCATGAAGGGAACCAGTTTCGGTGCGCCAACCGAAGCAGAAACACAAATGGCAGAACTGATTTCCGAGGCTATTCCATCAATGGAACTTATACGATTGACCTCCTCCGGTACGGAAGCAACTATGACTGCAATACGTTTGGCTCGCGGCTATACCGGCCGGAGTTTGATAGCAAAGTTTGACGGCTGCTATCACGGTCATAATGATTCTCTTCTGATTAAAGCCGGATCAGGTGTCGCAACTTTTGGAATTCCGGGATCTCCGGGAATTCCGGCAGGGCTGGCCGGATTAACGCTCAGCTTGCCGTATAACGATGTCGATGCACTTCAGAAAGCAATAGAAACCCACGGCTCAAGATTCGCTGCAATTATTGTTGAACCTGTAGCAGGCAATATGGGAGTTGTTCCTCCACAAAAAGGATTCTTGAATAAACTCAGGAAGCTTACAGCAAAATATGGCATAATTTTAATTTTTGACGAAGTAATCACCGGCTTTCGTTTCACCTTTGGTGGTTATCAGAACTTAATAGGCATAAAGCCGGACTTGACCTGTCTGGGCAAAATCATTGGCGGTGGAATGCCGGTTGGCGCTGTCGGCGGCGCAAAAAAAATTATGGAAAGGCTGGCCCCTATGGGAGATATTTATCAGGCGGGAACTCTTTCCGGAAATCCTTTGGCGATGAGCGCCGGTTTATGCACTCTCAATATTTTGAAAACAAAAAAAATCTCTTTTTCATTTTCGGATAAAAAAACCAACCAACTGTGCACTGAAATGGAATGTCTGTTTGCAGCCAAAGGCATTGCCGTTTGTATAAATAGAGTCCAATCTATGTTCACTGTTTTTTTCCAACCGGGTCCCGTTTATGATTTAAAATCTGCTCAAAAATCAGATACGGCAATGTTCGCCCGTTTTTTCCATGGGATGCTTAAAAACGGTATCTGGCTTGCGCCATCCCAGTTCGAAGCAGGATTTTTATCTTTTGCACACACTCAAAAAGATATTGATAAAACGATTGATGCGTGTTCCAAAACATTAAAAAATCTTTGAACGGTTCATTGACAACTGCAACTCTATTTTGTAATAGTTTTTACGAAATTCCTCAAATTTGCATAAGGATTTAATTTATGGATCGAACTTTAACAGCTCAGACTTTTTTCGCAGGCAAAAATAAAATCGCAGTTATCGGTCTGGGATATGTGGGATTGCCTCTGGCAGCTCATCTGTCACGACACTTCAAGGTTATCGGATTTGACATTAATGAAAAAATAGTTTCAGAATTAAAGAAAGGGCATGACCGTACCATGGAATTGTCCGATGCTGAATTAAAAAAATCAAAAATTCATTTTACTTCCAGACAGTCCGATCTTTCTTCAAGCAAACTTTTTATAGTTACTGTCCCTACACCGGTTGACAATTTTCACGTCCCGGACCTTAGTGCAATCGAAAATGCATCTACTATCATTGGAAAACAAATGTCTTCCGGTTCCTGTATAGTATATGAATCAACCGTATATCCTGGTGTAACCGAAAATATCTGCGTTCCGATACTTGAACGGGAATCAAAATTAAATTTCGGCAGGGATTTTACTGTGGGCTATTCCCCGGAACGTATCAATCCCGGTGATAAAATCCACACTATCAGTAATACAATAAAAATAATTTCTGCATCAGATGCTACCACATTGAATTTACTGGAAGGCATCTATGGTGCCGTCGTTAAAGTAAGTCTGCATCGTGTTTCATCAATAAAGGTTGCCGAAGCAGCCAAGGTTATTGAAAATACGCAGCGCGATATTAATATAGCCTTGATGAATGAACTGGCCATTATTTTCAACAGAATGGGAATAGACACTCTTGAAGTTTTAGAAGCCGCCGAAACAAAATGGAACTTTCTTTCATTCCGTCCCGGGCTTGTCGGTGGACATTGCATCGGTGTCGATCCTTATTATCTTACCTACAAAGCAGAAAGCATAGGCTATCGTCCGGAAGTCATTCTGGCCGGACGAAGAATCAACGACAATATGGGTAAATATGTGGCTCAAAAAACAATTAAAATGATGATTGCCTCGGGTATTCAGGTAAATAAAGCACGTGCAGCTGTTTTGGGAGTATCATTTAAAGAAAACGTGCCTGATTTGCGAAACACCAGGATTATCGATATAGTGAACGAATTAAAGGAATATGGTGTAGAAGTCTTAGTTCACGATCCGTTGGCGGATCCTTATGAAGCTCGTCATCACTATAATATTGAACTTACTTCTCTGAATAAGATCAAAAACGTTGATGCCGTTATTTTGGCTGTGGCACATAATAATTACAAAGAAATGGGACTTCCCCTTATTGCCGGACTATGTCGCAAAAACTTTCCTATTTTACTCGATATTAAATCTGTTTTTGACCCGGCAAAAGCCAAATCATCAGGAATAAATTACTGGCGTTTGTAAAATTTATATATCTTAAGGACATAAAAATGAAAAAAGCTTTTATTACCGGTATTACCGGGCAGGACGGTTCTTATTTAACAGAGTTTTTACTGGACAAGGGATATGAAGTTCACGGCTTAATACGTCGTTCGAGCTCTTTTAATACAGAACGAATCAATCATCTTTATCGTGACTTTCATACTCCTAATACAAAATTATTTCTCCATTACGGCGATTTGAGTGTTTCCGGTCAGCTTATGGATTTGCTTCACTCTATTCAGCCTTCTGAAATTTACCACCTCGGAGCTCAAAGTCATGTCCGCGTAAGTTTTGATATGCCGGAATACACAGGTGATGTCACAGGGTTAGGAACACTGAGGATATTAGAGGCAATACGCAAAACAGGTATAAAAACCAGATTTTATCAGGCATCATCAAGCGAAATGTTCGGTGCCGCGCCACCTCCGCAAAACGAAGAAACCATGTTTCAGCCCCGGAGTCCCTACGCAGCCGCCAAAGTTTATTCCTATCATATTGTGCAAAATTACCGGGACGCATACGGAGTTTTTGCTACCAATGGCATCCTTTTCAACCACGAATCACCCAGACGTGGAGAAACTTTTGTAACCAGAAAAATAACCCGCGCAGCCACACAAATCAAATTAGGATTAAAAGACAAGGTATATTTGGGTAATCTTGAAGCCAAAAGAGACTGGGGTTTTGCGGGAGACTTTGTAGAAGCCATGTGGCTTATGTTGCAACAGGATAAAGCTGACGATTTCGTTATTGCTACCGGTGAAACGCATTCTGTACGGGAATTCACTCAAAAAGTTTTCAGCAAGCTTGATCTGGATTACAAAAAATACGTTTTTATTGATCCACGTTATTTTCGTCCTACGGAAGTTGATGTTTTGCTTGGTGATGCATCCAAGGCAAAAAAAACGTTAAACTGGAAGCCGAAGGTTACTTTTGACGGTCTTATTGACATGATGATCGCAAACGACATGGAACTTGCAAAAAAAGAAAAAACTCTTTTAGATGCAGGTTTTTCCTGTATCAACAACCAACACGTTATTTAATTCAAATTAAAAGGATAGAAATATTGCTGAATAATAAACGGATAACCGTCACAGGCGGTAAAGGATTTTTAGGAAGCCATCTATTGAAGAATTTTCAAGATCACGGTTGCACTAATGTCAAAATTGCTGATCTTCCCGAATACAACCTTACCAATATCACCGACATTCAACGGATGTATGAAGAAACTAAACCTCAAATAGTTATTCACCTTGCCGCCAAAGTTGGCGGTATCGGTTTTAATCAGGAAAAACCGGCAGAACTTTTTTACGATAATTTAATTATGGGTACACAACTACTTCACGAAGCGTATCTTCACAGTATTGAAAAATTCGTTGCTTTGGGAACGATCTGTGCCTATCCTAAATTTACATCAATTCCTTTTAAAGAAGACGAAATCTGGAATGGTTATCCGGAAGAAACCAACGCTCCTTATGGTTTGGCCAAGAAAATGATGTTGGTACAATCGCAAGCTTATCGACAGCAGTACGGGTTCAATTCTATTTTTTTACTTCCTGTAAACCTTTACGGTCCGGGAGACAATTTCGATCCGCATTCATCTCATGTTATTCCAGCTCTAATCAAAAAATGCTTTGATGCTATAGATGCCCGTGAAAACACAATAGAAGTTTGGGGAACTGGTTCTGCCACACGTGAATTTTTTTATGTGGAAGATGCGGCTGAAGCCATTTATCTCGCAACTTTATTTTTCAATAAAAGTGAGCCTGTCAATATCGGTACCGGTTCCGAAATATCTATTATGGATTTGACAAAACTTATTGTGAAATTAACCGGTTTTACAGGGAAGATCATCTGGAATAAATCCAAGCCTGACGGCCAGCCCAAAAGGATGCTTGACACTTCCAAGGCATTAAAAGAATTCGGCTTTAAGGCCCGGACGGATATTATCACAGGACTTTCTAAAACTATTGAATGGTATAGGAAAAACCGTCATTTATTGAAATAATGAACGCCGGTCATATTTTTATTGACTTGCAGTCTAATTCATGTTAAGGAGCTTCCGGCAAAATGGATAACGATATCCGAAAGTATGCTATGCAAATGGCTTTAGCCAGTAGCATCGGTATAGCCATGGTTCTGGCTGTATTTGGTTGCCTTTTGCTGGGAAATTATTTAGATCGTAAATTCGACTCTGGTTATGTTTTTACTGTCATTTTTTTGTTAATAGGAATTGCGGCCGGGTTTCGAAATATATACGTTTTAATTAAAAAAAATTTTACGGATGAAGAACCGATAATAAAGAGCTTAAAAAGTGAATCTCATCGTCAAAGACCCGCTCCAAAATAAAATTGAAATTGTCAACTGGATTGTTCTGGCTGTTCTTTTTGTACTTGCATTAATTTTAGCTCCTATTAAATTTGCTCTGGGTATACTTCTCGGAGGATTCATCAGCATTATCAATTTTTATTGGATGGAACGCGGTTTGCGCGACCTTTTCAACAATACTTCCAAAAGTATAAAAGCTCGTATAATTATTAAATATTACATCCGCTTGGCACTTATAGCCATTGTGTTATATTTTCTCATTGCCTATGGCACAGTAAATGTCATTGGATTACTTATTGGACTTTCCGTGGTAGTAATCAACATTATCATCACGCTGATTACCACTATGGCAAAAAAAAAATTAATTGAGGAGGTTATTAAGTAGAATATGCATCCGCTGCTTTTCCTAGAAAATCATTATGTTCCTGAACAAATTATGTATGCATTATTTGTCGGAATCCTTTTGGCCACCCTTTCTTTCCTGGCCACAAGGCGTTTGGCTGTTTATCCGAATAAGTTCCAAAACGTAATGGAAGTGATTATTGGAGGTTTTGACTCTCTTCTTGAAGAAATCATGGGACATAACGGTAGAAAATTTTTCCCTCTGATCGCAACCTTGGGATTATTTATTCTTACCTCTAATCTGATAGGTATAGTCCCCGGTTTTGAATCACCCACTGCAAACATTAACACAAACCTTGCCATGGCTCTGGTTGTATTTTTTTCTACTCATGTTGTTGGAGTTAAAGAGCATGGACTGAAATACTTTAAACAATTTATGGGACCTGTCTGGTGGCTTACACCTCTTATGTTGCCCATTGAAATTATAAGTCACCTATCACGTCCTCTCTCATTGACTTTCCGGTTATTCGGTAATATCAAAGGCGAAGATATCGTCCTTTTAGTCGTTCTTTTTCTTGTACCATATTTTGTACCGCTTCCTGTTTTTGTACTGATGATTTTCACATCTTTAGTGCAGACACTGGTTTTTATGCTTTTATCCATGATGTATATTGCCGGTGCCATGGAAGAAGGTCATTAATATAAAAATATTATATTTACCTACAGAACCGTAGCGCGGAATATTAATTAAAATATCCTGTTGCGGTTCTTTTTTTATTAGTCCAATATATCCATTTTAAAGTTATTGTTCAATTTTTTCACAAAAAATAATTATCCAAATAAAAATTGTTAAATTATGTTTTATTATTATTTTTGACCAAACTTCATTCTGCTTTTGACGATAGACTTCATCAATAATATTTTGTAATATATAGCCGTTATCTTAGCACATTTGGAATGTTGTATGCATAGTTTGGGAATTAACATAGGTTCCTCCAGTGTTAAAGTCAGTATGCTGGAAGGCAATAATATTTCATGGAGTGAAGTAGAACCTCACGAGGGAAATTTTCTTCACACTCTGGAAAAAGTTTTTTTATCCCATGAGATACCGGAGAATATCAAAGCTCTGGCTACCGGCACCGAAGGCAGGCACCTTTTAAACCTCAACAGTGTAATTGAACCTCTTTGTATTGAAGAAGCCATTCAAAATCTCAATTATAAAGTTGATGCGGTAGTTTCCCTTGGTGGCGAGGACTTTGTTGTTTACACAATTGATAATAATAACAAGATTATAAAAAGTTTTTCAGGAAACAAATGCGCTTCGGGCACCGGCGAGTTTTTTAAACAGCAGCTCGCACGAATGAACATGAGCCTTGATGATATTGATTCTATCTCGAAACAGAGACGTGTTCTGAAACTTTCTTCACGTTGTTCAGTATTCATGAAAAGTGACTGTACCCATCGCTTGAATAAAGGCGAAGCCGACAAAGAAGATATTGTTCTTTCATTATCCGATGTGATGGCCACTAAAGTGGTTGACTTTATCAAAAGAGCAAAAATAACCAGAGGAAAGGTTCTTCTTGTCGGCGGTGTTACACAAAATCAATATATAGTTCATTTTATCCGTGAGCGTATGCCGGGAATTAAGTTCATAATTCCTGATCAGGCTTCGTATTTTGAGGCCTACGGAGCAGGACTTATGGCCAGAAATTCAGGAAGTGTATTATCTTCGCTGGATAATCTTTTTTTGCCAAACAGAATTCAGTTTAAGCGATTCGAAAGTTTAAAGACTGCAGAAGGCAGAGTAACTTACCTGCCCTCTCCCAAGGCTAAAGTCATAGCCGGAAAAGAATATATTCTGGGAGTTGACGGAGGATCAACCACGACCAAAGCCTGCTTAATCGATATGGAAACAAATGAGATTACGGCTTCTTTCTATGGTCGTACTTTCGGTGATCCCGTTAAGGCATTAAAGGATTGTTTGTCCAAAATGAAACAACAAATAAACGAAGATATTGGCAACGGTAAAATCAACATAACGATTGCAGCAACAACCGGATCTTCGCGGGAACTTCTCGGCGTATTTCTGGAAACTCCCGCCGTATATAATGAAATTATCGCTCATACCGTTGGCACTACTTTTTATAACGACAATATCGACACAATATTCGAAATTGGCGGACAAGACGCCAAATATGTTTTTCTAAAAAATAAAGTTCCGATAGATTATGCCATGAATGAAGCATGTTCCGCCGGCACAGGATCTTTCCTTGAAGAATCGGCGCAGGGTGATTTGAATATTGCCAGCGCTTCGGAAATCGGCGATATAGCACTTCAAGCCGGCAAACCACTAAAATTCGGAGAACACTGTTCAGCATTCATTAATTCGGATGTTCGCAAAGCAATCCAGCAGGGAGCCTCACGTGAAGACATCACAGCAGGAATAGTATTATCCATAGTCTCCAACTATCTTAACAGGGTCGTTGGTAACAGAACCATTGGCAATAATATCGTTCTACAGGGAGGTGTAGCCAAAAATAAAGCGGTGCCCTTAGCATTTGCGATGCTACTGAATAAAGATATTCTTGTTCCTCCCGATCCCGAACTCATGGGTTGCTTCGGAGTTGCTGTATTAGCCAAACAAAAATTAAAAGAGGGCTTTTTGGTCAAGACTTCCTATGATCTCGATCAAATTCTCACCACCGACATTATCTATGAAAAAGAATTTCAGTGTAAATCCTGCGATAACTTTTGCCCTATTCGCATTCTTAGTGTTAATAACAACAAATACATGTTTGGCGGTCGATGTAATAAGTATGCCAATATCAGAAAGAAAAAGATCGTTAATGAAGCTGAAGTATCTGATTATATAGAACAGCGCAACAATCTTCTTTTTAAGGAATGTGCCCCCGATCCCAACAATTTTATAAAGAAAAAAGAATACATTGTCGGCATTCCCCGTTGTTTTTCCATTTATACCCTCTGGCCACTATATTCCTGGTTCTTTCATTTGCTGGGGATTGAAATTCTTGTTTCAAAGAATATCCCGGCCGAGGGAACAGCAAGAGTGGAAAGCGCTTATTGTTTTCCGGCAGAAATCGCTCACGGGGCTGTGCAGGATATATTTGAACGCAATCTGGATTATATTTTCCTGCCGCACTTCAAGGATATGGCAAGTTATGAAAAGAATTATCCTGCAAACTTTTGTCCTATCACTCAAAGTTTACCTTATTACATCAAAAAGGCCTTTCCGGAAATTCCGGAAAATAAATACCTGACTCCGCTAATCAGCTTTATGTACGGAATAAATAAAGCCAGCGAAGCCTTTGTCGAGATGGGATGCAAACTTGGCTTTAATGAACATGAATCCAAACAGGCTTTTACTTTGGCCTACAACAAACAAATTGAGTTTTTTACCAAAGCAGAATATCTCGGGCAAAAGGCACTTACTGAAGCCCGAAGAGACAAAAAACCGGTTATTGCTATTCTGGGCCGTCCATACAATGCTTTTACGACGGATGCCAATATGGACATTCCCAAGAAATTTACCACTGCGGGTTATTCAGTTATTCCCTTTGATATTCTTCCCTTTGCCGATGCAGAAATCTATCCTCACATGTATTGGTATTACGGTCAACAGGACATGAAGGCCAGCGTATTTTCAAAAAATGAAGATAATATTTATCTGACTTATATTTCCAACTTTTCCTGCGCTCCCGATTCTTTCCTTTTACATTATCTAAAATGGATAATGGGAACAAAACCTTTCTTAATTCTTGAATTGGATTCACATACAGCCGACGCCGGAGTCGATACGCGTATTGAGGCTTTTCTCGATATTATCGAAGGATACAGATCAAAGTTTAAAGATATTTATGAAGAAAGATATGACAATAATCTGCGGTTTGTTAACAACCGGGTCGATGAAATTCATATTAAAAATATGCTTACCGGAGAGAAGATTCCTATTAAAAACAATCCACGTGTTAAAATTCTGCTCTCCAGTATGGGCAGGCTTTCTGCTGAACTTATGGCGGCAATTGCCCGATCATCCGGAATTAATACTGAAGCAATGCCCATTCCCGATATAAATACTCTGCAACTGGCACGGAATCATGCCTCCGGCAAGGAATGCGTGCCTTCACACCTCGTCCTGGGCAGCGCTCTTAAATATTTTTCATCCGATCAATATCGCAAAGACGAAATCTATCTTTTGTTTGTTCCTACCACCTCAGGACCTTGCCGGACAGGTCAATATTCTGTCTTCTTTGAAAATATTTTTAAAGACTTGCGACTGGAAAATGTTGTTATATTTTCTTTGGATTCGGACAACTCCTATAATGAATTTGGTACCGACTTTTCCAAATATGCCTGGTGGGGAGTTGTCATTGGCGATTACATGAAAGATCTGGAAACATCCTTGAAAACCTGCGCTGCCGATCCCGAAAAAGCAATCATTATTTATGATAAACTTTGGCGTAAAATGATCCGCATAGCCGAAAAAGATATCACTAAAATTCTTCCCGTTTTGAAGGAAATATCATCCGAGATTGCCAATATTCCTTTAAAGAAAAAAATGGAGACATGTCCTAAAGTGCTCATTGTAGGCGAGATATACGTACGTCGCGATGATTTTGCCGTAGGCGAATTAATTCAGCATCTGAGCAGACGCGGAATCATCGTTAAAGTATCCAGCATTGCAGAATGGGTGTACTATTGTGATTATGTAAGGCGTTATGAACTTAAAAAAAGATTGAATTTACTTCCCTGGTATCACCGATTTTTTGCTCGAGAGTTTATGGATTTGATCAGATGGAATATTGAGCAAGTATACAAACATAATGTTGAAAAAAAAATCCGGGGCACACTTGGTTTAACAGGATTGATTCCTGATTCACCTCATAATATTGAAGAAATCATGAAAAATACTGAAAGACATTTTGTTAACCAGGAGCTTTATTCGGAAATAAGCATCTCCAGCGGTGTTGCCGCAACTGCAATGATGGATGGATATTCCGGCATAATAAATATTTCACCTTTCGCCTGTCTTATCGGCCGGGTAATTGAAGGCGTTCTGACACCATGGGCCAGAGAACAAAAATATCCAATTATATCAGTTGAAATTGACGGTAATCTTCTTCCTCCCAATGTCATGAATAAACTGGAAATATTCATGCTCAATGTGTTTAGATTTAAAGAAAATGAAGACATAAAGACATCTTTAAAACAATAATAATATAAGGAATATAAAAATATCGGTATGAAAAAAGCTTTTACTGGAATAATTTTATCCGGCGGTAAAAATTCCCGCATGGGCGTCAACAAGGCATTTCTCGAAATAAACGGGAAAAGACTAATTGATATAATATTGGACATATATAAAAGCATATTTACCGAAATAATTATTGTTACCAATGATCCTCTTTCTTATACTGAATTCTCCGATATAATCATTGTCACTGATATTTATAAAGGTAAAGGTCCTTTGGGAGGTATTTACACAGGGCTGTTTTATTCACATAACAATTACGCCTTTGTCTGTGCCTGCGATATGCCTTCTATGAACAGAGATTTCATACTTTATATGATTGAAAAGACAGACAAGCATGACATTATTGTTCCTGCGCTTTCTGTAGGATTTCAGACTTTACATGCAATCTATTCGCGTCGATGCCTTCCTGCCATCAAAAAAATGATTTTTTCGGATAAACTTAAGATTAGCGGTTTATTCAAAGACATGCGTATGCTAAAAATTACGGAAGAAGAAATTAAATCATATGATAAAGATGAACGCCTTTTTCTTAATATTAACACTCCCTATGATTTAAAAAAACAACAAGAAAAAATTTCTTAGTGTAGTGCTTTAATGAATTCTTGTCATATCGGTCAGAGAGAGATATCTTGTATATTTTTGGGAACATTAAGATTTCTCGCGGAGTGCGATCCCGCATACCTGAAATACTCCGGAAAAGTTGCGTGACTTCTAAATGACACGTAATAAAGATATTTATAAAAACATTCTACTAGTTTATATTTCCAATAAATTTCTTGACAAAGATTTTTTAATAATGCATACCGGAATGAACATTCACTCCGATTTATAAAGTCAAATTATGAAAAACACGGATAAACATGACGAAATTGTTCGCGCATCTTTAGAGCTTATTGCGGAAAAAGGCTTTCATGGAGTACCCATGTCTATGATTGCAAAAAAGGCTGGTGTAGGAGCCGGAACTATATATCGTTATTTCAATAGTAAGGATTCCCTTATTACAGAATTGCATCAGGAATTGGAGGAGAAAATAAATTTATATCTTTACCAGGGCTACAAAATCGATCGACCTCTTAAGGATAGATTTCTTTATTTAATTAGAAAACTTATGCAGTATTTTATAGCACACCCTCTTCATTTTCGTTACATGGAGCAGTATTTCAACTCTCCATATGGTATCTCCCTTCATAGGGACAGAGTCCTAGGAAAACCGGGCAGACATGATATCCTGATGGATATCTTTGTGGAAGGAATTGACAAGAAGATTTTGAAAGATTTTCCTAAAGCAGCATTATTTTCAATCGCCTTTGGCCCCCTGATCTCTCTTATGCGAGACCACATTCTCGGTTTCGTAAACCTGGATGAAAATCTTATCCAACAGGCAACGGAAGCCTGCTGGGATGGAATAAAACGGTAGTTGAAACAATGCAAAAACCGGAAGTATTCTGTACATGCAACAAGTTCTTCTTTCAATAAAACTTATATATTAAATCATGAATGAATTTGGGATAATCAAATAAAGAAAATTATAGAGGTAGCTAATGAAAAAAAATACTAAAACAAGATGGATGTTGGCTTTAGTGGGCATTCTCGCTCTAGGCCTTATCTTGAACGGTTGTGAAAAACAAAAAAAGAGTTTCCCTCCACCGACTCCTGAAGTCGCCGTTATTACTGTAAAGACAGAACCTGTTGTCACTACAACAGAACTTGCCGGTCGAACATCCGCCAGTTTAATCGCCGAAGTGCGACCCCAAGTCAGTGGTATTATCCAGGAGCGTCTCTTTACAGAAGGTACATATGTTAAAACCAGTCAGGCACTTTTTAAAATAGATCCTGCTACATATTGGACAGCTCTTGATAACGCCAAGGCCGCTTTAGCCAGGTCTGAAGCCAGTTTGCCGGCGATTCAGTTAAAGGTAACCAGATTAAAGGAACTGTTGAAAGAAAAAGCAGTAAGCCAACAGGACTACGATGATGCGACCGCCGCATTGAAACAGGTTCAGGCGGACATTCAGTATTGGAAAGCAACTGTCGACACAGCCCGCATCAATCTTAAATATACAACCATTACAGCACCTATCTCCGGACGAATTGGAAGATCCAATGTTACGAAGGGCGCTCTGGTCACAGCTCATCAACCTTTAGCGTTAGCCACTATTCAAAAACTGGATCCCATGTATGTAGATGTAACCCAGTCCACCTCGGACATCCTTCGCTTACGCCGCCAACTCCAGACGGGTCAATTGGATCAAAATGGTAAAAATCAAAAAAAAGTTAAGCTTTTTTTGGATGACGGTACTGAATATTCGTTGAAAGGAGACCTTAAATTTCGTGATGTAACGGTTGATCCGACAACAGGATCGGTTATTTTGAGAATTGTATTCCCCAATCCCAAAGATATACTGATGCCCGGGATGTTTGTACGCGCACTTGTACAAGAAGGAATTCACAAGAATGCCATACTAGTTCCACAAGAAACCATATCACGCGATCCGAAGGGAAACCCTCTTGCTCTCATCGTAAATGCTGAAGGAAAAGTTCAATCGCGCCAGCTCATTATTGACCGCGCCATTGGCAATAAATGGCTTGTTTCATCAGGTCTTCAAGCTGGTGACCGTTTAATTATCGAAGGTATTCAAAAAGTAAAACCAGGCATTCCTGTAAAAGTAGTCTCTTACGAAAAAAGTGAAAAGCTCAGCGGGAAAATTGATAATACAGCCCCGCCTGTTAAAACGAAATAACGGAGGCGTCTATGTTATCAAAATTTTTTCTGGATCGTCCTGTCTTTGCCTGGGTCATTGCTATTATTATTATGGCGGCGGGAGCACTTGCCATCTACAATTTGCCTATTTCTCAATATCCTCCCATCGCACCGCCATCCATTGCTATTGATGCTAACTATCCCGGCGCATCTGCTGAAACCGTTGAAAACAGCGTAACTCAAATCATTGAACAGAAAATGACCGGTTTCGATAATTTGTTGTATATGTCTGCTATCAGTGACTCCGCAGGTTCATCGCGAATAGAACTGACTTTCAAAGCTGGAACCGATCCCGACTTCGCCTGGTCACAGGTACAAAACAAGCTGCAACTTGCCATGACGAGTCTTCCCGACACCGTCAGGAACGGGGGTATTACCGTCAGCAAATCCACCCGCAATTATCTGCTGATTGTAGGATTAATTTCGGAAGACGGCAGTATGGAAAGAAACGACCTGCAGGATTACGCAAAATCAAATCTGGAAAAAATTCTGGCGCGTGTGCCGGGCGTAGGTGAAGTAAACATTTTCGGCAGCGGGTACGCTATGCGCGTCTGGCTCAATCCCGACAAACTAACAAGTTACAATTTGACAATTGATGATATCATTGCAGCCTTGAAATCCTACAACGTGGAAGTTTCCGCCGGCCAGTTGGGCGGCGCACCGGCGCTGGAAGGTCAGCGACTCAACGCTTCAATACTCGTTCAGAATATGTTGAAAACCCCGGAAGAATTTGCCGCCATTCCCGTGCGCATTAATCCCGACGGTTCTATTATCCGGATAAGTGATATCGGCCGGACAGAACTTGGAACAGAAGTTTACGACATTCAGGCAGAAATCAACAGCAAACCTGCAACCGGCCTGGCAATCCGGCAGGCGGCAGGCGCTAATGCCCTAGATACGGCAGACAGAGTTAAAGCGAAGCTGGCGGAATTGAGTAAATTCTTCCCACCGGGACTGAAGGTCGTCTATCCTTTTGACACAACGCCTTTCATAAAAGTGGCAATCAGTGAAGTGGTAAAAACGCTTTTTGAGGCTATTCTGCTGGTTTTCCTGGTCATGTGGCTTTTTCTGGGCAACTTCAGAGCTACATTAATTCCAACGATTGCAGTACCAGTGGTACTTCTGGGAACATTTGGAATACTTGGATTGTTTGGCTATTCCATCAATATGCTCACCATGTTTGCTATGGTCTTGGCTATCGGCCTTCTGGTGGACGACGCTATCGTCGTCGTCGAAAATGTGGAAAGAATAATGTCTGAGGAAGGCATTCCGCCGAAGGAAGCCACCGCCAAATCCATGGAACAAATTACAAGTGCGCTCATAGGTATCGGATTGGTACTTTCGGCCGTGTTCGGACCGATGGCGTTCTTTCCCGGTTCCACCGGCATCATTTATCGCCAGTTTTCTATAACCATCATCTCTGCCATGCTTCTGTCGGTGGTTGTCGCGTTGATTCTGACACCGGTACTTTGTGCCTCGCTGCTTAAACCGGTTAAATCCGGACACGAGCCGGCGGAAAACGCGCATCCCCTTCTACGTCCTTTTTTTCTTTGGTTTGATCGCATGTTCTTCGGTCTCAGGAAAAGATATGTAAATATGGTTGGTCATTCCTTGACTAAACAAAAACGCTACCTCATTGTTTTCCTAGTAATCGTCGTAGCCATGGGATTTTTATATTTGCGCATGCCCACGGCCTATTTGCCTGATGAAGATCAGGGTATCCTGTTGGCCCAGATTCTCATGCCCAAAGGTTCCACATTGGAACAAACAAAAGCAGTCACAAAGAAAATCGAACATTATTTCCAAGAGAATGAAAAAGAAGCTGTGGAATCCTGCCTGACCCTTACCGGCATGGGTTTTTCCGGACGTGCGCAAAATAATGGCATGGTGTTCATCAAATTAAAGGACTGGAAACTTCGAAACCGAGCCGATCTTAAGGTCAAAGCCATTGCGGGACGAGCCATGATGTTTCTCTCGGGTATCAGAGAAGCCATGGTTTTCGCTTTCCCCCCGCCCGCCGTTGTTGAACTGGGCATGGCCAAAGGCATCGACTTCGAACTTTTAGATCGCGGTGATCTTGGACATCAGGCCTTGCTGCAAGCTCAGTATCAACTTCTGGGCATGGCATCAAAAGATTCCCGAATTACATCTGTCCGCCCTAATGGCATGGAAGATGTTTCCGAATACAAAATTGACGTGGACTGGGAAAAGGCAGGTGCATTGGGAGCTCCCATTTCATCTATTCATCGGACTATTTCAGCGGCATTCGGCAGTGCTTACGTCAACGACTTCGTCAGAAGTGGTTCCGTTAAGCGCGTTTTTGTTCAGGTGGATGCTCCTTATCGCATGCTGCCCAAAGATCTGGAAAAACTCTACGTTCGTAATACATCAGGAAAAATGGTTCCCTTTTCTTCCTTCGCTTCCGGCCGCTGGACATCCGGGTCACCGAGACTTGAGCGATTTAACGGCTTCCCTTCACTAAATATCTGGGGCGAACCGGCCCGTGGAAGAAGTTCCGGCGAAGCCATGAAGGCCATGGAAGAGATTGTCGCAAAATTACCACGGGGAATCGGCTATGACTGGACCGGTCTTTCCTACCAGGAGAGGATGGCCAGTTCGCAGGCGCCGCTGTTATACGCCTTTTCAGTGTTTGTAATCTTCCTGTGTCTGGCAGCGCTTTATGAGAGCTGGACGATTCCGATTTCGATTTTGATTGTTCTGCCGTTGGGTGTCATCGGCGGCATTATCGCCTCCAGTACACGGGGATTGGCCAACGACGTTTATTTTCAAATCGGTTTGCTCACAACGCTGGGACTCACCACCAAGAACGCAATCCTGATCGTACAGTTTGCCAAGGGTGGATTGGAAAGAGGCATGGGCATTATTGAAGCCACACTGGAGGGCGCAAGATTGCGCTTTCGTCCCATCATGATGACTTCTCTGGCCTTCGGCTTCGGAGTTCTTCCTCTAGCCTTTACAACCGGCGCTGGCGCGGGTGCGCAAAACGCCATCGGAACCAGCGTACTGGGCGGCATGGTTACCGCAACATTGCTGGTCGTTATATTCACGCCATTGTTTTATGTTTTGATTGAAAAAATATTCGGTAGAAAACAAAAGCAGAAACCGGCTGCAATTGAAAATACAAATTCAACCGAGGTCAAATAATATGAAAAAGAAATCAGTTATTCTTACGGTTGTAACAACACTTTTCTTCCTGGGTGGATGTACCTTAGCTCCTAACTATACAAGACCTGCATCTCCAGTCCCCGCACAGTGGCCGACAGGTCCCGCTTATCAGGAAACGGCAACCGGCAAATTCGAGCAAACGGCATCAGAGCTTCAATGGAAAGATTTCATTACCGATAAAAAAATGCAAAAAATTATAGAAATATCTCTGAAAAACAATCGCGACCTGCGAATAGCTGCGTTGAATGTTGAAAGAGCAAGGGCATATTACGGTATTTCTCGGGCTGAGCTTTTGCCATCAGTTAATGCCGCAGGAAGTATGTATAAAGAACGGATGCCCGGTGATCTTTCATCAACCGGAAGCGCAATGACCACCGAAAAATATAGTGTCAACATAGGCATCAGTTCCTGGGAAATTGATTTCTTTGGCCGTATACGCAGCCTGAAAGACAGGGCACTTGAACAATATCTGGCCACTCAAGAGGCGCATCGCATTGCACAAATTTCTCTGATATCTGCCGTTGCACAGGCATATTTGGTGTTGGCTGCAGACAGAGAAAATCTTAAAACGGCAATTTCCACTTTGGGAACTCAGGAAGCTGCTTATAAATTAATACAAAAACGTTTCGATGCAGGAATTATTTCCGAGCTAGACGTGAAACGGGCGCAAAGTCAGGTTGAGGCAGCAAGAGGAGATGTCGCTCGCTACAAACAATTGACAGCACAGGATGAAAACTTTTTAAATCTTCTAACCGGCTCTATAACCACAGAAGAATTACTTCCTAAAGATCTTATGAGTGTTGGCATACCTAAAGATTTCTCTCCCGGTCTGTCATCCAATGTACTTTTGCTTCGGCCAGATATTCTTGCTGCCGAACATCAGTTAAAAGCGGCAAATGCCAATATCGGCGCCGCCCGTGCGGCCTTTTTCCCCCGCATTGCTTTGACAACCACCATAGGAACGGCCAGCACTGAATTATCAGGACTTTTTAAAGCCGGTCAGGGCACATGGACTTTTGCTCCACAGATAGTTATGCCGATATTCGACGCCCGTACCTGGTCGGCATATGACGTAACAAAGGCCGAACGGGAAATATCCATAGCGCAATACGAAAAAGCAATCCAAACAGCATTCCGGGAAGTTGCCGATGCCCTTGCAGAAAAAAGTATGGTTGATCAGCGAATTTCTGCACAACAATCATTGGTTGACGCAATTGCGGAAACTTATCGTCTTGCCGACGCTCGCTATAGCAAGGGAATCGACAGCTACCTCTCAGTTCTTGACGCGCAACGTTCACTCTATAGTGCACAACAGGGTTTAACAATGCTGCATCTCGTCAAAATCAATAATCAAATCGTTCTTTATAAGATACTTGGTGGGGGCAAAGACAATTAATAAATTACAGGAAATATTCACACTTTAAAAAGCTATTTTCTACCTGGTAAAGGTTGTACCCATTTTTTACTTTCACCATCATAGTACCATTTATCAGGAAAGCCACGTCGTCTGATATAGACAGGATTATCCGCCCAGCGCAAAAGTTCCTTATAAGCATTATGAATCTTACGAAAAATTGTTGCTTGACCACCGGCATCAGGATGATGCATTTTTGCCTGGTGTCTGTAAGCACTTTTTATTATTTTTTTTAATTCATGCGAATGAAGGTCCGTTTTTTTTATTTCCAGAGATTCCAGAATTCCTGTCTTGACACTCGGCGTCCTCGTCAATCTGGGACGTTGCAACCCATCAGAAATCCTATGGCGGGTTGCCAATTTCAGGACATGCTGGGAAGCCAAATAATTTTTGTTTGTCCGTTTCGATTCCTTCCACCATGCATCTCCCAACGCATTGGCCATAATACTGAAATCCGCAGCCGGATTGTTTCCCGTTGATCGTTTACTTTCATAACGAAACACTTCCTTAATTCCATAAGGTACAATGTCAAGAATAATAATTGTGTCAGAGAAATAAAAAGTCGCATAACGAGTGTTTAAAGCCTCCAGCAATCCGTTCCTCATATTGAGTTTTTGCCGGAGATTTTGACGGCATTTTATCGAACAATATTTCCGGTTTCTAATATTTTGCTTTGATCCGCAGGAAAGACACCCTTTCTGTTTTTCATTTGCATTTGTTGATTCACTTTTTACTACATTTTTCAACGAGAACATCTGATTTCCATTACTTTCCGGCAGATGCCAGATATCCTTTTGCCAGCGCTTTGTTCACATGTAACACGCCTTTGTTCATGTCTTTTAGCGGATAGTCGGCTGTAATTACAGGCAAAGCATCAGCTTCGGCCTGAGTTTTTATGACCGATCCTGCCGGTATATAGCGACCTTCGGCAACTTCAACTCCCATTAAGATAACTCCGGGCTCAATAACGCAATTCTTCCCAACAAAAGATTTAAACACGAGTACCTTCATTCCGACAAAAGTATCATCCATTACTACAGCCGGCCCGTGAATTTGTACCTGATGAGCCAGCGAAACTCTCTTGCCCACATAAACAGCATATTTTTTACCTTCAACCTCCATCCGGTTTTTCTCGATCGGTTCTCCATCCAGTTCCGTCTCCAAAGCGTGAATTATCACACCATCCTGGACATTGGAATCGTCGCCCACATGCAACGGCTGACCTTCATCACCTCGCACGCAAGCGGTTGGAGCAACCATAATATTTTTACCCAAGATTACATTACCTATAACCGCCGCCAGCGGATGCACGAATGTGCCCGTTCCAATAACCGGTTCGGATATTTTTGCGCTAAAATCTGTTTTTACGTTTTTCTCAATCATTTTCTTCCTCCGTTTTTTATGTTTTGATTAAGACAGTTTCTGCCCAAATTTATTTTTTTGTTTTTCCCGATGCAACAGTTCCTGCCAGATTTGCTTCACTTTCTTTTCAGTTTCATCAATACTTCCTTCATTATCAATTACAACATCCGCCAGTTTAATTTTTTCTTTAATCGGCATTTGACTTTTCAATCTTTTCTCCGCTTCTTTTTGACTCAATTCATTACGTATTCTCAACCTGCGAAGCTGTTCTTCGGGCGCAATGAGAACCAAGACGGTCAGATCAAACAAATGCTGCATTCCACCTTCGAACAAAAGAGGAACATCAGATAAAATAATGGCATGTTCTTCTTTTGCTTTGATTTTTCCCATGTGATGATACCACTCTTGATAAACAAAAGGATGAACAATATTGTTAAGCTCAAGAATTTTCTTTTTGTTTGAAAATACTATATTCCCCAATTTTATACGGTCTATCTTTTTATCCGGCTGAAGAATGGTATTGCCGAAATGTTTAACAACTTCTTTATAAGCTGGCTTTCCCGGTTCCTGAACATAGTGAGCAAGCCTGTCAAAATCAATTAAATGAGCACCCAACACTGCAAACATCTTTGCTACTGTTGATTTTCCGCAGGCGATGCCGCCTGTTAATCCGACATTTAACATGGTTTTTTATTGAGATTATAAATAAGACGCAATCCCTCCAGCGTCAGCATTTCTTCGATCTTATCAATACTTTTCGCTTCCTGTGCTACAATTCGTGCAAGTCCTCCGGTTGCAATCACCAGCGGCTTTGTTTTGACTTCCGCTTTCATCCTCTCAACAATACCGTCCACCAAGCCGGCATAACCGAACATTATACCGGCTTGCATTGCACTGACGGTATCTTTAGTGATGATGCTTTTGGGTTTGCTGAATTCGACACGCGGTAATTTTGACGCACGCACAAATAACGCCTCGGTGGAAATAACTATTCCCGGTGCTATACAACCGCCCATATATTCTCCTTTAGGAGAAATATAGTCAAAAGTTGTTGCCGTACCGAAATCGACAATAATTGATTCCTTACGATACTTGTTATATGCTGCCACCGCATTAACAATTCTATCTGCTCCCACTTCTTTGGGGTTATCGTAAAAAATCGGCATTCCCGTTTTGATACCCGGCCCGACAATCATTGGTTTGATTTTGAAATATTTCTGACACAATGGCTCAAGAATATTCAGCATGGGCGGTACAACACAGGAAATGATAACGGCTTTAACCGATTTTATTTCTTTGGCATCCATCTGACTGGACTGATAAAGATTCGTAATCAGTACGCCATATTCATCAACGGTATGATCACTCTCCGTACGAATTCGCCAGTCGTGGATTAAACGTTCGCCGTCATAAAGTCCTAAAACCGTATTTGTGTTGCCGACATCAATGACTAACAGCATATTTATCACCTCATTATTGTCGCGTCCCCTGCCGAGGCTTTAATTCTTTTACCATCTTCCGCAAGAAGAATCAGCGAACCATCATCATCCAGGTCTACTGCCTTGCCACTTATAACCTCATCCTTAAACATTACCTGAACTTTCTGACCGATCATTAGAGACAGACTTAGCCATTTCTCCCTGATAAGTCCGAAACCTTCCTGTAGTAGCTGTTTATACCATTTTGCCAGATTTTCATACAGACTAATTATCAATTGCTGACGGGATATTTCCCTCCCGGTTTCTATGGCCAGGGAAGTCGCTATATTGCTTATTTCATCAGGAAATTGATTTATATTTACATTAATACCAATACCCAATATAACAAAATCTACTTTGTTCACATCAGCCTTTGCCTGAGAAAGGATACCACAAACCTTTTTACCGTTTATAAGTATGTCATTAGGCCATTTTACTTTTATTCTGTTCGGACAATATTTTTCCAAAACTTCGGCCACGGCAATACCGGCAAATATGGAAATCTGCGTAACTCTGGCCGGCTCCATCTGCGGCCTTAAAATAATCGTCGTGTAAATATTACTACCGGCAGGTGAATGCCATGCTCTATGTAATCGCCCTCTGCCTTCAGTTTGAGTATCGGCAATAATAACTGTTCCTTCCGGTGCACCGGCAATACCCAGTTTAAAAGCTTCATCATTAGTGGACCCTGTTTCAGGATAATATTGTAGTTTATGACCGAATATTTTTCCGGTAAGACTTTTTTCTAATATTTCCAAATCCCAGTCCATACAAATTATAATTATACTATGTCAAAGAATTAAATAATGTTTCCACGATGACATTGGATTTATCAGTTCTTTTCAAGCTATAATTTTTAGTGAAATATCGGCGGCACGGACGGAATGAGTAAGCTCTCCAACTGAAATAAAATCTACTCCGATTTTAGCAATATCGGCAACATTTTCCAGGCTGACATTTCCGGACGCTTCAATAAGAACGCGTCCATTTATCATTTCAATTGCTTTTTTCATTACCGGAATATTCATATTATCAAGCATGACAACATCAACATTGCACTTCAGTGCTTCTTTAACTTCTTTGATATTCCTGGTTTCTACTTCAATTTTCATAAAAGGATTTTTTCTCTGTGCCTTCACAGCGGCAGCAATACTACCGGCTGCTTCGATATGATTATCTTTAATTAATATCCCATCGTATAGACCGATTCGGTGATTACGTCCGCCTCCGATACGAACAGCCATTTTATCCAGAATGCGTAATCCCGGTACTGTCTTACGTGTGTCCAGAATTATTGCATTTGTACCGCGAACCGCCTTGACATATTTGGCAGTTAGCGTGGCAATACCACACATACGTTGAAACAAATTCAGCGCAACACGCTCGGCCTGCAAGATATCGGATAAATTTCCGGAAATTTGGGCAATGGCATCTCCTTTTTTTACCCGGCGACCGTCATCAATTAATATTTTAACCATGATATTTTCATCAAGAAATTTAAAAGTTTCCACAAAAACATCGATTCCGGCAACAACAAAATTTTCTTTGGCAACAACAATCGCCCTACCCTTTTTTCTGGGATTGACGGTAACCTGCGTAGTAATATCACCCGTGCCTATATCTTCGGCCAATGCATATTTAATAATTTTTTTAATCGGTTCTGAAACCATTTATTTCCTCACTTTTTCAACTTATGCTCTATCTATCCCGGGCAAAAAGGAGAAGTGCATTATTACCTGGATATTTCTTTGAGTTTCTTTAAAGCATTTTCCAAGGTATTAAATTTTTCCTGGCATTCTTTTAATTTATCTTCTTCCTTTTGTATAATCTCAGGAGCAGCTTTCGCACAAAAATCACGATTGGCAAGTTTTTTGGAACTCTGCTCCAAATCTTTGGATACCTTCGCCAATTCTTTTTCCAATCGGGCCTTCTCCCCGGTGATATCGACAACACCGGCCAGAGGAACGAAAATTCTTGTTGCTCCTATAACTCCGGTTGCCACACCTTTTGGCTCAACCAACCCCACTTCGACAGTTAAGGACTCAAGATTGGCCAGATTTAATATATAATCTTTACCATCATCAATTATTTTTCCACTTTCATCATCACCTGCGGAAACCATAACTTTTAACTTAATTGATGGTGGAACTCGCATTTCACCACGAATATTACGGATGGATGTAATAATAGTCATCAGCATCTCCATTTTCTTTTCTGCTACTTTATCCTCCCATGCAGGATTGACAACGGGGAATTTACTTACCATGATGGACCGTTCGTCACTATCATTCAGTGACTGCCAAAGCTCTTCGGTAACAAAAGGCATAAAAGGATGTAAAAGTTGCAGCATTACTGTGAAAACTTCATGCAAAGTTTTTTGAGTTGCCTGTCTCTGTTCCTGACTTGCCTTACCATAAAATACAGGCTTGCTTAATTCCAGATACCAGTCACAGAATTCATGCCATATAAAATGATAAATTGCCGCGGATGCATCATTGAAATGGTATTCTTCCAAACCGCGTGTAACTTCTGCAATCGTTTCGTTGAGCTTTGCTTTAATCCATTTATCAGGCAGCGAATCAGAATCATTCACTGGTGCTGATTCATCGAAATCCGCCAGGTTGGTCAATGTAAGTTTGGACGCGTTCCATATTTTATTGACAAAAAATTTGTAACCTTCAATGCGCTCCGGAGATAAGCGCACGTCACGTCCCTGTGCGGTATACGCTGCTAATGTAAAACGAAAAGCATCTGTACCGTACTGATCAATCATGGAAAGGGGATCAATAATATTGCCCTTGGATTTACTCATCTTTTCCCCTTTTTCATCCCGAACCAGCGCGTGAAGATAAACATGCCTGAAAGGAACGTCTTTCATCACATAAAGACCCATCATCATCATGCGCGCCACCCAGAAGAAAAGAATATCGAAACCAGTAATTAAAAGTGATGTGGGATAAAACGTTTTAAGAGATTCGGTCTTATCAGGCCAGCCCAGAGTAGAGAAAGGCCAGAGTGCGGAACTAAACCAGGTATCCAGAACATCTTCATCCTGCATCAGAGAGGTATTTCCGCAATCAGGACATTCTTTAGGATCTTCGATGGCAACGATAACTTTATCACAATCATCGCAATACCAGACGGGAATGCGATGTCCCCACCATAACTGCCGGGATATGCACCAATCACGGATATTATTCATCCAGTCAAAGTATGTAGCTTCCCATGTTTTGGGAATAATTTTTGTCTTATCTTTCACTACTGCGGCAATGGCCTGCTTGGCAAGAGGCTTGATTTTGATAAACCATTGTTTGGAAACCATCGGTTCTATGTCCGTCTTACAACGATAACACTGACCGACATTGTGTGCGTAATGCTCGGTACTTACCAGATAACCGCCCTTCTCCAGGTCAGCCAATACATTCTTACGCGCTTCATATCGATCCTGTCCTTTGTATTTGCCACCATATTCATTAATGATACCGTGACCATCCATAATTGAGATTATTTCCAACTGATGGCGCTGAGCCATGGCAAAGTCATTGGGGTCCGAACCCGGCGTAATCTTTACTGCACCGGAACCGAAATCCATTGTTACATAATCATCAGCTATTACCGGTATTTTTTTATTCATTAAAGGCAAAATAACAAATTTACCTACCTGATCCCTGTAACGGAAATCCAGTGGATTGACGGCCACAGCCGTATCACCAAGCATTGTTTCCGGTCTGGTGGTTGCCACTACAATATCACCGCTTCCGTCCGCAAAGGGATAACGTATATTCCATAGAAAACTTGCATCCTGCTTAAATTCCACTTCAAGATCGGAAATAGCGGTATGGCAACGGGGACACCAGTTGACAATATAATCTCCCTGATAAATCATACCCTCATTATAGAGCCGGACAAAAACCTCGCGGACAGCCTTGGATAAACCTTCATCCATAGTAAAACGCTCCCGTTCCCAGTCACAGGAACAGCCCAGACGTTTGAGTTGATTAATGATCACGCCACCATATTTTTCTTTCCATTCCCAAACACGGGCAATAAACTTTGCCCGCCCCAGATCATGACGGGACAATCCTTCCTTCATCAATTCCTGTTCAACCACATTTTGTGTGGCAATGCCCGCGTGATCCATACCCGGCATCCAAAGCGTGTTATAGCCCTGCATTCTTTTGAAACGAATGATTATATCCTGTAAAGTATTATTCAAAGCGTGCCCCATATGCAGCATCCCGGTCACATTGGGGGGCGGGATGACAATGGAGAAAGCCGGTGAATCACTATTATCCTTAGCGTGAAAATACTTATTTTCTAACCAGTAATCGTACCATCTTTCTTCGGCATGAGCCGGTTCAAAAGCTTTACTTAACTCCTTTTTTGACATTTATAATAACTCTCCTTCAATTCCTCTCACGGCATATTGCCAATCTGACTGCGCCTATAGTGACCTTTAGATTATTCGCTTGTCACATTGGAGTCTCATTAAAAAAGGGCATCAAGCCCTATATAAATTAATATTTATATTTCAAATACTTAATTAATTAAGATTTAACTTATCCTTTAATTTGCGAATTGTCAAAAGAGCTTCCACTCCTGATAATGGTTTCAGAGGAGCAAATTCACCTGTTTTTACATTTTTTGCTTCCATTATCTCCCGTGAAGTAACAGATATAATGGCATTAAAATAAGGCATATCCGCGGGTACATCGGGAAACAAAGATTTTGAATTAACATACCTGGAAGCCAGATCCTTCTCTCCTGTAAGTTTTATTAATATATCTTCCATTATGATAGCGTATTCACCACGCGAAAGAACTTCATTAGGTTTGAAGTTACCTTTAGGATCATTCTCCATGCCTTTTATTCCCGTTTCCAGAACTCCTTCAATATCCTTCTTAAACGGATGATCCGCTATATCGTTTGCCATTAATTTAGCAGGAGCTGATACAGTTGTAACAGCCTCTATTATTTTTTTCCCAACGTCTCTTACTTCCGCTGTAATCTTTTCGACATCCTTTGTTTGTGTCTCTACAGAAATTTTTTCAGCCTCTTTTGCAGCCGTTTCCGGAGCTTGCGGTACTTGTTTTTTATAAAGCTCATTTATTTTTAATTCATGCATAAACAAAGCCGCCGCATTCGCCCTGGTAAGGCGCTCTACCATGGCTATCTTTTTACCTTCTAAGGTAGCCGGCATAGCCTGTTGAATCTTTTTCAAAAACTTCAACTGAGCATCGGCATCGGCAATATGATCTGTTTTCAGTTGAATAACCTTTGTAAACATTTGCGATGCCTTATTAAAATCCAAAGCATCCTTATAAGCCATGCCCATTAAATAATAAGCCGGTGAATATTTGGAATCAATCTTCACAGCCTCATTGAATTGATTACCGGCCAATTCCAGCCAGTTTGAATCAGCTTTGCTGATGCTGTAATAGCGAATTTTACTTACATCATTGAAAAGTTTATCTTCATCGGAAGTTGCGTATTTGGAACCAAGCGTAAGATTCTCTGCAGCGTTATTTAACTTACCTGTAAAAATATTAACCAGGGCCAGACCGGTATAAGCCTTCGAATAATTTTTATTTAATTCAATCGCCATAGTGAATTCACGCTGGGCGTCAGGATATTTTTCCAGTTCCAGTAGTTTTAATCCCGTAAAAGTATGATGGCCCGGAGTATCCAATTGGCTTACCGCCACTCTTGCCCTTGAAGCGCAGGAAACCAGAGACGATAAGGCTATGCAAACAATAATCGGAAAAATAAATGTTCTTATTTTTTCAAATTTCATAATAATTATTTATTCCCAAAACTGTACGATATCATTATCTTTAGAACCGATTTAAGTCAAGTAATATTGCAAGACGCTTTATTTATGATGAAAGTTAAAACAAACCGTATTTCTGCTTCTTTAATCGATTCCCTTACAGAATTTTTTTACATTATTGCTGATTTCACTGAATGAATCAGGAGAAAACCAGTTTATTTCCTTATCCGCAGCAAACCAGGTCATTTGACGCCGGGCGTATTGCCAGGTATCATGTTTAATTAGATCCACACAACATTGCCAATCGTACTTGTTGCGCAGGAATCCGATGACTTGTTTATACCCTAATGACTGTAACGGTTTCAGATATTCCTTGTATCCCATAGTTAAAACCTTTTTAACTTCACCCAACAGTCCATCGGCAATCATTTTATCGGTACGCGATTCAATTTTTTGTTTCAGCTCTTTGCGCTCAATTTGCAGTCCGATTTTATAAGTCTTGTACGGAGTATCGGCAAAGGAATGCCTTTTCTGCTTTGCTGTAATTGACTCTCCGGTTTGCTCCAGAACTTCCAGCGCCCGGATTGCCCTTACCGAATCGTTTGGATTTATTTGAGCAGCGGCAGCGTTATCTCTTTGCTGCAGTAATTCATAAAGATATTTCTTGCCGTACGTGTCACGCAGCTTTCGATAATAATTTCTTATATTCTCATCTACGTCCGGCGTATCGATGATCCCCTTGAGCAGCGTTCTGATATATAGGCCGGTTCCTCCTACTACAAAAACAGGTGTCCCCTTCTCTAACAACTCAGAAATTACTTTTCTTGCCGATTCAGCAAATAAAGCGGCATTGAATTCTTCGTCGGGATTAACAATATCTATCAAATGATGCTTGATACCCCTTCTCTCTTCCATTGTCGGTTTTGCCGTACCGATATCCAGATAGCGGTATACCTGCATGGAATCGGCGCTGATGATTTCTCCGCCGAATTCCAGCGCCAGATTTACAGCCAGCTGAGTCTTACCGGTAGCAGTGGGCGAATTGATTATTACCAGTTGCAACTTTTCCATCTTCAATTTTATTTCCTTTTAAACATTCTTTCGATTTCGTTTAAGGAAAAGTTGATAGTGATGGGACGCCCATGAGGACAGGTAAGATTAAAAGGCGTAGTCTCAAGTTCTCGGCACAAAGCAGCGACGTCTTCATAAGAAAGAACTTTGTTGGCCTTGATTGCCGCACGGCAGGCCAACGATGCCAGAATTTTTTCTTTTTTCTCCTGCAAGTAAGGTGTTTGGTTCTGATCACAAAGTTGATCAGCAATATCGGAGATAATTTCGCTTATTTTAACCAGTGAAAGTGTTACCGGAACTGCTTTGACGGCAATCGCGTCACGGCCGAATATTTCTATTTCCAAACCAATCTCCTGCAATAACTCAATGCATTCTAAAAACAATGTTATTTGTCCCGGAGTCAGGTTGATTATTTCCGGCATCAGTAGCGACTGACTGACCACCTTTTCTCCCGATGTCTTTTTTAATTTCTCCAGAATTATTCTTTCGTGCGCCGCATGTTGATCAAGCAAGACAAGATTTTCATCCCCTTCAAATATAAGATAGGTATTGGCAAACTGCCCTACATATTTCATGCCGGCAAATGATATTGTTTCTTTTGCCGGAATATTAGCGCTTTCAACAACGGTTGCCGTTTTTTCCGTAAAAGGACGCTTTAATAAATCTTCATTGATTGCTTTTTGTATATTTTGTCGCGAAAACATTCCAAAAGGTATGGGCGGAGACTTTTCCCGAATGGTTGGAGAACTGTAGGAATAATTTTTCTTCTCTTTAGGCTGCAAACGATAAATGAAATTTCCCTTCGATGTTTCGGCTTCCGCGAGATTGTGCGCAATTGTTCTGGAGACCAGTTCATAAACACCATGCGCGTTTTTAAAGCGAACTTCCAACTTGGCCGGATGAACATTAACATCAACATCTTCCGGCGGCATATCCAGAAAAAGAACTGCCGCAGGATAGCGTCGGGGTTCAATAATCTGCCTGTACGCCGACAATACAGCGTGCGTTACGCTGTTGTCACGAATAAACCTTTTATTGACAAATAAATAAGTGCTTTTGGAATTGGATTTAGTGTATTCTGGACGAGAAATAAATCCGGTCAAACTCATATTTTCTTTTTGTTCATTTATCGCAATGCAATGCGCGGAAAAATCATCACCCATCACCATCGAAATCCTTTTGGAGATATCGCCGACCTCCGGCGCGACAAACATTTCTTTGCCATTGGCTGATACTTTAAAGCGAACTTCAGGGTGAGCCAAAGCAATGCGGGTAATAACATCCAAACACGCACTCTGCTCCGTGGCTTCTGTTTTCAAAAACTTTCTGCGTGCAGGAACATTGGCAAAGATTTTGGTAACCGATGTCTGCGTTCCTTCGGGGCTGCCGGCGGGTAACACTTCTTTTATGACTCCCGCCTCCAGCGTGGCTTTTGTACCGGACAAATCGTTTCTACATCTTGTTAGTAATTCAACCTTGGCAATAGAGGCAATACTGGGCATTGCTTCGCCGCGGAAACCGAAAGAAACAACATTAAAAATATCTTCATATTTATGAATTTTACTGGTGGCGTGTCTCTCAAAAACCAGCGGAACATCTTCGTGTTCTATTCCTGATCCGTTATCAGTTACTTTAATGGAATGAGTGCCGCCCTTCTCCAACTCCACCCTGATATCTGTCGCGCCGGCATCAATGGAGTTTTCCAGCAGTTCCTTGACAATCGAAGCCGGCCTCTCCACCACTTCACCGGCAGCAATCTTATTGGCTATTTCTTCGGATAACACGACAATGCGTTTGGACAACTTATTTCGCTCCTCAAATTTGTCGGCTCGTATTTATTAAAATAATATTTCAAGCTATATTTTAATATTTTTCAAATAATCCTGTAGCGCCAGCTGCCACGGCTGCATTGCTTTTCCGGTTACCTGAATAAATTTATGCATATCCAAAACGCTATATGCGGGACGTTTGGCCGGCCTTTTCAGCTTACTTGATTTAATGGGTATCACTTTAATCTTATCAAAACCGGATTCCTTCAATATTCTGACAGCGAACTGATACCAACTGCAGGTTCCCCTGTTTGTGACATTAAAAATCCCCTGAGCGTTTTTTTCAATGAGCAGGCCTACCGCAGCCGCCAGGTCTTTTGTGTAGGTGGGTGAACCGACCTGATCATCAACAACTGACAGCATCGATGGTCCATCCGCCTTCGCATTTGTCCTGGCCATAGCATCATCTATAAAGCTTTTAGCTTTTGCTTTTTCCAGAATTGTCTGAACAAAATTTTTGCCCTTCACTCCGTATAACCAGGAAGTACGAATCAGCAGATAATTTTTGGAAAGAGACTGCAGATACTTCTCTCCGGCCAGTTTTGACTGACCATAAACATTAATCGGATTGCACTTGTCATCTTCTTTATATGGTTGTTTGGCTTTACCGTTAAAAACGTAATCTGTGCTGAAATGTATGATACGGATATCTTTATCGCGACAGTTTTCGGCTATATTTTTTACCGCTTCGGCATTGACGGCAAAGCATTCTTCTTTGGCCGTTTCACAATCGTCAACATTGGTATAGGCGGCAGCGTTGATAATAATATCCGGTTCTGTCTCTTTGATTGCCTTTTTACAATTGTCTGCGGCTACAATATCAATTTCTTCCTTATCCATTCCTACAACTTCATGTCCTATTGAAAGTTTGGAAAAAAGGTCGCTTCCCAGCATTCCTTTATGTCCCAGCAATAGTATTTTCACTCCTGGTATTTAACCTCCTTTAAAAACAAGGCATAGGCCGGCGCCGTAGCTCCGGCAATCTTTCTGTCTTTGGATTCAAGAATTTTCTTCATTTCTTCCGGTTCCCATTTGCCTCTACCTATTTCCACCAGTGTGCCGACAATATTGCGCACCATGTATTTTAAAAAGCCGTGAGCCACTACGTTTACCTCGATTATTCCTTCTTCGTTCTTCTTTATATCTATATCTAAAATCGTCCGCACACGATCTTTGACCTGCGTGTTGGCCGCGCAAAAACTGGAAAAATCATGCGTGCCGATAATGTATTTAGTTGCTTCTCTCATTAAATCCATATTAAGGGGATAACGAACATGCCAAAAATAATTTCTTCCCAGTGCCGGACGCAATCTTTGGTTGCATATTTTATAGACATAAACTTTGCTTTTAACATCACGCAGGGCATGAAAATCTTCCGGAACCTCTTTCATTTCCTTTATAACAATATCTTCAGGCAAGACACTGTTCAGTCCACGGTATATATTGTTTAACGGCAAAAGACTGTTACTCTTAAAATGGGCTACCTGATTTAAAGCATGTACTCCGGCATCAGTTCTTCCGGAACCGATAACGGATACTTTTTCACCAGTGATTAATTGTATAGCTTCCTCCAGCACCTGTTGGATGCTCACTCCGTTTTCCTGCCTTTGCCAACCGCAATAGGCTGTGCCGTCATATTCCACAATCATTTTAAAATTGCGCATAATTCTTCCTGCAAATAATTTCTGCCAGAGAATTTATTCTTTTTATAAAAAAAAATAAAGGGGAAGTTTCACTTTTTCTTTTTACGACAAAATAATTCACTGATAATTTTAATCATTTTTCCTTGCCACTTTTTCTCAAAAACGCTAGTATTGCACCAAGTTTAAATATTTCTTTTTAATTATGAATACTTATAAAATTAACATGGTAGTTTTGAAAAAAGTTTACACAGATGGAGAGAATTTATGAGTGACGATCTGGAAAATGACACAACTCAAGACAAAATTAGAAATTATGAGCAAAAAAACCAAACCATAAAAATGATGGGTGGCGATAAACAAATCAAAAAACAGCACGATTTGAACAAACTAACCGCCCGCGAACGATTGGATTTGTTTTTCGATAAAGATACTTTTCAGGAAGTGCAGCTTTTTGTCAAGCACCGCTCTACCCTTTTCGGACTTGATAAAAGAGAAATTCCGGCCGACGCCGTTATAACCGGATTCGGCAAAGTTAACGGACGCACGGTTTTCGCAGCAGCTCAGGATTTTACATCATCAGGCGGCAGCCTTGGTGAAATGCACGCGAAAAAAATATGGAAAGTTATGGATATGGCCATTGCCGCACGGAAGCCTTTTGTGGCAATTAACGATTCCGGCGGAGCGCGCATTCAGGAAGGCGTTCCTTCACTGGAAGGCTATGGCGGAATCTTTTACCGCAACACAATAGGCTCGGGTTATATTCCGCAGATAACTGCCATTATGGGACCGACAGCCGGAGGCGCCGTTTATTCACCGGCTCTTGCCGACTGGGTTTTTATGGTCAAAGACAGCAGTTATATGTATATCACCGGACCGGATGTTATAAAATCGGCCATTGATGAAGAAGTAACACATGATGAACTCGGCGGCGCAATAGCCCACGCTACAAAAAGCGGGGTTTGCCATTTTGTGGCCGAAAACGACACCGATTGCATCGATAAAATAAAGATTCTTCTTTCCTATTTGCCGGATAGTTGCCACTCTCCCGTACCCGAAATTGCCTGCACAGATAATGCTGAACGCATTTGTACGGAATTGGATTCGTTTATTCCCGATAAGGTCAATCGGGTATATGATATGAAAAAAATCATCAAGTCCATCGCCGACAATAACGAAATATTCGAACCGCTCGAACTCTGGGCAAAAAATGTTATTATTTCTTTTATCCGTATTATGGGAAAACCGGTTGGTGTCATTGCCAATAATCCCCGTTACGCCGCCGGTATTCTGGATATAAACGCCTCCGACAAAGCTTCCCGCTTCATTCGCTTCTGCGACGCTTTTAACATTCCTCTTTTGACCTTTACTGATGTTCCCGGGTATATGCCCGGCACTATTCAGGAATGGGGCGGTATAATCCGCCACGGCGCAAAACTTCTTCACGCTTACTCGGAAGCCACTGTGCCGAAAATAACCGTCATTACCCGCAAAGCTTACGGCGGAGCGTATATCGGCATGTGCAGCAAACAACTGGGCGCTGATTATGTAATGGCATGGCCGACAGCAGAAATTGCCGTCCTGGGCGGTGAAGGAGCCTGCAACATCATTTACCGCAATGAAATTTCCTCTGCTGCCGATCCAGCTGCCAAAAAAGTTGAACTTGTTGCCGCCTATGAAAATCAATTCAGCAATCCTTACTTTGCGGCTTCTCTGGGAATTATCGAAGAAATCATTGCTCCGCGCGATACCAGAAAAAGAATTGCGGCGCTATTGGAAGCGCTGAAAGATAAAAAAGAAACACGGCTACCCAAGAAACACAACAACATTCCTCTTTAGTATTCGGAATCGGATGTGTACAACTTATTTGCCGATTTAATAGTTCTGGCACATTTCCTATTTGTCGTGTTTGTTATCTGCGGCAGTCTATTGGTTTTTCGCTGGCCGAAAGTCGCTTTTGTACATTTACCTGCGGCAATTTGGGGAGTAATTGTAGAATTTTTCGGATGGATTTGCCCGTTAACACCCCTGGAAAATCATTTTCGCAATCTGGCAGGATATACTCAATATAGGGGGGATTTTATTTTAAGATATCTGGTTCCGGTAATCTACCCGGAAAATTTGACTACCACTATACAAATTGTTCTGGGTATATTGGTCATCATTATAAATGTTTTCTTCTATTCTATTGCCATACAAATACGTCGGTCACGCAAAGGAAATTCTTAAAAAGATATTTATCAGCATAATTAATGCAGACTTTATTATTAAGTTGCAAAGGATAACCTTTTTAAGGTGCATTCCCTGCCCAGAATCATAAATACTTTGTCCAGTTCCGGGCCGTGGACTTTTCCGGTAATTGCCGCCCGAATTGGCATAAATAGTTCTTTGCCTTTCACTCCTGTTCTCTCTTTGATGTATTTAATGGCAGCCGAATAGATATCTTTGGGATTACCCGTAGCAGTTTCTAAATATTCGGAAAAAACCTTTATTACTTTGCCGGAGCTATCTCTTTCCAATAACTTTTTTGCTTCTGCTGTCAGTTTATATTTATCGTCAAAAAATATATCAATATGATTGCCAATCTCGGCAAGCGTAATCAAATCAGTTTTTACCAGATCAATTATCTCATTGAGCCATTTCGGATCAATAGTGTCGGTTTTATAACCGGCCTGATCCAGAAACGGTGTAAGCCGCTCTGCTAATTCTTTTGTATTGCAGTTTCTGATATAAATAGCATTTAACCAGTGAAGTTTTTCTTCATCAAATATTGCTCCGCTTTTTGAAGCTCGTTCCAACGTGAAACCGGAAATCATTTCCTTACGGGACAATACTTCACGGCTATCTGTAAATGAACTTCCTAAAAGTCCCAGATAATTGATCAATGCCTCCGGTAAAATTCCTTTTTTGCGAAACTCACCCACGGAAACAGAACCATGGCGTTTGCTGAGCTTGGTGCGGTCTTTGCCAAGAATCAACGAATGATGCGCAAAGGTCGGCGGAGCAAACCCGAACGCACGATAAAGCATAATCTGTAATGCTGTATTGGATAGATGATCTTCGCCGCGAATGACATGGGTGATGTCCATGAGATGATCGTCAATAACAACCGCAAAATTGTATGCCGGCATACCATTAGAGCGAACAATAATGAAATCTCCTATAGTCTCTCCTTCAAATTTCATTATTCCGCGAATCAAATCTTTGAATTCAATTACCTGTGGCTGAACTTTAAAGCGATAGGAAGGATTTCGTCCATCCTCTTCCAGCTTTTTTCTTTCCTTGGCCGTAAGATTCCTGCATTTCCCCATATAACGCGGCATCCGTTTGCTGAGAATCAGTGTCTGACGTTCCTCTTCCAGTTCTTCTTCAGTACAATAACAGGGATAAACCAAATCTGCATCTATCAGTTTCTGCAAATGTTTTTTGTATATTTCCAGACGTTCACTTTGTTTATAGGGGCCACAAGAACCATCTTTCCCCGGTCCTTCGTCCCAATCAAGGCCCAGCCAATCCAAATCATTAAGCAGATTTTTCTGATAAGTAATATCGCTGCGCGATTCGTCGGTATCTTCAATACGTAGAATAAAAGAACCGCCATGATGCCGGGCAAACATCCAATTAAAGAGAGCCGTCCGAGCATTGCCCACATGCAATTCTCCGGTTGGAGAAGGCGCAAATCTGACTCTGTATTTATCCATTTATTTATTCCTTATTCAATGCAGCAACTGCTGTTACCGCTATACCTTCACCACGTCCGACAAATCCCATGTTTTCGTTCGTTTTGGCTTTAATGTTTATATCAGTTGCCGATATATTCAAAACTTGTGCAATACTATTTATAATCCTGTCTACATAAGGAGTGACTTTGGGTTTTTCCATAATGATTGTTGCATCAATATTATTGATGGCAAAACCTTTATCGGTAATAATTTTACGTACCCGATCCAGAATCACCTTGCTGGAAATATCTTTGTATTGCGGATCAGTATCCGGGAAATGCCGACCGATATCACCAGCTCCTGCCGCGCCCAAAAGGGCATCGCAAACCGCATGAAGCAATGCATCGGCATCGGAATGACCTTGTAATCCCATATTAAAAGGAATTGTTATTCCCCCTAAAATCAGTTTTCTGCCAGTGACAAAACGATGACTGTCATAGCCGCATCCGACGCGTATCTGCATTTCCCTCCCCGTTTTGTTTTTTATCAAAGCTTTTGCCATTATCACATCTTCCGGTGTTGTAATCTTAATATTGTCATATGAGCCGGCAATCATCTTTATTTTACCGCCCATTTGTTCAACCAAAGACGCATCGTCAGTTCCGTAATATTTTTTGTCATAGGCTTTTTTGTATGCTTTTTTAAAAGTTTCGAATTTGAATGCCTGTGGAGTTTGCGTCTGCCACAAATTCTGCCGCGGGATTGTAACTTTTACCATATTATCTTTAGTGGCTTTCTTGATGGTATCTTTAGCTCTTACACCGACCGATGCCGCACCTGTAACTTTCGCCGCAGCAACAACATCTTTGATCATTTTCTCTGTAACAAAAGGTCTTGCCGCGTCGTGCACAATAATAACATCGCATTTATTTTCAATGGCCGCCAGACCGTTCCTGACAGAATCCTGCCTTTCCTTCCCACCTGCAACAATTTTCGTTACTTTTTTTAAACCGTATTTATCTGTTAACTTCTGGCGGGCTGAAGCCAAATCACCCGGTGGCAGGACTAAAATAATTTCATCTACTATCTTGGACATTTGAAATACCTGTAGAGTATGTACCACTACAGGCGTCTGATTCAATAGTAGATACTGTTTGGCCACATTAGCCTTTAATCTTTTCCCGGCACCTCCGGCGGGAATTATTGCCACTATTCTCATTAATCATTCCCATCAATATTTTTTATCTCATTGTAATACCAATTCTAAATCAAAGATGATATTGAGGCGGCCAGAAGGAGGCAACAAAGCGTATTATCAATACGTTGAGGAAACCGACGACGAAGCCAACAAAAATAGCGCTTTGATTTAGAATTGGTATTTTGATATCATTTTTTATCTTAAAATGGAATAGTGCATAAAAAAGCCCGGGCTTTAATTTCCCGGGCTTTTCACTTCTTTGAAAAATTATAAGTGGAACCGGATAATACAAATGATATTTTTCATTTATCCTTTGATAAAGAAAACAATTTTCTATTTCTTTTTGTCTGCTGTCTCTTTTAATTCTGAAAAAATCATTCGTCCGGCTGTCGTCTGCAATACACTGGTCACGACAACATCCACATTCATATTCAGCATTTTCTGTCCGCTATCAACAATGATCATTGTGCCGTCATCCAAATAACCTACCCCCTGCCCTGTTTCCTTTCCTTCCCTGATAATTTTCACGGTCATTTGTTCTCCGGGTAACACAACCGGCTTCATGGCATTGGCTAATTCATTAATATTAAGAACGCGAACTCCCTGCAATTGCGCTACTTTGTTCAAATTATAATCATTGGTTAAAAGTTTGGCATTGAGTTGTTTGGCTAACGCTACAAGTTTGCCATCCACTCCTTTGATTTTTGGAAAATCCTGCTCGACTATCTCAATATTTATATTTGAACTCTTCTGCATGTGATTCAGGACATCCAGTCCCCGTCTGCCACGTAATCTTTTCATCGAATCGGAAGAGTCTGCTAAAAATTGCAATTCATTCAAAACAAAACGTGGGACAATCAAATCACCTTCTATGAAGCCACTGTCGCAGATATCAGCTATTCTACCCTCAATAATTACACTGGTATCCAAAACGCGGTAATCGTGACTGGTATTTGGTTCGGGATTTAAAAAGTTAAATTCTTCTATTTTCTTTGAACCAAGAAAAAGGCCGAGGTAACCGAATATTCCGGTTATCAACAAGTAAATCCAGGGTATTGCCTGCTGATTCTCCCTTATTTTACTAACGAAATTTAGACCAAATCCGAATATTAAGGCAATCATCAGACCGATTATCATCCCCGCTACGCCACCGATAATAACTTTTAAAGATAATTTACGAATTTCTTTTTCAATTCCTATAACTGATAATGCTATTAATAATCCAATTATAAAGCCGCCCACTGATTTAAAAATTAAAGTAGAATTGGATTCAGATGTATAATAAACAATAGCGTAGCCACTTATAGAACATGCCATAATTAAAATAATTCTAACAATCAACCGCTTCACCTCCTTTCTACTGATATTGAAATATTTATTTCTAAATTAATCATGTATTAAAAAAATATTATTTTAATAAAAAAATGGAGGCAACTCTTACGGTTTTCCTTTAATTAGAAAAGGTAATCTGCCCATTATTAAATTTTCAAAGAACTGTTTTTTAGGATTAAATAAGCTGGTGTTATTGTACCGTAAAGATCATTTGCAGGTTGTGTTCGACTTCTGATTCTTGCGCATTTGTAGCTACGGATATTTCTTTAACCAGCAAATTCATTGCTGTATCCATCATTTTTCTTTCTCCGAAAGAAAGATTCTTATCACTTTTTAAGATAAACAAATCCCTTAAAACACTGGCAATTTCAAACACTGAACCGGTTTTTATTCTTTCGAGGTATTCTTTATAGCGCTTATTCCATGTCTGTTTATCTATAGTAACGTCTTTATTGCGCAGGATTTCATATACTTTGGGTATTTCCTTTTCTAAAATAATTTCACGTAATCCGACTGATTTAACACTCATCATCGGAATCATTATTTTCATTCCGTTACCCATTATTTTCATAACATAAAAAGGCTGTTTTTTACCCATTACTTCCCTGTTTTCAATAGCTTCAATCACTCCCACGCCATGAGCTGGGTATACAGCCAAATCGCCTACTTTAAACATTTTTTTCTTCGCCTGCTTTTCCATAATAAAAAAGTATTATACCATTATTAAAACTATTAGTCAATGACCAATGCATACCGATTAACCAATCTGAAAATGAAAAGAATAGTTTTTAAAGAAATACTTGTATGTTTTACTGTAACATATTGATTTATAAAAATTAACAAATAGAAAGAGGAGTTACTTCTATAAAGAAGCAATCTCCTCGTTATTACTATTGGAGGCGGCACCCGGACTTGAACCGGGGAATAACGGTTTTGCAGACCGCTGCCTTAGCCACTTGGCTATGCCGCCTAAAATAAAATGGAGCGGGCGAACGGATTTGAACCGTCGACGTCTACCTTGGCAAGGTAGCACTCTACCGCTGAGTTACGCCCGCTCATTTAAACGGCGCTGAATATAACAAATAGATTTCTATTGTCAACAAAAATAATAAAAAATTTAACAATAGATAATAGATATTTCTATTATCTTGTTAATTTTTCATAAAAGTCAAAATTTTTTACTTTACTACACTCTTGTACATCTTTATAAAATAATCCACTCCTGAATAAATCGTGAGGAACAACGCAATATAAAGAACTACCATTCCAACAATATGAGCATTAATACCGAAAATAGAATAATGTATCATTAATGCAGTAACGGCTATTATTTGTGTCACAGTCTTCTGCTTGCCCAGAATGCTTGCCTGTATATAAATTCCTTCCGAAGAAGCGATACTTCTTATTACATCAACAATCAAATCACGAATAATCGTTAAGGCAACTATCCAGGCTGGAATACGACCAATGGGAATCATCAAAATCATTGCCGTATTGACGATGATTTTATCGGCAATGGGATCAAGAAATTTACCCATTGTAGTAATCATATGATATTTTCGGGCAATATAACCGTCAAAAAAATCTGTAATGGACGCGACAACAAACAATCCGGCTATAATCAAGCTCCAGAATTCTCCCGGATTAGAAAGCAGAATAAACAAAAAGGGAACTACACCGATTCTCATCAATGTTATGGTATTGGGCAAATTGAAAGTTTCGCGCCTTGAAATCATTTTTTGATACTTTTAAAAGATTTAGCCTTTCTATTTTTGGGGAACTTTCTTCCAGTCTTCCAAAAAAGTTTCTATTCCTTTTTCTGTTAACGGATGCTTTACCAACTGGGCTATTACCTTGAAAGGAATCGTAGCTATATCCGCACCCATTAAAGCCGCATCTAAAACATGACGGGGATGACGTATACTGGCAACAATTACTTCCGTTTCGTAACAATAATTCTCGTAAATAGTAAGGATTTGATCAACTATTTCCATACCGTCATGAGCAATATCGTCCAGACGGCCGACAAACGGGCTCACGTAACGCGCTCCCGCTTTGGCAGCCATTAATGCCTGAAGCGGTGAAAATATCAAGGTCTGATTCACATCAATGCCGGCATCGGCAAACATCCTTGTCGCCTTTAATCCTTCGGTTGATAAAGGAACTTTAATTACGACATTACTTCCCAGACGTGCCAGTTTTTTACCTTCGGCAAACATTGCTTTTGCTTCCTGACTTACGACCTCCAGACTTACCGGTCCTTTGACAATTTTCAATATATCTTTGACTACAGAGTCAAAATCTTTTTTTTCTTTGGCTATCAGTGATGGATTGGTGGTAACTCCGTCTACCATACCCAGAGCAATCCCTTCTTTGATTTCTTCCACATTGGCAGTATCAATAAAAAATTTCATAAATTCTCCCGTTAAGTTCAGTTATTTTTTTCTACTTCGTATTTATCACTACATTGTTTACTGCAGAAGTAATAATCCCTGCCGGATATTTCTTTTTTGAAGGCCTGACTAATCGGAACATAAGTGTGACAAACAGGGTCTTCAACCAACTCTTCTCCTTTGCTCGATTCGGTTTTGTATTTATCATATTTATTTTCCAAAGGTCTTGATTGCTTGATGAAGTTGAATATCTTATACAGCAAATAAATCAATAAGAGAAACAATATTAATCGGATAATCATAGCATTCCTAAACAGTCTGATTTCAATTCCTGATCAATTTGACCATTTTATCATCAGTTAATCTTTCTTTCAGGCCGCGAATAGAAATACAAAAAACAGGATGTATCATGTATGACGTCAACTCTTCCAACGGCTCCAAAACAAATCGCCTTTTGTGCATTTCCGGATGCGGTACTTCCAAATCAGTTTCCCTAATCAGGTCGTGTCCATAAAAAAGAATATCGAGATCTATGATCCGGGGGCCGCCTTTTACTTCGCGCCTGCGTCCCATTTTCTTTTCGACGTTCTGCAATTCCTGTAACAATTTACGGGCAGAAAGTACCGTCCTTATTTCTGCTACCGCATTTACAAAATTTTTTTGATTTACAATACCTACCGCTTCCGTTTCATAAAAAGACGAAAACCTTGTTACCTCTATTCCCTTGCACTGGCCAAGATTTTCAACGGCATTCCGACAATTCTCCAAAGCATTGCCTAAATTAGAACCAATGCCGATGTAACAGATTACGCCGTTCAAATTTTCTTAATGCCTTTTGAATTTTTTTTCCTTAATCCCAAAACATCTTGCATATCATACAGGCCATTTTTCTGATTAACAATCCACTGCGCTGCACGAATCGCCCCTTTGGCAAAATTGTCACGATTATGGGCTCGGTGAATAAACTCCAGTCTTTCTCCTACTCCACCGAAAATAACCGTATGATCACCGGCAATGTCACCGGCACGAACTGTTTGTATACCTATTTCTTTTTTTGTTCTCTCACCGATTAGACCCTGGCGCGAATAAACCAGTGTTTCCTCGATATTCCGCCCCAGCTTTTCGCATATAACTTTTGCCATTTGCATTGCCGTTCCACTGGGAGCGTCTTTTTTTAAATGGTGATGCGCTTCGACAATTTCAATATCGTAATCGTCTTTAAGTATTTCTGTGCAGTACTCCAAAACTTTCAGCATCACATTCACGCCGACACTCATATTAGGACTTAATAAACAACGTGTATTTTTTGCCAGTTTCTTAATTTCCCGCATTTCAGAATCAGTAAATCCGGTAGAACCGATAACTATGGCACGATTTTTCTGGTGGGCTATCTTTAAATAACCAAGAGAAGAATCATGGTTCGTAAAATCAATAACAACATCCGCCTGATCAATACAATCAGTCAATTTATCGCAAGCTAAAATCCCTGTTTCACCCAACCCCAGCCCTTGACCTATATCAAAACCAATAATCGGATGACCCGTAACTTCTACAGCTCCGACAACATTTATCCCTTCCGTAGCAGAAATAAGGCTGATTATTTTACCTCCCATTCTTCCACCGGCACCCGTAACAACAGCTTTAACCATAATATTGTACCTTCTTAATTTATTCTTTTTCAACCATATAATTAGATCAAACCGTAATCAGTCATTGTTTTTTTCAATCTTTCAAAATTAGCTTCAGTCATTTTACAAAGCGGCAATCTGTATTCATACTCTATTTTACCCATCAACGCCAGTGCCGCTTTAACCGGAACGGGATTGACTTCGATAAAAAGGGCGTCGATCAATGCACTCATCTTATAGTGAAGAGCTTTAGCCTTGTCCATATCACCTGATTCAAAAGCATCAACCAATCCGGCCATATCCGCAGGAGCTATATTGGAGATAACGGAAATAACGCCTGCACCGCCCATCGCCATTAACGGCAGAGTAAAAATGTCATCACCCGACAAAACGGCAAAATCTTTGCCGCAAAGGCCGATAACATCGCTCATTTGTTTGATAGACCCTGATGCTTCCTTAATGCCGACTATATTTTTTATACGTGCCAATTTGGCAACCATTTCCGGCATGAGATTTACACCGGTTCGGCTTGGTATATTATACGGAATTATTGGAATGGAAATATTTTCGGCTATAGTCTTAAAATGCTGATAAAGACCTTCCTGAGTGGGACGATTATAATATGGACAAACGATAAGCGCTCCATCGGCTCCTGCTTCATAGGCATGTTTGGTTAGACGCAGGGCTTCCCTGGTACTGTTTGAACCGGTACCTGCAATAACAGGGACTCTTTTTCTCACGGCATCGATAGTAATTTCAATGACCCGGTCATGTTCCTCATGGGAAAGAGTTGCTGATTCTCCCGTAGTTCCACAGGGCACAATTGCATCCGTCCCGTTGGCAATTTGAAATTCTATGAGTTCACGTAACGCTTTCTCATCAACCTGATTATTTTTAAAAGGTGTTATAATAGCGACCATTGCGCCCTTAAACATAAAAGGCCTCCTTATAAGCTTCATCATTTTAATTTTATCTCTGTAGCCGAAATTTCCCGGCATTCATTATAATCATCACAAACCAATAAACGATAATCGTACGTTTTCCCTGTCATGACCTTATTATCGGTAAGACTGATTTTTATATATTCCTCATCATTTTGTCTTATATTTTCCGGCAAAACCTTAGCAATACGTTTGAATGTTCCGGGACATTCTTTACATTCGTTTCCGGCACTGCCCAACTCGCTTTTTTCTACGGCAATATAACTTATTCCCGAAATTTTACGGTAATAATCCCAATTCAATATGATGGCGTTATCAGTAGAATCAGCCTTAAAATTTTTAACAATTGGCACATTAACGTTCACATTCGATGAGACGACCGGATTTCCTTTTACACCGCAACCGGTAAAATTTGCAAACACTAGCAGAAGTGCCAATAAGCTATATTTTACGAAGGTCCTTTTCAAATTCTTTTATCCTCTTAAGTACGGCAGCAGTTGCCGTTCCACCTATGTGCCTGCGCATATTAACTGCTTTATCCAATTCGATTATATTCTTAATATCAAGATTAAAACCTTTATAGAATTCCCGATATTCTTTCAATGTCAGTTCGTCTAATCTCTTCTTGTTTCCAAGACAATAAGCAACTATTTTCCCTGCAATCTCATGAGCACGGCGGAATGGCACACCTTTTGCGACAAGGTGTTCGGCTATATCAGTCGCTGTGGAAAATCCTCCCCGTGCTGCCATAAGCATTCTTACGGAATTAAATTCCATATGTTTAATCATTTCCGCAAATATTGTCAGACAATTTTTTAAAGTATCAACCGCATCAAACAAAGGCTCCTTGTCTTCCTGCAAATCTCGATTGTAAGTCATGGGCAATCCTTTCATTATAGTCAAGATTGCCACAAGATCTCCGTAAACCCGGCCGGTTTTCCCCCTGATCAATTCTGCCACATCGGGATTTTTCTTCTGCGGCATGATGCTGCTGCCAGTGGTATAGGCGTCGGATATTTCTACAAAACCGAATTCATCAGAAGACCATAAAACCAAATCTTCGCAAAAGCGGCTGAGATGCATCATATTAAGAGAAGCCGCAAAAATAAATTCAGCAATGAAGTCCCTGTCGGCAACCGTGTCCATACTGTTTTTGCTGATTTCAGTGAAACCCAACATTTTTGCCGTCCGGCTGCGATCAATAGGCAGACCCGTACCGGCTAATGCCGCAGCACCTAAAGGAAGAACATTAAGCCTTCCGAGACAGTCTTTCAGTCTTTGAATATCCCGACTAAACATTTCTCCGAATGCCAGAAAATAATGCGAAAGCAAAACCGGCTGTGCTTTTTGCATATGAGTATAACCGGGCATAATAGTTTTAATTTCTCTTTTCGCTATTTCCAATAAACGCAACTGTAAAGAAACCAGTAAACTAACTATTTTTTTTATTTCCGCCCGCAAATAAAGCCGGACATCAAGAACTATCTGATCATTGCGGCTTCTTGCCGAATGAAGCTTACCTCCCGTTTCACCTATGCGTCTAATCAGTTCTTTTTCGATAGCCATATGAATATCTTCATCGGCAGCCATGAATTTCAACTTGCCTTTTTCTATATCTTTCAAAATTTCTTTCAAAGTCGAAACAATTTTCTTGGCCTCTTTTTGTGATATTATATTCTGTCCGGCAAGCATTGTTGCATGAGCTATAGAGCCTTCTATATCATAAGAATAAAGTCTCCGGTCAAAATGAATGGAAGAAGTAAATTCTTCCACATCTCCGGCTGTTGATTGCTGAAATCTTCCGCTCCATGGTTTTTTACCGGTTGTCATGCTTTTTCTCCGCTTGGGTTGAATTTATTTTTTTAAGATATTTTGAATTATCAAACGCAATCCGTTTAGTTTGATAAACCCTATAGCATCCTTCTGATTGTAGACCTGATCCTTTTCAAAAGTGGCAAATGATTCGCTGTAAAGTGAATTTGGCGATTTTCTTCCGGCAACAATACAATTCCCTTTATACAATTTCATTCGCACGGTACCTGTTACATTTTCCTGTGTCGCATCTATGTAAGTTTGCAGCGCTCTCATTTCCGGTGAATACCAGAAGCCGTTATAGACCAGCTGGGCATATTTTGGTATCAGTGAATCGCGCATAAACATTACCTCTCGATCCATGGTAATTGATTCAACCGCCCGATGCGCAGCCCAAAGCACTGTACCGCCTGGTGTTTCATAAACACCTCTGGATTTCATTCCGACATAGCGATTTTCCACCATATCCACCCGTCCTATGCCGTTGGCTCCGGCAACCGTATTCATGTAATCCATGAGTTTTGCCGGTGACATCTTTTTGCCGTTTACAGCTACGGGATTTCCCTTTTTAAATTCAATTTCCAGATAAGTAGGTTTATCCGGAGCCGCTTCTGGTGATTCAGTAAGCACAAACATATCTTCCGGCGCTTCTACCCAGGGATCTTCCAGAATCCCTCCTTCATGAGAAATATGCAGAATATTGCGATCCGAGCTGTAAGGTTTTGCCTTGGTCAGCGGGACAGGGATTTTATATTTTTTGGCATAATCGATCATTGATTCGCGTGAATCAAATGTCCATTTGTCGTCCTTCCATGCTGCAATAATTTTTATCGAAGGATTTAAAGCATAGTAAGTAAGTTCGAACCTTACCTGATCGTTACCTTTACCCGTCGCTCCGTGAGATACCGCGTCAGCTTTTTCTTTTTTCGCTATTTCAATCTGCTTTTTGGCTATCAAAGGACGTGCCAGTGATGTACCCAGAAGATATGTCCCCTCGTAAATCGCATTGGCACGCAGTGCCGGGAATACGAAATCCCGAGCGAATTCTTCCTTCAAATCTTCTATATAAATTTTACTGGCTCCGGTATTAATAGCCTTCTTTTTCAGACCGGTCAACTCTTCTTTTTGTCCCAAATCGGCAGCAAAACAAACGACTTCGCACTTGTATGTTTCAATAAGCCAGCGCAAAATTACGGATGTATCCAGTCCTCCCGAATACGCCAAAACAACTTTCTTAATTCCTTTCGACAATCCTTGTCCTCCCTATCCCCGATAAACGGGCTAATTTCTAATCTATTAAAGCAGTATTTCCAGAATTGCTTTTTGCACATGCAGACGATTTTCCGCCTGATCGATCACGACAGACTGCGGACCGTCGATAACATCGGATGTTATTTCTTCTCCACGGTGCGCCGGCAAGCAATGCATGACGATTGCATTTTTTTTGGCTTCTTTCAAAAGTCTTTTATTTATCTGATAATTTTTAAATATTTTTTTTCTTTCTTCATTCTCCGATTCCTGTCCCATACTAACCCATACATCAGTATATAAAACATCAGCATCTTTTGCAGCATCCAGCGGATCACGATAAAGAGTAATGCCTTCTTTTGCTTCCTTTTTCCCTTTGATCATTATCTTCCTGTCAGGATCGTATCCCTCAGGACAAGCCAATGATAACTGAATCGGTAATTTAGCGGCTGCTTCAATCCAGGTATTGGCTATATTATTACCGTCTCCGATATATGCGATCTTCAAACCATCATAAGATCCTTTCTTTTCTTTTATCGTAAACAGATCGCTTAGAATTTGACAGGGATGTAAAATATCCGTCAATCCGTTAATCACAGGAATCGAAGCATAACGGGCGAAATCTTCAACACTTTTTTGAGAAAATGTCCTGATCATAATCCCATTCAGATAACGTGACATCATCTGCGCCGAATCGGAAATAGTTTCGCCACGGCCTATTTGCGTATCACGTGAAGTTAAAAACAATGCAATTCCTCCCAACTGATACATGCCGACTTCAAAAGATATTCTTGTCCTCGTGGAAGATTTATCAAAAATCATCCCCAGAGTTTTTCCCTGGAGAGAATTATGGGGTTTGCCGTTCTTTAAATCTTTTTTAAGCTTTTTAGCTTTCGACCATATTTTTTCAAAATCAGCATCTTCCAGGTCGTAAATATTCAACAGATCTTTTTTCATTTACCCTCCATCACTCTATCGAGCACTTCAATTGCCCGATCAACATCGTGGGTAGTAATAATCAATGGCGGCACGAATCGCAAAATTTTCCCTCCGGTGGAATTGATCAGCAATCCCTGATGAAGACACTCATTGACAATATCAGCTGCTTCTATATCCAATTTTAAGGCCAGCATCAGTCCCTTACCTCGCACTTCGGTAATAATCTTGTATTTTTGCTGGAGCTTTTTTAATTGCAATAAAAAATATTCGCCGACTTTTCGACAATTTTCCAAGACGTTTTCCTGCAATATTGTTCTTAAAACAGCGATAGCCGCAACCATTGCCAAAGGATTGCCGCCAAAAGTGGATGCGTGATTGCCGGGAACAAACGCTTTGGCTATTTTATCCTTTGCCAGCATTGCTCCCACAGGAAGACCGTTACCCAAAGCTTTGGCCAGAGTCATTATATCCGGTTTTATTCCCGAATGCTCATAAGCGAATAATTTTCCTGTTCTGCCTATGCCTGTCTGTACTTCGTCGAGAATCAACAAAATGCCATAACGGTTGCAAATTTCTCTTACTTCAGCAAGATAATTTTCATCCGGTATATTGACGCCGCCTTCGCCCTGAATCGGTTCCAGCAATACCCCGCAAGTCTTATCGGAAATTGCGTTCTCCAATGCTTTTAAGTCATTGAAAGGGACGTAAGTAAAACCCGCCAGCAGGGGCGTAAAACCGAACTGAAATTTTTCCTGTCCGGTCGCCGTAATTGTAGCCATTGTCCGGCCATGAAAAGAGTCTTTCATAGTAATTAATTCGAATCTTTCAGTTCCCATATTTTCATGGGCATATTTTCGGGCAAGTTTTATGGCCGCTTCATTTGCTTCCGCACCGCTGTTGCAGAAAAAAACCTTATCTGCAAAAGAATTTTTAACCAGCAATTCGGCCAATTGCGTCTGGGGCTGAGTGTAATATAAATTGGAAACATGTATTAATTTATCCAACTGTTCTTTCACTGCAACTACAACCTGAGGATGAGAATGTCCCAGAGAACAAACGGCAATCCCTGCCACAAAATCCAGATATTCACGCCCATTTATATCCCACAGTTTTGCGCCTGCTCCTTCAGTTATAACCACCGGAAAACGCTTATATGTATTCATTATATTCTCATTGGCTGCAGCCATTAATTCTTTTTCTTTCATTTCCTTCACCTTCAATTAATCGCTAAGACTTCGTAAAAAGATCCAGAGGCAAGGCGCTTAAGGCCTCTGGAATGAGGCGTATTTGTTTATAAGCCGCAATGACGAGAGGCTGCAGAGCAACGCAGCATATGGACTTTTTCCGAAACCGTTATAAAACTATTTCCGTACCTATTCCTTTATCCGTAAATACCTCCAGCAACACTGCATGCTTTAAACGTCCGTCAATTATATGAGCCTTCTTCACTCCACCTTTTAGAGCTTTCAGACAACACTTTATCTTGGGAAACATACCTCCTTCAACAATTCCATTTTCAATTAATTTCAAAGCTTCTTTATTACTCATTGTATTGATCAGTTTTTTATTTTTTCCCAAAACGCCTGACACATCGGTCAACAACAGGAGTTTTTCCGCCTGCAGGGCGGCGGCAATTTCTCCTGCTACGATATCCGCATTGATATTGTATGTTTCCCCGTTTTCACCGAGTCCTGTAGGAGCGATAACCGGTATAAAGTTATTTTGCGTAAGCGAAATAATCAACTGGGAATTAATAATTTTGACTTTGCCGACCAAACCTATATCTATAATTTCCGGCGGCGTGCTTTTAATCTTTTCCTCACTTAAATAATATTTTTCCGCCTGAATTAAATTACCATCCTTACCACTCAATCCAACCGCATTTCCACCATGCCTGTTGATCAAACCGACAATTTCCTTATTTACCTTCCCCACCAGAACCATCTCCACAATATTCATGGTTTCTTCATCGGTAACCCGCATACCCTGAACAAATTTTGATTCTTTACCGAACTTTTTGAGTAATGTTCCTATTTGTGGACCGCCACCATGAACAATAACCGGATTGATACCGATATATTTCATCATGACCACATCCTGGGCAAACCTGTCTTTCAGTTCATCATCAACCATGGCATGTCCGCCGTATTTTATAACAATAGTCTTGTTATAAAATCGTTTAATATAAGGCAAGGCTTCCAGTAGTATTTCGGCTCTTTCCATCGAATCTTTTATATTTTCCATTTATGGCTCCAGTTACAGAATATACCTGCTCAAATCCTCATCTTCAATTATTTCATTGAGCTTTTCTTCTACCTGTTTCGCATCTATTATTATTTCTTTTTCTTTCATATCCGGCGCTTCAAAAGAAATCTCATCCAATAAAGTTTCCATAATCGTATATAGCCTTCTGGCTCCAATATTTTCTGTTCTTTCGTTGACCACTGTTGCTACTTCCGCAACGGTTGCGATGGCTTCTTCCGTAAATGATAATTTTATACCCTCTGTTGCCATCATTTCCGTATACTGTTTAACCAGTGCATTATTCGGCTCGGTTAAAATACGGATAAATTCCTCTTTCCCCAATGAATCAAGCTCCACACGAATCGGAAAGCGCCCCTGTAACTCTGGAATCAAATCAGATGGCTTGGAAGCACTAAACGCACCTGCTGCGATAAAAAGTATGTGATCTGTTTTGACCATACCATAGCGCGTATTAACGTTGGAACCTTCCACAATAGGCAGCAGATCTCTTTGCACACCTTCACGTGACACATCGGGACCATGGGATGAATCGCTGCCGACAATTTTATCAATCTCATCGAGAAAAATTATACCCGATTGTTCAACTCTTTCCAGCGCTGTCTTGGTTACCTTGTCCATATCTATTAATTTTTGTGCTTCTTCTTCTTCCAGTATTTCCAGCGCTTCCGGTACCTTTACCGTTTTCATTTTCTTTTTTTGCGGAAATACGCTTCCCAGCATATCCCGGACATTGAGCCCCATGTCTTCCATTCCCGCCGCGGAAAATATTTCAATCATGGGACCGCTTCTGGTCTCGGTAACTTCCAGATCCACTAATCGGTTATCAAGCTTGTTTTCTTTGAGCAAATGTCTTAATTTTTCCCGCGTAGCATCGGCCTTCTGTGCCTGATCTTCAGTCTGTTGATCCTTTTCATGCAACTCAGTGGCATCAACCAGCATATCACTTACCATTTTTTCCTTAGGCCGCGGAGGAAGCAACAAATCCAGTAATTTTTCCTCTGCAATTTCCGCCGCTCTTGCCCTGACATTTTCCTGCTCTTCCGATTTAACCATATTAAGGGACAATTCCACCAAATCCCGGATCATTGATTCAACATCGCGTCCCACATACCCAACTTCCGTAAATTTTGACGCTTCCACTTTTAAAAAAGGAGAATTATCCAGTTTGGCTAATCTACGGGCAATTTCTGTTTTACCCACACCTGTAGGACCGATCATAATTATATTTTTGGGTGATATCTCGTCAGCCAGTTCATCTGTAACGTTTTGTCTCCGCCATCTGTTGCGCAGTGCAATTGCTACCGCTCTTTTCGCATCGGATTGACCGATTATGTGACGATCCAGTTTCTCCACTATTTCACGGGGTGTTAACCCTTTGCTTATCATATATTATTTCTACTCCTTATCTTTGCTCTTTTTCGTTTCCTTCGTTTCATGTGCAGTTTCTTCAATTTCTTCCAGTGTTACATTATTATTTGTATAAATACAAATTTCCGCTGCTATTTTCATGGCTTCTTTAGCAATTTCCGAAGATGTCAGATTGCTGTGACGTAACAGCGCACGAGCAGCCGCCTGTGCATAAGGTCCACCAGACCCGATCGCCATAACGTCATCATCTGCTTCAATGACATCTCCGTTTCCGGAAATAATCAATGATTTATCTTTATTTACCGCAATCATTAATGCCTCTAAATGTCGCAATACCCGGTCCGTTCGCCAATCTTTTGTTAATTCCACAGCCGCCCGCAACAAATTGCCATTATATTGCTCCAGTTTTTGATTAAACCGGTCGAATAAAGTAAACGCATCAGCTGTCGCCCCGGCAAAACCAACAATAACTTCATCATTGTAAAGACGGCGAACTTTTCGTGCGCCATGTTTCAATATTGTCGTATCCAAAGTAACCTGACCGTCACCAGCTACGGTTACCGTGCCATTATGCCTGACCGCTAATATTGTGGTCCCTCTTATGTTCATTTTTTCTCCTTTAAAAAATCAGGATGCTGATTTTACAACTGCAAATTATACATACAACTTCACTTGAACGGGATAATTTCGACTATGGCTTTTCCCTGCGGCTTCGCCCTGGGAAAAATCAAGTCTCATTTTTTTTAGTTCGAGGATGAGCTTTATCGTAAACTTCCATCATCCGATTAATATTCACCGCTGTATATTTTTGCGTTGTCGAAAGACTTTCATGACCCAACAATTCCTGAATAGAACGTAAATCAGCACCCGCATTCAATAGATGGGTGGCAAAGCTGTGCCTTAAAGCATGCGGGCTGATTTTTCTCCCAATACCGCTTTTACCGGCTGTCTCATTAACTATCCGGGCAATGCTCCTTGTTGTTATTCTTTCACCACGAGAATTTAAGAATAACGGTCTTTTAAAAACATCTCCATTTTGATTTTTTCTTATTTCTTCAACCTTTCCCAAATACTCACGAACGGCCTTTATGGCCGGTCCGCCGATAGGGACTATTCTTTCCTTTCTTCCCTTACCACGCACTTTAAGCAGCTTTTGATTAAAATCAATATCCGTTAAATCCAATCCTGCAACTTCGCTCAATCGCAAGCCCGAAGAATAAAATACTTCCAGCATAGCTCTATTACGCAAACCTAAAACCGAATTTTCGTTTTTTACTGCCAATAACTCAAAAATTTCATCAACCGACAAAAAGGTAGGCGTATATTTTTCTGTCTTTAGTGTTCGAATCATTTCTGCCGGGTTATTTTGAATCTTGCCCGTTCGTAACCCGTATTTATAAAAAGCTTTCAGCGATGATATTTTACGGTTAACCGTTATTTTTTTAACTTTTTGCCGGTACAGGCAGCCCAGATATTCCCGAATAATTTCCGGTTCTACATTAATTATTTCATTTTGATCTTTTATAATACTACTTTTTTGTAAAAAACCGGCAAAGTCTTGAACATCTGCAATATAAGCTATGCGCGTATGCGCGGAAACATTTCTTTCCACTTCCAGATAGTTTCGAAAATTTTCTATTATGTTTTCCATATTATCGATACCGGCTACTTACCAGACATGACAATTATCCCACTTATGTTTCGGGATAATTCGTCCAGCAAGTTTCAGTGCGCTTCGCTTCTGAAACTTGGGACTCATTACATTTTATATTTACCGAAATCTTCCAGCGAAAGATTCTCCAGAAATTCTTTAATTTTATCTTCTTTTAATTGGTTCAAATCACCAAGTTTTACCATCAAATCGACACTGCGCGATTTTTCAATAACACTTTCATCGACAAATATCGGAGCATTTGCACGTAAAGCTATGGCAATCGCATCACTGGGACGCGCATCAATCGAAAAATTCCGACCTTCTCTGGTCAAATAAATATTGGCAAAAAAAGTATTACTGCGAATATCCACAATTTCAACTCTATCTACCGTCACGTCTAAAGACTTTAAACATTCGTTAAATAAGTCATGAGTCATAGGCCTTGGAAAAACAATTTTTTCCAATACTGTAGCGATAGCACTGGCTTCAAACAAACCTATCCATATCGGAATGGCTTTGCTCTCCTGTAGATTTTTCAAAATTATGATGGGCGTATTGGTGATAGGATCAATAGTTAATCCTGCGACCCTCATTTCAATTAACATTTCCCACCTCCTTATCAATCATTTTTCCTCTTAACGAATGTAAATACCCCTTTGATATTTTCACATCCACCAGTTTCCCTGTTAATTCCAACCCACCCTTGAAATTTACAATTTTCCAGGATCTGGTTCGTCCCATCAAATCATCTTTGGAATTTTTACTTCTTCTTTCAACCAATATTTCCTGTCTTGTATTTTCCAAAGCTATATTTTTATCCAGTGTATGCCTATCCTGCAACATCTGCAGCTGTTTGAGCCTTCTTAACCTCTCACATTCTTCTATTTTTCCTTCTAATTTTTGTGCTTCAGTTCCTTCTCTTTCAGAATACTTAAATGAAAATGTTGAATCAAACCTGATTTTTTCCATCATGTCAATGGTTTCTTGATAATCATCCTGTGTCTCACCGGGGAATCCGACGATAATATCCGAAGTAATGCTTATATACGGATTCAGTTTACGTAAATGATCAACTTTTTTCATATATTCTTCAACTGTATAACCTCTGTTCATTAATGCCAATATCCTATTTGACCCGGACTGCACTGGAAGGTGAATATGATCGCACAACTTTTTTTCATCGGCAAAACAATTGATCAATTCATCAGAAAGGTCACGCGGGTGTGACGTAGTAAATCTGATCCGTTCAATGCCGGAAATTTTTCCTATTTTTTTTATCAGTGCTGCAAAACTCAATCCATTTCCAATGGTTTTGCCGTAAGAATTAACATTTTGGCCTAAAAGAATAACTTCTTTGATTCCATGATCGGCAAGTTTTCTTATCTCTTCAAGTATATCATCCGACGGTCTGCTCGTCTCCGCACCACGCAGATAAGGAACAACACAATACGCACAAAAATTGTTGCAGCCCTGCATTACAGTAACGAAAGCGCTTACGTCACCATTTTGCGGAGGAACAAAAACACCTATGGAGTTTACTGATTCATAAAAGTCAATTTCCGTAATTTTCTCTCTTTTCTCTTTGATTGCGGCAACCATCTGAGGTAAACGATCAATATTGTGTGTACCAAAAACAAAGTCCAGATGATCAAATTTTTTGTGAAATTTCTGTCCTATATGCTGAGCAAGACAACCGCCCACACCGATAATCAATTCCGTATTTTTTTTCTTTATTTTTACAAGTCTTCCTAATATGCTGTAAACCTTTTGAGCCGCTTTTTCCCTTATAGAACATGTATTAATAAGAATTAAATCGGCCAACATGATATTTTCGGTCAGCTTATAACCGCTATCCGCCAATAATGCCGCCATTTGTTCCGAATCATGAACATTCATTTGGCAACCAAATGTTTCAATATACAGGAGTGTATTTTTCATCTTTTCACCACGTTAATTAGCTAATAGCATTATTATTTTGACAAAAGTTAGTCAATAAGTTTTTTATTAAATTCTGAAATTAAAGAACCTTCGGATTAGCTTCTGACGCCAATACAACTACTCTCGAATTGTCTATCCCCAATTTTAGAACAAATAACAAAGACCCTAAAATATTCTTTACATTATATTAATTTTGTATTATGAAATAACTATCATATAAAGAATTATATGTTAAAATAATAAAAAGTGTGGTTTAGTATAGCTGACGACAAAAACATATTAGGGTTAACTGCAGAACGGATAATTAAGAATCCGTATAATTAACAATGATTATTTTGTTTCCTAAATGTCCTTAATTAAGGAGGAAATATGAAGAAGATTTTAATATTAGCAGTTATCTCGATAGTGCTTATGATGCCACAGGCATCATTTGCCAAGATTATTATTTCGGATGGTGATCTTGCCGCAATAACCGGTCAAGATAGTATTTCCATTGACATGAGTAAACGCTGGCCGTTAAGAAACGTCAGCAACCTGAGCATTATATGGGATGATGCAGATGGTTTTTCCGAATACACAGACCCGGGTTATTTCGGAACTACAGATTTTACTATAAGTGGCGAAACGACGGAATTTAATGGTTTCGTAACACTTGATATCACATACAATAACGGTGTTACATTGGTAAAAGCTACAACGCCGGAGATTATTATTGGCGGCACTAGCGGTATGAATGTTTCTGCTACATTTAAATTGGGAGCAGATAGTAGTCTTTCCAACGCACAAACTCTCGGAACCTTATATATAGGTGGCATCAGGGCTGATATTCCACCAGGTGAAGTGACCGTAACCATTCGGCCAGATTCTTATGGCATAAGTGGCTCGGGACAATATTTTGCGCAGTAGCCACGACAAGAAAAGTCTGGGCAGGATGAACTATTATTCCCCGATTATTTCGTTGGCTGTTCTGCTTGCCCCTTAAACAAAATATTACTCAAAGCACCAAATTCCTGAACGGAAAGAGTTTCACTCCTTCTCTGCCCATTAATTCCCGTCATTCTCAGTAATTCTTTTAAAAGTGATTCCGAGACATCTTCCATCAATTTTGATCTTTTTAAATTATTAATCAGCATCTTCCGTCGCTGCGCAAATGCGACTCTGACCAATTTTATAAAGAAATCTTCATCCGTAAGTTCCGCTAATGGTTTCTCCATGAAAAATCCCTTTATCACTGACGATTCAACTTTGGGAATAGGATAAAAGCAACCGGCCGGAATATCCAAAACTTTTTCTACCGTCGCAAACATTTGTAATATTACAGACGGTATCCCATAATTTTTACCTCCAGGAGTAGCTATCAGCCGCTGAATCACCTCTTTCTGCAACATTAACACATAAGAATCTATAAACCTCCGGGAAGATATTAAATGGAACAGTAAAGGAGTAGAAATATTATATGGAATATTGCCAATAACCTTAATTTTCTGTTTTTCATTACGGTCAACAGAAGCAAAATCAAATTTTAAAATATCACCGTGGCATATCTGCACATTATTATAATCCGATAACTTATCATTTAATACTTCAACTAATTTTTCATCTATTTCAACGGCAATAAGTTTTGATGCATTCTCAGCTAAATCCCGGGTTAAGACACCGATTCCAGCCCCCACTTCCACAACAATATCATTTTTTGATACCTGCGCTACTGCAGAAATTTTTCTGATTACATTTTTATCTATAAGAAATGATTGCCCCAGTTTCTTACGTGGCTTGACAGCATAGCGACTGATTATTTCTTTAGGTAAATTCATGATATTCTGCTTGAAGGAAATTTATTAACAATAATTATGCCCCTAAAGGCCAGCGGGATACTGCATTCAAATCCAGCGTATCACTTCTGCCGTCCTTTAACATAATTTCGCCGATCGCTGCAATCATTGCCGCATTATCCGTACACAATATAACCGGAGGGATGAACAACCCGATATTTCGTAAAGATGTTTCTCTTTCGAATTTTTCACGCAGTCTGCTGTTGGCCGCTACTCCGCCGCATACAACTATACGGCTGACATTATTATCTTCTGCCGCTTTTATTGTTTTTTCCATAAGCACATCCACTATTGCTTCCTGATAGCTAGCGGCTATATCAGGCAACTCTTCAGCGTTGAGATTCCGGTTAAGTTTTTTCAGCATTGTCAAAAGGGACGTTTTTAAACCACTAAAACTGAAATCGGTTGAATCCTTCATAGCTCTGGGGAAAGCGATTTTCTGTGGATTTCCGCTTTTGGCTATTTTGTCAATTACAACACCGCCCGGATAACCCAGATTAAGAAGATTGGCACCTTTATCGAAAGCTTCTCCGGCAGCATCGTCACGAGTTTGGCCAAGTAGTTGAAAGTTATGATAATTATTCACCAGATAAATATTGGTATGCCCTCCGGAAACAACCAAAGCCACAAAAGGAAAAGATGGTACATTCTCAGTTAGAAAAGCTGCGGCAATATGTCCTTCAATATGATTTACACCAACGAAAGGAATATCCAGAGCATAAGCAAGAGCTTTGGCTGTTGATAAACCGATCAGAAGAGATCCGACCAGACCGGGACCGCGGGTTACAGCAATACCTTCTATCTCTTCAAGCGTGACATTGGCGTCATTCAACGCCTGCTTTAATACGACATATATAGCTTCAATGTGTTTACGAGAAGCAATTTCAGGCACGACGCCGCCATATTTAGAATGAACTGTTATTTGCGATGCAATAACATTGGAACATATCTTACCATTGTTAATTATTGCTGCTGCCGTTTCGTCACACGAAGATTCAATTCCAAGGACTAGCATTATAAATCCTTTTTACATTTTCTCTTTGCTAAAAAAGATAAATCTCTATATATAAGCACTTGCAATTTGTAAACAAACTTTTATATGCATATTGCGCTTGGAGAACTGAATGGAATTCAAAACAGATTTTTTAATCATAGGCAGTGGTATTGCCGGTTTAAGTCTGGCGATTAAAGCTTCGACTCTCGGCAGTGTCGCAATCGTAACAAAAAAGGAAAAATCAGAATCAAACACCAATTATGCTCAAGGCGGAATAGCCGCCGTTACGGATCAGGAGGATAGTTTCGAGGAACACATCCATGATACTTTAATCTGCGGTGGCGGCCTGTGTAAAAAAGATGTTGTCGAATTTATCATCAAAGAAGCCCCTCCAAGAATTCATGAACTTATAGAATGGGGTGTGAATTTTACCAAATCGGTGGAAGACCCCGGCATTTACGATTTGGGACGCGAAGGAGGACATAGCCGCAGACGCGTATTACACGCCAAAGACCTCACCGGCTATGAAATTGAGCGTGCTCTCAACGAAAAAGTTTCTCATTTAAAAAATGTTCAAATTTTTGAAAACCACATCGGCATCGATTTGATTGTAAAAAAAGAAGGGGCAGCACAAGTCAAACGTTGTTTGGGGGCTTATGTCCTGGATATAGATAAAAATGACGTTCATACTTATCGGGCAAAGTATATAATATTATGCACAGGAGGTGTAGGAAAGGTTTATCTCATTACAACAAATCCCGATATTGCTACGGGAGACGGCCTGGCCATGGCTTACCGCGCAGGCGCACAAATTGCGAACATGGAATTCATTCAGTTTCATCCCACATGTCTTTATCACCCTGATGCCAAATCCTTCCTGATTAGTGAGGCCGTGCGTGGTGAAGGAGGAATACTAAGATTAAAAAACGGGGCAACTTTTATGGAAAAATATCACTCCATGAAAAGCCTGGCACCCCGTGATGTCGTCGCCAAAGCAATCGACACGGAAATTAAAAAATCAGGAGATGAATATGTACTTCTCGACATCACTCACCGTGAACGTGACTTTATTATTAACCGCTTTCCCAATATTTATAACAAATGTCTCGAATTTGGCATCGATATAACCTGCGACCCGATACCTGTTGTTCCCGCCGCACATTATATCTGCGGCGGCATTGCCGTTGATCATTACGGCAGGACATCTATTCCGCACCTTTTTGCCTGCGGTGAAGTGTCGTGCACCGGATTACACGGTGCCAACCGTTTGGCCAGCAATTCCTTACTGGAAGCGGTTGTTTACTCTCATCGCATTTATACAGATATTTCCCGGGAACATGAGAATGCAAAACAAAGTGATACATTCATTGCCCCCTGGGACCCCAGCGGTACGACGGAAAGCGATGACAGCGTAGTTGTCACACACAACTGGGATGAAATAAGAAGATGCATGTGGAATTATGTGGGCATTGTCAGATCAGACAAACGATTGGAAAGAGCCCAGCGCAGAATCGACCTCATTCAGAAAGAAATTGATGAATACTACTGGAATTTTAAAGTTACGAAAGACCTCATAGAATTACGTAATATTACGACCGTTGCCAAACTGATTGTAAAGAGCGCCCGTATACGAAAAGAAAGCCGCGGTTTGCACTACAATATAGATTATCCGGAAACAAGTGACGAACTCAAAAAAGATACGATCATTGTAAAAGAATAGTTTACCGGAATTTATTTTTCATTCTTAAATACACGGTTAAAGATAAAATCCAGATTCTTCAGGAAATTTTTCACATTAAATATTGCCGTCAATTCTTTTTTCTTCAGGTATTTTCTGACTGTGGAATCTTTTTCCAGCAAATCTTTAAACTCCAAACCTTCCTTCCATGATTTCATCGCGTTACGCTGCACAACGGCATAAGCCTCCTCTCTGGTTGTGCCCTTCTCGACAAGCGCCAACAGAACCATCTGAGAAAAAATAATACCATGGGTCATGTTCAAATTATAAAGCATCTTTTCGGGATAGATAAGAAGCTGATCCATCATGTTCGTAAATCTGCTCAGCATGAAATCAAGGACAATCGTGGCATCCGGACCTATGACTCTTTCCACTGAAGAATGGCTGATGTCCCTTTCATGCCAGAGAGCAATGTCTTCCAAAGAAGCAACTGCATACGAGCGAACCAGTCTTGCCAGACCGGAGATATTTTCCGACAAAACCGGATTGCGTTTATGCGGCATTGCTGAAGAACCTTTCTGCCCTTCCGAGAAATATTCTTCGGCCTCTCTGACCTCGGTTCTTTGTAAAAGTCTTATCTCCTGGGCAAATTTATCCATTGAAGAAGCAATAATAGCGAGCGTTGTAAAGAATTCAGCATGGCGGTCACGTTGAACAATCTGAGAAGAAACCGACGCAGGTTTCAAACCTAATTTGCTGCAAACATATTCTTCCACAAAAGGATCGATAAAAGAAAATGTTCCGACAGCGCCTGATATTTTCCCGTAGCTGACGGATTCTTTGGCCCGGACAAGCCTCTGACGATTGCGCCGCATCTCCTCATACCACAAAGCTAGCTTCAGGCCGAAAGTAATCGGCTCTGCGTGAATCCCATGCGACCTGCCGATCATCAAAGTTTCTTTATTTTCGAGCGCTCTCCTCTTCAAAACAGCCAATAATTTATCAATGTCCCCCAGTAATAATTGAGATGCTTCTTTTAATTGAACGGCAAAAGAAGTGTCCAGAACGTCTGATGAGGTCAGGCCCATATGAATAAAACGCCCGTCTTCACCGACCTTTTCCGTCAGAGACGTTAAAAAAGCAATCACATCATGTTTTGTAACCTTTTCGATTTCATCAATTCGTTCCACATTTATCGAAACATTTTTTTTAATATTTTTGAGCGCGTTTGGGGGCATTTTGCCCAGCTTGACCATGGCCTCACAAGCTAATATTTCCACATCCAGCCATTTTTGGTATTTGCTTTCCTGGCTCCATATATTTGTTATTACCTCTCTGGAATATCGCGGTATCAATTTTTTCTCCTTAAATAATATTTTATTATTTACACATGGGGGTTATTATTACTAATTCCATAAATCAGTCAAGAATTAATATAAATTAACTTTTTTATAATTTGACAAATGAAAACAAAAAGCTTATTGCTCTGGGTCAATTATGGAATACAAAGTTATGCATGAATCACAAACCGGAGAAAATTACACTTTTTGGGAAGAAATATGCAATAGTGTAACGCATGGAATTGGAGCCTTAATCAGTATAAGCGGATTGGTTCTTTTAATCGTTTTCTCCGCCATGTACGGTAATGTGAATCACATTGTAAGTTGCACAGTTTTCGGAACTACTCTTGTTCTGCTTTATTCGGCTTCAACTCTTTATCATATTTTAAAAAAACCAAACTTAAAACATATATTCAAGATATTTGATCATTCATGTATTTATGTTCTTATTGCCGGAACATATACTCCTTTTCTTCTTGTAACTATAAGCGGAGCTGTGGGATGGAGTATGCTTATTATAGTCTGGTCTTTAGCCGTAGTCGGCATTTTATTTAAAATATTCTTTATTTATAGATTCAAGATTATATCAACTATCGCTTATATTTTAATGGGGTGGATAATTATCTTCGCCATTAAACCACTTTTTCATACTTTGCCCGGCGGTGGTTTAGCTTTGCTGATTAGTGGCGGTTTAGCCTATACGTTCGGCACCATCTTTTATGCATGGAGAAAACTTCCATTCAATCACACAATCTGGCATTTGTTTGTTCTGGCCGGCAGCGCTTGTCATTTCTTCGCTGTAATGTTTTATGTCATTCCAACTAAAGCATAATTAATGATTCAATTATATTAATAATTTAACCAAATGATTTCGCGTCATCAAATCATTATTGAATTATCACCCTTAAAATGTTAGAAACGCCGTCATAAATGCATAAATGCACAAAGTAGTCAAAAAGGAGATCGTATGCAAAAAGCTCGTTATATAATATGCTGTATGATAATTTTTATGGTAGCTTTTTCTGTCAGTTTATCCTGGGCAAAAGATACATACACAGTAACCGTCTTGCCTTTTACAATAAACAGCGCAGAGAATATAGATTATATAAAAAAAGGAATAGAAGAAATGCTTGCTTCACGTATTTCCATTCCTGATAAAATTAATGTAACCAATAAGAACATTGTCAATAATGAAATCAAGAAATCTAAAATAAAAAGTATCACTGAAACTGAAGTCTACAGCTTAGGAAAGAAATTAAATTCTGATTATGTTGTTTGGGGAAGCATTACTAAAATCGGCAGCAGTATAAGTATTGATGGGAAACTTGTCGATATTCTCAACAATAAGTCTGACATCGGAATTTTTGCGCAATCACAGACTATTGACGATGTAATTCCTAAGATTAACGATTTTTCCGAAAAAATTATTCAACAGATTCTTGGTACTACACCGGCATCCAGCGCACCTTCGGTTACCGCACCCACTCCTGCAACTTCTCCCCAAGTACCTTCGGCATTGTCCCGTGAGTCCCAAATAATTGCAAAAATGAGAACCGATAGGAAAAAAGGAACATTAACTTCCGTTATTAATTCTGAATTTATAAATGCGACCGAACCTATTAATAGAAAAGATTTCTGGATGAGCCAAAAGATTCCTACTGAATTCAAGGGAATGGCTACCGGCGACGTGAACAGCGATGGTATAAATGAAATTGTAACCATTGACAGAAACAGTGTTTATATATACAAAAAAGACGATAAGAATTTGATATTATTACAAAAAGAAAAAGGTAGTTCTTATGATAATTACATAGCTGTCGATGTTGCTGATGTTAATAGAAATGGTGTTCCCGAAATAATCGTAACATCACTAAACGACGCATTGCTTGATTCTTTTGTTCTGGAATTTAAAGATGGTAAATACGCAAAAATTGCCTCTGATATACGTTGGTTTTTGCGTGTCATTGATACCTCCTCCGGAATTCCTCTTCTTCTTGGTCAGGAATACGGCATGGACAAACCATTTGATACACCAATTTACGAGATGGTTTGGAGAGACGGCAAATATGTAGCAGATCAAAAAATGAAAGTACCTTTCGGGTTATCTATTTATGGACTTACTGTAGACAACGTGGGCATCGGAGAAAGCGAAAAAATAATCGCCCTTGATGATTTGGATTATTTATACATAACTGAAAAGACAACTAAATCCTTAGGTCGTCTTACCTCCATCGGGTTCACCAGTGACGAGCTTATCTGGAAAAGTGAAGATGTGTACGGTGGAAGTAACAATTATCTGGAAAACATTGGAAATAAAGCCAATCCTACAGACAGTGATAAGGAAAGATACGCTTATGCCAACTTACGCATTCTGACCCTGGACACAAACAAGGACGGCAAAAAAGAAATTATCATAGTTAAAAATCTGTCTTCCAGTGGTCGTATTTTCAAAAAACTTAAACTTTTTACTGCCAGTGAAATATACGATCTGGAATGGGATGGCATGGGCATGATTGAAAACTGGCATACAAAGAAAATCAACGGCTATGTAGCTGATTATTGCATTAAAGACATTGATAACGACGGCAAGCAGGAAATTGTACTGGCATTAGTCCAATCCACTGGTGTTTCTCTACGTGATAGAAGTGTAATCGTTATCTATAAAATGGATACTGCTCAATAATTCATTGACAAAACTTCCATACTTAGATATAGCGTCCCCGCGGTGGATATCCACCTTTTTTATAATGTTTTAATTGCCACAAAGGCGGTGTAGCTCAGTTGGTCAGAGCATACGGCTCATATCCGTAGTGTCCCTGGTTCAAATCCAGGCACCGCCACCAATGATTATCTTGCCGATCATCCCCCCTTTTCCCTTTCATTCGATATTTAGTATATTATTGACATACAGGAATATCAGGTTTATATTTTATAAAATAAGGGTGGACGAGGCAGGCTAAATTAATTTTTTATGGCGGATACAAAAGAAGAAGCAAAAAAAGAAAGTACATGTAAAGTAGTAGAAATGCGCAATGCCGAAGACTGGAGTACAAGAGGCATTAATGCCGATACTGCAGGTAATTATACGTTCGCCATTGACGCTCTCAGCAAATCAATAGAACTTAATCCGGATGAGCCACTTACCTACTACAACAGGGGCATTGTTTATGACCGGATTGGTCAGTATGAGCTTGCCATCGAAGACTTCAATACATTCCTCAGCATGGAACCCCATGATGTCGATGCCTTTTACAATAGAGGACGTACTTTTGTTAACCTTGGTCAGTATAAGAATGCCATTGCCGACTTCAACAGGGTAATATTTTTAGATCCTGAATATTCCGAAGCCTATAACAACAGAGGAGTCGTTTACGATTCTATGGGCCAGTATAAACGGGCAATCGAAGACTATAATGAAGCCATTCGTTTGAAACCGGATCTCGCCAGGGCTTACTGTAACCGGGGTGGCGTTTATTTCAAGCAGGGCAACAACCGCCTCGGATGCATTGATGCAAAAACAGCCTACGAACTGGGAGACAACGAGTTATTAGAATGGGCCAGAACCAAAGGATTCCTGGTCTGATGAATGACTCGCAATCCGATACAAAATGAAGAAAAGCTCAATTAAATCCGGTAATAAATTTAATCCTTCATTATTTTTCAGAAATCCTCATTTACAATCCATCATGGCTAGTTCGAAACTGCGCGTACCTCTAAAAAACCACATGAAAAAAAAGTCCCGTGAAGTAATAATCAGCACTCCTGCAGGTTCCAGATTATTATCCTTTCTTTCTTCTCATCCCACCTCCAAAGGATTAATTATTCTTTTACACGGTTGGGAAGGTTCTTCTTCGTCGGCTTACATACTTTCATCAGGAGCATTTTTTTACAGTCTGGGATTTTCCATTTGCCGGCTGAATTTGCGCGATCACGGAGAATCACATCATTTAAATGAGGGTCTTTTTCATGGTGCTTTACTGCAGGAAACATTCGATGCAGTCAATTATATATCCCGGAAACAAGCTGATATTCCCGTATATCTGATAGGTTTTTCGCTGGGAGGAAATTTTGCTTTGCGCATAGCCATTAAACACCGTTTTACACCGGTAGCCAATTTAAAACATGTTTTTGCAGTCAGTCCTCCACTTGACCCTTACAAGTCTTCTTTGGCAATAGATAACGGATATTTTTTTTATCGTAGATATTTCCTCAAGAAATGGAAACAGTCTCTGATCAAAAAACAACAGCTCTTCCCAAAAAAATACGATTTTAAAAAAATGTTAAAAGCCAGAACATGCATGGAATTGACCGAAGATATTATGCCTTATTTCCCCGGCATGGCTTCCTACCGCGACTATTTTAATTTATACACATTGAAAAACGATTCTTTTCAAAACTTGAATATTTCTGTTAAAATATTTATTGCGGAAGACGACCCGGTAATTCCTTATGAAGACTACAGCAATTTAAAAGAAAATGAATTTTTTCAGATATCAAGACAAAAATTCGGGGGGCATTGCGGTTTTATCGAGTTGTTTCCTTCAAGATGCTGGTATAATCAAAAAATCGCAGAAATTATAAATTAATTGTTTAGGACATTTATGGATTTATCTCTCTTTCATCAAAAAGACATCTTTCCACGTTTCGTCACTGATAAATTAGCTTCGGTTGCGGTTGATTATAAAGAAAAATGCAATTCCAATAAAGAATCCCGCCAAACCGGCTTATTTCATCGTCAGGCCGGAGTAGTTTTGCTGCTCAATTATAAATCAGATATGGATAAGCCCCAATACGTTTTTCAACTGATAAAACGTTCGGATAAGGTTTCTCAAGCCGGCGATATCGGCTGCCCGGGGGGAATGCTGCATCCTCGTTTAGATAACATTTTAAGCCGTTTTCTGAAATTAGGAATAATACCTTTCATGCGAGGTAAAAATCCGGGTTTCACTCAAAGTAAAGACAAACAAACAGATTTTCTGATACACCTTTTTCTAACTACCGCCTTGAGAGAAGCATGGGAAGAAGTCGGTTTAAATCCTTTTAACGTCATACCTCTTGGGGCTCTGCCCTCTTACTCCCTGACTTTATTTGCCAGAACCATTTTCCCTTTTGCATGCATTACCTCCAAACATTTTAAATATAAACTTAGCCCCGAAGTAGAAAAGGTTTTAGAAATTCCTCTCAGTTTTTTCTTCGACAGTGCCAATTACGCTACATTAAACATTAAAACATCTCAAAAAAATTATTCGGAATTCATGCAATATAAATGTGTTGTCATTCCTGATGGTCAGGGAGGTGAAGATATTCTTTGGGGTGCTACATTCAAGATAATCGATAATTTCCTGCACATAATTTCCGATGACAGAATGCCTGGGTGGAACCCTTCCCGGACAATTAACAAAGTTTTATCTTCAAACTATATGTCACGAAAAAATTGATTTATTGCCGTCTGACGTCTATCGTACAAGATAGTCTCGTTAAAATGCCGGAATCAACAAGTCAATCCGTAATTAAGATTTTTTCTCTTCTTTCTGATTTTTATTTGCGGGTATGGCAAACAAATCAAAAAGAGATTTAAATGGTGAAAGACCGGCAAGTGTTTCCGGATTCATTTTTGAGTAATTCTCGCCGTATTCGAGCCATTTTTTGAATTGTTCGTCAGCCATATTTCTAAACAAAAGATAATTCTTGATTGTTTGTTCCAGATACTTCTCAAAGAAATCTGTCAGCACATTTTCACCATACTGAATAATCAGGTATAATAAAGGAGCGGGCAGTAGATATTTCTTTTTTCGTGCCTCTTCGAAAACAATTTGTGTTAATATCGCCGAAGTGACATCTTCACCTGTTTTGGCATCCGTAACTTTAATTTGCCGTCCTTTTTTTATAGCATCGGTTACATAATCAAGCGTTACATAGATACTTTTCTCCGTTTCATAAAGCCGGCGATTAGTGTATTTTTTTAGCAGAAGAACATTATCATTCATACTTGCACCTCTTGTTTTTTTCTTACAATATTACTATAATTCTTGCAACATAAAATATACATTATTGTACGCTGCACAATTACATTATTATGTTATATAACTGTATTTATTGTATATTTTATAACCATACCACAAGAATGCATCATCTAAAATTATATTGCAATGCAACATTTTTCTATTGACAAACAAAAAATACTGTTTATAATACAGATACAGAACAAAATACGAAAGGAGTATTTATGGAAAACAAGAAAATTGCCAAGCAATTGTTCGATTATAATAAGGCGGCCTTCGAATCAGGTTATAACACCATCTTCATGATGCAAGAGCAATCAACCAAAGCTCTTGACAATATGCTCCAGCAAAACCCCTGGCTTCCGGCCCAAACCAAATCATTTATGAATGAATGGATGAACATTTATAAAAAAGTCATCAACGATTTCAAAGAAGCTGTCGACCAGAATTATTCCAGGATGGAAGAATACCTGGGATCAGAAAGTGAAGCATCAAAAACAAAGACCAAAAAATAAATAAAAAGCAAGACATATTCAAAATAAACAATTAATAAAAAAATGGAGGTAACCATGGACCCAAAACAAATTGCTAAACAAATGGTAGATTTTAACAAAGCAGCTTTCGATAATTCATTTGAGGCAATGTCCGTCATTCAGGATCAGGCCGAGAAAATGATTGATGCCATGATGGAACAAACAGCCTTTTTACCGGCAGAAGGCAAGAAGGCCGTTAACGACTGGATCAAAGCATGCAAAAAAGGCCGCGAGGACTTCAAAGCCGCAACCGATGAAAATTTCAAAAAAGTAGAAATCTTCTTTGCATCCAAGTAATTGAAACCATATTGAGCGGTAAAATAATACATTGAAATATTAAGAAGCTGGTTGGGAATTAGTTAGACCGGTAAACTTCATAAAACAATATTGAAGATCGCCGGTCTAACTATTTTGAAACTAAGGATGTGTCCTGAAACCTGCATATTATCCCTTTAACCTTTTTGGATAATATTTAAAAAATAATTCATCGAGAAAGAATTACAATTCTCTTAAAAGTTTGTTTTCAGGTAATTTCGTAATATTAATGTCAAAAGCTTCAAGGGTGGAGGAAAGCGAATCATATTCGGAACTTTCTGTAAACAACATTTTATTGATTCCTCCTTTTTCCAGAGCGTCAATTACATATTTAACAGTCAGCACACCTACATCGACGGCCGGTTGATAACCGTGCTCATCACTTTTTTCAATTTCCACCACTGATACAATATTACTTTTTACCAAATCAAAAATGATTTCGTTGACAAAACGAATCGGAATTCCCTGTTGACGCGATATTTCACCGGCAGTCATCGGTTTTTCCTGCCGGATAAAGTTCTTAATAACTCTAGCTGTTATCAGGAGAGAAACAAGCACGCGCAAACGGCGACTTGCCTGAAGAACATCCGGTTCGAATTCATAAGTATCAACGTTCTGATAGGCAAAAGCTATTTCAGCCCCGAACAAAATAATCAGCCAGCTCAACTGAAGCCACACAAGAAAAAGAGGCAAGACAGCAAAGCTTCCATAGATGGCGTTGTATTTCATAACACCGATCTGAAAAGTTATATAAGCCCATTGAACAATCTGAAAAGCTGTACCGGTAATTATGCCGGCGACCAGCCCGGAAGAAAAACGCACCTTTGTATTGGGCATAAAAACATATAAAAAGGTAAATAAGCCCCACATAAGAGTATAGGGAAGCAATTCCATCAAAAAGAAAAGAATAGAGCTAAAATTGCCTATAACGGCGAATTTCTCTATGATAAGATTAACCTGCGTAGTAATGAAAACAGTAACACCGCTGGAAAGAATCAGTATCACCGGACAAATGAGCATCAATGACAAATAGTCACCGAACATTCTGCTTATCGTCCTTTGTTCCTTTATTCCCCATATGTCATTAAAGGAAATTTCTATCTGCCTTAAAACCTTGATCACAGCCCATAAAAGCACTATCAAACCGACACCCGCGATCACTCCCCCGCCGGTTTTTTCCAGAAGAGAGTGGGAAAATTGAATGACTTTGGTGATAATTTCCTCATGCCCGGCCAATTTGCTACGCACTTGTTCTTCCAATACTTTTTCGAAACCGAAACCTTTGGCAATTCCAAAAGCCATCGCTGCAACAGGAACGATTGAAATCAGCGAGAAAAACGTGAGAGCTGAAGCGCGCAGCTGACATTTGTCTTCATCAAATCCTCTGATGGAAAGAAGCAATACTCTGACGATTTTTACAAAGAAAGATTTTCCCGGAGGGAGGTGTGCGCGGTGAATTCGCCATATGTCATTTTTTACGAAATCCGAGGCTTCCCGAATTTTTTCCAATAATTTTTTCATCACTTGCTCCACCGGTTATCGCCAATCTTAAATTGTCATTACAATTAATTTAAAGCGTTACTTTATATCCCGAACATTATTCCTGTTTCAATTGACAAAAACATTCGCGAATGACAAGGCAAGGCTAAAATTGGGAACTCTCTATCAGGTTAATGCAGGTCAAGAGACTATATATATGGATTCATACCTTGGGAGTTTTCGGCGGACTGACAACTCCTTCCCCCGAAATTACCATGACACCATCCTGATTACTACAGCTTGTTTTCAACCGGACACGGTTTTTCTCTGCATTAACTTCGATAACTTCGACCCGGCCGGTAATGGTGTCACCCATATGTACCGGAGCGAGAAAATTCAATTCCTGTTTCAAATAAATGGTTCCCGGCCCGGGTAACTGATTGGCAATAATGGCTGAAATCAATCCTGCAGAGAGCATTCCGTGCGCGATGCGGGTCTTGAAAAAAGTGTTTTTTGCATATGCCTCATTGACGTGAGCCGGATTGAAATCACCGGTAATACCGGCATACAAATATATATCTGTTTCCGTTACTGTTTTGGCGAATTCCGCCACATCACCGATTTGAAGTTTATCAATACTTTTCCCCGTAATCACAAAAACTCCACCTCCTTATAGCTTTGCAATGTTTAAAATGCCTACAAATAAACTGTCATATCGACCGAAGAGAGATATCTTGTACCTTAATAAATATATTAAGATTTCTCGCTCCACCCGAAATGACATTTCCTTGCGTCGTTTTCCATTCTGCATTTTTTTCATACCGGTTCTAAATCAAAGATGATATTGAGGCGGCTAGGCGGAGACAACGAGGCGTATTACTAATACGTTGAGGAAGCCGACGATCCCGATAAATCGGGACCAACAAAATTAGCCGAAAAATTCAACATGATCTTTAGAACCAGCACTTATATATATTATCTTTCAAATCCTTTATATCGTCCTGCATGGCCATATACAAACAGGCATTTTTAATGGCCAGTCCTCCCTGATAAGCCAAGGCGGTCACCAGCAGAATTTCATCTTCGGAGAATTCCTTTTGTCTGCCGCTGTATACATTCAAAACGCCGATAACATCATCCTCGGATCTGATTGGAACATAAAGCATGGAGACAATGCCTTCTTCTTTTTTTTCCTTTTTGTACTGAATTCCATCATCTTCAAACACATTTTTAATATTTATTGTTTGTCCTTTCAAAGCTCTTCCGATGTTTTTATCGGCCATAATCGGTCCTTTGTTCAGATATTTATCGCTCAATCCGTAACTTGCGACGAGTTTTACAGTGCGAGACTTATCATCCAGCAGTCTCACCGACGCGGCCTTGATACGCAGATCTTTCACCAAATCCTCAGTCATCGCCTGCAAAATTGTTTTGACATCAAGACTCGCTGAGATGCTTGTGGCCAGTTTCAGGAATATCTTTGATTGATTGCGAAGCTTACGAATAAGGTTGGCAGTTTCAATCGCGGTACCTCCCTGCTCGGCCAGAATCGACAAAAAATCAATTTCGTCTTTGGTAAATGTTCGTATATCTTTTGTATAGAGACTCAATATGCCCAGCATTTGTCCCTTAACAATCACCGGTACCGACAAAATCGATCCGATACCTTCCTCTTTTTTCGCTTTATGATTCATCAGTCTCTTATCGGTTGTCGCATCGCGAAAATACATATAGCCGTCTTTAAGCAATTGCGGACTGATTTTTACGGCATGAGCCGTTCCCGCATGGATATATTTTTCAGAGAGTCCAACCTGAACAACAGCAACATTGCGAATAAACTCCTGCGAGTCTTCTTCATTCAGAAAAATAACCGCTGCTTTGGCTTTGAGATTTTCGACAGCCGCAGACACAATCAACTGAAGCATTTTTTCCTGATCATCCGTCTTGCCCAGTTCCCTGCTCAATCTTGTCAAACTTTTAAAATACTCTTTTTGAATTGACATTTACTTTTCTCCCTTTCTTATTTGACTGGAGTAATTTCTTTACAAGCAATAGTTTATCTTTCCCGTAAAGTACTTGAATTTAATGTAGAGCCGGCCCGGGAATCATCGGCATGACGGACACGTTTTACTTTTGACACACCGTTTTTAGCGGATTTTTTTCTGACATCCGATAATTTCGTTTGTGTAACAATTTCCTCTTTATCACGTTCTTTCAGCCACTGAACGATCTTCGGAGCAAATAATTTCTGAAACTTGGAACTCACGTAAATGCCGATATGACCGGTTTCCAGACAAACATCTTCCACATCTTTACTGCCTACTGCTTTGGATAGCTGATTACAGGCCTGAGGCGGAACCAAATGGTCGTATTCTCCAAAAAAATTCAAAAGCGGCATGCTCAGCTTTTTCAAATCGATACGTTTGCCGCCTAAATACATTCTGCTTTTTATAAGCAAATTCTTCTTGTAACAATCTTCAATAAACTGGCGGAAAGTTTCTCCGGGAACATCCGGACTGTCGAAAATCCAACGTTCCATGCGGACAAAATTTTCCACAAAATCCTTGTTATCCATATTATCCATAAAACTGATATATTTATCGACCATCAGGCGCGCCGGATTAAGTAATAAAAATCCCAGATTCATCAAATCGCCGGGAATATTGCCGAAAGTTTTAATCATTCGATCCACATCGACATCTTTCATCCAGACATGCAAAAGCCCTCTATCCGTGTTGAAACTTGACGGCGTAACCGTGGTAATCAGGTTCTTTATTTTGTCCGGATGAAGTGCGGAGTACATGATACTGAAAGTTCCACCCATACATATACCCATCAGGTTGATTTGCGGAACGTTGTGCCTTTTACGGATGAAATCGACAATATTGTTCATATAACCATTAACATGATCGTCGATTGTTAAGAAATGATCCTTACGAGTGGGATAGCCCCAATCTATCATGTAAAGATCAATGCCTCCTTCCAGAAACGTTTTGACAACGCTTCGGTCAGGCTGCAAATCCAGCATGGTTTCGCGGTTGATCAGCGCGTAAACCACCAGCAGGGGAACATTCAACTTATTTTCCGCGTTCTCGTTACGGAAATAATGTTTAACTTTGACGCGGTCTTCCTCATACACTATCTCATAAGGAGTCAAGGCGATCTCATAGTGCAGTTGTCCCTGTAAAATTTCGGATGCCTTGGTTACACGCTTTTGCGCCTTTTCGGCGTCTTCGGCCATTTTTTCCAGAATCAGATCTAAAGGAATTTTTGTCGAATCCATAAGAAAATCTTCACCCCAAAAAAATCAAATTGTTCCCTTTAAAAATCAAGAATGTTTTACTTTATGACAGTCAGTGTGTTCGGCGAAATGTTGAGCTGTTTTTCCAGTTCTTTCACCCTCTTCTTCAGGACATGGAATTCCTTGTATAGCTCTTCCATCTCCTTTTGCGTTACAACAGGCAACATTTGCAGAAAATCTTCCAACATCCTGTTTCGGACAATGATAAAATCCTCCAGCGTGTTGAGTGTCCGGTGCAAAGTGTCGGTATATTCTTTGGACCTGAATAGACTAATATAGTGGCCTTCCAGTATCTTTATCCATATCGTGTAACTTTCTTTTGCCTCTTTGGGAAGATTACCCTCTTCCGCCATTTGCTTTAGCTTTTCCTGAAAAACCTTAAAAGACTTTTCCAGCGGCAAATATAGAACAGAAAAAAATTCAGCCAGCATTGTTTCAAACACATTGTACTTATCCAGCATTTCGTTGAACCGTTCCTGATAAAAACGGGTCAATCCCAGAGGAGGAATTTTAAAGTACTGACTAAACTCTTTTTCATAAATATCGCTGAATGCTTTAAATACTTCCTGATCCAGATTCTCAAAATTATACGCTTCCGTGCGTTTGCCGATCTTGCCTGCTTTTTCCACCAAATGATTTTGTATTTGCATGGCAGCTTCGAACCCGGATTTCGCCATTTTCATGAGAATTTCCGGCATGGCAGATAAAGAATTAGCTGCCGCTGATGCCGATTCCGGTTCACTCATCATCCGGGAGAAGGATTTAAGAAGATTCAAATTTGTATCCAACTGCCGGGTGAAACGGCTTTGTACCGCTGTTTGCGTCATTACGGACGTATCAGGATTGGAAGGCGTCGCTTTAATCAGATTTAACCACATATCCGCCGCTACCGTAAGCCACGGAAAAAAAGGAACTTCTTTTAACGGAGATTGTTTGTCTTCGTCAGCCATTCTTCACCCCATGTTGAAAAAAAACTATTGAAGAAATTGTCGAATGAATGTTAAAAAGAACTTAATTCATTTTTAATATAGATGTAATTATTTGTCAACGTATTTTGATGTATTTTAGTTTATAATTATTGTACTTTAAGAGCTTCAATAAGTGACAATATTAAAAAACCAGGAAGAGGTAAAAAAATGTCCATTGAAAATAACACAAAGATAACACCGGACGAACTGATGCAAGTCTGCGGTTTCTCTCCGGCTGATAACACAGAAAATATCCCTACGGCACTTCCGTGGAAAAGCAAAATGGTTGGCCAGCAAATCAGAAGTTTGTTTGATTATAAAAGAACTCTTGATTACATCAGTAAGGATTTATGGCTTTACGGACCATTCGCGATCTCCGCAATTTGGCAAAGCGCGATACTTGATTCCGTTTTGCGGCATGTAAAGGCCAGCGCCCGTCTTGCTGTCGGTGCATCCAGAAACCCTGATGCAATCGCCGATATGAACGGATGGATATACAAAAGCTATTCCCGGCTTCTTTACACTTTAACCGGTTTTTTTATCAGAAACGGAAAATTCAACCGCGAAAAGGCTCAAATGATCTGTATGACTCCAAAGGGCAAAGAATATTTAAAAAACTACATGGATGAATTCGCCCAGCTTGAATTTTTATACAACAATGTAGGATTGACCCGGCTAAAAGCCATGAAAGAGCTTTTAAAGTGTCTGGTTGTTTTAATCACGGAGCAACCATTCTCCAACGGATATCTGCCTTTTGCCAAAAAAAATCCGGATGGCACACTGGCGACTTCTTTCGAACAATACCTTGCTGAAAACCGCACCCGCCTGGAAAATCTATATGACACAGATGCTTTTGACATTAAGGAGTTCTCCGAAAGAGCAACATTGGGGAAAATCGGTTGTTCCTCTTATGAATATGTGGATGGGTCATTAAACCACCGCGTGAGATTGCGCTACTACCCTCCTCCGGAAGGTATTAAAACAAACGGTAAAATTATTTATATGGCGACTCCACTCATCAATAAACCGGAGCTATTTGATCTTACTTCGGGAAAATCCGTGGTGGAAGCTTTACTGAAGAAAGGCTACCACATCTACATGGTTGATCACGGTAATCCCGGCTGGGAAGAAACCGAATTGGGGCTGGATTTCTACGGAAAAACAATTCCCGATTTATATTTGGATATAATCAGGAAAAGGCATCCCCAAGATGAAATATACGTAATGGCTTATTGTATGGGCGGCACACTTATTCTTCCTTATCTGGCCAGACGGGCGGAAGAACGTTTGGCCGCCGGTCTCCCTATGGATATAAAGAAAATAGCATTGATGGCTTCACCGATGAAATTTGATGATAAGGACAGCGGACATAATCCGATTCGTTCACTTATCCGCCGCGATTACGATCCTTATCTGATAAAAGAACTTTTCGGCCCTGTCAATATTCCCCCGCAGGTTATTGAGGCCGGCATGAACGAAATACAACCCGGAGTGCAATACACAGTCGTTTTAGGTTTCTATGGACGCGCGGAAATGAAAGAATCCATTGCCGACTCCGCTCCATTTCTTTACTGGCTGACACACGGAACCAAATTCCCCGTATCCGCTCACATTCAATGGATACAGAACATATTTGTCGGCAATCAAATTTATGAAGAGAAATATTGTCTTCCTTCCGGCAATCCTAAATTCGATGGCAAGCCGGTTAACATGTCCATACTGAAAAAAGCCGGAGTCAGAATATTCGATTACAAAGGATCCAGGGATCCCATAGCGCCGGCCGGTTCCTGCGTTGCCGGCGAAACATGGGGACAAGTGGCCGAAGGAAATGTTAAATTCACCAGCGCCGGTCTCAATCGAACTATTGAGAAAAACATCGGTCATATTTTTGTAGTCAGCCGTAAATTACTTGCCGAATTTTTAAGTTTGGTAGAAGAATTTTATGAGGAGCCTTTAGTCAGTCAACCGTTAATATCTGAAACAAAAGACTCCGTCAAATCGGAATTTGCAAACAACGTCGTAGATATCAAAAAACTTCAGATGGAAAAATAAACAACAATTCGGAGTCAATCATGAAACCGGAAATTTTTTTAGAATACCTTGACGGCTTTAAAAAAGCATATCCGGAAAAATTCGTTTCGGAAGACGAAATTTTCAGTCATATTCGTCGCGGAGATCACATCTTCGTTGCCTCAGGATGCGGCGAGCCTCAATATCTTGTTCAGGCTATGACACGTTATATAGAATCAAACCCTAAAGCTTTTTTTGATGCCGAAATTATCCATATTTACTCGTTAGGACTTGCTCCATACACCGGCGCCAAGTATAAAGCTAATTTCCGCCATAATTCTTTTTTCATCGGTAATAGCACAAGGGACTCTGTTAATGCGGGAATGGCTGACTACACCCCTATTTCACTATCACAACTTCCAGCCCTTTTATCCAGCGGCGTTGTCCGAATTGACGTTGCGCTGATACAAACCTCATTGCCGGATGAACATCACTACTTAAGCCTTGGAGTAAGTGTGGACATAGTAAAAGCAGCCACAGAAAAAGCGAAAATAGTTATTGCACAGATAAATCCCAACATGCCCCGGATTCACGGCGATGGTTTCATTCACATTAAAGATGTTGATTTCATAGTTCCTTATGATGAACCTCTTTTGGAAGTATCAAAAACACCCACAAGTGACGCGATTAAAACCATCGGCAAAAACGTGGCAAGTCTGATACAGGATGGTGATACTATTCAAGTCGGCTGGGGTGGTTTGCCCAATGCTGTTATGGCCAGTTTATACAATAAAAAAAATCTGGGAGTTCACACGGAACTTTTAAGCGACGGTTTGGTGTACCTGATTAAAACAGGTATTATCGATAATTCCAGAAAAACCATTGACCACGGAAAAACCGTCGCCGCTTTCTGTATGGGAACCAGGGAAACTTACGATTTCCTCGACAACAATCCTTCCATCTCACTTAGGACACTTGACTATACTAATAACCAGTTAATCATTGCCCGGATTGAAAACATGGTAGCCATTAACAGCGCTTTGGAAATAGATTTAAGCGGACAGGCAACTTCGGAATCAATCGGCGGTATTTTTTACAGCGGTATCGGCGGTCATCAGGATTTCATGAGAGGCGCGTTGCTTTCTAAAAACGGTAAAACCATTCTGACACTTAAATCTACTTCCCGCAATGAAACCGTTTCGCGCATTGTTCCTGCTTTGAGGGAACAGGCGGGAGTAACTCTTAACCGTTCCGATGTACGTTATCTAGTAACTGAATACGGCATAGCCTATCTGCACGGTAAAAATATCAGAGAACGTGCCATGTCATTAATTGCCGTAGCCCATCCCAAGTTTCGTCCATGGTTGATTGAAGAAGCAAAAAAACGCGGCCTTATTTTCAAAGACCAGGCCTTTATCCCCGGGAAAAAAGGCGACTACCCGGAAGATCTGGAAACATACGTTACTACAAAAACAGGGAGGCAGATTTTTATCAGACCGGTTAAAATCAGCGATGAAGATCTTTTAAAAGATTTCTTCTATTCTCTCTCCGACAAGAGTATCGAAAGAAGATTCATATCATCCCGCAAAGACATGCCTCACGAAAGGCTGCAAAATTTCGTAATCATTGATTACACAAAAGAACTTGTTCTCGTAGTTATTGCCGGCGACAGAGATAATCCCATTATTGTCGGTGTCGGCCAATACGGGATTGATGAAGGCACCCATACTGCCGAAGTTGCTTTTGCCGTTCGTGATGATCAGCAGAACTCAGGAATAGGATTTGAATTGTTAAAATACCTGACATATCTTGCCAAGAGACAGGGGTTGTTGGGCTTTACCGCTGAAGTCCTTGTCGAAAACAAACCCATGCTTCATGTCTTCGAGAAAGGAGGATTTGACATAAAAAGAAAAGTTGACAGCGGAGTTTACGAATTAACGCTTAAATTTAAAACATAACCACAAAAGGAGTTTTTTAATTGTTCAATCCACTTGTATTTAGAGAATATGACGTAAGAGGTGTAGTAGATAAAGACTTTAATGAAGAATTTATTTTCAACCTTGGCCGCGCCATTGGTACCTATGCCTCGAAAAACAAAGTAAAGGAAATGACCATCGGGCGTGATTGCCGTTTGAGTTCCGAAGCCTACCATAATTTCCTAATTAAAGGCCTGAACTCCGCTGGTATCAAAACAATCGATATCGGTCTTTGTGCCACCCCCATTCTTTACTTCTCCATCCGGCATCTCAATGTCGGCGGAGGAGTGATGGTTACCGGCAGCCATAATCCGCCGGAATTCAACGGATTCAAGATCTGCATAGGCCACGACACCATTTTCGGTGAACAAATACAGGCACTCAGAAAAATAATGGAAAGCGGCAAATATTCCACAGGCAAAGCGTCATCAAGATCTCGGGACATTTCTTCGGATTATGAAAACTATCTCTTTAACCACACTAAAATCGCCAAAAAAATCAAAGTTGTCGTTGACGGCGGCAATGGCGTCGGAGGATATTTCGCCCTTCCCCTTTTGCAGCGTTTCGGCTGTGAAGTCATTCCCATCTATTGCGAACCTGACGGCCATTTTCCCAATCACTTTCCCGATCCGACCGTAGAAGAAAATCTCACGGAGCTGATTAAATTAGTCGGCAGTAAAAAAGCCGATTTGGGAATAGCTTTCGACGGCGATGCCGACCGTCTCGGTGTGGTCAACGACAAAGGGGAAATAATCTGGGGAGATAAATTGCTACTTCTTTTTTCGCGTCAAATTCTCAAAAAGAAATCAAATGCCACAATTATCGGCGAAGTGAAATGCTCGCAAATTTTATTTGATGATATCACAAAACATTCCGGTAGAGCTATCATGTGGAAAGCCGGACATTCGTTGATTAAAGCAAAAATGAAAGAAGAAAAGGCTGTATTAGGCGGGGAAATGAGTGGACATTTCTTTTTTGCCGACCGCTATTTCGGGTATGACGATGCAATTTACGCAGCCTTGCGTCTACTGGAAATTCTTTCCCAGACAGATAAGAAAATAAGCGAATTATTCTTCGATGTACCGGAAACCTTTGCCACACCGGAAATAAGGGTTGATTGTGCCGACGATAAAAAATTCGAAATAGTAAAACGAATCAAAAAACATTTTCAAAACACTCCGGGCATTGTTGAAATAGACGGGATACGTATTCCTTTTAAAGACGGCTGGGCTTTGGTGCGTTCTTCTAATACTCAACCGGTAATTGTACTGCGTTTCGAGGCTACATCGAAAGAGAGCCTTCAAAAAATCCGTGACGAAGTGGAACCATTATTAGAAACGTGAAGAGTAAAACGTGAATAGTGAAAAAGCCCCTAACCTTTCGGCTTCGGGGCTTCCTTTTCTAGAGTTTTTGACTCTTATTTACTTCACAACCACAGTTTCGAGAACTGCATCAACTCTGCGGTTTTTCTGCCTGCCTTCCGGCGTGTCATTGCCGGCAACCGGATTATTCGGTCCATAACCAACAGCCTCGATTGCAAATGCATCGATTCCGAATTTATCAACCAGATACTGCTTGACACTATTGGCACGGGCTTGCGACAGACGGACGTTATATGCTTCCTTGCCTACATTGTCGGTATGACCTTCGATTACGACGGTAGTATTAGGATATTTCTTCATGAAATCGGCTACCCTCTTGATATCATCATAATACTTACTCTTAATATCGGATTTCGCCGTATCGAACTGTACGTTAAGAGAAATTGAAACTTTCTCATGTACACAGCCGTTTTTATCTACCTTGGCACCAGCAGGCGTATTCGGACATTTATCAAGATAATCG
>SCVW01000004.1 GCA_007244375.1 Smithella sp. | reverse complement strand
TCTCTTCGACCGCTTTTTCTCGGCGGCCCACCACCATTCTTGTTTCTTTTCTAGATCTTGAATACTAGCATTTTTTGCTGGTTCTGCCATAAAATTTCCTCCCTTCTTAACCTTTGGCTTTTCAGCTGACTCCCCTTTTAATACGGGTAAGCATATGATCTGTTTTTATTTCTTCTCAAATGAAGAGCACGAACTCGCATCCATATTTGCTCCTACCGGTTTTGCTTTGTAGTAAGCTTGTCTTGGATCAACCACTCTTTGAACGCAGTCCCCCTTGTTTGGATCTTCCTTTATGGGAAAGAACTTCTTACATTCCTTGCATAACGGCATTAAATATCACCTCCTTCAAATGTTAACTTTTTTAATTTTAATTGTTACTACACCTACTTATATTACATTAAACTTCTTATATTTCTCTTTATTCTTCCGGATTCAAGATCGGCATATGCTGCACCACCCCGCCGATAAATTTAATCCAGATACAATGGGTGCACTTTGATGAGTTTCGCTGATGAAAATGAAAACAATTTCACTTTTGAATGCGAACAAATACGACCCCGTTTTGATGTTTATACTGACTTAATCTTCTGCAACTCCTCCAATTATCAGATGATTATTTCTTCTCAGAAAAGTTCGCGTACAGGTTGTAGACGATATTCTGGATATCTTTTTTTATTCTACACCTTTGGACTGTTCTGGTAAACATGTATTTTCACCTGACTCTTTATATCTATCTTAGCGTTATTTTCTCTTATGTCCTTATATTTAACTACCTATATTTTCAACTTCAGAGCATTTACAACTTTAACTATTCCGGAATGTTTTTGCCGTGTCCATCTCTTCAAACCCGGATCCGCCCACCGTAGTTATTAGACCGTGCCGGCGATAAAGGTCTGCATGGATATCAAGAAACGAGGGATTGACGGCATCTATTTCGCTGTACGACCACTTTCTGCCCAACCAGGAATACTTATCCTGGCAATAGTTGTGGAAGGGAATCAAATCTACACGCTTTATATTCCCAGTGAGCGAGGCAAGATAAACGGAAGCTTTTGTGTGAAAATCAATGTCGTCATTAAAGCCTGGTATAACCGGTATTCTTACCCATATATCAGAATCTTTCTTACACAGCAACTCCAGATTTTTCAGAATAAGTTCATTTTTTACCCCTGTTTTTTCGAGGTGTTTTGCCGAGTCAAGATGCTTCAAATCAAAAAGAAATATATCAGTATACTCTGCCATCTCCTCCAAGATACTGAAGTTACAATAACCATTAGTATCCACGCAGGTGTGAATAACGCGCCTTTTTGCTTCTTTAAGCAATTCCAGCGAAAAAGCAGGGTGCATGGTGGGTTCGCCACCGCTTAACGTCATACCTCCACCAGAGGTTTTGTAAAAGGGTCTATCCTGTTCTACCACGTCAATAACCTCGGATACACTCATGGTTTTCCCCACTAACTCAAGGGCATCATACTTACAGGCATCAATACACTTCAGACAATTATCGCATTTCGCACGGTCTATTTTGTGATAAGTTGACCCTTCAATGTTGGCAAGTTCCGGTTCTATGGGAGGATTAATCGCATCCCTAGGGCAAGCTTCCATACAGGCGCCACACTGAACACAAAGCCTCTTCTTCCAGTAAACCTCCGGATAAGTAGGAATGGTTTCGGGATTATGACACCACTCACACTTTAATGGACACCCCTTAAGGAACACATTAGTTCTGAATCCGGGACCGTCATTCACGGAAAACTTAGCAATATCGGTAATCAGTACACGATTTTTCATTTATGCTTTCCCCCTTTGATCTGAATGACCTATGATAATAAAATATCCTGCCTTTTATTAATAATCACAAAAGATATCTCGCCATATTCTTCATGTTCCCAAGTTTATCCATGGTCTCGACCTTTTTCTTCAGAGCAAGGGATTTCTTTTTCCCCCATACAGGTTCACACAAATCGAGGAACTTGCTGGTTACGCGTTCTTTCTTAATTTCCAGAGGCGGAATCTGCTGAAGAATGTCGGAAAAAGCCTTGAAGTTTTTTCCATCATTGGTCTCCAGTTCTACCTCCGATTCCAAAGCCTGTATTTTAGGATCATTAATTATATTAACTTTTTTCATAATTGCCCGTACTGCAGGGTCATTTACTTTCTCATCAGTGAAGGCCTGCATACCTGTCTCTTCCCTGAGCAAGGCGTTAGCCACACAGTAAGGAATGCTGAATTTTCCTTCCAAACCTGTGGCCGGCTCGGTTTTACCTGCAGCCTGAAGAGATAACGTAGATGCATGGATAGTGATGCTCTTAATTTCATCAAGTTTGATGTTTTCTCTTTTTGTTATCGACAAAGAGGCTTCCAATGGCGAATGTGTCGCATGGCAGGAAGCATGATATTTCTGATTGAGGTTCTGTATATCCCATCCCATACCCAGCATATTTACGATATCATCATTCACCTTTCCCTTTAGTGCCTCGAAAAAACCCTGTGGACCTTCCAGAATATCTTCAGCACTGGTGAAGCCCTTTTCCGCCAGAAGAGCCGCCAAAAGCCCAGCCTGGGAAGAACGGCCTGCATGGAATGGTTTGCACATGGTCCCGAACACTCGCTTTAGACCCGATGATTGGGTTCCGCCAATACCCAAAGCATATGTGGTTTGCTTTTCGGACAGACCCAGTAAGCGCGAACATGCTGCAGCAGAAGCAAGATGTCCCAAAGTTGATGTGGCATGCCACCCTCCCATATAATGGTCAAGACTTGCGCAAGCACCAATGGTTCCTCCGACCTGAAGACCTATAATATAAGCGGTGAGAAAATCTTTACCAGACTTACCCCGCCATTCGGAAAGCGCCAAAAGCGAAGGGAAGATAGTTACAGAAGGATGTCCGAGAAAGGAAACCAAAGTATCGTCATAATCAAGGGTATGAGAGGCCGAACCATTGATGAGGGTGGCGCTGCTCACGTCCTTTTTCATATTATAACCGATGATGGTTGCCTGTTTTTTACCTCCCATCATTTCCGTATAGTCGATAAGTATTTTTACCAGAGGATCATCTTTGCCCGCAATCGTAACAGCGAGCCAGTCCATAAAAGCCACTTTTGCATGCTCATATGCCCACTCGGGGATATTCTGCTCATTAGTATTAACAATAAATGAGGCGAGTTTTGCGGTAAAGCCTGCACCATTTCCACTCATTGAAAGTCTCCTTTCCTTTTTTGTTTAGGGTTCTTAATGACAGCGAACCGTTTTATTAACTCGTCTGCGACACTGTAAGGATCGCTTTTGCCGGAAAGTATAAGTTTAAGTTCCTTTTCCATATTTCCATTACTCGAAATCTTCTCTTTGATAAGCGTTACCATTTCCGTCTCCAGGATGCTCATGACCTCTTGACGAATATGCTCTTTTTGATAGTGCGAACCTTCATTTTTCTTCTGAATAAATTCAGAAAGTATTTCCATAAGTTTATCAATGCCTTCTTTGGTAAAGGCAGACACCTTAATGACCGGGGGAATTTCTTCCGTTGTCTCGGTAGAAAGATCAAGCATGGCAGAAATTTCGGATACTATAACATCAGCACCACCTCTATCGCATTTATTCACCACAAATATATCGGCAATTTCCATAACCCCCGCTTTGATGGCCTGAACACTGTCGCCTCCTCCCGGGTACGTCACGAGCACTACATAGTCGGATGCACTTACGACCTCAATTTCATCCTGACCTACACCGACCGTCTCAATGATAACAATATCCCTGCCCGCAAAATCCATTATTCTTACAACATCACGGGCCGCCTGACATAAACCTCCCAGCATACCACGGGTGGCCATAGACCTGATAAAAATATTCTTATAGGTACTTATATCGCGCATTCTGATACGGTCACCCAGTACTGCTCCACCGGAAAAAGGACTTGACGGATCCACCGCAATAATGCCGATGGTATACCCCATATCTCCTAACTGCTTTGCAAACTCACCCACCAAAGAACTCTTACCGGCTCCCGGAGAACCTGTAACTCCTATTACGCAGGTCCGTCCCGTTTCCGCATAGATGGCTTTCATTATATCTTTCCAGCCCGGTTTACGGTCTTCAACATGCGAAATAAGCTTTGCCAGAGCTCTTTCATTGCTTTTTCTGGCGGCTTCAATCATTAATGCGAGCTTTTCTTCCACCGTAAAAAAACCTTTCCTCTTACACCTTGTAACGCATGCTAGCTGCCTTAACGAAATTATCTTCTGTCACTCTTTTCTGTACCCCCCTCGCGGGGTAAAAAAGTACAGAAAGTAATTACCCATTTACTAAAGCTTCATAGGCTGTGCTTCACCAAAAACTTCGCGCAGCACATCACAAATCTCCTGAAGAGTTGCATCGTTTTCAACACACTCGCATATTATAGGCATAAGATTCTTATCTTTATCTTCAGCCTGAACTTTCAAGCTTCTAAGAGAACTTACAACAGCCGTACCATTGCGTTCTCGCTTTAAGCGGGCGAGATTTGCCTTCTGGCGTTCTTCTGCCGTCTTCATGAGCTGGGGATCGTATGTTGCTTCTACAACCCGGTTAATGGACACATCAATTTCATGCTCGCCGGTGAAACAATTAACGCCTACTACCAGTTCTTCCTGATTCTCTATTTTTTTCTGACGTTCATATGCGCTCTTGGCTACTGCCCTTGGCATATATCCATTCTCAATAGCAGCAACGGCACCACCCATTTTTTCAATCTTCTCCAACTCGGCCAGTGCATCTTTCTCGATTTCATCTGTAAGTGATTCCATGAAGTATGATCCTGCCCATGGATCGCATACATCAGTCACCTTAGCCTCGTAGATCATAATTCTGGAGGCATCTTGTTGTAATTGAGTTGCCTCCTGGGAGTGACCAAGACCCAGTGGTTCGTCAAACGGCGGGAATGCACCGGGAATACCTCCCGACATTCCTGCAGCCATTCCACCGACAACAGCACGTGCCAGATTGTTGAGAGGCCTCTGAAGAGTGGTGCTGGAGCAGCCGATGTGAGCCGTGATAGGTTGACGGATTTGCATGCTCTTGGAATCTTTTGCATGGAAGCGGTCCCTTAGTATACGGGCCCACACTCTGCGGGCAGCCCTCTGAAATGCAATCTCATGATAGATTTCCATGCTGCCGCCAAATGCATTAAAAGTGAAAGCTGGAGCGAACTCATCAACTTCAAGACCTCCTTCCAATCCGGCCTCTATATAAGCAATCCCATTAGCCATCGAAAATGCCAGGTCCTGGACGCGCGTAGCCCCGGCTTCTCTTATATGGTAACCGCCTATGGAATTGATATTGAACTCTGGCATATGCTTGCAACAGAATACGCATGTATCGCGGAACATCCTCATGGAAGGTGCCGGCGGATATATGTATGTTCCGCGTGCTATGAATTCTTTGAGAATATCGTTTTGCGGTGTACCTGTTAATTTATTCAGAGGTATACCGCGCCTCTTGGCCAGACAGGCATACATTGCTATTAAAACCGCCGCCGGTGCATTGATGGTGAAGTTAGACGGAACTTTGTCAATGTCGAGATTCCCGGTAAATGCCTCGTAAATAACGGTAAAATCTTGCATAGAGTCCACGGCAACTCCCACCCGGCCTACTTCTCCCTCGGCAAAAGAGCTGTCTGAATCATATCCGCACTGGGTCACCAGATCAAAAGCGATGTTGGGACCACCATAACGTCCCATAGACTGCATTTTTAAGAGATAATCACGATAATCGGCAGGAGTGCCAAATCCGCCGTATTTCCCGGATCGCCCTGTACCACCCCAGTCTGAACGGTAACCAACTTTTGCAGCAAAATTTGCATATGCCCTCCAGAATTCGAAGGGATTATTCCCTGCAGTAAATGGAAACTGGCCGGGAAATCCAACCTTATCCATAAAATATGAACTATCCGAAGAAATGGGAGTGTAGAAAGTCGTAGGGCTTTTATCCAAATTAAATTTTTTTACACGCGGATTGAGGACCTCGTCTTCCCATTTCTTTAAAGCCTCTTTAATTTCTTTCTTACTATTCTTCTTCATGTCTCTTCCTTAAGTAGTTAGGCATTTTTTCCGAGCTTTGTACGGATCAATGCCGCAATATCTTTAATTTTAGAACCTGAAGTGAAAACGCCTGCTACACCCATCTCTTCCAGAGTTTTTTTGTCTTCTTCAGGAATAATACCTCCCACAGTTACCAAAACGTCATTTGCACCTTTAGCTTTGAGGCCTTCCATAACTTTCTTAGTTAATGATAGATGAGCTCCTGAAAGGATAGAAAGGCCAATTACATCAACATCTTCCTGTACGGCTGCGGAAACGATTTGTTCCGGAGTCTGACGAAGCCCCGTGTAAATGACCTCAAAACCTTCATCCCTGAGTCCATAAGCCACAACATGTGCTCCACGCTCATGACCGTCCAACCCGGGCTTGGCAATAAGAACTCGAATTTTTGAATCCTGGCCCATGCGAACTCCTCCTTATTTTACGAATTATTTAACAGCGACGCCTCTTCTAATAGTTGAATTGATTTGTTGCTGTATGTCCCAACCAAGGTAATTTTGCAAAAAAAATGCCAAAAGAATCACGCTTCCGAATAAGCCGATTTTTAACTCAATTTTTAATTCACTTAAAAAAGCATGGAAAAGTAGTCCTTTTTATGGGACATATTTGACTAATTAGTGTCCATTCAGAACAAGTTATTTTTGCGAGAAAAATGAACATGGAGATACAACATATGATGCTTTTTTCATATTTAGTATAAGTCTGCCGTACCTGCATGTCAAGAATAAACTTAGCCAATACGATCTGTATTATAAACTTATAATATACAAGGATATGTTATCCAATATTTCGGACAAATAACTTTCTATTGATTATTTTTATTGTTTATTTTAAAAATCTAGGATTAAATATAACTAAAATTCTATGATACATTTTTAAGACAAAAAGGAGGAGAGTAAGTGGCTTCAGATGAATTGAAATCAAAGGCTGATAAACTTTTCGAAAACGGCAAAAAGAAATATGAAGAAGGAAAAGGTGAGGAGTCTTTAGATCTATTTAATCAAGCCCTTGATGTTTATCGACAAAATGAAGATATGGATGGTGAAATAACCTCTTTGGGTTATATTGCAGCTATATATCGTTCGTTAAATAAACCGGATAAATCCTTAGAAACATATAAATCGCTGTTGAAAATATTTGAAAATTTACATGATGTGACTGCTCAGGGAAAGGTACTGAATAATATTGGATTGATAAGCGCAAGAAGCGGTAAATATGATGAGGCGTTGGATAGTTTTCATAAAGCATTATATCTTTTTAGGGATATTGACAATAAACTAGGGGTAGCAGATCAGCTTGGCAATATAAGCTCTGTCTACCGCGATATCAAACAATATGACAATGCCTTGGTCATCTGCCAGGACGCAATGAAAATTTATAAGGAAATAAATCACAAACCGGGGATAGGAGATCAGTACAGTAATATAGCTTATCTATTAGTAATGAAAGGGGATTTAACTACCGCGCTTGATTTCTATAAAAGTGCCATACCTTTTTACGATGAAGCCGGTGAAAAAGAGAAAATCAGCCTGACAAAGAAAAACATAGAGAACCTTGAAAAAAGTGGTGTAGTGTAGACTGAATACCCATTTAATTCTTTCTTGCTTCAATCTACCAAAAGGTATTTGGACACCGTTGTTTGAGCTGCCAATTCATCTTCTCGTTTTAGATGATGCTTGTTCAGCCTCATCGAGCGAATCATACCCCATGTCTTTTACTAGAAATGTGTATAACTCTTCTGCCATATTAATGCCTTGAGCATTTTTAGCCAGGATATCTTTGTTGAGAAGCTCCAACGTGGCATCGGAATAGGTTTCCAATTCACCCCTTAAGTACGTTTCGAAGGAAGTCAAAAAGGCGGAATCTTCAGCACTGGACAAAGGTCGTCCTCCGCTCATTATTCCGGGGTATTTTTTAATCATTGAACGTTGCCATGCACAATGATAACGGGCAATCGTATCTATCAAGGGATTACTACTTAAGGGTGGGATTAGATTATCCATGCGCGCATACTTATGCGTCATAAGATTAATCCCATTCTCTTCTGCTTTCTCCAGATCACACAGATAGCTTTCCAGAGTGTCCCTTGACCAGCATGAAAATTGCGCTTTACGATGAAGCTTGAAGCTCTCCGGATAGTCCTGACAGGAGCTTTTCCTGATTGAAGGCACGCTCAAAAACATTTTGAGCTCCCTGGCCAGTATTTTTTCTATTATATCTTCATTTGCAAAACTCATTGTCTGCTACTCCTTTTTTCTTTGTACCACGCATAAGTTGCGCTCATCCCCTCAATGAACGGCGTATACGAGAATCCGATTTCCTTAGCAATAAGTGCTCCGGAATAAATAAGATGTTCATCAAGGGGAAACGGTAAAGGAATACCCTGAGCATCAATTTGATTAATGCTCATATACTCTACCTTGATATGTTCTCCTGTAATTATTTTGAGCACATCAACAAATCTCGGATAAGAAATCAATTCTTCCCCTGACAGATTAAATGCTTTTGAAAAGGCATTTTTGTTCCCTATGCATTGGGTTATTGCACGAGCCACATCCCATACGGAAACAAACGTAAACAGTGCAAGCTCATTGTCCGGAATGATGATGGTTTCTCCTTCCTGAACTAGGTCGAAGAAGTAGCGCTCTCGTGGCGCATAGTTGTATTTTCCGTATATGAACGTGGGCCGGATAATTGTCCAGGGAATGTTATTTTCTGTGCATTGACATTTTAATTCTTCTTCGGCCAGATGCTTATTGTATCCATAATCGCCATGCGGCCCGGGTTGCGGTCCGGATAATTTAAGAGCTTTTTCAGTTATCGGCAGATCATTGGTTTTTTCATAAATGGAAGATGTGCTAATGAAAATATATTGACCGATAGCATGAGACGGAAGTGCAGAAATCATCATGGCAATATCTTCAGGAGTATAAGCACAAAAGTCAACTACTGCGTTCCATTCTTTAGATGGTATTGCCTCACACATAGCCTCCATATCGTGGCGGTCACATTTGATTTCGGTTACGCCTTTAATATTAAGTGGGACATTCCCCCTGTTCATGACATAAATCGCATAGCCCGGAATCCTGGAAAGTTCCTCCACAAAGACTCTCCCGACGAAATAGCTGCCACCGATGATCAGCACATTCTTCATAAGCGGTTTATCTCCTATCCAATCCAGACATTTCGTTTGCGAAGCTTTTCGTCTTTTATTTTACTCTGAATTATCGGACCGTGATCCAAGAGGAAAGTGCTGGAAGAATCTGTCAGATCTTCTGCCTTAAGTTCAGCAATTATCATTGAGCAAATTTCTTCTGCTATCTCAGGCTTTAACCGGGAATCAGCGGTTCGTATTAATAATCCTATTTTTTCAAAAAACTCTTTGCCCAACCGCGGCAATTCAATAAGGGACCTGCTCATCCATTTATAAAAAGGTGTGTATCGTCTATTGAGAAGAAAAATAAGAGAGATAACGTCAATACAAAATTTAGTTTCGGCATAGCGAATGGCAAACTGATCTTCTCTTTTAATGCAGCGGCCAAGGTTATACTGGCCGGACTGAGCAATTGTCATGCATCGCGCCGCCATCTTTTTGAGTCGGACATCATCTGGATAAAACTGCAAAAGCCGGTTACGGATGGAGCTGAATTCGCCAAGTGGATCATAGAAAACCTTACCGTTTGTTGCGGCAGCAAGTGCCGATTCGGGGACTATCATCCATTCTTCATTATTTTGAGGAACGCTTTTATAGCCAATATACCGGGAGTAAAAATTGCCAATCTCGAATACACCAACCCTATCATTTCCCCATTCACTCTGTCTCCTTGAACCGAAGCCCATGAATGTTGAAGGAAGTTGTTCGTACTTCTGTATCAGTTCTTCGGCAATGTCATCATAATCATCGCGAGTTAACCACACGCAAAAACCGGGGCCCCAATCGTGGTCACGAGAAATCTCATCATCGAAGCCGAAGCACTCGGAACCGTCGCCCACCAAACCGCATGCAATACGGTCTGTATGCAAAGGAAATCTTTCAAGGATCATGGGAAGACCGTGTTCATGAAAATATCGTTCGGAAATTGTCAGACCGTTCATTTTTCAAATACCGTAAAGAAAAACTCACTTTCATTGATTCAATGAGTCCAAAAATTGACTACGACACAAATTAACTTGAAAGGTAGTTCTTTCAAATCTCTTCATGAACTAATTTGTACCACTTAATTATTTGCCACTTTTTTTGAAAGGTTGCGAAAATAATTCCTCAAGCCGTTTTGATGAATCGTTGAGAATGTCATCATGGAGCGAGTTGCCTTGAGCATCCATGGTCACCAGCGCCGGTAAATCTTTAATAGTCAGGACCCACATCGACTCCGGCTGTCCGAATTGTTCGAGGTACACACCTTCGACTTTAACGATACATTCCGCAAGATATTGTGCCGCTCCTCCGGTAGCATGTAGATACACGCATCCGCATTCGGACATGGCTTTTTTGGTTTTCTCTCCCATGCCACCTTTGCCCATGATGGCTCCCGGGCGGAGTTTGGATATGATCTGAGCCTGATAGGGTTCCTCCCGCACGGATGTGGTGGGACCAGCTGCTGTGATTTTCCATTGGCCCTTTTCCTTAATAACGACCGGACCGCAGTGATAAATCACCAGACCGGCAAGATCTACGGGCGACGGGTTTCCTGACGCAAGATATTTATGGATCTGGTCGCGCCCGGTCACGATCCGGCCGGAAATGCTTACCATATCGCCTACGGCAAGCTCCTTGATGATATCATATTGCAGCGGGGATGTGATTTGCTTTATATCCATTTCCTGATTTCTCCCTTTTGATTGAGTTCAACGGCATAGCGTCTGGTGGCCCAGCAGGAATAACTCACCGTCACAAAATAGCAGGCCGGATGCCGGCCGGCATGACCGATCTTGACACCCAGCAGGGTCGTCTTGCCTCCGAGTCCCATGGGACCGACGTTTAATTCATTGGCCTGTTTCAGGACAGTCTTTTCCAAAGCCGCCAGGACGGGCAACGGATTTTTATCGTCCAGCTTCCTGAAAAGTTGTTTCTTCGCGATGAGATAGCCCGATGCCCTGTCTCCGCCTATGCAAACACCCAGGATTCCCGGAGCACAGCCTTTCCCCTGTGCCTGAAATACCGCATCCAGGAGGCAGCGTCTTACGCCTTCCATATCTCGGCCTGCCTGAATTTTTGCATTGGGCAGACTGTACTGCGTACTCATATTTTCAGAACCACCGCCCTTGAGCATAATACTGATCCTTGTCGGACCATTAGACGGTTCAAAATGAATCTGCGGCACATACATGCCTGTATTATCCAGGGTGTTTTTCTCCGTGAGAGAACAGACACAATTTTGCCTGAGAATGCCTTCTTTCGTGAGTTTTCTAATCGCATCCTTTATTGATTTTTCGAGATGAAATATCGACTTGTCCGGCCTTCCTTCAATCATCACCAGGACGGTACCGGTGTCTTGGCAAATAGGAAGACCATTTTTCGATGAAAGAACTATGCTTTTTAAAATGATATCAAGCGTCTGTTTAGCTACCGAACTCTTCTCTTCCCGTGCAATTGCCTTCTTAATTGCAAGAGTTACATCTTCAGGTAATACCGTACTCGTCTTACGAATGAGATCATACATATAAAATCTCCCCAATACATCAGTTTAGTAGTTGCTCCAAGACAACGGAATAGCAAGGATAGTGCCAATGGATTAAGACTTTATTAACATACTAATATCACGGGTACTATGAATGAACACATTAGATATTACAGTAAAAATATAGGAGATGAAAGTGACCAGAAATGTCCCTTAAATGACCTATGCCTACATAAAAGCATTCATTAAATTAGATCCCCAATACACTTTAGAGCTCACACTTATTTTTCTAGGGGAAAAATAACCCACACTTTCAATAATGAATATCTTACCCAAGAATACAATCTTAGATAGGCGTTGACTAATTAATATGAATAGATTATTACTGTCAAGCGAATTCCAAAAATAAGGAGGTATGTTATGAACTCTAATCGTATAAATCGTACAGCCCTGACAATTTTCGTCTGTGTCAGTCTTTTTTTCCTGACTGGTTTTTATTCATCGGCGCAAGGCTTAGAACTAAAGAGTTCGGCCTTTGTTTCCGGTTCAATGATTCCTCTACTCTATACCTGCCAGGGAAAAGATATTTCCCCGCCTCTTATGTGGTCTGGAGCACCTGCCGGCACAAAAAGCTTTACTCTGATTTGCGATGACCCGGATGCACCCATTGGCACTTGGGTTCACTGGGTATACTACAATATTCCGGCTTCGGTGACTTCGCTTCCTGAAGCTTTAGCGAAAACTGAAAACCCGTCTCAGGGAGGTATCCACGGCAAAAGCAGCTTCGGTGATTTCGGCTATGGCGGCCCCTGCCCGCCCTGGGGTACCCATCGCTACTTTTTCAAGCTGTATGCATTAGACACGATTCTTACCCTCCCCTCCGGAGCAAAAAAGAACGATGTCCTGAAAGCCATGGATAAGCATGTTTTGGGTAAGACTGAACTCGTGGGGAAATACAAGAAGAAATGAACAAGAGATAAAATCAAATGATTGAGGAAAAGTATCAAAAACACGTAAAAATGCTGGAAACTATCATCAAGATCATTGATGCCATGGGAATCCGTATTGTGGAGATGCGGGACCGTCATGTTAAGGTTCTTTTACCTCTTGAGCCGAACCTTAACCATATTGGAACGATGTATGCGGGTTCTTTGTTTACAGCCGGTGAGTTTATGGGCGGGGCCATGTATATGGCCTCCTTCGATTACGATCGGTTCTATCCCATAGTTAAAGCCATAAACATCCAATTTCGCCGTCCGGCATTAACAAACGTAACTGTGGAGGCAAACTTAAGCCAGGAAGAAATAAATGCCATTCAGCGTGAGGCCGAGGCCAATGGAAAGGCAGACTGGAAAATGGACCTGGAAATCAAGAATGAAGCGGGCGAAGTATGTTGTCTCTTGCAGGGTACCTGGCAGTTGCGTAAAGCATAAATTTTGAGGAATATTACCCTGTAACATTTACACATGTTCATCAAACCATTGAAGCATGTGTTTTTGAAATAATATCTTTGAGATCCTCCAATGTAGTAACTAAAGGAAGGAATAAATATATAACATTACCTATTGGCCTCAAGATTACGTTTTTTTCAAGACCTCTTGAATAAATTTGTCTTATCATTTGATCATTACCGGGCAATGGTTCTTTTGTTTTTTTATTTCGTACCAGCTCAAAAGCAGCTACCGTTCCTAATGTACGAATATCACCGACCAAAGGATGATCACTGAACATATTGATGCTCTTGCGGAGTTCTTGCGCAAGCACCTGAACATGAGCAAGGATTCCTTCATGGGCAAAGATATCCAAACTTGCCAGAGCTGCATTGCATCCTATCGGATTTGCCGTGAAGGTATGACCGTGATAAAATGTTTTTTCACTTCCCGAAGGGCCCAGGAATGCATTAAATATATCCTGTGTTGTAAGCGTTGCGGCTAAGGGAAGCATGCCGCTTGTCAAGCCCTTGGACAGGCAAAGAAAGTCAGGACAGACATCTGCCTGTTCACAGGCAAACATTGTTCCTGTGCGGCCGAAACCCACAGCCACCTCATCCAGAATCAGGTGTACGTTGTATTTTTTTGACAGAAGCGCTGCTTCAGCAAGATATGCTGCCGGATAAATAAGCATCCCGCCCGCACACAAAATGAGCGGTTCGAGGATTACGGCAGCAACTGTGTCTGAATGATTTTCCAGTGCATCTCTAAGAAATTTTATACAGGCTGTCGCACACGTATCCTGACTTGTATGTCCCATCGGGCAACGATAGCAGTAAGGGCTCGGCACTTTATATCCGGCAAACATGAGGGGGGTGAATGCACTGGTGAAAGCACTTTCCCCGCTTACACTCATACACCCTGCGGTGTCGCCGTGATAAGCACGATCAAATGAGATAAATTTTGATTTTTCCGGTCGGCCGGAATTACGCCAATATTGAACGGACATTTTCAAGGCAACTTCCACTGCTGTCGATCCATTATCCGAGTAAAACACTCGCTGCAATCCATCAGGAGAAATCTGAATCAAACGCTCAGACAATTCAATGGCCGTTTGATGAGTGATTCCCGCAAAAAGGGTGTGGTCGAGCTGATCAAGTTGCTGTTTGATAGCTTTGACCATTCTGGGATGCAAATGACCGTGAATATTACACCACCAACTGGATATGGTATCATAATACCACTGTCCTGATGCATCATAGAGTTTGATGCCTTGTGCTTTTTCAATCAGCAAAGGCGGATTGGCCTGCTGAATGCTCATCTGCGTATAGGGATGCCAGTTATAGGTCAGGTCTTTTTGTATCAAGTCAGTCATTTTTATTTTCCTTCCAGCATTTATAGAACGCTTCGCCGACTTTTTTAGCATTTTTCAGATCATCGGCATCTTTTCCCAGAAAGGGCATTTCACCCATGACGGGAACACCGGCAATCAAAGATATGATCCTGACGTTTTCATTCAAAATCGCTTCGTCATCATCGTCATTCATCCGGTTGAAGATCACTCCACAAATGCTCATTTCCCTTTTACGGAGTGCCTCGATCGTCAGCAATATATGATTAATGCAACCCAGTTTATTGGGAACGACAACAACAACAGCCATCTTTAATCGGGCAGCAAGATCGGCCAGAACTATTTTTTCGGTCAAGGGAACAAGAACGCCACCCGAACCCTCGACGAGCACCAGATCAAACTGCTCACAAAGCCTGGCATGAGACTCTTCTATAATTTTGATGTCGATTTGCACCCCTTCCAAAGCAGCGGCGAGATGGGGAGACGCCGGATGCTTCAAGCGATATGGCGCGCGAAGAGTATCAATGTCTTTTACCTGATTCCAGACAGGCAATGGCTTAAGCATATGGTTTTTGATGTCATCAGTTTGATCACATCCTGTTTGCACCCATTTCTGGGTAATGATATTTACACCTTTTTCCTGCAAATAAGCTGCAAGATACCTGCATATAATTGTCTTGCCGACGCCGGTGTCTGTTCCTGTTATTAAAACACTTTTCAAAATTAGAGCCTCATTCTTTTCAATCCGAAATTTTTATTACTTTAGCCTTCATTGTAATGCCTCAATTCCCTCATGGCTTCTACAACCTTATTTATTTCTTCTTCGGTATGCTCATAGCAAAGAGAAAAACGGAATCTGGAAGTACCTTCCGGAACCGTGGGTGGTCTAATAGGCAAAACCTGGAAACCTTTTTCCAGAAGAATCCTGGCATATTCAAGTGCAGTCTTGCTTTCGCCTATCATAACAGGAATGATTTGACTCTCGCCGGTAACGCTCCAACCGGCTTCACTGAGTACAGTGCGGAATTTTTGCGCCCGATTAAGCAGAACAGGACCTCGCCCTGGTTCAGTTTTACAGACTTCCAGCGCAGCAAGATTTGCGGCTATGATGGAACAAGGCAAAGCAGTGGAATAGATAAAGCTCCTGGCCGAATTTATCAGATAATCTGTAATCAAACGGGATGCAGCAATGTACGCACCAAATCCTCCGAGCGCCTTGCTGAATGTTCCCATAATCAAATCTACATACTCGCTTAAGCCTTCTGCATCAATCAGCCCTCGTCCCTGGTTACCGAATATTCCCGTAGCATGCGCTTCATCAACCATGAGGACGCAATTGTAACGCTCTTTCAACTCAACTAATGATCTTAAAGGAGCCAGGTCTCCATCCATGCTGAATACCGATTCGGTAAGTATCAGCGCCTTTTCGAACTTGGCTCTCTCTTTTTTAAGTAAATCCTCCAGATGTTCCATGTCGTTGTGCCGAAAAAGAAATCTTTTAGCTCTCGATAGAATGGCACCGTCAATCTGGCTTGCATGGCAGAGACTATCTGAAAAAATAGCATCATTTTTACCTGCAAAAACAGGAATCACGCCGACATTGGCATGGTAGCCGGAATTAAAGAACAACGCGCTCTCTTTATGTTTAAACGATGCTGTTTCTTCTTCAAGCAAGTGATGTAATTTCAAATCACCGCTTAAAAGTCTTGAAGCACCGGTACCAACCCCATATTTCTCCAGAGCCTGTCTGGCAGCATCAATAAGTTTCGGATGTTTGGAAAACCCCAGATAATCATTGGAAGAGAAGTCAACGTATTTCTGTCCCTGCCGGACAATCACGCCCGGTCCTCGTGTATCAAGTGCCAAAAGTGTCCGCAGGGTGTTTTCACTTTTTCTTTTTGCCAGGTAAGCTTTTATAAATTCCATATTTGATATATCTCATCGATCATTTTCTTGTCCTCTTCCACAGACCGGCCACGTTGGGTAAGGTATCCGCCAATCAACATTCCATTTGCTCCGGACATAAAAGCCATTCCTTGAAAATCTTTCAAAAAACTTTCCCGGCCAGCAGCAATTTTGATTGTTTTATCGGGCATCACAATCCTGAATACAGCAATCGTTTTTAACACTTCAGATATGGAAATGGGAGGTGTGTCGGCAAGCGGAGTCCCGGCAAGCGGCATAAGAATGTTAATAGGAACCGAATCCACATGAAGTTCCTGCAAGGTAAGCGCCATACTGGCCCTATCTCTCCGTGATTCACCCATTCCGATAATCCCACCGCAACAGGTGGAAAGTCCGGCTTCGACAGCATTATGTATTGTAACGATACGGTCATCGAATGTATGTGTAGAAACTATTCTCGGGAAATATTCCCTTGATGTCTCAATATTATGGTGATAGCGGTTCAACCCGGATTTTTTAAGCACAGTCAACTGAGCATAATTCAGACATCCCAGAGACGCGCAAACTTCTATATCGAGTTTGCTTTTGATTTCTTTCACCGCCGTTGCCACGTAATCAACCTCTTCTGCGTTCAGGCTATGACCACTCGTAACAATACTGAAATGTTTACTACCGTTCTCTCTAGCCTTGAAAGCATTTTCCATTATTTCATTAATGCTCATCATGGAATATTCAGGCGTACCAGTATCATAGTGAACGGACTGAGTGCAGAATTTGCAATCCTCCGTGCACAAACCCGACCTGGCATTACAAATAGTGCAGATATCCAGCTTATTATCTGTTCTTTCCCTCCTTAACCTTTCGGCTTTAACAGTCAATTCGGTCAACGGCATATCAAACAAACACATAATTTCTTCTAACATCATAATAATATTTTCTCGTAAAAAATTATCAGTCATTTCACGGTACGTTGTGGTACAGAACATGTCCATGAAAATATTCTAAAAATTTTGAAGTTCAGGGAATCAATCAGTATTAACTTATTATTTGAAATCCGGTGAAACAATAGACATACATTATGAGTTCCCGCATTAGAGAAGACCGAAGCGCTGCATCTTTCTATGGAGAGTTTTACGGGAAATATTTAACACTTCAGCAGTCTTGCCCTTATTCCACCGATTCTGGTTGAGAGCCTTCAAGATTGCAGCCTTTTCCGATTTCTCCGTATAGTCACTCAGATTTCCTATGATTGGTGATTTATCCTCATTTTCCGATTCTTCCTGGAATTCTGGTTCATTACTTATATCGTTGAAAGATGCCTGTTCATCACTGCTAACTTCTGACGGCATTTGTCTTAATGGTGTGAGAATTTCAATTTTATTCACCATAAGATAACGCTGAATAACATTATGCAGCTCCCGAACATTCCCCGGCCAATCATATTTCTGAAGAGCTTCCAACACTTTACCCGGAACTGATACAACCTTTTTGCCAGGCGAATTTAAACGGATAAAATGTTCTACGAGCAGGGGTATGTCCTCCTTACGATGTCTTAACGGTGGAAGTTGTATGGGAATAATGTGAATTCTATAGAAAAAGTCCTCACGCATAAGACCTTTTTTTGTATATTCCATGAGATTTTTGTTTGTCGCTGCAATAATCCTGAAATCGGAAAACTTCACAATGTTGCTGCCCACAGGCGAGTACCCTCCACCTTCTATGGCCCGCAATAGTTTTGCCTGTATATTCAGATTAAGTTCCCCAACTTCATCGAGAAACAAGGTCCCTCCATTTGCCTTGTCGAGATATCCTTGTTTATCACTGCTGGCTCCAGTGAAAGCACCTTTTTTATATCCGAAGAATTCACTTTCGATAAGATTTTCCGGTATAGCGGCACAATTGACCGGAACAAAGTTATTTTGTGAACGATTAGAAAGCCTGTGTATGGCTTTGGCTACTAGCTCCTTTCCTGTACCGGATTCTCCATAAATTATGACATTGGCATTTGTCGCTGCAGCATTAAGGCTTCTCTCGTATACTTCTTGTATGGCCACACTCTTACCTATGATATCACCGAACCGATATCGATCTTTGATTGAAGAACGCAGTGTGACATTTTCCCTGCGCAGGTAAGCTGTTTCTTCCTGCATGGATATTTCCTTGAGTTTGGCCTCCGTAATATCACGGGCAGTAAGAAGTACAGTGGGATTTCCTTTCCATTGGAAAAGATTCCCCTTGCCCTCCACCCAAACCTGTTGATTTTTATTTTTCACCCACCGAGCATGGAAAAAACGCTCTTTAGACATACCCTTTTCAATGAAATCAAAAAACTCTTTGAAATACATTTCAAAGTCTTTGCTCACGAAATTCATTACATTCTGACCAATGATTTCCGTGGCATCAGAAAATCCGATTATGGAAGCAAAATTATTATTGGCAAATACAATCTTACCGTTAGAAATCAATGCAACTCCCTCGGTGATCCGCTCGCCAAAAGTCCGATAAAGAGCCTCGCTTTCTATGAGAGACTCCTGTGCCTCCTTGAAGCGACTGACATCAATTCCTATACCCAACAGATAAGATTTCCCCTCTATTACAGCGCTGGCACCGGTAAAAAAATAAGGTATGCGCTTCCCACTTTTTGTAATGAATGTTGCTTCGGCAACACCTTCACCTGTATGAAATGCTTCCTTGATGGCATTTTCGATGATGATGCGATCATTTCCACTAAAAAAATCTATTAACTTTATTTCTCCAGCTTCATCTGCGGTGTATCCACTGATCCTCTCCGCATTCTCATTCCAAATAAGCAATTGAAAATTTTCATCGAGAGCATAAAATATTCCGGGCAGGCTGCGAATTAGCAACTCTAAAAATTTGCTTAAATATATATAACTTTTTTTGACTTCATCGCTTTGTGAAATTTTTACAGCTTGTCCTATAGTCTGTACTCTCTTACGGCTATCAGTAAGCTTTTTCTTCATGCTTGAAACCATAAAACAATAATGAATTTTTCTAAGCAATAATATTTCATGTCGCCTATATTTTTTATTATATAACAAATGTCAATTGTTTATGAAACCAGAAATGAATACTCGGATCAATAAAAAAAGTGAAATTGTCATATAATTCAAGTAATTAAAAGAATACAATTCCCCGAATCCTTATATCTTTAATTCCGGTTCCATGGTGCTTTTCCTTTAAATTAAATTTGCGAAGGCAATTCTTCCAAAGGGAAAATTTTTCACACTTTTTATTATACTATGCTTTACCAAAAATCACATAATCCGAGAATGATTTATAATGATCTTTCCATTTTTCCAATTCTTCTTCGGTGAAATCTCTTATTTTTGCAAAAGCACTGCCATCGTAGCCAAGGCTACTATATTTATGCTCTCCCCACCTGTGCAAAGGTAGAAAATAAACTTTTTCAGCCTTGACTTGTCTGCCCAATTCAACGATTTTATCTGCCATATCAAGATCATCGTTGAATCCGGGAACGAGCGGTATTCTAAGCCAAATTTTCGTTTTACCGGCCAATTTATTCAAATTTTCCAGAATAACTTCATTTTTGACGCCTAAAACTTCCTGATGTTTTTTTGAATCCAGATGTTTAATATCATAGAGGATCAGGTCAACGTCTTTCGTCACATTTTTTACTGTAGCCCACTTGGCATAACCCGTAGTATCAAGCGCTGTATGAACTCCATTTTTTTTCAGCTCTCCAAAAACTTCGGCAACGAATTCAGGTTGCATCAGCGGCTCTCCACCGGAAATCGTTACCCCACCACGCGTATTATCATAAAAAGGCTTGTCTTTCATTAATTCACCAACAGCTTCCTTTACAGTTACCCTTATACCTACTCCGGTTATCGCTTTATAATTGCAGGCATCTATACAATCCAAACAATGATTACATTTGGAATAATCAAGAACGATCTGATGATTTTCGTTATGCGACAGGGCTCCTGTTTTGCAGACCTTAAGACATGCTCCACAGCCACGACATTTATCCTGAACCGCCTTAATCTGATAAGATGGATATATTGACTCAGGATTTGAACACCATGGACAGTGAAGAGGACATCCTTTTACAAACATAGTTGTACGAAGTCCTGGCCCGTCCTGAATACTAAATTGCTGAAAATTAAACACTATACCTGTAGTTTCACCACTTTCTTTCAATGTTTTATCTTTTAATTTGATATCAACTTTCATAAATTTTAACCATCCATTTTTTCTTAATTCAACTATTCCATGTAATATTTAAGTTTGATTATTTTAAATTGCAAATTTAGTTTACTTACAGACATGTTCATAATTTTACAAGCATAAAAAAAGGGGGGCATTAAATATATCCCCCCTTTTTTTGTTTCAGCTCATTTTTTTAGCAACTAAAAGACTGTTCTGTTCTCGTGATAATTTCATCCTGAATCTTGTTGTCGAGGTCGATAAAGTATGCCGAGTATCCGGCAACCCTGACAATCAAACTCTCATATTTTTCGGGTTTCTTCTTCGCATCCAATAAAGTTGCTTTGCTTACGCAATTAAACTGAACATGATGCAGTCCCAGATCGCGAACGGTCTTCATGTAACCTCTCATCAGTTCATAGTTTTCCGGATCAAAGAATACCGGCATAAATTTCTGGTTGAGAAGCATGTTACCGGTCTTCAGAGGATCAACCTTGGCAACTGATCTTATTGTAGCTGTTGGGCCGCTGATGTCTCTGCCCTGAACAGGTGATATTGTTCCATCATGGAAAGGTTCATTGGATCTTCTTCCATCAAACGTTGCCGGACACAGCATACCTGCGTTGATAGGCCCGGAAGCGGTTGTACCGTCGATCAGATAAGGCTTACCGTAAATATCAATACACTTATCGCATTGTGATTTCACATATACCATTATGTCTCTGGCAAACATATCGACATAATCATTATCATTACCGAACTTCGGTACTTCCTGTTCGATCATCTGATAGACTTTCTCGTATTCGCCTTCGTAATTATTGTTTACAGCATTGAGGAAAGTCTCCAGTGTTATCTTCTTCTTCTCAAATACCAGCATCTTGATGGCAGCAAGAGCATCGGCAGTATTGTTGCAACCAAATACAAGGTGATGACGCAGTCCCAGATACTCCCAATCTCTCATATCGCAACCTTTTTCGATGTTGCCTTCCAAAATCGCCGACAGGAGTGGACGCGGAACATATTTTTTCTGCAGAGCATCTCCCAAACTGGACAACTGAGTCAATACCATTAAAGCGTCATCCACCTGTTTACAGAAAGCATTCCATATATCATCCATCGATTTAAGTTCAGATAACGGAGGTGTTTCAATACCCATCTGCATACCCATCAACTTTCCTCCATCCATGGCCAGGTTCAGACACATAGGAAGAATCAATGCTCCGGAATGGCCGGCCCGATAATGAATGTTTTTACCCGGGATAACCGGCTGCATACAATTGTTTATACTGTACCCTCTGGCATCCTCTACTGTAGCACCGATACCCATGAGTCTCGGTATGTTAACTTTGTCATTAAATACAGCGGGCTGGGAACAGCCGGTACGGACACACTTGAAAACAGCATTAAAAAGTTCATCTGGAGTCTTATCATGCATGCGTACGGCTATCTGCGGAGCAACCGTCTGTATTTCACCGGTAACCTCCAGAGCTATATATGTTATTTCATTTGTAATATCATTGCCAAATTCATCAACGCCTCCCAATGTCATTGTCTGCCAGCCTAATCCGCCGCCGCCGTTGTTTACCCATGCCGGAGGCTGAACATATCCGCCTTCCTGCATCTTGACCCATACAGATTCAACTAACTCTTTGGCAAATTCTTTTGTAATCGTACCATTCTTTATATCATTCTCATAAAATGGATATAAAACCTTATCAAAGCGAATGCCGTTACCTACTTGAGGAACATCAATGTAATTCACGAAGAAGTTTATAAAAATAAAGCACTGAATAGCTTCATAAAGATTTCTTGCGGGCTCTGCCGGTACGCGATTACATACCTCTATCATCCTATCGAGTTCTTTCAATCTCTTAGGATCTTTAATCTTCTTTTTTTCACCTTCCAGAAGTTGGGCATATCTCTTGCCCCATCGAGCCATTGCTTCGCAGGATATTTTCATCGCGCGCAGTTCATCGAGCATATCCATTCGTTTCTCGATCTGTATGGAGATATCATTTATTACTTCATCAATTCTTTTATCAATTTGAGCAATTATTCCATTCATACCTACTTTCATGACCTTCTCGAAATCAGGTGTGCACATTTCCCATTGCCACGTAAATCCCGCTGAAGGCCTTTCTCCCACTTTCCACGGAATCCAACTGGGAACGTAATCTCTTTCACGGCCCTGAATGCTGCAATTCTCCCAATATTTGAACTGCTCAGCGATTTCTTTTTTCCCCGCGTCATCAAGCATTGCTGAATAATCAGGCAATTTCCCGAAAGTCTTGGATAACCATCTCCAATAAAGCTCAAGATAAACCGGTACGCTTGCTTCATCACTGGCAAAGCAACCAACCAGAAGTTCGTTTGGCCTTGTGTAAAGAGTCATTGTATCCAGATATTCTGCCAAACCTTTTGCTCTTCTTAACGCAATAAATTCACCTTCTGTTTCCTTGTAGACCTTGGTCATAACCCTGGAACGCTCCAGACAAATTTTCATACCAACTTTAACTGACCGCATGTCCGATACACGGCCCAAGGATTTGATTTGTGTCTCATCTCTCAATAACTTATTTCTTGCCGTCGGTGCCATACTAATAAAACCTCCTTTATTTCTTCTAAATTATTATTTTTATTAATTACTTGCCTTTTATACACTTGCCAAAAGTCAGAATTCATCAATTTACTTTTTACATGTTCTTTTCATTCGATGACTTCAAAAACTTTATCCAATAACTGCTCCCTAAACCTAATGTCTATTATGTCTAACGCTATAAAGTTTTGCAAGAAAAATGCCAAACGTATATCCTCCCAATTAGCTGATGTTTAACCTTTTTTAAGATCATTTAAATAAAATCACAAAAACATCGTCCTTTTTATGGGACATATTTGACTAATTAGTGTCCATTTAAAAAATATTATTTTTGCAAGAAAAATATCTTTAGCATTCAGCATGGATCACTTCTTTAAACTACTCAAAAATTTCCCAGCAAAAACTTACTCCCTTATATATTAGTATAAGGCAAACAAATACGCATGTCAAGAGAAACTTGACTAGCAGTTATTTCTAATAATTTCAAAATTTTAGCTATTTTTTTCTGCTTGTTTATTGGCAGGAAAATTCATCAATAATTACCATTGATTACAAATGTAACCATTGTACACAACAACCGGAATCTTCTCTAAAATTTAATTACTAATATTTTCTATTTCTTTCTTTCTTTTAATAACCAAATGGCAAGTACAGCTAGAATGATCGCGGCAACCGCACTGGGCCAGAGAGGGATTTCGAGACCCGCTGCAACAACATCAGTTTTTAGAAAGAAGCGAAAAAGCTGAGCTATCGCCATAAGAAGAAGTAAAATACCGACTACCAAAGATGCCGGGCGTTTCATAATTTTATCTCCTGAAAAAATTATCTATTTTAGAACTGCTGAAAACCTCTTTTTCAACAGTCCCTTATTTTACCCAATTTTCGATTTTTAATCCGGGAACGCGATTAAATTCTTTTTCGTTATTCGTTACGAGAATTAAATTCAAAGATTTTGCCTGCGCGGCAATTAACATATCCATTGCCCCGATTATTTTTCCTCTTTTTTCCAAATCTGCTCTTATTATACCATACTCCCGGGCCGCACCTGCGTCGTAATCATATATTTCCAGAAGAGAGGTAAATTCTATTAAAGCAACCCTGTTTCTATCGGGATTGGAACTCTTTACCGCTCCGTATTCCAGTTCACTGAGGGTGATTGAAGAAATTCCAGCGTCGTTAATTTTAATTTTCGAAAGATGATGCAAAACTGATATGGGTTTTTTCTTAATGATATAGATGCAGATGTTGGTATCCAGTATATATTTCATTGGAATTTCTCACGCACCTGCACAGCCGGTTGATTTCTTTCATCCATGAAATCATCGGTAAATTTATTGATGATGTTCATCAGCGAAGCCATTTTTTTATTTTTAGGCATAATAACAACAATATCGTCGATTTTGTTAATATAGACTTCATCATCCTTAAAACGATACTCTTTGGGCAGTCTGATAGCCTGACTTCGGCCGTTGATAAAAATTTTTGCTGTATTCATAATAAATCTCCTTGTTGGAGACCTTTGCATAATGACCAATTTGTCATTTCGACCAAAGGGAGAAATCTTATAAGATATTTAAATGAAAGATTTCTCGTCGCTTTGCTCCTCGAAATGACATGAAGTATAGTTTTGCAAGGCTCTCTACTGATATATATCGTAATATAGACCACTGAGGATGAAATGTCAATGCGGGATTTCTGATTTATGGGAAGGAGGTTATTTAAGAAAAGGACGGGTAACTAACGAAACTGGGCGTTTCATAATTTTATCTCCTGAAAAAATTAATCAACTTAACCTAGCAACTAAAGAAAGTCCTATCATTATCAACATTATTATGCCCAAAGTTCTGAACCAGTATGTATTTTCACCGAAAAAATATTTTTTGGTTTCTTCTGATTTACCAAGTGCCGTATATTTAAACATGTGCCAATAGATATCCCCCATAAACTTCATAAATGGTCGGGGCTTGAATACAAGGAAAAGGCTTACGATTATTGCAAAAGTGATTTTGATCAAAGCAAATGCATTTTCTACAGCAACTTCCTCCTTAGCTTTATTATTCTATATAATAATAGATATATGAACTTCTTAAAACACGGCAACTTCAGGGCTGTTCAAAAGTGCCGAGATGCTAGGCGCGCAAGAATCACATCGCGAGGCGTATATAAATATACGTTGAGCAATGGTAATTCGCAGCGCAACAACGCAGATCAGTGCTTTTCAACAGCCCTAAACGCCCTCCGTCTTAATCTCCAACTTCTTCTTGTGACGGTCTAGAGCAAAGGTTATAAGTCTGTCCAGAAGATCGCTGTATTTGAGGCCAGTGGCTTCCCAGAGTTTCGGATACATGCTGACGCTGGTAAAGCCGGGCAGCGTGTTTATTTCGTTGAGATAGAATTTATTGGTTTTCTTATCCAGAAAGAAATCGACGCGCGCCATGGAAGAACAACCCAGCGTCATGTATCCTTCAACGGCAATCTTTCTGATTTCTTCCGCGAGAGCTTTATTAATTTCCGCGGGAATTTTCAGTGCCGCTCCGTTCGGATCAATATACTTGGCTTCATATGAGTAAAATTCATGATTGGGAATAATCTCACCGAGAACTGAACCAGCCGGTTTTTCATTTCCCAAAACGGCACATTCGATTTCGCGGCAGTCAATTGCTTTTTCTATCATAACACGCGTGTCAAACTGAAACGCAAAATCCATCGCTTCGGCAAGCGATTCTTTCTTTTTTACTTTTTTCACCCCCACGGAAGAGCCGGTACAAACCGGTTTAACAAAAAGCGGGAGGCCTAGTTTGGCCAGCGCCTCTTTCATAATAATTTTTGCATTCTCCCTCCAGATTTGTTTGTTGACAGTTATGGAAGGAACGACCGGAATCCCCGCCTCTTTGAGCAGCCTCTTGGCGATGTCCTTGTCCATGCCCACGGCAGAGCCGGCCACATCCGCACCCACGTAAGGCACCATCGCCAGTTCCAGCAGACCCTGCAGTGTGCCGTCTTCGCCGAACGTGCCGTGCAGCACGGGAAATACAACATCCACAACTACTTTTTTATTTTTGTTTTTGATATCAAAAAGACAAAGTTTGTTTTTCTGCTCAAAATGATTGACCAACCACATGCCGCTTTTTTTCAAAGCCATTTTTCTGCCGAAATCCTTATCCCGAACAATTTCGGGCTTTTCCTGAACATACCAGCGACCGTCCCAAGCTATGCCGATAGCAGTTACATTATATTTATTGCGGTCCAGGGCGGAAAAAACAGAAGCAGCAGAACAAAGCGAAACGTCGTGCTCACCCGACCTTCCCCCGTATAAAATTCCGATATTGATCTTTGGTGATTTATTTCGTCGCATACATTACCCTTTATGTGTTGTGATTGTTTATTGTCTTTCGGTATACGCTTCAGTCAATAAATATGTCAATTTAATTTTGGATCTCCGGCGTCTTAACCATTTGTAAATAATGTCATTCCTGGAGTAAATATCTTTACAAAACTTCGAAATGAATCTATACATTATACGAAACAAAATCCAAAATCCGATAAGGAGATCACAGCATGAAGAAAAAATTATTAGCCATCATCGGAACATTAATTTTATTTACGATATTTTATACTCCATCGGTGTTCGCTTTTGGATTCGGCGCGCATGCCGAGTACTGGATTCCCACATTCAAAGGTGATTTGCGCGTGGATAAAGATGGAATAGTCGGTACGGAAATAGACATAAAAAACGATTTGGGGGTCAGCAATGAAAATTTCCCCGGCGTGGAGGCCTTTTTCGGAATAGGCAATCACGAAATACGTCTGTCGTATTCATATGTCAGTCTTTCCGGAGCAAGAAACATTGGAAAGACTATCGTGTTTGACGGTGATACATATAATGTCAACGCCTATGTTGAGTCGGACTTAAAAACGAGCATGTTTGACCTTGAATATCAATACAAGTTTCTAAACCTCGAGAATATTCTGGCAGGATTCTCTTTAGGGCTTATCGGCAAAGTAAAATATTTCGACGGTGAAGTAAGAATGCGCTCTACAACACCGGGTTCGGTATACGATAATCAGGAAGATTTTCACGTTCCTATTCCCATGATCGGCCTGGGCGTTAATGTCGGTATACTTGCCGATATTCTGGAAGCACGGGCAAAGATTACGGGAATGGGTTACTCCGGCAGTTTCTTTTATGACGGAATGGTTGATCTTTCCTTGACACCTGTTCCGTTCTTGAATATTCACGGCGGTTACCGGGCAATGTCCTTAAAAATCGATGATGTAAGCGATATATACACCAAGATGGATTTTTACGGACCTTATGCCGGATTGGCCATAAGCTTTTAATATTTCAATGTATTTAGCTGGTATCTTGACAATAATTGCTTCTATAAATATATTACGGGCACATATGATATCAGTCATAAATCAAAGATGATATCGAGGCAGCAAGGAGGAGGTGACGAGGCGTATTACTAATACGTTGAGGAAACCGACGACGCAGCCAACAAAGATAGCGCTTTGATTTATGATTGATACTTGTTTGGTGATTTTATGCCTCTATATTTTAATGCACTTCAAGTGCCCATGGCAAAAAAAGCTTTCAACGATGCGGAAAAACTGGTAACAAACCAGTTCCGGTTAAGTGAGCATGAGTTTAAAAGAAACAAATATGAAGTAAAAACGCTTGCTTATTTAAACGAGCAGGAGATAAAAGAGGGAACATTCGCGCATCTATGCAAATATACTTATGAAAAAAAAGATATCTATGCTACTGGCAGCAAAGATGAATTCGATTTTTACAGAGTATGTTTGCAGGATAATAACATTCTGGATGCAGTGGAAAGGGCTAATCCTTTCATCAAACTAAGTCCTTTAATGCTTTATATAGCCGTGCACGAATTGATTCACGTTTTGCGTTTCAGCAACGGCTCAAGTGATTTTAATGCTGATAACGATGAGAAGGAAAAAGAGGAAGTTATTGTACACAATCTGACGAGAGCGGCACTGCAACCTTTAAAAGGTTACGATTTGGAAATAATATTGGATTGCTTTAGCAGCAATTTTAAAAATTTTGACTTATTTAATTGAGGAGGTATTTTTTTATGCCTATCTATGAATATAAATGCAGTAAATGCGGTAAACAATTTGAAGCTTTTCAGGGAATATCTGAACCGGAATTAAAAAGCTGCAAGTTTTGCAAAGGTAAAGTGCAAAAATTAATGTCACTATCCTCTTTTAGTTTAAAAGGCACGGGATGGTACGCGACAGACTATAAGGGTAAAAAACCATCCGTAACAACCAAGAAAGAAAAAAAAGAAACCAGTGAAAGTTCAACCGCAACAGAAACGCTCAAGACTGAAGCTGCCAAAACCGGCAAAGACGAGTGACACTCGCAAAATAAGGCAGACGGGAAATAAACCCGATAAGCAATGCTTATCGGGTTTATATTTTGCCTCTTTTTTTCAGCTACTCTATATAAATTCATAATAAAATTTTCTCTATGACTCTGAAAAATAAGGTTGAAGTTCACGGCATAAATCTTCCGGAACAATCGGGCAAATAATTTCATTGTGCAGTTTTTCAAAATAATTCAAATCGCTCGTTCCCAACGGATTCACCATAAATCGCGGCACGATCTTTCCCTGCACACAGAAGTAACGATTATTTGTCATTGTTGCATAGAATGTCATATTGAAACTTATAAAATCATTTGCGTGCAAATAACTGAACACTCTGGATAGTCCCGTCAGAAGTTCATTGAAGTTAGCTTCAGTTAAATCAAAAAATGATGTTTTGTCCTTAAAAATAAAATCGATTTCTCCAGCCATACCTTTTGGAGCAAAACTTGCCAGCCAACTGATAGTTCCTGTGCTGGCAATGAATCTTTCTTTAGCGTTTTTTTCCAAAGCAATTAAATTACGCCATAAGTTTTCTCCATTAGTGGCGGTAGCATAATTCTGAGCACTGGCCAAAAGTCGCTGCATAAAATTTGTTGGTTTATGACCGGCAATTGTCTGCAAATGGGGATGAATTAATCCGCCGCCGGCAGGCGGCATATAGTTCCAGTTAATTGAACAATACTTGAAACCCAAATTCAATTCAGCGGCACGATGAAAATAATCACGGCAGACGGCAAAACCATCACGCATTGTATCCGCTGTTAATTGATCCATTCCAATGAAATGTCGTGAAGAGAAAATCGCCACATTGTTATTCTGATCATAAGGAAAAGCGTTTGGAAACAGGTACGCTTCTCCCCGCCGGAATTTTCCTTCCCTGATAATATTAGGTATGAAATTAGGAGTCGTTTTTTCAAAAAGACCGGGACAAAAAGGGCATAACGATTCCGGCGATTTTTCCAAATAACAATCTAAATCGGGCTTTTTGTTCGGACGTACGCGGTAAGGTAAAATGCGGGTAGATACACCGGTGATTTCATCATAGCGTATTTCAATAGGAAGTTTTTTTTCCTGAAAACCGTCAAAATGATCAAGGTAACAGCCTGTTGTTATTTCTTTTCTAAATCCGATATCCTTCATAAGTGTTCCTTTCCGGTATTTTTATACTTATTTCTGAAAACATCATGTTTTTGTTCCCTTTTCAGGCTTTGGAACAGAAAATTATCAACGTTTCTTTGAGATAAATCACCATTTATTTTTTCGTTTAATACTTCCAGAGAAATTTCCATTCGTGCGGCACTTTTATGTCCGCCGCCTTTGCCGATTAATCCAAAAGACCTTTGCGCGATTGCGCCGCAATCATGCCTATAACCGTCACCACGAAAAATAACGATAAATTTGTCATCGACGACCCCAGCCACAACTACATAGTATGTGCCGATCAAACGCAAATAAAAATCAGCTATCTGAACGCAAACATCGGCACTTTCCACATTTCCCAGAAAACAAACCCGCCGGTCGTGGAAACGACGCATTCGGTGATAAGCATGATTATAATATTTCAAAAAACGTTCCGGTGTCTGATTAAGCTCAATGCGACGTATGAACCGCATTTTGGCGTATTTCGTATGATAGGTATAAGCGCTGATGTCTTCAAAGATAGTATCGCGATCAAAATTATTTGTATCTGTTTTGATTCCATAAAGCAAAGCTGTATGTAAATTACGTGAAATTTTCACACGGGCGCAAAGCAAATATTCAGTTAAGATGCTGGATAAGGCACCATAGTTAGGTCGGACATCTTCGAGCTGCGCCTGCCATTGGCCTTCGCGCGGATGATGATCTAAAACAATATGTGGCTTTATAAAGTTTAATTTATTACCGAGAAAAGAAGGTTGAGCATCCAAAAAAGCAATCAAACGGTATGAATTTAAATCAACTTGATTAAGCAAGTGAATACGCAAATGCATGGAAGAAACAAATTCGATATTCTGCTGTCTGATCATTGGCTCTGTGGAAACAAAAACACTTTTAGCCAAACCTTTAGTCTGCTGAAGGATTTCACGCAATGCCATGGCTGAAGCTATGGCATCGGGATCAGGACTACCAAACATCAGCAATGCCAGTGAATCATTGGTCTGAACCATCTCCATGAGTTTTTGGAAATTCGATTCTGTTTCCTTTTTAATTGAAACTGATTTTATTTTCATGATCCGGGTAGAAGGAATTAACGGTTGAACTTCCTTAAAAAACAAATATTTTACCGGGATGATCTTTTACAACTTCACCGACAATGGCGGCATCGCCGATTCCCGTGGCGCGCATTTTTTCCACAATATTTTTTGCCTTATCGCCGGACAAGCTGAAAAACAAGCCTCCCGCAGTCTGCGGATCAAAAAGGAGATCAAAAAGCCAATCAGGACATGTGTTTTGTTTTATGACTTGATTTATGCGGAAATCTTTATTGCGGTAGAGACCACCGGGAATAAAACCTGTTTCCATTAATTCGCGCACTCCTTCAAAAACGGGCACTGCCTCGGAATTTACGCGCAGACCGACATCGCCGCCTTCAATCATTTCACAGGCGTGTCCTAAAAAACCGAAGCCGGTTATATCGGTGCAGGCGTGAACGTCTCCCCCTTCAACAATCAACTCAGAAGCTTTTTTGTTAAGACCGCTCATGGCTTTAATTACCTGCCTTATCTGTTCGTCAGACGCTTCCTCAACCTTGATGGCCGTGCTGATAATACCCGTGCCCAGAGGTTTTGTTAAAACTAATTTATCTCCGACCTTGGCACCGTGATTAAACAACACCTTATCCGGATGAACAATTCCGGTTACGGAAAGGCCGTATTTAATTTCGTTGTCTTCCACGCTGTGTCCGCCGACAAGCAAGACACTTGCTTCGCGCATTTTATCCAATCCGCCGCGCAAAACTTCCCGCATAATGTTTTTATCCATTGTCTTGATCGGAAAACAGACAATATTCATAGCTGTCAAGGGCTTGGCGCCCATGGCGTAAATATCGTTGAGAGCATTGGTGGCAGCAATTTGACCAAACATAAAGGGGTCATCAACGATGGGGGTAAAAAAATCAAGTGTTTGGACAATAGCAAGATCGGCGGAAAGCTTATAAACTCCCGCGTCTTCCGCGTGCTCGAATCCGGTCAGCAAATTAGGATCTTGAACAAACGGCAAATCGCGCATGATTTCGGACAGGTCGCCCGGACCTATTTTACAGGCTCAACCCGCGCCCTGCACTGTTTCTGTTAAACGAACAATCTTCTTTTCTTTCATTATTTCCTTTTTATAAAAACTTCCTTTAGATTAAGGAAGTTAACTTTATAAAGTATATGAATAACAGCTTTGCATGTCAATGAAGAATATATATTTATAGGTATGCTTGTCAGGTTATATTTTTCGTCTCTGAAACTTGGGTCTCATTAAAAAGCCCCATAACCTTGCCACGGTTATGAGGCCTTATGTATTTTTAGAACGATGGGGACGGTGTTAAATAATTATTTTGTCCTCACCACTTCGATTACAGCATCAACTCTGCGGTTTTTATTTCTTCCTTCCTCCGTATCATTGCCGGCAATAGGCTTATTCGGTCCATAACCAATAGCACTGATGCGCGATGCATCTATGCCGAAATTATCAATCAAATACTGCCTGACACTGTCGGCACGGGTCTGAGACAATTTCATGTTATTGTCCGGATTATTGAATCTATCAACATTGTCGGTATGGCCTTCGATTACAGCCGTAGCATCCGGGTTCGCTTTCAGAAAATCGGCTACTTTTTTGACGTCCTTATCATATTTTTTCTTTATATCGGACTTGGCCGTATCAAATTTTACATTGAGCGGCATAACAATCTTTTCAGTTACCGGTTTCTCAACCTCAGGAACAGCTGCTTCCGCCGGAGTTACAGGTTCTTCAGCCTTTGGGGCAACTGTATCCACCGGAGTGGCAGGTTCTTCAACTTTAGGAGCAATTATTTCCGTTGGAGCTACAGGTTCTTCAATGGGGGGAACAGCTTCTTCTGCTTGAACTGCTGGTGCCTCAATCTTGGGAACATATTCTTTTTCCCACCATTGCCTTGTATCTTCATTCGTTTCTGCCTGTACCGTAGCAGCATAAAAAATCACCATTAACACACCCGCCAAAATGAAAAATTTTTTCATAATCTTCTCCTTTTGCTCATGATTTTTTATAATAAATATACCTCTTCTGAATAACAATTCCCTTTTCTAAAATATGAAAATTATATCGGATTGTGTTGATATCTATACTAAAGTAGGTTATTTATGTCAAATTATATATTGACCATGTCTGGCATAGCACACAATGCATTTTACTTTTCCAAAGTAAGCATGAATCAGTTATATCGCTTGAGCTCAAAAAGTTTTTTGTCCTGCGTAGAAACGATGTGATAAAAACGATCCTGAGGAATGTAGATATAAGGAACATCATCTTCTCTCCGGTAGAGAAAATGAGACAGGATCATTCTGTTGACGGCCTGATGACCGATAATCATAATATTATTTGCATACCTATTGAGAAAAAAAGCCTTTTTGATTCCTTGTGTTATTCTGGGCTTCATTGTTTCATAACTTTCACCGTCCGGATAAACATAGTGGTATTTATTTGCTCCTCTTCTTTTGAAAACATGCGGCATATTTTCCTCAATTTCATCGTAAGTCATCCTTTCGCAAATTCCCGCATTGATTTCGTCAAATTCCTGAAGTGAAATTATCCTGCAATCATCTTGCATCTCGCAAATAATTTTTGCCGTATCAATAGTTCTTTGCTTCGTGCTGGTAAAAATAAAGGAAATCTTTTTTTTCCTAAAAAACCGGCCCAACGAAGTTGCCTGCACTTTGCCATTTTCTGTAAGTGGAGGATCCCCGCCGATTCTATTGACGATGTTATATTCTGATTCCGTGTGCCTGATCAGAAAAAGATTCTTTACTTCATCCGTAACCAGATAATCACGCAATCGGTCATAAAAAGGAATCGCGTCACTGTGCTTTTCCTCAATAATCATATTTTGCAGAGAATCTATACGGATGTAATTTCTTTCGACCTTCAACGGTTTATAAATCATGCGGTAATAATCAATTCTTTTTAAAAATTCTGTCGCTGCCTTATCTTTAAGGTGAGCAAATTCCGGCAGCTTTATTTTCTCCTGGACGCTCAGGGTCAGAATATCTTCATCATCATTGATACATTCGATAAACAAAAGCGGATGGTTATCGAGAGTTTTCTCTATTGTTACGCGCCGCTCCCGGCCGGCATTGGTTGCATCCAGAATCGCAATTTGTCCGCTGTTGTGCAGATAGGATTTTGCTCTTTCCATATTCATGATGGCGATTTTTTTTCTCAACTCCACGGCAGTTAAATTTTTAGGGGAATAAAATTCGGAACGCGCCGTCTCCTGCAGCGGCAAATAGCTTCTGCGCAATTTTCCGTTATTGAATATTCTGGTAGGTATGCCATCCTTTCGAAAGGCATCACGCAGTCGACCTGCTAATGTGGATTTCCCCCTGGCAGGCAAACCCATCAGAACAATATACAGTTTTTCATCAGTCATATCGTTTCTTAATTAAATAAGGGGGAAAATTCCCCCCTTTATTCAAATCAAAGTTGCGTCAGAAAGCCTTAATCAACCGCAATCATTACATTTGATGCTTTTACAATAGCATAAGCTTTTTTGCCTGGTTTCAAACCAAGCCTTTTCGCTGATTCCTTGGAAATAATCGAAACAACCTTTGCTCCACCGGTAAGTTCTAAAAGTATTTCATTATTTACAGCACCTTCTGAAACCTTGACTACTTTTCCCTTTAAAATGTTGCGCGCACTTATCTTCATGGTTTCCTCCTTTGGGTTATGTCATTATTAAAATGATGTTACCTGAGGCCATCACCGAACGACGTAAAAATTATAAGGAAAACATAAGCGTATGTCAATCATGAACATCAGCCCCAAAGCAAGAGATAAGGTATCATATCTTCCACTTTGTGGGATTGTTCCCAGTCCCGATATATAGGAATTGGATAATTCGGCTAGCAAATTTCAATTCGCTGTACTTTTGAAATCTGAGCCTCATTACAACTTACCAATTTCCATACGTTTCGTTATGGAAATTTGAGTTTCACTCATGAAACCCTGGCTATAAAAGCCATGATGCTGTATTAATATAAAATATCAACTTCATGTTCACGGCGTGAGCCCTTCTTTTTTCATCCATGCTCCTATGCGTCGTAGAGCTTCTTCGTATTTCACACGTGTCTTCCATCCCAATTCATTCTTTACTTTTGAATTATCAATCTCATTATCGCGGCCCATCATACCAACGTTGTGCCTGGTAAGGGTTGTCCTTAGGTGAAGTGCGGCACATACAGCACCAACCAAACCGGCGCTTGGCCAAGCCAAGGCAAAGGGCACAGAAATGAATGTCGTTGCCTTGACCTTTTTTCCCATAAGACCGGCAATGTCTATAAAATACTGGCGCCATGTAGTAGCGTAATCGTCTCTGATATGATAAGTTTGACCCGCTGCAATCTCCTTTGTTCCGGCAAGTATCAGGGCATCCACCAGATTTTCCACGTAAAGGAGACTCGCGTTCCAGCGACCATTGTCGATAAGAGGAAGAAATGGTCTGCTGAGATTATCCACAGCATCACGGACCCACACACTGCCGGGACCAATTACATTGGTCGGCCTTATTACTGTAGCGGAAATTTTTCCATTACGGTGATATTTCCATACAATCTCCTCGGCATCGAGTTTGGCATCACCGTAGAAGATACCTGTCTTATATACTGGATCGCTTTCCCTCAGTCCCTTACGATGTATTGGACCCAAGCCTGTGGCCACAACGGAACTTATATATACGAAGCGTTTCACTTTGCCAGAAGCTTCTTCCAAAATATTTTTTGTCGCTTCGTATATAGTATCGTAGAATTCTTTTTTGGTGCCCCAATAGGTAACACGCGCGGCTAAATGATAGACGATGTCAATACCTTTACAAATACCGCGGATTGTTTCAGGCAACGTCAGATCGCCTCTTATGATAGAAACGCCCGTTTGCTCAAGTTTTTCGGTTTTTTCACCGGGCATGGCCAAACCGATAACATTAAATTTATCCTCAACGAGTCTCTTGCAGAGAACGGCGCCTATAAATCCACCGGCACCGGTAACCAGAATATTTTTTTCGTTATTTGTATTCATCACAATTCTCCTTAACGTTAAGAATAACTGATATTCATTTGGAATGACAGCAATAAAAAAGCGGGCATATAGCCCGCTTTTTTATCATGAAGACAATTAAAATCTACGACTTTTTTGGCGGTTTCATCAGCACAGCCGCTAGAATAATCCCGGCAAAAGCCAATATTGCCGTCGGATAGAAAGCAAAAGTGTACGTTCCGAAAACATCTTTTGCCTGACCGGAAATAATACCACCGATAATTGCACCTAATCCATATGCAAAAAAGACTACGCTATAATTGCGCGCGTAATTTTTCATTCCAAAAAAAGTTGCCGTTGCAGTCGGTGCTATCGCCAGCCAGCCACCCAGACACATCCAGAAACCTATAAAACCGATTACATAAAGATTTGTATCTCCTTCTTTTGCAATAATCATGATAATGGAAACAACAAAAATTATTGCCAGATTCAGCATTGTTGAATTGCGGGGAGTAATTTTATCGGTAAGCCAGCCAAAAAGCGGACGACCTAAAGCGTTAAAACAGGCAAACACACCGACCAGTGTAGCTGCCGTCTCGCCCGTTATCTTTATGATTTCATTGCCCACGGGCTTAGATATACCGATAGCTAACAAACCGGCCATCGAACCAACAATAAAACAAAGAAATAATCCCCAATATGTTCTGGTTTTCACCATTTCACCCGGCATGAAATCTGCCGCCGCTACAGTTCCCGCCGCAGGTTTCCAACCTGAAGGAACCCAACCGGCAGCAGGAAATGCTAAAGGTAAACTCAAAGCAAAAAGAATAATCCCGAATGCTATTCCGAAATACAGAAAAGTCGCAGATAATCCGACGGACGGAATTAAGGCATTGGCAATTTTTCCCGTAATCAAAGCTGATCCGCCAAAACCGGCGACTATCAAGCCGACTGCCAGACCTTTCTTGTCCGGAAACCATTTCGCTCCTACGGCGATAGGACAACCATAAGTCAACCCCACACCAGCCCCGGCAATAACACCGTAAGTAAACACCAAAGACCAAATGTCAGTAGCAAAACTGGAAAGCAGCCACCCCAGTCCCACAATTACACCACCAATTATTCCTAGTTTACGCGGCCCGAGTTTTTCCATCCAACGGCCACCAAAAAACATCAGAATGGCAAAGACTGCCAGAAAAACCATAAAAGGAAGAATTGATAAGAATGCGGAAGAATTAAAAGTCTTCTTTACAGGACCCAAAAAGATACTGTAAGCATAAACCGCACCAAGACATACGTTCATAATCAAACCTAAAACAACATACAACCATCTGCCGCTTTCTGCCGGCATGCCGAACACCTTCGTATCACCAGCCATCAAACACCTCCTTAGAAAAATTAACAAACTTTTGACTCTTGGTCATCAGGGACAGGCTTATATGGAGAAAGGCTTCTTCTGTCAAGGGAATATTGATCATGCTCAGAGGCTGTTACTTCCTATATAGTTAAAAAATGCTTAAAAAGGGATTTTTTTATTTATAGACTGATAGGAATTCCGAAGCTGGTGAATTTAATTTCAAATCCGTGCTTGACGGCCAAATCTTTAATTTGAATAACTTTATTTAAGTCCGGCATAAAACCAACGGAAAAATCTTCCTGTATTTTGCTTTCAAATGCTAAAATCATTGTTTCCGCCATGCAGGCATAGATAAACCCTTCCTTCAGTGGCAACTTTAAACCAATTTTGACTGTTTCAGGAGGCTCAATAACGGCTCCGTCAATAACAAGAACATCTTTACGCAATGCGGAGATTTCTTCAGGAATATTACGAGGAGAAGGAATATCGCAAATAATCGCATTTTTTTTAAGATTATTGGCTGTAGCGATGAATGACACTTCTATGGCAGATGTAGTAAAGATTATAATATCCGCATCTCTGATTACATCATTCAACACTAGTCCTTTATCAATGACATTTGTTTTTGATTTTTGAATAGCAAGAAATTGTTTTAGTTCGGCAAGCCTTTCGGCATTTTTCGCAAGCAGAAAAATAGTATCAGCTTTGTTCAGAAATCCCAAAGCACAATTCTGACCGATGGCGTTTGTCGCACCGACAATCGCAATTTTTGCTTTGGAGAGATTAACCTTACGTAAATCCGCAGCGCGCTCAAGTGTTTCCAAAATTGCCGCAGTGGCAAGACTGGATCCGGTAGTTATAGACGCAGAGGTTTTTTCCGCAATTACCAGTCCGCCTTTCCCGGTAATTCCCATTAAAGCCCCTAATCCTACCACACCTGCTCCGATTCGCTCTCCCAATCTCACTGCTTTTAATATTTTATTCAAAACCTCTTCTTCTTCCATGGCCAACACTTGTTTGGAAAGCAACGGACATACAATAAAACATCCTTCAATTATAGCACCTTGAGTGGAACGTAGATTTTTCACATGATGAATTTTAAAAGGAGGTAGAATCTGTAATATCATTTTGATGAGCCATTGCGGCGAAAGCTTCGATATGAAGACATAATCATGAATATTCTTGATACTAAAAGGATTAAGTACGAAAGCGAATTTATTCATGCATCGATTATTCCTGTTTCCTGAAATTTATTGACGGCAAAATTTATAAAAGGAACATTTTTATCTGTCAATCATTAATATAATTTTTCAGGTTCTTCCATAACTCGATTTGCAATAATCTTTTTTAAATTGATTTTTTAGCATAAATAAGTTTAAAGAAATTAACTTACTCTAAAGGTCATGATAATGCCCATTCGGTACTACAGTACAAATCGTAATTTGAAAAATGTCGCGGGGATTACTCCGTTTACTGGCAAGGTCTCTTTTAAAGAAGCTCTTCTCAAAGGGCAGGCTTCGGATGAAGGCTTGTTTATGCCGGATACTATTCCGCAGCTTTCCATAAAAGATATTCAGAAATTGAAAGGAAAGCCATACAGTGATACTGCACTACTTGTTGCGAAAGCTTTTCTTGCCGATGAGTTTCCGCTGGAGACTCTTAAAAAAGTGGTAAAAGATTCTTACAACTATCCTGTTCCCCTGGAAGAAGTAAAATTTAAAACTTATGTAATGCGTCTGGATCAGGGACCTACCGCATCATTCAAAGATTTTGCAGCGCGGATGATGGCCAGACTGATGAGCAATTGCCGGCCAAAAGGCGAAAGATTGAATATTCTTGTTGCCACATCCGGCGACACCGGCAGTGCCGTAGGTGAAGCATTTAAAGGTGTTGGAGGAATTGATGTCACTATCCTGTATCCGACAACTGAAGTCAGCAATATGCAGAAAAAACAGCTTGATACCATCGGCAGCAATGTGCAGACACTAAGCGTTGACGGCAAATTCGACGATTGCCAGAATTTAGTTAAACAGGCGTTTTCTGATTCGGACTTGGAAAAATTTAATCTGACCTCGGCCAATTCCATCAACTTCGGCCGGATTCTTCCGCAGATAATTTATTATATTTACGCGTATGCCCAGCTTGCCGAAAAAGATGAGCAGGCAATTTTTTCTGTTCCTTCGGGAAACTTCGGCGACGCGCTGGGCTGCGAGTATGCGCGGCGCATGGGATTGCCGGTGGCGAAACTTGTTATGCCCACCAATGAAAATGATGAATTCCCGATTTTTATGGCAACCGGAAATTATAAAAAAGTTTCACCATCCAGAGCTTGTATTTCCAACGCAATGAATGTCGGGCATCCCAGTAATCTGGCACGATTTTTTGAACTTTATGGAGGCACAGTTGACCGCGTAGGACAAGTTCATAAATATCCTAATCTGGAAGAAATGAGGCAGCATATTTTCTCTGTTAGCATAACCGACAAGCAAACCAGAGAAACCATTAAAAACGTATACAAAGATTACCATGTGATTCTGGAACAGCATGGTGCAGTTGGTTGGGCGGGACTTTTTGAATACTTCAAAACAGCGCCGGAAGAAAAGCTGGCTATTTGCCTGGAAACCGCGCATCCGGCTAAATTCCCTGAAGAGATTCAAAAATTGTTGGGATTAACTATACCGCTGCCGGAGAGCTTGAAAAATCTCGATCAAAGAAAAGGCAGCGCCGTTTCTATTACCAGTGATTTTAATGATTTTAAAAAATATCTGCAGAAGAATTTAAAGATCAAGGAATAGCATTTCATATTCTTGTTTTATTTATATCTTCTCCTGAATGATTTACGCCATGCCACAATAATCAATAAAACTGTCTTAATTCTTTCCTGATCCCCCAAGGTGATGGTTCTATTTTACCCAGATTTTCCGGAATGTTTTGCCTCAGAATTCCCAGCTTATCGAAAATGATTTCGATTTTATCTCCGGGCTCAAGCCACAAATCGTTGTCCAAGCCGGTGCAATCGGGGATGGTTCCCAAACCGATAACTGTACCCGGCAAAAGTGTAAACACAGCTTTAAGAAAATTAACCACTTCCTCCGGACGCGCGAAATATTCGGAAGTGCTACCCTTCCATTCATAACGATTTCCTATTTTCACTTTTACATTCAAGGCCAGAGGATCGCCAATTTCATCGGGAGTAACGATAAAAGGTCCAAACCCGTTACTGCGGTCGAAATCCTTGCTTCTGGCCGGGCCACCCAATCCCATCATTTCCTTAAACTGCACATCGCGAGCCGACGAATCATTGAAAATAGTATATCCGGCTATAGGCGTTGCTTCGTTTCCGGTAACAACCGCCAGTTCCGGTTCAATATCCAGATAAGAAGTATAGGCAGGCCAATGAATCGTATCATTGTCGCCGATAACAGCATTATGGTTGCCTTTGTAATAAAGCATCTTTCCGCTTGTTGCCGCTTTTATCCTGTTTTTAACAATCGGAGCGATAATCAAACCGAAAAAACCGAATGCATGTTTTATCAAAGTCGCTGCCGAATTTCCCAGATGACGCGGTGAAAGACCGAAATCAATCAGCGCCCGCGGAACGGGAACGGGAGATAGTATTTTTGCTTTTTCGAGCGGTATTTTTTCATTATCATTGAAAGAGGAAATGTATACATTACCGTAATTCAGAAGGTCTCTGGCGGCATTTTCGCTTGACGGCAGATTTTCCAGATAAGAATAAATATCTAAAAGTAAAACATTGGATTGTCCGGATTTTTGCAGCAGTGTTTTAAAAGACACAGCGTGACCACTGATGACCACACCAAACTCTGGCATAGCACCGGATTCAGCCTGAAAATTAAGCAGTTTCATACTAACTCTCCCGAAATTTATTTTATTCTCGTTATGAAATTCTTAACAATCCAGACAGCTATTAGAATAGAAACTATGGCAACACCGGATAAGGCCAGAAACCACTTGGTGTTTGTCGCCAAACCGGACAGTGCAACAAGCGCTGGAGTTGCACGATTTAAGTCGGCAAGAAAATAAATGTGCATTATATTTTCTATCAAATCGCAAATTCCGGCAATAAACGGTGTAAAAATAATAAAGTTGAATTTCGGATTAATGTTTTTGATTTTAAACGCTTTGGCAATAAGCAGGCTTAAAAATATACTATACCAAATCGGATGAAAATTATCGAAATAAAAATGTTTATAATAAGTATTGATCTGTCCTGATGCAATCCAGACCGATGCTATTGATTTAAAGGTATCACTGGAAAAGGTCGTCTGAAGGACTAAAGCATTTTTTACACCCAGCGGGTGAAGAATTGAACCGATAATAATCTGCGAGGTAAAATAAAAGATGCCGAAAACAGCAATAAGAAAATTGGAATCGGATTTTCTAATGATGAAATTTTCCGCCCGTAAAAATATGTTCATGGCATTTCATCCTTAATTAATCAGAAAGCGTTTTTACAAATTCTATTTCCCGCGGGACTTTGTAGTTGGACAGATATATTTTACAAAAGCGACTGATCTCCTTATCATCGGGAGAATATCCTTCTTTCAGCACAATTTCAGCTTTCACCAGTTCACCGCGCATTAAATCCTGTTTCCCTATTACACGCGAATCCTTCACCGCAGGATGCATGTTCAATACCGTTTCAACTTCGCGCGGATAGACGTTGAATCCGCTGGTGATAATCATTCGCTTTTTCAATCCGGTTAAAAAAATGTAATTTTCTTCGTCCATTTTGCCCATGTCGCCGGTATAAAGCCAACCGTCCTTGATTACTGAAGCGGTAGCCGCTTCATCTTTATAGTAACCTTTCATAACGTTGCCACCCCGGACAATTACTTCACCAATTTGATTGCGCGGAAGTTCCCTGCCGGTATCATCAACAATTTTCATGTCAACACCGGTCAAGGGTATGCCGATGGATCCCAGTTTGGCTACAAGTTCAAGCCGGTTGAAAGAACAGACAGGCGAAGCTTCCGTCAGACCATAACCTTCCAGAATGCGCACGTTGAATTTTTTCTCAAAAAAAGAAAGGAAATCCGGCGGTATTGCAGCACCACCGGTGATGCATATTTTCAGTGAACTCAAATCGTATTTTGCCGCTTTTTCATAATAGGCCATTCCCATATAGAGACGTGGAACTGCACAAATATATGTTATTTTCTCTTTTTCTATTTTGGAAAAAAGACTTTCCATGGTTAACCTATCCATCATGACGGTGGAACAGCCTGCCTGGATAACGTTCAACATGTTCAGTGTGGCACCGAAAGTATGAAAAAGAGGAATAAGGCAAAGCCCGACATCATTCGTACCTCTTCGAAAAAGTGGATGAATCATATTGAGCTGCTCACATAGATTGCGATGGGTAAGTACCGCGCCCAGAGGTTTCCCTGTCAATCCTGCTGTGTATACAATAACAGCCGGATCTTCCGGATTAATTTCTGTCGAACAAAAAGACGAATCATTGCTATCCGCACCGGCAATCAGTTCTCCGTTCTGATTTAATGAATCCACAGCAATCACCTGATGACAAGATAAAAGCTTATCTTTAGCTTCCTGATATTTTTTAATCTGTGACGTCTGGGTTATTAAAATCTTGGAATCCGAATTGTTCAGTAAATAGGTTAACTCGAATGAAGTCGAAGACGTGTTAATAGGAACAACGGCCGCTCCGGTTTTAAGCACACCGAAATAACTATAAACAAATTCAGGTATGTTGGGAAGCATAACAGCGACATTATCTCCCTTTTCAATACCTGACTGCTTGACTATACCGGCAACGCTGTTTACGGCCCTATTTAACTGACTGTAAGCAATATACTGTCTCTCGCTAACGAAAGAGATGCGATCACTATATTTTTGAACAGAATCTCTGAATAATTGTATTAAATTAATGGTCTTAATAACCTCCATAAAAAATTGCTGAATACCCTAGCATGACAACATATTTTTTTTCAAGAGAATAACATAGTTAGAATGTTTTTTTACTTTTTTATAGGATATTGTTTCCGATAAGGATAGAACGCTTCAAGTATTCCGTATACAATCCTCCAAAGACTTTCTCGTCCTGGACATATCTTCAGGCTTTACTTCCATGGTTATGGTTGAATCGTAACCCTTTACAATGAGAGACTTCATAATTGCCATATAATCCACAATTCCCTCTCCCAGCGGTAGATGGAGATCATCTTTAACGCTTGTGCCTCCACGGTTGTCATGTACATGGAGATGAACAATTCTGGAAAAGTGATCTTCGATGAAACGAAAAGATGTGTTCTTTTTTGCGAGAAGCTGGGCATGTCCGATATCCAACGTCATCCTGAGATCAGGTATAATCTCAAATGCCGAGCTGAAGCTTTCTGAACGTTCACTCAAATTTTCGATGCAGACGGTAATCCCATAATCATTACCGTAGTCCACAATCCGGGAAAGCAATTCCAATTTACCAGGAAGGAGTTCTGCCGGAAGCCATCTTTGATCAATCCAAAAATGGAGAGTAGCTTTGGTAATATCTAGTTGCCGTGAAAGGTTCATCAATGTTCTGATACGCGGAAGAAATTTGCTTTGAAGCACATTTACATCCAGAGGATTATCTTCGTTGGGATAATGGGCCAGAAAGGAAACATCGTATTTGTTTTTTATTTCCAGAAGTTGAGGAAACCAGCCTTCAACTGTCGCGGGATCATTAAGAGAAATTTCCACAAACGGGTAGCCGAGTCCGGCTACTTCAAAAATTTCTTCAATATTATGAGCCCTTCCGCCAATAGTAATCATATTGAATCAATTCCCCTGTATTATTTTGAAAATGATGACAATTGATAATATTAATACTTGTTGTTTTACTAAAGTTTCTAAAGCCTTCCTTCCCGTTTCAGCCTGTCAATAATTTTTTGTATTTCCGGCAATTTCAGACTGGCCGCTTTTTCACCTTCAAAAATCGCCTCGTTAAACTTGTTCATATCGGCAGAGCCGATATTCTTTATGTTCGGACGAATCACGATGTCGGCGTTTTTAATTTGATAGTCAGCGATCCGGGCATACATTATATCCAAAGACTTCCCCATAGTATCCATGATTCCGTCGGGCACTTCAGTACCAATCCCTCCGGAAATATCCACAGCAATGACAACATCCGCCCCATTGCGGCGCGCTACATCAACGGCTACAGGACTAACCACGCCACCGTCAATATAGGTGTTGTTCCCGATCTTCAAAGGCTGAAACACACCCGGCACAGAACAGCTTGCATGTACTGCCATACCGGTATTGCCCCTTGCAAAGACTACTTCTTCTCCGGTAGCGGCATTGGTCGCCACGGCATAGTAACGGATTTTCAGTCTTTCTATAGGAGTATTCTGAATGTTTGAGTTGATGAAATTTTCTATTTTCTCCCCCTTGATAAGCCCGCCTCTCCATATCTTCCAGTCATAATCTATAATATTGTCCGCCTCCATTTTCATGGCAATTCCCTGAAGCTCAAAGGCGTTCTTGCCTGAAGCATACAAACTGCCAACCAGACTGCCCGCGCTTGTACCTACGATTATATGTATCGGAATCTTCTGAGCCTCCAGTACCTTCAGCACCCCGATATGCGCGAAACCTTTGGATGCTCCCGCCCCTAACACAACCGCAATCCGGGCCGGCTTCGGAGGTGCAGGTGGTCGTATAATAGCACAAGAAGTAAGCGTCAAAATCGTAAAAACCAAAATCAAAAATGCTTTAAGTTTTGGACTACTTATAAAATTAAACATCTTTTCTATCCTTCTCTATTTTAAACGATATATTATTACAGCCAGTTCCAATACATTCGATCCACTACATGGATAATTATTTTAAAAATTTATTTTCAATTAAATCAACAATACCTTTAGCATCCTCGAGATTGAAACAGGGAACACCAATATCTATTGTTATGTCTGACGCAATGGCCAATAAATTATCTTCTTTTTTACATAATAAATCACGTTTTAATTCAGACCGGAAAACTTCAATTTTGGGAAAAGGATTGCCTTTGTAACCTTCGGAAATAATTATGTCCGCACCTTTGATATATTTATCTCTGATTTCTTCCAGTGAATGATCATGATCCAAATCTTCGATTAAAGCTATCCGGTGGGCAGATGAAATTATTGTTGTGCGTGCACCGGCTTTTTTATGACGCCAGCTGTCTTTTCCTTCGTGATCAATGTCAAAGCCATGAATATTATGCTTGATTGTGGCTACTCGATATCCTCTTTTAACTAATTCGGGAATCAGTTTTTCTATTAAAGTCGTTTTGCCGGAATTGGATTTACCGACGACAGATATGATAGGCTTTGTCATTATTACTCAAAATACCTCTATTATTAAATAATTCGTAATCACCGGGAGACATATTCTTTAAAAGATTCATAACATATATTTTTTTCTTTGCCAATTAAGCCGTTACATATGCTTATAGCAACAACGAATTGCGCACGCGGTTGTTTCTTTTTTGAACTCAAAAGTCAAGAAAACAATTACCTGACCGGCAGTCAGCGACTTGAACGATTGCGATTTCACGTTCTGATAAAATTTTAAAGCTTTTTACAACTGAGGTGTTAATCATATCGTTACACAGGCTGTGATATTTTTTCATTCTTAAATCAAAAAAATATTTCAAAAAAAAATTAAAAATCTCTTGACAAAAAATTCCCCGTGTGATTTTTTTATAATGCATATTCAATATAAAATAAAGGGGGCCTGTTATGCCAAAAATCGTCAATCATGATGAATATCGTCAAGAGTTATTGAAAAAAAGTTTACGTCTATTTACCCGCAAGGGATATCACAACATCAACATGAAGGAAATCGCCGCCGAAAACGGCGTATCCACGGGATCGCTCTATCATTATTTCCCGTCCAAAGAAAACATGCTTGCTCAGATGATTGCATGGCTCGGCGATGAAAACGTAGACGAATATATCCGCCGGACAAGCTCTATCGATAGCGTCCGTGAACGTTTTGACATGATTGTAGACTACTGGAAGGAAAATCGTGAGCTTTATCAGAACATTATGCTCTTGGCGATTGATGTTTTCCGAAACGTAGATATGAAGCAGTGGAAGGAAGTCTATTCATTTTTTGCCGAACGCTATACGGCTGGAATGTCGGAACGATTAAATATCTCGCGGCAGTTAGCCAAATCGATATTTATTCATTTTCTTGGACTTTCTTTCCATTCGCTGGCTTTTGACGAATCCGACGAATACAACAGCCAAGTAGATTTTCTCGACACGATCCTCAGACCCCCTATCGTAGACGCGCCCAACGATCTGGAAAAAGCCGCGCAAAAACTCAAGAAAGTAACCCGTACTGTCTTGATGAATCCGTTGGCTCCTGAAAAAACAACTACCGAAAAAAGAAAAATAAGAAGCAAAGTAATAACGACTAAGAATAAAAAAATAACCGGATCTCGAAAAAAATAAAACAAAAATCGGGAATAAGGAGGAACCATGAATAAAGTTCTAGACGAGTTGTTTGTTTACCCGAAGGGACTGGTTGATGAGGAGTCGAAACGCGTAATTCACCTGGTCAGGCAATGGGCTGACAAGGAAATTATCTCAAAACGCCAGGAGTACCGGGAAAATTATGAGAAGCTTTTCATCGAAACGAGGAAATCACTCAATCTAACCATTGGTTTGCAGAGACTCACACTGCCGGAAGAACACGGGGGCTTCGGCTGGAACAACCCCGCAAGCGCACCGGGCATCGCTTCTGTCCTTACCGAAATCGGACGCGCGGATGCCGCCATCGGTGTAGCTACCGCCGTCAAGTATACAATGCTGGCCGTGATCACTATGGCACCAAATTTCGACAAAGCCCTGTGTGATGCGCTGGCGCCCGTTTACTGTGGCGAAGAATTAAAGACTTTTTCCCTTATTCTTCCGGGCATGGGAAATGTCGGACAGGATACTCCGTTATTCCTGGGAAGATCCATCCTGGCTTCCGTTGAGCCGGAAGGTGATGGTTATGTAGTTAACGGAAAGAACCTCCGTCCAATCAACAGCGGCGCAGTAGCTGATTTATTTTGCGTAGTTTGCGCCGATAAAACGGGTAAACCCTGTATCGCTTTCGTTCCCGGTGATAATACCAACATAGTTCGCGGCAAAACTCTGCTGGAAACCGGATTAAACGCCAGTTCCAATGCCGATGTCAGTTTTAATAATGTAAAAATTCCCAAGTCATACGTAATTTCCCGCCAGGGAGTCGTCGAGGAACTCTATACATGGTTAAATCTCCTGCTTGGAGGCGTGAGTGTCGGCACGGGCATGAACTTCTTTGAAATGGTCGGCGACTGGTCCGAAACGAGAACAATCAAAGGCGGATACATGATGAAGGAAAATCCTCTTTGCGCTTCCGTTCTGGCTGATGTGGCTGACGAGGTTTTTACTTCGAGATTATTCCTTTACGATCTTGCCCAGACAATATCCAAACCCAACGATTGGGGACAAAGCAGCAGCCAGCGAGTATATACAATTGCGCAGGTTCTCGGTTCTAAGATTCAGCAAAATGTTATGCGGGCAATAAACAGGGGATTGGAACTAATGGGATCAGCCGGCTACTCCAAAGAGTGGCATGTGGAAAAACACTGGAGAGATATCAAGACAATCCAGTCATACCTTTGCGGAGTCGGTGCCGAGGCGCCGGTAAAGATGGATACGGCGCGGTTTTTCTTTGACTGCAAAGATATTTAAAAGGAGACGAATAATGAAAAACTTCGATGAATTCTCAAAACCGGAAGAATATATATCGCCTATGGACAAACACATCCGTAGCGTCATTAGAAACTGGGCAGACAAAGAGGTAATGCCTTACAGACGTAAATATGATGAAGACTGGAAAGACCATCACATTATTGAGCCGGCCTTCGACAAGCTCATGGGAAATAGTGGCATAGGCCTTCAAAAAGCGCTGTTCCCGCCGGAACTGGGAGGATGGGGCATTGGACAATCCGATTCCGCCTTCACCATCTCCTGCGCGTTGGCGGAAGAGGTTGGACGGGCGGACACGGCTATGGCCGTAGCTTTTATGGTCACCTATTGGCCGCTGACAACAATTCTTGTCGAACCTCATGTGAACTGGCGGCTGGCCAAAGAATTTGCGCCGATGTTCTGCAATGCCGAAAAAGCTGTGTTCGCAGCCAATGCCATGACTGAGCCTCAGGGTGGAGCGGATATTGAAAATCTGGAATTGACCGGAGGGAAAACCATCCGTACCGTTGCCCGTTTGGAGGGCGACGAATGGGTAATTAACGGCCACAAACTCTGGCCGACCAACAGTGGAGGTGTTGCCAAGCTTTTTGTGGTACCCTGCACGACAAAACCCGGCTCAACTGATCTCAAAGACTTTGCCATGATCTTCGTTCCCGCCGACACCAAAGGTGTAACTCAAGGGGGCCCTTATGAAAAAGCCGGTATGGCCGCCGATAAAAACAGCGACATCTGGTTCGAGGATGTAAGAGTACCCAGCTGGTATCGAGCTCATGGACCGAGCATGGACGCTCAAGTTTTTCGCGAAATCATTCCCTGGGGATTAGCGGCCAGCATGGGATTTATGTGTGGCGCCATGCTCAACCTTTATGAAATTCTCTATGACTTCGTCTCGACGAAAACTTACAAGAACAAGCCACTGAAAGAAGACGATCATATTGCCTCGATTATTGGCCGGATCGCCGGAGATATAGATATCTGCAGAATTCTATCCTATGAAGCGGCAAAAATGGGCGACAGGCGCAACAAACCTTATGGCTATCCCATCTATTCGGATGAAGTGGCCTGTAAGATGCGTAACCTGAAAGACTTCGTCTCTGACAGAGCGGTGGATATTTTCGGCAAGGCCATGGATGTTCTCGGCCCATATGGCGCCGACCGTGAATACGATATCGAAAAGCATTGGCGCGATATCAAAATCATTCAGTTATGGATGGGCGGCAAGCAGCTCTGTCAGATGGAAGCAGCACGGTATTTCTTCAACTGCAAGACATTATAGGAGAATAAATCATGGAAGAAGCCAATAAAGGAGTAATTGACTTAACCGACCGAGTTTTTCAGGAACTGCTCAAAAAGCCGGGCTTCAAAGAAGGCATACGAACTGTTCTGCAGAACATAGATCCCGAAGCAAGCCGAAGACTGGTCAGGACGATGATGTGGCAGGACCCGGAGTTTTTTCTGGGATTGCTGGGTGCCGTTCCTTCTATCTTCAATACCTTAATTCAAAGCCTGGATGAACTGCTCATCCAGCTTAACGATAAATTTTCACCTCTGCTGCTTCACGATTTTATGAAGTCTCTTGTCTTATCGATTGATAAAAAATCTCTGGAAAGTATCGTCCGCAACGGCAAAGTACTGGCAACAGAATTGTGGGCTATAGCGGAAGAAACATACCAGGAGCAAAACGATTCCAATACTAATACGGAGGGAGGAGAACATGGAAAATAGCGCCGCGATGCCCGCCAAGGGAGGAGTACTCAAAGAGGTATTAAGCACACCCTTCGTGAAAGATATAATACGTAGTTCTTTACAAAGCAGGAAACCCGACAAATCCCATCCGCTTGTTGTTGCTCTTATCTGGCAGGATCCGGAAGTCATTCTGTCCATTTTGGGCTCTATTCCAGCTATAGTTAACTCCTGCGTAGGGGCTTTGGGAGAAACGGGAAAGCAACTTAATGAAAAATTTTCGCCGGAATTACTCAGAGATTATCTTGGCAGTATTATAAATGATATCGACACTGAAGAATTCAAAGTACTCGCTGACGCTTACGCCACGATGATGAAAAACCTCTGGGAGGTTTCACCGGAATTAAGAGAAACGATCGGCAAAACAATAATGCAGGAAGCTCCTCCTTTGATCGGTGAAGGAATTAATGCAGCAACAAAGTTTATCAATGATGTCAGCAAAAACGATCCCCGCCTGGTAAGCAAGTTCGTTTCCGATGTAGTGAAAAATATCGACGGTGAAGAATTCCGGGACGCAACTCACACCATCGTCAACGCGGTCCTCGATCAGAAGTTGCATTTGTTTTCCTGGACATGGCAGCTGTTGCGCAAAAGAATGAAGCAAAAAAAACAGAACTATCGATAATTACCGAATCTATTGGAGTTATTGTTTAAAACTGAATGGAGGTATGTTCCATGAAAAATGTTGAAAAACCGGCCGAACTGGATAATGCCACTGATCTTACCGGCAGTGTCGTCTGGAAGACAGTAAAAACGCCCACGATCAGGAAGCTGGTGAAAGCCGTAATCCGTGAGGCGTTGAAGGACTGGTCGGGCGACAGTAAACTCAAAGCGCGGATGTCTTCGAATGTGGAAAATGTGGTGGAAAGTATCCTGTCCTCCGAAGGCAAATCCGACAGCAAAATGGGTGCCGAACTGGGAAAACTCCTGACCGCCTTTGCCCGGGAAACCAATGAGGAATTGAAAAAGGGGGAGAAAGTCATTGAATATCCACGGCAGACCGCCTTCAACGAGTTTATCGTCAACACAGATTTCGGCGAAATCAAGGAAATGGTTGATCGCTCCGAAGGGAATGTTATTCAAAACATTAATGTTGCCATTGAATGTATCTGGAAATATCCGGCCAAGGTGGGGTCCATACTGGCCACGCTGGTATCTGCGGGTAATATTTCCCTCAAGAGCCTTTCCCTTATTGTCGGTTCGCTTCTGGACAACCTCGGTCCCGACCTGACGGCGGATATTCTTCTCTCCGTGGTAAGAGAATTAAACGGCAGGGAAATCGGAAAACTTGTCAACACGCTTTCCGAACTACTGCGCCGTTTGCATACGGGAAGCTATCTGCTGGCCAGGGGCGGAAAACCGCTTTTTGAAATTTATCTGACAAACTTTCTGAAGGATGCCGTCAGTGAAATAAATCCCGAAATATTCACGAAGGCACGCGTTGTTCTGGCCGAAGACACTGAAACAATCGCAAAATCTCTGGCGGAAGTGATGGGTGAAAACGAGAAAATGCTCTTCGCATCGCTGGCTGCCTATTCCTCCCTGAAAAACCCGAAAATCAGGGCCAAAGCCGTCAAGTTAAATCTTTACGAAAACAGCAATCAGGAAAAATTCGTCGAAGCAGCCGCTATAGGTATTGCCGATTTGGACACACAGGTCATGGCGGAGAATTTCAACTCCTCGCTGAGAATCATGAATAATATCCATGAAGCAAGTCCGGATCTATTTGTGACTCTCCTGCGCGGTTTTGCCGATTCCGTGGATGAGGATGAACTGCAAAAAACGGTGCGATGGCTTGTTCCCGAAGTCGTCAATACCTTTAAAACATTGGCACCTGCGACAATGCCTTTATTGATAAACGGATTCTGTGACATGGTTAAATCTGATCAAAGCAAGGAGGCCAGGAAAGCCATTGAAAATCTTAGGTCGGTTATTCTGGCGGACGGAGGTGCGACATGATGAACGAATGGAAAGAAATTGCCAATACAATGGGAAATACCTATTTGAGGAAGTGGAAGGAAAGCGGTAGGGCCGCAGTTGGTTATCCGTGTACGTATGTTCCCGATGAGGTTATTTATGCCGCCGACATCCTTCCCTACCGCCTGCGTGGAACGGGAACGACCTCTTCTTCCATAGGCGATACTTACTTTGGTCCGGTTATCTGCAGTTTTCCAAAATGTGTGCTGCAGCTTGCCGGAGAAGGTAGGTTCAATTTCCTCGATGGAACGATCATCGTGCCGGGATGCGATTCCATGAGAAGACTGGATGAATGCTGGCGCAAGGCGGCGGACGACTACAAAGGAATCCTGCCTGGATTTTTTCACTATTTCGGAGTTCCCCATAAAGTAACCGATTATAGTCTGATGTGGTTTTATGAAGAAACCTTAAAACTTAAAGAGAAGCTCGAAAAACACTTCGGTGTGACCATTACGGATAAAGCGCTGAAAGGCGCCATCAGTGTTTATAACGAGAGCAGGAAACTGCTTATGCAGCTGGATAAACTCCGGGTGAAAGATGAACCGGTTATCAACGGCGAAGACGCTCTTTCTATCATATTGGCCAGTACCGCCATACCCAGGGATGAATTCAACAAAATGTTGCGCAAAACCTTGTCGCAACTGGAAACCAAAAAAGAAACAATCAAAGGTAAAAAACGGCTGATGCTGGTGGGATCTATCAATGATGATCCGGAATTCATGAAGGTCATCGAGGACTGCGGAGCGGTCATCGTGACCGATACGATGTGCTTCGGTTCCCGCTCATACAGTGATCTTACCGAGGAAGAAGGCGATCCGTTGTTCGCCTTGGCCAAACGATATCTCAATCATGCCTATTGCCCGCGTATGTTCGGTTATTACAAGCCAAGGCTCAAAAACATTATGGACCGGGCAAAGGAGGCAAAGGTGGACGGCATCATCCTGCAGAACATCCGCTTCTGCGATTTACACGGTTCGGAAAACGGCATTTTCGAAAGAGACCTGGAAAAGGAAGGCATCCCCTGCATGAGGATGGAGAGAGAGTACGGACCGCTTACCGAGTCGGGACGTGTAAAGATGAGGATTGACGCATTTCTGGAAAGAATTTCCTAAAAGGAGAATTTGCCATGGAACAACAGGATAAAATCGCCATCGAAGTCATCAAGAATATCGCCATTGATTCATCAAGAGTGCTGGCAGAGAGACAGCGTGCAATAGACGCTTTAACGCTTTTTCGTGAAGCGGCTCTCCCGGCTTTCAAGGAAATAGAAAAAAAAGTTGACGTAAACATCCTGAAGGAAAGAGCAAAACTCTACATTCAGAGGATAAAAGACGGCGCCGTTCTCAGTATGAACGCTTAGTAAATTAGAAATTATTTTTTGCGCTTTTTAAACAGAAAATAATTTTATTAACGCACTTATCCCGTTTATCGGGGTTAATAATGAGGTTGCCAGATGAGAAAGGAAACAAAAGAATACAATTTCGACTGGAATATGTGGACCATTCTGGAAAACGCTTCCAAGACGGCGGATGGTTTCCGCAAGGAGTACGAAACGCTTCTTAATTATATTCCCAATTATCGCAACGTATTGGATGCCTTTGTCAAGCACGGCGAACCTGGCATACTTTTTTTGAAGATTATCGCCAAATACTCCAATGATTGCGTTCGTGCTCATATCGAAGGCAGGAAAACGGCTGGCGTAACGTTTTGTTTTGCCACCCCTGTTTTGTACGCTTTCAATATCCAACCCGTCACTCTCGAGCCTTGGAGCGTTCTTGGAACCGTGGTTTTAAAGAGAGGAACCTCCGAATTTTTAGACTATTGCAGCGAGCTCGGTTTTACAGAAACATCCTGTTCTTCGCAGAGAGGCTCGCTGGGAGCTTATCTGTGCGACCTGGCGACAAAACTTGATTTCGTTGTTTACGATTCTCCGGGAATCTGCGATACCAACGCCAATTCCTTTGCATTTGCCGCATCTTATCTGGATATTCCCTTTTATCAGCTTAACTATCCCAGCACGCTTACCGATGAACGTGCAAAGGAATATCACCATGCTGATTTTAAGGGATTGATATCCTTTCTGGAAGAACAGACCGGCAGAAAACTGGATATGGAAAAACTACGTGAAATCATGAAAGAGAATAAAAGGCAGGATGAACTTACCTGCGAACTGCTGGATCTGCAGCGGCTCAAGCCCTCTCCCATGCCTCCGATATATGAGCTGATGCTCTACGGTGGTCGTTTCATGATGAACGGCACAAAAGAATACACCCAACTTCTGGAATCCATGGTCGCACATACCAGAAAGAAAGCTGAGGCCGGCAAAGCTGGCACAACATCCGGCAACGAAAGGGCCAGAGGACTTTTCTGCTACATTGATCATTACACGACGGATGGAAGGCTGTGGGATTTTCTGGATAAGCGGGATATTTCACACATGGGTTCTATACTGTTTAATTTCTGGCAGAAGGATAGTTTGTATGCCGCGGGCAAGGAGGATGAAGGATACAACCTCGAAGATGAAAGCCTTGAGGCCATCATTGATTCCCTTGCCGACCAGATGTCCAGAATGCCGATGGTCAAACAAATCCGGGGGCCTTATGATGCTCCTGGCATGTGGCTGGATGACACGCTGGGCGCAATCAACATCATGAAACCGGATTTTGTCGTTTATATGGGAACGATGGGCTGCCGTAATACTTGGGGAATGGTGAAGCCCTTCGTCCGAGACTTGGAAAAGCACGGTATTCCGACGCTATATATCTATGCTGATAGTTTCGACGACAGAGTACAATCATGGGAAGCGGTAGCAGACAAACTTGAAGAATTTTTGAAGATCCGCAAAATCATAACCTGACTTTGATTGTCGGGCTAAGCGATGTTGGAAATTATTGCCGCATAACCAAGGTACCGGCTTTTTATAAAAGGAGAGAGCATGAAAAGGGAAACCAAGGAATATCATTATGACTGGAACCTGTGGACCATTTTGGAAAACGCGGCAAAAACTTACGATGGCTCGAAAAAGGAATATGAAGCGCTTCTTCCCTACGTGTATCACTATAAAGATGTACTGGACACTTTTGTAAGGCAGGGAGAGCCGGGTGTTCTTTTCCTGAAGTTGCTTGCCAAATACATGAAAGACTGCGTTACAGCCAGAGAACGGGGCAAAAAAGTATCGATGAATACCTTTTGTCTGGCTATTCCTATTCTCTATGCTTTTGATGTTCAACCTTTGGCACTGGAAGTATGGTCCGTTCTGGGCACTATTGTTCTCAAACGCGGTACGGCGGAATTTCTGGATTTCTGCTGTGAACTGGGGTTCACGGAGACATCCTGCTCCGCCCAAAGAGGAGCATTGGGAGCTTATTTGTCAGGACTGGGCGTCAAGCCGGATTTCATTGTTTGCGATTCTCCCGGTGTTTGCGACACCAACGCCAATTCCTTTGCATTTGCCGCCGCCTATCTGGATTTGCCTTTTTATCAATTGAATTACCCTTCCACATTAACTGAAGAGCGCACTGAAAGATACCATCGGGAAGATTATCGGGAGCTTATTAAATTTTTAGAGGAACAAACAGGCCGTAAGCTTGACGAGGATAAACTGAGGAAAATCATCAGAGAAACCCGAATGCAGGATGAACTCGCCGCAGAAATTTTTGAAATGCTTCGATTGAAACCATCTCCTGTTCCTCCCGTGTACGACTTACTTCTATATGGCGGAAAATTTATGATGGGAGGCCTTCCGCAATACACGGAACTTTTGCAGTCAATGGTCAAAAAAGCAAAGGATAACATGCAAAAAGGCATAGCCGGCACAAAATCCGGTATGGAGAAAGCCAGGGGAATGTTCTGTTACATCGATCATTACACGACGAATGCCCGGATGTGGGATTTTCTGGAAAGCAGGGATATCAGCCATCTCGGATCTCTTCTTTTCGGTTTCTGGCAGCAGGAAATGCCTTATGCCAAAGGTAGGGAAGATGAAGGATACAGCATTGACGACAGTTCTGTAGATGCAATGATTGATTCGTTGGCGGCAATGAATTCGAGAATGCCGATGGTCAAGCAGATCAGGGGACCTTATGACGCGCCAAATATGTGGCGTGATGATGTTCTGGGTTGTGCCAATCTCATGAAACCTGATTTCGTGGTCTATATGGGCACGATCGGCTGCCGCAACACATGGGGAATGGTCAAGTTGCTGGTCAGAGATCTGGAGAAGGCAGGTTATCCGACGATTGTTTTGTATGGAGACGGATTTGACGACAGGGTACAGTCCTGGGAATCCATTATTGATAAAATAGAAGAGTTTACGCACTTAAGGGGGATTTTAAAATGATTGTAGCGGGATGTGATGTTGGTTCTCTGACCGCGAAAGCGGTCATTATGAACGGTTCCATTCTGGGGTATGCCGTGATTAAGGCGAAATCAAAACCCGAGGAATCGGCCGCTGAAGTAATGAATAAGGCACTCGAAAAAGCCGGCCTGAAAATGGAGGATATTTCCTACTGCGTAGGCACCGGTTACGGCAGAAGCAAAATTCCGTTTGTTAATCTAACCATGTCGGAAATTGCTTGCCATGGCAAAGGCGCGCAATGGATCATGCCCTCGGTGCGCACTGTCATTGACATCGGCGGACAGGACTGCAAAGCCATGCGTCTGGACAAAGACGGTAACATCCTCAAGTTTTCCACCAACGACAAGTGCGCCGCCGGAACAGGAAGATTTCTGGAAGTCATGGCAAAACTTCTGGGAGTGAGCCTCGATGAATTGGGAACCATATCCGAGAATGCCAAAGATCCTCTTTCACTTTCCTCCACTTGCACCGTCTGGGTACAGGCCGAGGTTATTCATCACCTGAATTCCAAAAAACCGGTTGAAGATATTGCCGCTGCCATCAACAGGGCAATGGCTATACGCGTTGGTATCCTGGCCAAGCAAGTGAGCGCGGAGAAGGATATCTGTATGTCCGGCGGGGTGGCAAAAAACAAAGGAGTGGTTTCCCACCTGGAAAAAGTGCTCGGTGTAAAAATCAAAAAACTTAAATACGATCCCCAAATCGTCGGGGCAATAGGTGCGGCAATAATCGCCGGCGAAAAAGCAAAAGGAGGAAAGATGTCATGATAGTAGCCGGATGCGATGTCGGTTCTCTGACTGCCAAAACAGTGATTATGAAAAACAACGAAATATTGGCAGCGCAGGTTGTACGTGCGAAATCCCATCCTGAAGAATCGGCGAGGGAAGTTATGGACAAAGCTCTCGAACAAGCGGGTCTTGTCATTGATGAAATAGCTTTTTGTGTAGGAACCGGTTACGGCCGGACAAGCATTCCTTTCGCCAAGATGGTAGAATCGGAAATTGCCTGTCACGGTAGGGGAGCCCAGTGGCAGATGCCGTCGGTACGAATGGTCATCGATATCGGCGGACAGGATGCCAAAGCCATCCGTCTCGACGACAAAGGCAATGTCATCAGGTATGTATATAATGACAAGTGCGCTTCCGGAACGGGAAGATTTCTGGAAGTCATGGCCGACGCATTGAACATCGACCTTACGGAGATGGGAGCGGTTTCCCTGACTTCTCAAAATTTGATCAGCATATCCAATCAATGCGTCATTTTTGCCGAAACGGAAATAGTTTCCCTGGTAAATGAAGGCAAAGACATTGCCGATATCGTCAGCGGTCTGCACAATGCGCTGGCACACAGAGTTGCCGCACTGGCCAAGGGAATCGAGCTGCAGGAAGACATAGTGATGACTGGCGGAGTGGCCAAGAATGTGGGAATGTTTACCGCGCTGGAAAAAGCACTGGGAAAAAAAATAAAAAACATCGGCAGAGATCCCCAAATCAACGGCGCTATAGGCGCGGCTATATTCGCTGCCGAACGGTTGAGAAACTAGGAAACAGTCTTTATGGAGCTTTTCGAAAAAACTTTCGATGAAATTAAAAATTATGTCGTGCAGAGGAGCTCCATATCAAGGTTCGCCTCTGCAAGTGTAATTGACTGGCCAAAAGGAGAAGGCCGAAATGTGGTTTTAGCCGATGAAGTAGGCGTAGAGCTGGGAAATCCGCAGATGGCTTCCACATCCGCTCTCCTCTGGACGGAAAATCCGGATCTGGTAAGTGATGGAAAAATCACTCTTATCGGTCCGAACATGCCATCAAGCAAAGGGCAAAATCTTCCCTTCGGAAAGGTTGTTCTTGTTTGTGTAGAAGGGTTCAACGAAGAAAACACCTATGAACGATACAAGGAAATAGAAGCAATCAGATATTCCATCGATCTCAAGGGCTATATGATGAGAGCGGCTTCTCAGTATCAGAGAGAATGGAGCCGCGTAAGCAAAGACGCGCTGCAAAACGGTTTTTCCTTTGAAATTCTAGGCAGCGCACTACGCAATGAATATCTAAAGAAGGATTTTGTTAAATCAGTAGAATTTCTTTTTGTAACATCAAGCACCAAAGATGTGCACGAACTGAAAGAAATAACAAAAAACGTAAGCAGAACAATCAACGCTATGGACAAGATGCTCAATGAAATTGAATCGGACTGCGATCAGTGTGAATACAATGATGTATGCGATGAAGTCAACGAACTAAAGAAGATGAGAAATGTCCGTGATAAAAAAAGGATAAATGCGAATGGATAAAAAAACAAAAACAATTGCTTTGTGCGGAAAAGGCGGTGTGGGAAAAACATCCGTCTCGGCGCTGATGGTAAAAAATCTGGCTGAAAGAAAAGATCTGAAAATTCTGGCAATCGATGCTGATCCGGCAGTAGGCCTTTGCACTGCATTGGGGATACAGATCAAAAAAACCGTGGATGATATCAGAAATGATTTAATCAATTCGATTAAGAAGGGAAAAAGCCAGGATAAGACAGCTACGCTCAACATGCTCGACTATGAACTTTTCGAAGCGTTGACAGAATATAACAATGTCGGACTACTGGCAATAGGTAGACCGGAATCAGAAGGCTGTTTCTGCAGGGTCAATGCTCTTTTGAAAGATATTATCCAGGATATGGCAAAAAACTTTGATGTGGTTATCATTGACGGAGAGGCCGGCGTCGAACAGATTAACAGAAGAGTGATGAAGACGGTCGATCATCTGATCACTATTTCCGATACCTCCGCTAAGGGACTAAATGTGGCCAACACCATCAAACATCTCGCCGAGGACAATAAAGCCGTAAATTATAAGAGCATGGGCATGATTCTAAACCGCGTCAGGAATGAACGCGAAGTTCAAAATATTAAAAAAAATGCGCCCATCAATGTCCTGGGCTGGTTGATGGAAGACGATTTAATCAGGGAATTCGATTTTCACGGCAAATCATTTTTTGATTTTCCGGACAAAGCAAAGGCATACAAAAAAATAAGTAACATTATTGAAGTTATGCAGTTATGAAAATATATTTGTAAGATACCGCCGTCTAATCTTTTATCGAAAACAATAGCCGCAGGCAACCGGACTTAAACATTAATCGGTTTGTCTTGCCGACAATGAAAGATGTAAATAGATATGCGGTAACTAACTACTACCGAAATAATTTCCAAGGGGGGGGGTTCCGGAACGCACGCTGTCTTTTATTGGTTACGCTGCGGAAAAAATGAAACTGTTGTTCTGATTTTTATCTATTATGTGGAAGGAGCATTTTATGGAAATTACAATAATATACTTCTCACAAACAGGCCAAACACGTAAAGTCGCAGAAGCTATGGCTGCTGGTTTGCGCGAAAAAAAGCATTCGGTTCGCCTTTCAGCTATTCAGGATGTCGATCAAGGGGATATTAAAAAATGTGATTTGCTGGGTGTGGGTTCCCCTTGTTTCGAAAGCCAGGCTCCATCAGCAGTTAAAACCTGGATTCGTACATGGCCTGTAATTCAAAACAAACCGGCTTTTGTTTTTGCCACTACCGGCGGAGCTCCCGGACTTGTTCTTTATGATCTCACCAATGAGTTGCGCAAAAAAGGAGCTAAAGTGATAGGTGGCTTTATGAGTCGCGGTATGGTGCACCACCCGGCACCTTGCCTGATTGGCCGACTGCCGAACCGTCCCAATGCCAAAGATTTATCAGAAGCCCGTACTTTTGCTCTGGCTGCGGAAAAACATTTAAAGTCCGGCGATACTGGTACAATGCCGGAAAGCCGACCAGACGCACTTAAACCAACATTAGGATTTTATCAACTGGTCGGCCTGATTGCGAAGCCTTTCCTGTTGCGCATCATTTTGCCCAAACCAAAACTCATAAAGAGTTTATGTAATCAATGTCAACTTTGTGCCAAGGAATGTCCGGTCCAAAGTATCACCCTTGCACCAGACCCGGTTATAGATGGCCGCTGCATCCGTTGTTATCACTGTCAAAACATTTGTCCCCAAAAGGCTTTAAACGAATCATGGTGGTACGGTAATCTGGTGATTCTGTCCCTTTATAATACAATTTTTTCACGTCTCTTCGGTGATCTGAAACGGGAAGAAAAAATCTACTGATGGAATAGACGTGAACGAAGGAGGAAATTAGTATGGCAATACCAAGCAAAACCATAAAGGTATTTGAAGAACTTCTGGAAAGTCCGCAAAACCGCTTGGTAGAGCAGGCGGTAGAAAGCGGACGCATACCTATCGGGTATTCCTGTTCTTTCGTGCCCGAGGCTTTGCTCATGGCAGATAAACTTTTCCCGTTGCGTCTGCATGCACCCGGCTTGGCCGGCACCGAACTTGCAGACAATTATTTGTCTTGCTTTGTCTGCAGTTATACCCGCGGCTTGCTGGAATTTGCGATGGATGGACGCTATGACCTTCTGAAGGGATGGGTATTCGTACCTTCATGCGCCCATATGCAGCGGCTTTATGATAACCTGGAGTACCTCCAAAAGCCTGATTTTAACCATATCCTGGATGTACCACGCAAAGTAAACAATGACACACTCTTGTGGATGACGGAAGAACTGCAGATGCTGGCGGATAAGCTGGCTCATCATTTCGGCGCAGACATGAGTGATGTATCGCTTAGAAAAGCCATGGAACAGTGGAATGATTTTGCCAGCGTTGTACAATCGATAGGCGATCTGCGCAAGAAACCGAATCCACCTATCAACGGTGCTGAATTTCACCAGATCGTCATGGCCTCTTTAGCATCGCCCAAAGATCTGATTCTTCCTTATATTCTCGATTTTAAAAAAGAGATTGAACAGCGTGAAGGAATAAAGAACTCTAGGGCACGCCTGATGTTAGTGGGCGGTCATCTGCATGATCCGGAATTTATCAGGGTAATTGAATCGCAGGGGTGCGTGGTTGTGGCAGACCGTTTCTGCACCGGAACAATCCCTGGATTCAAAACTATAGATATCAATAACGACAGTCCGTACAAAATATTAGCTGAATATACCTTTGCCAAGACACTTTGCCCGCGCATGATGGAGGACTTCGACCGCCGGCTGAATACCATCATTGACACTGTCAAAGAATATAATGCAGACGGTGTAGTGCTCGAAATCATTAAATTCTGCGATCTATGGGGAGTAGATGCAATGCCGCTGGTATCGGCATTGCGCGATAACGGTATACCGGTACTCAGACTGGAGCGCGAATATTGCCTCGGCGGAGAAGGTCAGCTTCGTACACGTGTACAAGCGTTTATTGAAAGCATGGGCAAATAATGGATTCATAGGAGGCTTACGTGAAGCTCAATACTGTTTTTGACAATACCAAAAATACAATCATGCGTCTGCCGGAATTGACGAAAGGTTTTCTAAAAAGATCTCTCGTCGGATATTATTTCAGTGCACCACGTCCCCGGGAGGCTCTGATTTTAACGAAATACTGGATCATGAACTGGGCGGCAATCTTATATTGGATCGGACAATCAATTGTTAAGCTTGGCCCCATCGGATTCACCCGCGCCCTTATCAAACATCCATGGATACTAATACTTCTTCGCGTCAACGGACTTTCCAATCGTGTGGCACGCGATAAGACCGGTGTTTATCATGACACGCTTTGCATGACGGTCCATACTGTAGCCTTAGGCGTCATTAACGAACTGCGAAACATGCTGTTTGATGCTGAAAATCTGGTTATTTTCGAGGACCTTGTTCCTTACGATATCGCACGCGGTATGGGTTTGAACTGTTACATGCTGGAACTCTGGGGCATTGTCCTTCCCCTTTTAGTATCCGATGCCAGCCTACAATACATCGATGAGGCCGAAAACTCGGGTATGAATCCCGATGCCTGTAGCCTGCCCAAGGCAACAGTGGGCATGGTCATCAAGGGTCAAACACCCAAAGGCATAGCCATGGTGAGCTCCAATTTACCCTGTGATGCCGGAGCGGCATCCTATGCCTTTATTCAGCGGGCGTACGGCAACATTCCTACCTACCGGCTCGATACGCCTTATAATTTCTACAACGAACGTGCGGAGCAACTTTTTGCCAAAGACGTAATGGGCATGATAAATTTTCTGGAAGAACACACACCAAATCGCATGGACTGGGATCGCATGCGTAAGATTTTCGAGGGCCGCAACCGCATGCTGGAACTGGAGATGGAGTTATGGGAAATGAGCAGGGTCAAACCGACTCCTCTGGCCGGCGCAGCAGTATGGTTGAGTCATCTGTGGCATTTTAATGTCTCCGCCGGAAATCCGACTTCGATTCGACACTACGAAAAACTCGTAAAAATGGCTCGTAAAAACCTTGAAAATAATATTCCCGCCACCAAGAATGAACGTTATAGAGCTATACTTTGGAACCCACCTTTTCTGCATTTCAGTGACATTTTTAACTGGGCCGAAAGCACCTATGGTGTCGTCCTTATTAACGACAGCATGACTTATAATCATCATGAACCAATTGATACAACTTCACCCGAAACCATGATAAAAAGTTGGGGCAAGACTATCATGCAGGGTCCCATGGTGCGCCATACTCGGGGCCCGGCTGAAAACTACCTTGATGATATTTTCCGTATGGTCAAGCAATTCGATCTCGATATGGTCTGGGTTTCTAACCATCTTGGTTGTAAAGGCGGTCAGGCTATGAACGGCATATTACGCGAGCAGTGCCGCGCCAAGGGTATTCCCCTGCTTATACTGGATTATGATCTGTCCGATGAGCGGATTGTATCTCATGATAACATGATTAGGCAGGCTGAATTTTTCATGGAAAACGTCATGAAGGCCAAACGCATTGATCAATAAATAAGATTTTACTTTGTTTGCTCAATACAGGAGATGCACATGCATATTACCGATCAAGGCCATATATATCGTAAGCTGGGAGAAAAAATAGACAACCTTCATGTGAAAGCACCATGGAATGAAACCTGGCACAGCATACTGAAGGAACTTTATACCACTGATGAGGCTGATGTGGTGGTAAAAATGCCTTACACTCTAGCGACTTTGGAAAGAATCTCCCAAATCACCAAAATCGAGAAAACACGCCTGCAAAACATCTTGGAAAGCTTATGCAAAAAAGGATTAGTCATGGATATGTGGAATGAAGAGCATAGCCAGTACTACTATTTGCCCTGGCCTATAGCCATAGGGATTTTCGAATTCACCATGATGAGAACAGACAAAAATGTTAACAAAAAGAAAATGGCTGAACTATTTCACGAATACTTCGGCTCCGTACATGCAGCAAATTTTTCAAACAATGAAAGGGTTTCAGCGCTTCGCGTCATTCCCGTTGAAGAATCCGTTACCGATAGCAGTCACACGGAATTTTTTGATTACGAAAAGGCCTCGTCGCTCATTGAAAACACTGATAAATTCGCTATCGGATTGTGTTCCTGCAGAAATGAAAAACTTCATTCCGGAACCGGCGGGTGCGATGCGCCGACGGATTGTTGCAGCCTTTTAGGAATCGGTGCGGAGTATGGCATCAGGAACAATCTGGCACGGAAAGTCACGAAAGCAGAAATGTTGGAAAATTTTGCCCGATCGAAAGAACATGGTCTCGTATTTTGTGCCGTGAACACTAAAAAGAATCCTGTGGCTATCTGTCACTGTTGCAAGTGTTGTTGTAACTTCTTGGGCGGATTGACCAAGTACGGATATCAGAATTGTGTCGTTACTTCCAATTTCATTTCCAAAATTGACGCGGACAAATGCACCGGCTGCGGCAAATGCGTCAAAGTATGCCCGGTAAATGCCTTAAGTCTGGAATCGGCAAATGATCCCCAAAACAAAAAAAAGAAAACATGTAAACTGAATACTGATATATGCGTGGGCTGTGGAGTATGTATTGCCCGATGTTCCTTCAAGGCAATGAAAATGATACCAAGAAAGAGTAAGGTTCTGCATCCTGAATCTCTCTTTGAGATAATCATGCTGGCAGCACTCGAGCGCGGCACTCTACAGAATCAGTTGTTTGACAATCCCCAGAGTATCACCCAAAATTATATGAGAACATTTGTCGGGGCATTTCTGAAGTTGAATCCGGTCAGGCAGACCCTTATGAGCAATATTTTCAGATCGGTATTTTTATCTTCTGCAAGAGGCATTGCCCGAATGCAGGGTAAGGGTTGGATGCTGGAGCTATAAATACGACAAGATAATTTTATAATAACAGGGAGAACAATAAAAATGACTAAAAAATATTTTGGTGGATGTGATGTAGGCTCCACCACAGGCAAAGCGGTAATACTGGACGAAAACGGCAACATGGTTGCCAGCATGATAGTACCCAGCGAGATAGATCCGGAAGTTACTTCCATACAGGCACTGGAAAAGGCCTGTGCCCAGGTACCGGATCTTGGCGGCTATAAGAACCTGGCCTACCTTGTGGGCACTGGTTACGGCCGTAATGAAGTGGCTTTTGCCAATGAAAATATTTCGGAAATCAGTTGCCATGCAATGGGAACCTTTTTCTGTTCCCCGACAATCAAGACAATTGTTGATATCGGCGGACAGGATGTTAAAACCATTTCTATCGATAACGACGGCGCCGTACTGGAGTTTGCTATGAACGACAAGTGTGCAGCCGGAACCGGCCGCTTCTTCGAAGCCATGAGCCGTATCTTCCGCATGGATTTGGATGAGTTCTCATCCCTTTCTTTAAAAGCTAAAAAGGTCATTCCGGTTACAGCCCAGTGCAGTGTTTTTGCTGAAAGTGAAGTGATCAGCCTTCTGGCACGCCGCAATCCACCCGAAGACATTGCGGCTGGCATTCAGATGGCCGTTTCCAAACGCTGCTTTACTTTGCTTAAACGTATCGGTATACGTCCCGAGGTAACCGTAACCGGTGGATGCGCCAAAAACAAGGGGTTGATGAAAGCACTCGCCAAAGTGATCAATATTGAAGTAACTCCTCTAGCTGTTGACCCTCAAATAATCGGCGCCCTGGGTGCTGCCGTTTTTGCAAGGCGTCGTCAATAATATTTGCTATTAGGTTATCTTGGAGGAAAATCACGGGTATGAACCCCAGGGCAGCCCTGGACACTAATTCCGCCCCAAGGGGCGGAGTATTATACCCTCCGCTTTGTCCCGATAAAATCGGGATTCGACTTGCAAATTTCAATACACTTCGTTTTTGAAATTTGAGTCTCACAATAAAGAGGCTGTGAACAATTTCATATAAGCTCTGAGGATATAGCAATATCTACACTAATGCTGTCCATTCCCATCCCCCCTTCCGGAAGCATTAGTTCTGCAGCAACCCCGGCGTATACCTAATGATTAGTAATACGCCGGGGTTGCACTGTTTAAAAATGAATCGACGTATAACGCTATATTATTCTAACTTTCATCTTTACTATTTTCATTGATTTATTTTTCTCGGCGAATAAAAATTTCCATAACAATTTTCTTGAAATAGACTTAATTTGCTTCTATAGTAGAAAAAAATTATGAAGTATTTTATTTTCTCCAAATTTTAACAAGATTTATCAAAGACAACTGATTAATAAATTCGCTTATGGCAAGGAGGAGGTAATTAGCATGATAGAGATACAGAAAAAGCAAGTAGCTATTATTTGTACTGATGGCACTTCCATAAAATGTTCTATTAATGTTCTTGCGGGTCAAAAACTCTTTGACATAATTAAAAATCCTAATGAACACTTTATATCATTAAATGATGCAGATATTACTTATCCGGAACAGATACAATCTTTTAAATTGTCTACCAAAATCACAGAGAAGAAAGAAAGCCTCATTCTCAATAAATCCATGATAAAGTGGCTCGACGAAATCAAATAAAAAAATCTTTATTTTGTATTTCCTAACCTGATTTTTTACCTGGCTCCGTGCAGCAGTTCGTCTCCCAGCTTTGCCTGCTTGGCCTGGAGTGTTTTTTCCTGAAGAGCTCCAAGAACATTGATGTCCGTCTGAAGAACATCATAACGTTCCTTTGTTTTTATTTCCCACTTGGCAATTGCGGCCGTTATCCTTGCCTGAAAGCCCGCGACCAGTTCTTTGAACGTAACTATAAGAGGTACGGCGGCACTATCCTGCTCGTCCAGTTTTTGAGCGGCATCACGGGCAATGGCACGCATAGTTTCCAGCAAGGAATCCAACGCTCCCACTTCACTCTGCAATGCCTTATCCTTATGAATATTGCGCCTGTCGCTTTCCATGATCAAATCCATAAGTTCTGCACCCATTCCACCTGTTACGGCACCCATCAAAACGACACTTTCTGCGTCACTAAACGGTATTACTATATTCGTATAAGCAGTGTCCTTTTCACCAAGCATGGCGGAAGCAGGAACTCGGCAATCATTTAATTTAATTCCGCCGTGCAGGGCCGGTTTAAGAAAATCGAATTTCATCTGCGGTTTAACAATAACACCATTATTATCGGTCGACACCAAAAAAGCACTGAATTTTTTCTTTTCTTTCTCCATACCTGTCACAGCGATAACAATAAAAAGTCCGGCTATCGGCGCATTGGTTAAGTAAATTTTGTCGGCATTTATTTTGAAGTAAATACCATCCGGTTCTGCCGAAGATGCCAGTAATTTGGGATGTGCTCCGTGTTTCGGCTCGGAAACGGCAAAGGATACTATCAAACTGCCCTGAGCCATCAACGGCAGATACTGCTTTCGCTGTTTTTCATTGCCGAAAGCAGATATAACGCGCATGGCAATAATTTGCTGATATAGCCACGATAGCGCAAGCCCCATGTTATAACCGCTGCGTACAAAAACTTCTCCCGCCTCGGTAAGCTGTCTGAATCCGCCGCCGCTGCCGCCGTATTTGGGCGATATCCCTATCTTAAAAAAATCTGCTTCACCCATTTTCTGCCAGATGTCATGGGGAAATTCCTGCAAGGTCTGCAAATCAGAACGCGAAGCGACATGTTCAATGGCAAAGCGGGATATCCAGCTGTAAGATTTTTCCGATGTAATAGAATTCATTTTATAAAACCATCTCCTCGATGAAAGTAAGTAATTGATTAATATTCCGGCATTGCCGTACTTCATGACAGTGAGGCGTATAAGACCTTATTTCGCTGTCGCCGGAACCCCAGAGATTCTCCTGTTCCGGATTCAGCCAGATCACCCGTCGGCAGCGTTCTCTCATCTGGCCGAGAATTGCATCCTCGGGATTCATGTAATTGGTGCGTCCGTCACCTACAATAATTAGTGTTGTCTTCTTGGTCAGAAGATCCATATAATCTTTTTTGAAATTGCGAAAAGTCTCGCCGTAATCGGTTGATGCATTGTAATTAACATCAGACTTTTGCAACACCAAGCTAATCGCCTCATTAATTTCATTTTCTTCGAATATGGACGTTACCTCCGATAAGTGGTCAATAAAAACAAAACTGTTAACCTTGTCAAAACAATCTTGAAGAGCATAAAGCAAATTCAGCATGAAGCGCGCAGCCGCCCAGACTGATCCGGAAACATCGCACAGAGTAATAATCCGGCTTTTGCGCTTTGCCCGGCGGCGATATTTTATATCAACCGGCACTCCGTTGTACTTTGCCGAGGCACGCAAAGTCTTTTTAACATCTATGTTTCCTCTGTTATGGACAGAATAGCGACGGCTGAAAATATTCTTCAATTTACGTACCAGCTTGTCAATAGCCTCTCGCATTTCTTCTATTTCTTCACGTGTTAAGGAAGAAAACGATTTTTCACCAAGTTCTTTAATTTTCTTCTCTTCCGTTTTAGTCTTTTTAGTACCGACATTTCCAGAATGCTGTTCATAAACAAGGATGGAACGCGCAGCTGCCGCACGTTCTTCGAAATAGGCACCAAGATTGCGCCCGGCTATCGAATCGGTTTTTGCATAATTATCCTCAACCAGCGTACGGGCTGCATCGGCAGCTTTATTAATCTGAACCATGACATTAAGACGGTTGCCCAGAGGACCGAGATTAAAACGAAGCATTACTGCTTCTTCTTCTGTTTGAAGCCGGCGCATTTCCTTAAGAAGTGCCATAGGATTTCCCTGCAAAAAGTCCACAACAGCTTCATAAACCGGATCGTCATGCGGCATCTGTTTGAGAATTTCCGCGGCTTGTCTGATTTGATCTGCATAGGAAGCCGCCTGTTTAATATCGGCTATATCCATGCGCATTTCATGAAAAAAGAGATGATAGAGACGGTCGAATTGCTGCACATCTCTAATACTTTTGGCAAAATTGGCGCGAAGAAGAGACCGGAATTGTTGCTCATCGGTCGGACTAATCAATTGCAACTGTTTGAGGCTATCGAGAACTTCCGAGGTCGATATACGAATTCCTGACGCGCGACAGCAGGATGCAAATCGCTGGATGAGTTTGACCATAAATTTCTCACACTAATGCAAAACTCTGTTAATACTCTTACGCACTTTTTCCATGTCAGCCTGATATTTACAGATAATATTGAGTGTTTCCGAAATTACTTCCGGTGTCAGTTCCGTTATCTGAAGTGCGATAAGCGACTGCGCCCAATCAATGGTTTCTGAAATGCTGGGACTTTTCTTCAAATTAAATGTGCGAATTTTGCGAATCGCATCAACCAGAGAAGCGCAGAGTTTTTCTTCTATCCCCGGAATTTTGAGCCGGACAATGGAAATTTCCGTATTTCGCTCGGGATAATCGATATAGAGATGAATACAGCGGCGCTTGAGAGCATCGCTCATATCACGGAAGTTGTTGGATGTGAGAAGTACAAAAGGAATCTGAATGGCTTTGCGGGTGCCCAGTTCGGGAATGGAAACCTGAAAATCACTTAAAAGTTCCAGAAGAAACGCTTCAAACTCCGGATCGGATTTATCCACTTCATCGACAAGAAGGACGACAGGACGCTTCGAACTGATAGCCTGCAAAAGCGGACGGTGTTGAATGAACCGATCGGAAAAAAAAGCGTCTTCCTGAGCGGCTATCTGATCAACTGCCTGCGTTAAAGTAGCGGCGGAAGAAATGATGTCGTTGAGTCTGTCTTTAACCATTTGTGTATAAAGAAGCTGTTTGGCGTATTCCCATTCATAAAGAGCCTTGGCTTCATCCAATCCTTCATAACACTGTAACCGGATAAGTTCCCGATCCAGAGAACGCGCTACTGCCTTGGCCAACTCTGTTTTCCCTACTCCTGCAGGTCCTTCGACCAAAACCGGCTTTTGCGTTGCATAGGCCAGAAAAACAACGGTTGCTATTTCTTTAGAGGGAATATATCCGGCCCTAATTAATCTCGACTGGACATCCTCAACGTTATAATATTCCATAAATAAATTATTTCCTTCTGAAACTTTACAGACAATAATAAGGTTTTGTTTTTATGGTAAGTAACTATAGAAAAATCATCTGTGTATGTCAATAAGGGCGGGATGTAACCCACCCTTTGTGTGGACGTTTTCAAATGTACTTATTTCTTTGTTTTTGCCTTGGATGTTGCCGGTTTCTTGAGGGCAGAGGAACTCGCTGGAGCAGACTTCACATCAAGCAATTCTACTTCAAAGATCAATGTCGCCCCACCGGGAACGATAGGTGGCCTGCCCTGGTCGCCATAAGCGATATCCGAAGGGCATATCAATTTAGCCTTGCCTCCAACTTTCATCTTTGCAAGACCTTCTGTCCAGCAGGGAATAACCTGACCCAGTTGAAACTCCAAAGGCTGACCGCGCTTAACGGAGCTGTCAAATTCCTTGCCATCAATAAAAGTGCCTGTATAATGAACTTTGACGACGTCTGAACCTTTTGGTTGAGCACCTGTCCCGGCTTTAACTGGCTGGTAAATTAGACCTGAAGCCATCATCTGTGCGTCTTTTTCCTTGGCTGCTTTTTCTAAATACGGTTTGGCCAATGCTTTTTGCCTCTGCGCGGCAGCAATCATTCTTGCCTGAAACAAGAGACCTATACTCTGCTGATAGGCTTCCGGCTCTGCCTCTAACTTTTTACCGGCAATAGCATCGCTCATACCTTGCTTGACGAATTCAAACTCGTCAGCAGAAAGATCAAAAATAGACAACTTCTTTGCCAGATCAGCACCGAGTGCATAAAGTGCTTTCTGGTCTTCAGTTTGTGGCTGGACAGCCCAGGCGGGAATAGCCAATAGAAAAATAAAAACACAAATAATCAGTTTACGCATAAAACTCCTTTCTTGAATCATAAATTTTATTTTATAAAATATTTCATGGTTAAGTTACAATAACCGTGACGTATTCAACAACCTTTAGTCTTGTTTTTTTGCCAGTGAAAATAAAATCAAACCTATACCTAATACAGAGAGAGTTATAGGGCAGGGTAGAGGAAGTCCCAGGGGGTTAGGTTTATTCAGAAACATCAACGTGGAATCTGCAATAAGGAGAAATCCTGATACAATAAAACATATTTTTGATATCTTTAACATAATTACCTCCCTCCCTTAATGTGTAATTACAGATTATCTATGCAACTGTTGCCGACGCTTAATAAAAAATCCTTTCTTACCCGGCGCAGTATATGGACATCGGCCACTTATGTCAACTATCTATATTATTCCAGACAACTGAAATTTTTCTATAAAATTCCCTCAACATAAAAAGTAATCACGTCGTTTTTCTTCATTTGATTAAATTTGTCAGTAAACTTCCGGCTCAAGATGGGAAAATACAGTTCAGTTTTTTAATGACCGGATTTACTCGTTACCCGGCAACCGAACTCGAACGCTTTGCGACAGTCGGTCGGAAACACCTGCTCTCTCCGCTGCACCTTCTTGACTGGATCCATGTATTCCATAACGACTTTGGAATAATCGGGAAACTGACAGGTGTCATAGCAGCAGAATGTTTCCACGCCTCCACCCAAAATTATGCGAAATGAGTCCTCCGTGGATTTGAACATCGTTCTTAAACCACATTCATCGCACATTTCCTCGGTAATGTTCATGGTATAGATGATGCCTGCATTGATTTTTCGCGGTAATACAGACCTGGGCGGCATAGTATATACAAGAGGCGCATAAAGAAGCCTCTCTATAAATGATCGCATTTCACCGATCATCGATCCGAAATATATCGGTGTTCCCAGAAGAAGCCCGTCAGCTTTGTTAACTATTTTTTTGAGTATAGGATTAAGATCGTCCTTCTGAACACAAATTCCATTTTGCGACCTGCCGATAAGCTTACACGCTAAGCAACTGCTGCATCCTTTAAAAGAAAGATCGTAAAGATGCACCAGTTCGGTGTCTGCTCCTTTTGAAGCGGCTCCCTCCAGTGCCTTTGTCAGTAAAGTTGACGTATTACCGTTTTTTCTGGGACTTCCGTTGATACCGATAACTATCATATCCGACTCTCTTCCGTAATAAAAAGGGTGATAATCAAGTCCAGAAGTAAAAAAATCATGAGATAAGTAACTGCAACAGAAGCTCTATATTCCAAGTTTGGCAAGCATTGTACAAAAAGTGTTGATAATGTCCACCAATCGCGGATGAGATGCCTCGAATCCATGAACTGATGAAGTCAAACCTTCAATCGATAAATCAAAAAGTTCCGAGCTCTTTTCACTGCGTGTAGCCTCGTGGGTTGATAATTCGGCAAAACCCACAACACTTTCTGCCTGTTCATGGTGAGTTCGGGAAAGGCCGGCAATTTCCGTTCTCAAAGTTTTCAAGAGGTTCAATAATTCGGCCTTGTCGTTTTCTTTGATTGTATTGCTCTGTTTTAGTTTCTCTTCAATTTTATCAAGACGATCCTTAATCATATTTTTCCACCTGTATTATTTCATTTTAAACGTCCTCTGAATATTCTGCCTTGTGGCAAAAATAATATAATGGGCATGTTTCTGTGTCAACAACTAAAGTCCGCTGCCCTATAAAGTTTTAAAACTAAATCATTCCATAAATGTATTAACCTTATCACGCAATATTTCGCTTTGACAAAGGAAAGACAAGTGACCGCAATCGCCCGGCAACTCCAGGGTGTCGGCTTGCAAATACCCGGCAAGAATCCGCGCCGGTTCGAAATTGGCCGTAAGATCCTGTCTGGCCCAGACGATGAGTGTTTTTGCCTTTACGGTCTTCGCGGCGTTCTTAATCTCTCCTTTGAATGAACGATAAATATCGTGACACATAATAGCTTTTAATTGCCACGCCCAATTATATGCGTTGAATTTCATGATACCCGTTTCAGCTCCGGCTAAAAATCGAGGAAAAGATTCAGGCGTTATATTTGAAGTAAAGTATTGAGGCGTTCTGGAATGAAGATTATGGATGTCTGCTACTATTTTCATGCATGTGTCAACCTTTGTTGATTTTTCAATGCAGGCATTAATGGCATTGAGTTCCGCCTGCCATAAAAGAAGATCATAAGAAGTCAACTTCGGTGAGCCGGCAACAGCAACAACTTTATTCATAAAGTCCGGATAGGAAACCATCCATTGATAGGCCATCATTGCACCCATTGAGATGCCTATTACACCGTGAATGTGAGTTAAATGCAGATATTTGGTGAGAAGGAGATATTGAACATCCACCATATCTTTAATGGAAAATTGCGGGAAAGCCTTATCTGGCTGAAAACTGCTATTAGAAGGCGAAGAGGATACGCCATTACCGAAAGCATCGACAGCCACAACAAAGTATTTTGAGCTGTCTGCCAATTTTCCCGGTCCGACTAATCCCAGATCAACCAGGTCCTTTGTCGTTCCGGCAAGCCAGGTGGGAAACAAAATAACGTTGGATTTATCCGCATTTAAGACTCCAAAGGTCCGATAGGCTAAGCGGCAATTTCTGATGACCTGGCTATTCTCGAGACGATAATTACCCGGCTTGACAAAATGAAACTCTCCCTGGGCAAAAGCAAAACTACCCCACAGGAGTAACATTGCTGAAACAGAGAAAAAAATGTTGAATCTTTTCATGTACTAAAATCCTCCAACTCTCTGACCCTGCGTACCAATAACCGGCAGCAGTTCAAAATGTTTCCCGGCGAGTAAATGGTGAGTTCATCATTGTAATAAAACTTAAAAAGATTTCCGGCTGTTGTTTCATCATCACGATTATCATAAATAATATATTTCTTCACATAATTTGCCGAGTCTCGGGATTTTTGAAATATATCCTTGATATCTTCATTTTTTAAAAACAAACCGTTGTGGGCAAGCCCGAGAATCTCAGGATTAAGCGCCGAGAGGCGGTCGATTGTCGCCATATAATCAGCATATCCTGTAAAAAAGGTAGGGAAAAATCCTTGTTCCGGATAATGATTTCCAAGACTATCCGACACCAGAACTGCTTTTATAGCAGGAATATAAACAAGGATATTACCGGGAGAATGCCCTTTTGCCTCTAAAAAACGTATCGTCAAACCTCCCAGATCAAGTTCGTTATCATCTTTCATTACCATACACCCGGATAGCGATGGTACAAATGTGGCGGTCGGCCTCATTGTTAATAAACCATGAGATGACATAGATTTCATCATATAATGATCTTCAACTATCGTGCTTTTAATAGCCTTGGGATGTCTGAGAAATGATTCCGCTCCTTCTCCCACCATTACTTTTGCTTTGGGAAAAGCTTGCTTCACAGAATCCAGGCCTGTAACGTGATCGCTATGAGGATGGGTGACAATCAGAAAATCCGGTTTCATTCCTATGGATGATAATTGCTCCAACAGAAGATCAACTGTCGCTGATATTCCAATTTCCACCAAAGCACAGACATTGTTGCTTTTTATCAGGTAGAAATGAAAATAGTCATTGCCTAGTATCCAGAGATTATCCGTAACTTGATTGGGAAATTTCACATCTGCACCTTGAGTTTCACTACAATTTCAATACCTCTTTGATCAAAGATCAATCGTAGAAAGTATAGAAAGTCCGGTTTTGTATGTCAATATTTGTTTGACTTTTTACCGTCACCCCATTAAATTTCAGCAAGTTTTAAAACATTTTTACAGTCCTAGAAAAGGATTTGATTTGAAAAAACGCATTGTCATTACCGGATTAGGAACATTAAACGCGATAGCCAACAACGTGCCGGATTTCGCGCGCTCTCTAAAAAAAGGCATCTGCGGCATCGGAGCAATTGATCTTTTTGATACTACAGGTTTTCACTCTCAAACAGGCGGTCAGATAAAAAATTTTATTGCCCGCGATTATATTCCGGAAAAATTTTCCATGAAAAGGATGTCACGGGCGGATAAGCTTTCTTTGGCTGCAACACTGGAAGCTCTGCATGATGCAGAGCTTTATCCATCGCCAAAAGAACTGAAAGAAGAAATCGGTATTGCCATAGGTGGTGGCGCAGGTGGACTTCTGGAAGCGGAAGAATTCTATAGTGATTACTTAAAAAATAACGGCAAAGATGTGAACTTCTGCAAACTATCGTCTTTATTTTGTGCATCTTCGACCGATTGCATCGCCTCTACTTTCGGATTTTCAGGACCGAAAATAACTTTCATGACAGCCTGCTCCGCAGGCGCTACGGCCATCGGCTACGCGCGGGATTTAATAGTCAACGACCAAGCGTCCATCATGATTGCCGGAGGCGTGGAACCAATGTGCCGGCTCACTTACGCAGCTTTTAATGCACTTAAATCAGTCGATCCTGCAACCTGCCGGCCTTTCGATAAAAATCGTGCCGGACTCTCATTAGGTGAAGCTGCGGCTATAATGGTTTTGGAATCACTCGATTCAGCCCTGAACAGAGGGGCTAAAATTTACGGTGAGATTCTGGGTTATGGAATTACCTGTGATTCTTTTCACATGACCGCTCCGGATGAACAGGCTTCCGGTGCTGTCCGCTGTATGCAGGCAGCGCTCAAGGATGGTTGCCTCAACATAGAAGATATTGATTATATCAATGCGCACGGAACGGCTACCCCAGTTAATGATCTTACCGAAACCAAGGCTATCAAGGAAGTTTTTGGAAAACGTGCTTATTCTATTCCGGTCAGTTCGACCAAGTCCATGCACGCACACACGCTGGGTGCTTCCGGAGCGCTTGAGGGAATTGTTTCCGTGCTGGCGCTGCGGCATGGTTTTATACCATCGACAATCAACTATCAGGAAAGCGACCCGCAATGCGATCTGGATTATGTTACAACAGGAACACGAAAAGTCGAATTGCGCGCTGTTCTTTCCAATTCCTTCGCCTTTGGAGGTAACAATACAACTTTGATTTTCGGCAAATACTCCGACGGGGGCGCTCTGAATGAGTAAAAATAAGCAGACAGAAAACGCTCAACGCGTGGTTGTAACCGGCATCGGCTTGGTAACGCCTTTGGGAATTGGCAAAGAAGAATTTGGCCGTAGGCTTTTTTCCGGGGAAACCGGCATTGCGGAAATCAAATCATTTGATACAAGTAAACTTTCTTCACATCTCGGCGCTGAAGTAACCAATTTCAACCCGCGAGATTTTATTTCTGTAAAGAACTTGCGGCGAATGGACAAAATATCCCTGATGACAGCAGCCTCGGCTCGCCTTGCTCTGGATGATGCTAATTTTCGGATTACTGAAGCAAACCGCGATCGCGTCGGCATTATTCTTGGAACATCCTTCGGCGCCACAGACATTACCGTTCAGTTTTTGACAAATTTGTTTAACGGAGGACCAGCAAACGTTAATCCGATACTGGTACCCAATACTGTAATGAATGCCGCGGCCGGTCACACTTCCATCGAACTAGGATTTCGGGGAGTCAACACAACGGTAACCCATTTTGCCGTATCTGCCGAAAATGCGATTGCTTACGCTGCGGCGGAAATCAGGCGTGGCACTGTTGATTTTATTTTCGCCGGCGGTACAGATATTTTGTCTGAATTCTACTACAAGTCGCTGACAAAATTTCACGCGCTGTCTCCGCAAAACAAAGGAAAAGAAAGTTGCCGACCATTTGATAAAGATCGCAACGGAATGATCGTCGGGGAAGGATGCGGAATAATTTGTCTGGAAAGCCTGCAATCGGCAACAGCCAGAGGTCATAAGCCCTATTGCGAAATCAAAGGCTTGGGCATGGGTTCATCGTCGACAAAACCGACCGCGTGGCCGCAAAATCCGGAAGGTATGGAAAAGACATTTAACCGTGCGCTGAAAAACGCATGCATGTCATTTAATGATATTCAGGTTATATTTGCAGCAGCCAATGGCGACAAAATACTCGATGCAGCGGAAGCCGAAGCTTACGCCGCAATATTTGATTCTCCTGAGAAAAAACCATTTATCACTTCGCTAAAAGGAGCAATCGGAGAAAGCTTTTCCAGCGGTGGAATAAGAGCTTGCGCTCTGGCACTTTCCTTGGAGAATAATATTTTGCCTCCCGTAGTTGGACTTGAAAATCCGCTCAAGTCACTTGCCTTTGTCATAGGGAAGAAAAAAGAGGCGGAAATCAATAACGCAGCTCTGGCCGGAATTTCTTTCGGCGGCACCTATGTTTATATGACTTTCAGTAAATGATGCTTTTGTATTTCAAAAAGGAGCCGATAATTTATCATATTTACAAAGTTTCTGTCTTACATGGCCGTTGAAATCGAAAATTGCTAATTCAGAAGCATTCTCTATTTTTCTCCAAGAATCATTGTTCCCCACCAGTCTCTGTATATAGGCTCTTTATTCTTTTTGACAAAAGCCTTTAATTTTTCAATACCTTCTTTGAATTCGCTTTCCGACAACAGGTAAAAGGTCGAAACAAATTTGTTTCTTACTTTCTCCAGATACTTCATGTCTATTGGGATTTTACTTATAATCAACTCCTCATGTTTTATATTTTTGAATCCTGCAGCTTTAAATAAATAATCCAGTTCCGATATTTGGGGGAATCTTTTTTTATCCAATTCAATCAGGGAAGGGAAAAATTCTCTTATCACAGGATGTAATCGTTCAATTTGATCATGACTGGATGTTAAAAAGATAAGTGACCCGTCACATAAAATGCGAAAACATTCTGCCATTAAAGACATCCTGTTCTTAATATGATGAATGACATATGACCCGATTACAACATCAAAAGAATTGTCATTGAATGGCAGATTATTGTCGGCATCCGCACATATAACTTGTAATGCTTTAGCCTTTGCTTTTTTAAGCATCTGAAAAGATTTATCAGCACCAATAATATCCACTTTTATACAGTCCAATAATTCAGCAGATAAATTACCTGTCCCACAACCAAGATCAAGGATCTTTATTCCACTTTTCAACTTTCCGAATCTGATTAATTGGTGTATTTCAGAACGTGAATAAGAACGATAGTCGTCATAAGTTTTTGAAATATTGGAATAATCGATTTTCATGTAAATATTAACGCTTTTCCTTCTGCTGAACCGATACCTGACACATGAAGGAAGCTAAGTTCTTCATGATTCTTTTGCAGGAGTTAAACAATTCAGAATCAGTGGCAAGGCCTCGGTTGCCTGGGTTCGAATTGAAAGATCACACAAAGAAGTAAGTTCCGATTTCTTCCAATTAATCTCTATGAGGTACGCACCAGCGGACTTTGCGATTTCAGGCAGAGCGGCTGCGGGGTACACTACACCTGAAGTGCCGATAACCAACATGACATCACAAGTTTGGGCAGCGATTTTCGCCTCGGGCAAATCCTGCACTGCCTCCCCAAAACTGACAAAGTCCGGCCGCGTCATCCCCCCGCACTCGCAAACAGGAAAGGCCGTCAACAATGCTTCCAAAGAGAATGTATCGGCTCTGTCCAGCACCGGACGGATCATTTCAAAAAAAGCCTCCCGTTGAGGTCCTTGCTTTTTTCCGCAGGTCATGCAGCGAAACCGGAAAAGATTCCCATGCAATTCATAAACAGATTTGCTCCCTGCTTCCCGGTGAAGATTGTCCACATTCTGGGTAATAACAGCCTCAATGTGACCCATTTCTTCGAGTTGGGCTAAGGCCAGGTGCGCCGGGTTCGGTCTCGCCTTCTCCAGAGCAGAGAAAAAACCATCAAGAATTTCATGTGTTTTATCCGGATGTTTGGCTAAAACATTAAGTATGCCCTGTGTTCCGTAACGATCCCACAATCCGCCGGAATCCCTGTAAGTTGATATGCCGCTGGCAGCAGAAATACCCGCCCCCGTAAAAGCCACGCCTTTCCGGCTTGAAGAAATGATTTTCGCCGCTTGTTTAATGGAAGACATCTGTGTTCCTCCTCGATTTCAAAGTATTATACCCGCCTAATAAGACAGCGGTCATTCAAATAATCACACGCTTTCTCTTATATGTAACTCCCTTCTACGGAAAAAATTTACCTAATTGTTGTGTACCGAATTCCCTAAAGCCATTCATAAAAACTGAAGATTATAAATTGTAATCTAGCACAAAATCGTAAAATAGAAAAATGAAGTGGTATCTTTACTATGTATTCTAATAGATGATTTTAAACAAATAATAATGTTTATTATAATTTTTTATTGGCGGAAATCTTAAAATATTGTAAACGACATCTTGTAATTTTTGTTTTTCAACGTTATTAATATAACAATTATTAAATTTCTCTTATTCTTTTATAGAAAGAAACAACATGAAATTCAAATTAATTTATCCGAAATGGGAAAAGCTGGATCGTCAAACAAGGTTTATTCTGCCACCGCACGGACCTGTTGTCTTCGCCGCCGCTCTGCCTGATTACGTAGAAGTGGATTTTACCGACGAAAACATAAAAGAAATCGATTTTGACCAAACGGCTGATTTTGTCGGTATTTCTGTAATGTTGACCGCACAGATAAAACGCGCGTGGGAAATCGCCGATAAATTCCGCGAAAAAGGAATCAAAGTAATTTTCGGAGGTATTGCGACGATGTTGCACGCGGAAGAAACGCAACAACACGCTGATTGTGTTTTTCTGGGCGAAGCCGAAGGCCGGATGGAACAGGTGTTTTCCGATTTCCAAAACGGTAAACTGCAAAAGGTTTACAACTACATGCAGAATTTTCCAGCCATTGAAACTATCGGTACCGCACGGCGCAGCATTTTAGACCGTGAGGTTTATAATTACCGGGGCATTCAGATGGTTGATCTGGTTCATGCCTCCCGTGGCTGCCGGTTTAACTGCTATCCATGCTGCGTTAATTTCCTGGGCGGTCGTAATTTCCGTCCCCGTCCTTTTGACAAAGTCGTCGAAGAAATGACCAGTATCAACAATAACAGGCTTTTTGTCGTCGATAACTCGCTGGCGCAGGACAAAAAATGGGAAATTGATTTGTTCAGGGAAATGATTCCCTTGAAAAAAAAGTTTTGCTGTCATCCCATTGAAAAGGACGACGAGGTTCTGGATCTGGCCGCTCAGGCCGGAGCCTGGTTTGTTTATCAGACTATTTTCGATACCTCCGATTTTATCCGCGATCGCATTAAGCGCTATCACGATTTCGGGATTGGCGTGGAAGGAAGTATTCTGTTAGGTCTGGATTACCATACTGAAGATTATATAAAAAAGTTGGTTGATTTTCTTCTGGAAATTGATCTGGACATGGCGGAATTCACCGTGCTTACTCCTTTTCCGCACACGCGCACTTTTGATGATTTGCATAACGAGAGAAGAATTTTCTCCTACGATTGGAATGAATATACTTGCGGAAAAGTTGTTTTTCAGCCCAAGATGTTAGCACCGGAACAACTTCAAGAGCTTTATTATTATTGCTGGGATAAATTCTACGAAGAAGAACCAGCAAATTACAAAATGTACAAGTTGCTTAGAAAGGTTATGGATAAAGAAAAAGCGGATGGTACGTACAAGCCGCGTGTACGTCAACCGGTAACACAGGAAAGGAAATTTTAACCGATGAAAAAAAATGTGAACAAGGCCGCCGTAATTATAGACGGCAGCAATGTCAGATTTGAGGATATTATTGCCGTAGCGAGATACGGAGTGCCCGTACAGATTAGCAAAGACAGTAAATTTGTAAAAAAGATGGGGGAAACCCGAAAAATACTCATGGAAGCTATGCGCAAGGGAATACCTGTTTATGGCGTGACAACCGGTTACGGTAAATCCTGTGGCAAGCGTATGCCTCCGGATGTTGCCATGAAAAACGGCGTCAATATTTTTACTTTTCATGGATGCGGCACGGGAGATCCCATAGGCATCGAAGAAACAAGGGCGGCAATGCTGTGCCGCATTATTTGTCTGGCAAAAGGTTATTCCGGCGTATCCATCGCACTTCTCCAGCATCTCGCCGATTTTCTGAATTGCGGCATAACACCTGTTGTTCCTTGTGAAGGTTCGGTTGGCGCATCCGGTGATTTGACACCGATGTCTTATATCGGGGCATGCCTTGCCGGTGAACGCGAGGTTATTTTTCAGGGTAAAGTAATGCCTGCAACCAAAGCCTTAAAAAAGGCAGGAATAAAACCTTATCGTTATCTTCCTAAAGAACCTCTGGCCATAGTCAACGGAACGACTACTATGACCGGAATAGCGGTTTTAGCCATCGAGAGAGCCTCTCGAATTCTATCAGCCGCAATTTATGCCACCGCACTCTCCATTCACGCACTCAAGGGAAATGCCGAACATTATCACCCGGTAATTTCGGAAGCGAAACCTTTTCCCGGTCAGACTTTTGTAGCCGCCCAGATTAAACGTCTCTTAAAAACAAAAATATCGGCACGACACTTGGAGGACGATTCATTGGAAACGCTGCAGGATCCTTATTCTCTGCGTTGTTCTCCGCAGGTGGCCGGAGTTTTATATGACAGTCTCGACTGGATAAAGAAATGGGTGGAGATAGAAGCCAACAGTTCCAATGATAATCCAATTTTCGACCCCGCAACAGGTGATGTTCTGATGGGCGGCAATTTTTACGGCGGACATATTGCTTTTGCCATGGATGGGCTAAAATCCGCTCTGGCATCGCTCGCCGATATGTGTGACCGTCAGGTAATGCTTCTGGTTAGTCCGAGTTTAAACAGAGGACTTCCCGGTGATCTGGTAAGAAAGCCCCAACACGAAAAAGGACTGCGGCATGGCTTTAAGGCCATGTCAATTTCAGCATCCGCGCTGACTGCGGAAGCTCTGAAATTAACCATGCCGGCTGCTTCTTTTTCCCGCTCGACGGAATCGCATAACCAGGACAAGGTCAGCATGGGAACAATCTCAGCACGCGACGCCGAAAGAATATGTACTTTGACGGAACGCGTTGTAGCCATTCATCTTCTGGCAGCGGCACAGGCCTGTGATATCAGAAACAATATCGAGGCCAGGCCGCTTCTGTCAGACATCATGGAAAAAATCCGGTCGGTCAGCGCACCCATTTTGGAAGACAGAGAAATGGATAAAGATATAAAAAATATCTGCGAAGTGATTAAATATTCCGACTTTTTTAAGATAAAATCATGAAAGAAAAGCAGAAAAGTTTCGAAGTAAAAATAAAAGTCCCTTTTTACGATCTCGACCCGATGCAAATAGTCTGGCATGCCAACTATTTGAACTACTTTGAAATTGCACGTGCCGCGCTTTTCGAAAATAACGGCATTGATTTATATTCTTTTTTTGAAAAGTATCAGCTGATTTTTCCTATTATCAAAACTTCGACCAAGCATGTTCTTCCTCTGCGTCACAACGACGAAATCATCTGCAAGGCAACGCTTGTTGACGCCTATGTAAAATTGATTGTTGATTTTGAAATCCGCAAATCGGCAGATGGAAAAATATGCACGCGCGGCCGCACGGAACAGGTGGCGGTAAAAATTCCTGAAATGGAAATGTTATTCAGCATGCCGGAAGAAATTCGCCGTGCTTTCGGTTTCTGAAATGGATGAAATTTTACAAAAATCTTTCATCACCGGACTGGAACGTCTGATTGCTTGGGCAGACCTGCTTGATTCCATCAACGTATTCCCGATTGCCGATGGTGATACAGGGAGAAATCTATCCGTAAGTCTTTTTCCTCTACGCAACGCCGGCCAATCAAAAGAAAAAATGATTCATCAGCTACTTTTGTCGGCACGCGGTAATTCCGGCAATATCGCTTCTCAGTTTTTTTCCGCCTTCTACACAATTGAGAATATCTCTGAACTTACGGATCGTACCAGAGAAGGAACCATCAAAGCCTGGCGGGCTATAAGCAATCCACGGACAGGTACAATACTCAGTGTTTTTGACGCGCTTTCGAATGCTCTACCCGAAAAAATAAATATCAATAAAGAAAATGCCGATAAAATAATTGGCGATTTGGAAAAAGCCGTTCATGCAACCAATGAGCAACTGCCAAGGTTGAAAGATGCGCAAGTAGTAGATGCGGGAGCTCTGGGCATGTATATTTTTTTTGAAGGATTTTTTTACACTTTGGCCGGTATTCCGGATAATTGCCGCCCGGTCACGGAAACATTTAAGACCCGCTTACAAATATCGCCTTCATTTCAGGAAAAGACAGAATCGGGTTACTGCGTTGATTTTGTAGTTAAAGCTCCTAATTATTCTCCCGATGAATTAAAAATAATCACCAGTACGCAGGAAGAAGTTATTATTATTCCCGAAGGCGATTTTTATAAAATACATCTGCATACCCAAGACAAGGAAAAAGTACGGTCTCAAATTACCGGATTGGGCAGTGTGATAAACTGGGAAGATGATAATTTGGCTTATCAAGTTGAAGAATTCAAACATTTTCATACCGGACCATTGCATATTATGACCGATGCCGCCGGCTCTTTGACCAATCAGGATGCAAAGCAATATGGCTTTACTCTTCTGAATAGCTATCTGACTATTGGTGAAAAATGTTTGCCGGAAACTTACTTTCATTCGGAAGAGCTCTATAATGCGATGAACAAAGGAATAAAAGTAACCACTTCACAGGCTTCTGTTTATGAACGGCATCAGTTTTATGAAAGCGTACTGGAGCGATTTGAAAAAGTGTTGTATCTGTGCGTTGGCTCTGTATTTACTGGTAATTACCAGGAAGCGCTTACCTGGAAAAAAGAACATGATAAAGACGACAGGTTTTTAATAATGGACACCGGCGCAGCCTCGGGCAGACTGGGGACAATCGCGCTGGCAACTGCCCGATATCTTGTCCGGACAAACGACATAAAAAAAACCTCCTTGTTCGCCAGGAAAGCAGCGGAGAAATGTGAGGAATACGTGTTTCTCGATAAGCTGCAATACCTTGCTGCAGGTGGCCGTCTTTCCAAGACCAGCGCCTTTTTGGGCGATAAGCTGAATATGAAACCGGTAATATCTCCTCAGCCGGAAGGAGCCAAAAAAGTCGGCATGGTCAGAAATCAGGAAGATCAGGTAAAGTTCGCCATGGCAAAACTTTCCGTTTCACTCAATAATGATTCAAAGGCACTTATCATGCTGGAATATTCAGACAACAAAAACTGGGTAAACGGCACCTTTAGAAAACTGGTGGCTAAGCTATACAAACGGGCGGAAATTATTGTGCAACCACTTTCGCTGACTGCCGGTGCGCACATGGGACCGGGGACGTGGGGAATAGCTTTCCTCCCCGAGTAACGGCTTCGCAAAAAGCTCCATATGCAAGGCACGCAAGTCCTGAGGAATGAGACGTATTTTTTGCATACGTTGCAATGATGAAGGATGAAGCGCATCCGGCATGCGCCGGATAAACTCCGCAGGTGCATAGCCCGGCAAATGCCGGGGACTTTTTCCAAAGCTGTTCAAAATTTACTTCCAGCGCATCGCCAGATATTTCTTTTCGTAGAAATCAAAAAGATTGGTACAGTATTGACCGAAGAAGCTTTCATGAACATAAAAGCAATCAAAAAAAGGAATCTCCTTGATGAGAATATATCCGTGCTCGGTAAAGATCTTCTTAAGCGTATCCGTGGGGTGCTCTATCGTTATGCATTTAAACAAATAATCTTTGAAGTTGAATTCCTTCAATACACTCTCTTCTGCGCCCTCTATATCAATGGATAGATAATCAACCTCATGAGGCACGTTCATTTCTTTAAAAAGGTTATTTAAGGTTTGTGTCTTTACCCTTACCACTTTATATGATTCTCCGTTTTTATCGGGCTTATCCGGCGCTAATATGCTGCCTATCACCCCCCACTTGGCAAAATCAACAAAACGTTCTGTCCCATCAAGACATGCATTGACACATATGGCTCGTCTATTTTTTTTCAAAAGTTTGAAGCTAGACGGATTTGCCTCAATACAAATACCTTTCCAATCATATTTGCACTCCAATATATACGTATTGCTTAAATAGATTCCGTCATGCGCGCCGATATCGATGAAGTATCCGTTTTTCATTTCGTTAAAGACTTCCCCGCACACCCAGAAGTCCTGCCCTGCCTGAGACATATAGAAGGATTTTCTTTCGAGGATAGATTTGATAGCTAAACGTATTAACTCTGGAATGGACTTGATTAATTTCATTACTAACCTCTAAATAAAAACATTACAATCAGGTAAGTAATTCATTCTTACAATAATTTTACTCCAATTTTTGTGAATCTATATTTGTTTAAGGTCTTTTGTCAAATAGAATCAACACCTTTGGGTGTCAATATACATCTTCACAATTTATATAAAAATCATTGCGAATCCCGATTCAAAGCCGGACAGGAAACCCCAGCAGCCTGCCCGGCAATCGGGGTGTGGCAATCTTTATTACGTTCATCATTGCCCGGCTCGCAGACCGGCAAATGCCTGATCACCGGACATTCGTCCGTCAAAGAGTCCGGCATGACAGAGGTTTATAAAATTTCTTTTGTGTGTTATTTGTAAATTGTTTAAAAGAGTCGGAAACGTTTAATATATACAACGTAACCATTGTTACTTTTAAAAGGAAATACACCATGAAAAACAAAAAAGCATAGAACAAGAACTTGGGAATCTTGTATCAATCTATAAAAATGGTGGCGGTTTTGGTGATCCTGACGCAAAGGCGGAACATGAAAGAAAAATTCAACTATTGATGCATAAGCAAATTCAAGCTGTGAATAAAAGAAATAACAACATTGCGATAGCTAATGTATTAATTGCTATTGTGAATGTTGGTATTCTAATTTTTCAATTATTTTGGAAATAATTTAAAATTAAATTTATATGAGTAAAAACCGTTTTGCTTTCATTATTCCCGTTTACAATCATGCGGGTACTTTGGTGCAGGTAGTCAAAGACGCTCAGGCCTTGGGCTTTCCTGTTTTTGTTGTTGACGACGGTTCAACCGATAATACTTATGACCGGATTAAAGAAATCAAAGGTATTCAAATCCTGCGGCATGCCGAGAATCAGGGAAAGGGCGCGGCAATTTTAACCGGCTTTGACGCAGCATCAAACGTGACCGATTGGGCAATTACCATCGACGCCGACGGTCAACATTACCCGCAAGACGCAAAAAAACTAATTCAGGCCATTTCCAAAAATTCCCGGCCGATTGTAGTGGGCGCAAGAGCAGGTATGGAAGGTAAAGATGTCCCCTGGACAAGCAGTTTCGGGAGGAAGTTTTCCAACTTCTGGGTACGGACCTCAGGCGGCCCGAAAATTCTTGATTCGCAAAGCGGTTTCCGCATTTATCCTCTACCGGAAGCGCTAAATTTGAAAACAAAGGCGCGGCGTTTTCAGTTTGAGGTAGAAATTCTGGTGCAGGCTCATAGAAACGGCATTCCGGTAATTGAAGCTCCGGTACGTGTAAACTACAACCCTAATGGAGAAAGAATTTCTCACTTTCGCCCGTTTGTGGATTTCTGCCGCAATTCTTCAACCTTCAGCCGCCTGATTTTCAGAAGGATATTTTCTTTAAAATAAACGATGTACCCGGTCTAAATTGTAAACGATGTTTTAGTTACACACATTGTCATTCTCGTGCGAGCAATCGCGAGACGAAGAGCCTGTCCCGTACTTGATACGGAGGAATCCAGGAAACAAAATAACTGGATTACCCGGTCTCCCAGGCATACGCCGGTCTCCGAGCCGGGTAATGACAACGGAAGGGTTTTTGTCTTGCCACTGTTCATGAAATATGTTTTATAAAAAAAGTATTCTAACGAAGAAACTCTATAATACAATTCCGCTTTCAAAGGATAACGAGGCGGCAAGGAGGAGGCGACGAGGCGTATTTATACATACGTTGAGGAAACCGACGACGCAGTCAACAAAGTTAGCTAAAGAAAGCACGGATGGTATAAGGTTTGTATGCCTTTACGCAAACATCAAATCAAATGGCCAATCATTTTTATTGTAGCGCTGATTGTCGCAGGGCTTTTTTTCTGGGAATCCAAAAACCTGAAAATCGAAACGGATATTCTGGAGTCGATGCCGCATAATGATCCGATACTTTCCGACGCGCGTCACGTTATCAAACATCTTCCTGCCCAAGATAAGGTATTTATTGATCTTGAACAGGATTCATCAAATCGTGATACTCTGGTCAGGGCGGTTGTTTTTATTTCGAATAAACTCAGCAAAAGCGGACTTTTCACGAAAGTCGGCATAGGGAATGATGCCAAAAACTTCCCAGAACTAGTTTCTCACGTAAACAATAATCTACCTTTTCTTCTGAACACTTCGGATTTGGAACAAAAGATTGCACCGCTTCTGACACAGGAAAAAATCAGAGAGGCTATGGCGCAAAACCGACAAATCCTCGAGCAACTTGAGGGCATCGGCCGCAGCGAAATAATCGCCAAAGATCCTTTAGGAATTTCCGGCACTGTTCTGGAACGATTGTCCGCTCTGGTTCCCTCCAATAAGGCGCAATTTTATCAAGGACAATTGATTTCTGCAGATGGCAGACATGCTCTTATTATCGCCACAATTGCCGGATCAGGCACTGATACGACCAAGGCCGTGAAAATCCAAAAACTAATTGAAGATTGCCGCAACGAACTGGCGGCAAATACTAATTTTCATGATAAATATATTCTTACACCCGTCGGTGCATATCGTGTGGCCCTCGATAATGAAACAATCGCCAAACGCGATGTACGCATTGCCATAATTCTTACTACTCTGGGCATAGCATTACTGCTTATTCTCATTTTTCCACGACCACTCATCGGACTGCTGGCTCTTCTACCTTCTACAGTTGGAGCTATTGCCTCATTGTTTGTTTGTTCTTTTATTTTCAAATCAATGTCTCTTATAGCAATAGGTTTCGGCGGCGCCATCATGGCTTTTACAATTGATCTGGGAATTACTTACCTGCTTTTTCTTGATCAGCCTTACGTTACGTACGGGAAACAAACAGCAAAGGAAGTCTGGTCAGCGGAACTTCTGGCCGTCCTGACAACTGTGGGTGCTTTTCTTCTTCTTTTAATCAGTGACTTCAGAATTTTAGCTGAAATCGGCCTCTTTTCGGCACTGGGTGTTACTTTCGTCATGCTTTTTGTTCATTTTGTTTTTCCAATAATATTTCCAGCCATGCCACCTGCAAAACACCAGTCCAATCGTTTTCTAACAAGTGTCATTGAAAAAATTGCCGCTCCCGCGAAATGGAAACTGATTGCCGCGTTTGTTTTCTGCATCATTATGCTTTTTTTTGCCAAACCGGTCTTTAATGTTGATTTAAACGCCATGAACTCCATGAGCCAGGACACAATCAATTCAGATAAAAAAATGCAAAGCATATGGGGCAACCTTTCCGGCAAATGCTATGTTCTTCTGGAAGCACCGGATATTAACCGACTACGGAAGAAAGATGAACAATTGATGAAAATGTTTTCTGCTGATGTGCGGCAGGGAAAGCTATTGCCGGTATTTCTGCCCTCCGCTCTGTTCCCTGCTGCGGAACTTGCAAAAAATAATTTTACGGCCTGGCGCACCTTCTGGAACAAAGAAAAAGTTACGACTTTAAAGAAAAATCTGGACAAGGCAGCGATCGATTACGGATTTGCACCTGATGCTTTCGTACCTTTTTGGAAAATTATTAATCAGGAAACTCCGGTATCATTCGAAATTCCGGAAGAATATTTTGAAATGCTGGGAATCGCTAAAGGCACGTCTGGTTACACACAACTGAGTTTGCTTGCTGCCGGTAAAAATTATAACGCGACTGATTTTTTTGAACGAATCTCCCGAAGCGGCATGGCCAAGTTATTTGACGCCGATTTATTCAACAAAAGGCTGGGTGATTTTCTGAAAAATTTATTTCTGGAAGTTGCTTTAATTATCAGCATTGGATTAGCTCTTGTTATTTTTTTATATTTTCTGGATTGGCAATTATCGCTCGCAACACTGGCACCGATTGTCTTTGCACTATTTGCTACTCTCGGCACGCTCAAACTTATCGGTCATTCTCTCGACATACCCGGAATCATGCTCTGGATAGTTATAATGGGCATGGGAATTGACTATTCCATCTATTATGTCTGTACTTACCAGCGCTATCCTGTCAAGAAATCTCCCGCCATGAAAAATATCAAGCTCGCTGTGTTTCTAGCTGCCTTTACTACTTTAATCGGTTTCGGCGTGTTATCCTTTGCCAGTCACGCTCTCCTGAAAAGCATCGGATTTGTTTCCATGTTAGGAATATTTTATTCTTTAATCGGAGCATTTTTTATTCTGCCCATTTTAATGGAAAAGATATTTTCTCCGGCTCAACAATCTCCCGGCGAATTTTTGATCGGTTCAAGCGAGCATATAAAACGCACAGTTTTGCGTTATCGGCATCTGCCTGCCTTCCCTCGTGTTTTTGCCCGTATGAAAATGGTAATTGATCCGATGTTTAAAGAATTGGATAAATATGTCACAAATCCTCGCAGGATCATTGATATCGGCTGCGGCTTTGGAGTTCCTGCTAACTGGCTTTTGGAAATTTATCCGGAAGCAAAGGTCTATGGCCTGGAACCGGACGAAGAGCGTGTACTTATTGCCTCACGTGTTATCGGCAACCGCGGCAAGGTGGAAATCGGACGCGCGCCGGATTTGCCGGATGTCGAAGGAAAAGTTGATCATGTACTGATGCTGGACATGCTGCATTTGGTCAACGACAACGATGTGCCGATTGCTTTGCAGAGAATTCATGAAAAACTCTCCGACGAAGGAACATTGCTAATCAGGGCAACCATTCCTTCGAACAAACCCAATCCATGGAAGCGCTGGATAGAAATCATCCGGTTAAAAATGACGAAAACACCGAACAGATTCCGCCCGGAGGCGGAAATTGTCGAGTTTATGAAAAAGGCAAACTTTGTCATTCAGGTCTTTCCCTCGGATCTCAGAGGAATTGAAGAACAGTGGTTTGTAGGAAAGAAAGCGTAGCGCTAGCAAAGCCGGACGTATGTCTGGGGAGGGAAATTAATAATATGCTTCACCCTCCTCTTACCCCTCCCCTCAAGGAAAGGGATAGAAAAAAGGATTATGAAAAGACTACCTTATAAAATTTTTCTCTTTCTGACGCGGCGGCTGGGGTTATGGTTTTTCCGCATCTTTTCATGGTTTGTCGCCACTGGTTATTTTTTTCTATTTCCTTTGCGCGTGGCCAACAGTTTCGAGTTCTACCGTACTTTATTTCCCAAGCATTGGTTTTTCTTTCACCTGTGGTGCGCATGGCGTCAGTATCATAAATTTACGGATGTCTATATCCATCGGTTCATCCGTTTCGATGAGGAAGATATTCAATACGTCAAGGAAGGCTGGGAGTATCTGGAAGAGGCTGTACAGAAGAAAACGGGAGCGATCCTGTTGATGTCGCACACCGGCAACTGGGAACTGGCCGCGCAAACGCTAAACAAAAAAGGTTTGCCGATTATGCTTTATCTGGGAGCCAAACACAAAGAACAGATTGAACATATTCAAAAGCAAATTATGGCGCAAAGCGGTATAAAAGTGGTTGTGACATCTGAAGATGAAAAATCGCCTTTTGCCTTGATCGAAGGAATCAATTTCCTGCGTGAGGGCGGTATTGTTTCCATGGCCGGAGACCGTCTCTGGGGCAAGCAGAGTTTTGTTAACGTGAATTTTCTCGGTCACGAAGTTCGTCTTCCCGATACCCCGCATTTGTTTGCCTTGATGACCGGCTCGCCGCTGATGACTTTTTTTGTGTATCAGGAAGCGATTGGTAAATATCATATCAAGGTTTCGTCCGGACGAAAAGTTATTGCCGCCACCCGCGCCGGCAGAAAAAAAGCGGTGCAGGAATCGGCTCAGGCCTATGCTGATGATCTGGCTCAGTTTGCCCACAAGCATCCTTTTGAGTGGCATCACTTCGAACCGTTTCTGGGTAAAAAATTAAATTAATACAAAGAATGATTTCAAAAACACCGTTATTACGTTGGCAAAGCTCAATCTTTATTAAAAAATTCTTTTCGCTTCGCTAATTTTAGTATAAGAAAGACCTCTAAAATCACCATGATTGGCAGGAGTTGCCCATGAAGATAAACGAAGTTCCGCAGGATGACGTACCTGATTATTCTCAGGGTATCAAAAAAGGAAATTACGCCCTTGATGACCAGGGGAAATATGTCATGGTGCCCAGCAAGGGCTGGGTAATCGATGAACAAATAAACAAAATGGCTTATGATGAATATCAGGACAAGGTGGAGGAAACCAGAAAAGCTGTGCTTGCCGGTCAGAAAAGTCCTCTTGCTTATTACATGGAGCTGCGGCAGATGATCCCGAAATTCCTGGGAAAAACAGCCGGCATCGCCACGTTCCGGGTTAAAAGGCATTTGCGTCCGGAAATATTTTCCAAGCTTAACGATTCTGTTCTGGACAAATACGCGAAAGCCCTTGCGATTACGAGGGAAGACCTCAAAATTGTACCCCAAAATTCTTATGAAAGGTAATCATGATTCATGACGACATCCGTGACAACAGAAACTTTAACCAACGGCAGAACTTATACCCATCGCACGGCGGCTCATTGTGAAACGGGAGTGACATCTGCCCTGTTTTTCGATAAAGGGTTTAACCTTTCCGAACCAATGATTTTTGGTATTGGCAGCGGTATTTTTTTCGGTCATCTTCCGTTTATCAAATGGACAGGGCTGCCCATTACCACTTTCAGGGCAATGCCGGGACTGGTTTTCAAAAAAACAGCCAAAAGACTGGGGGCAAAGGTTTACAGAAAACGCTTTCACAGCCCGCAAAAAGGCATGGATGAACTGCGCCGCGTTATCCGGACAGGACAGATTGCCGCGGTGACAACCAACGTTTACTGGCTTTCTTTTTTTCCCCGACGCTATCGTTTTAATTTTAGTGGACACAATTTTATCGTTCTGTATGAAAATGAAAACGGTTTCCGGATAAGCGATCCGGCTCTGCTGGAATACATCACGGATTGTTCTGCTTATGATATGGAAAGAGCTCGTTTCGCGCGCGGTCCCATGGAAGCCCGCGGTTTGATGTATTATCCGACATACGTCAACCCCAACCCTGACATCAGAAAGGCCTGTATCACCGGTATGATGGATACATGCAATCAGATGCTCAAAATCCCCATACCTCTTTTCGGTATCAAGGGAATGCGTCTTGTTGCCCGGAAAATTATTAAATGGCCGGAAAAACTCGGCTATGTCGAAGCCTGCCGGCAGCTCGCTCATATTCTACGCTTTCAGGAAGAAATGGGCACGGGTGGTGCGGGCTTCCGCTATATGTTCGCTGCATTTCTGCAGGAAGCATCCGAACTTTTCGGTTCAAAAGAACTAAACAATTTATCAAATGAAATGACGGCCATCGGCGACACCTGGCGTGAATTTGCCGTGGTATCCTCGCGCATTATTAAACAACGAAAATCAAAACGGGAAGAAACTTTCGAAAAGGCGGGCGGATTGATGTTGATCTGCGCCGGCAGGGAAGAACAACTTTTCAAAGATCTGCGTGATGCCGTGGAAAAGCTAAAATCCTGAAGATACGTAATATCTTTTTCATTCGTTTTTTATGTTTACTGCTGTAAACAAAAAGGTTTACATGTGAAAAATCACTTTGCACCTTGCTGAAATTAATATAAAAAGAAAAAATAAATATTATCAGAAGGAATCGGCCATGGAATTAGAAGATGAACTTTTTAATGATGGGTTGCCGAAAGCGTATTACAAGCACAACGATAAAGGGCAATATGTTCTGGAGACAGAAGCTCCCTGGGCGGAAAAAGTATCTGTAGCCCTGCTTATTTCCGGTAATCGCGCCAACCTCGAGGAAATCAGAAAAGCAGTAATTGCCGGTCAGAAAAGCCCTCTTTGTTATTATATGGAAATGCGGCAGTTGGAGCCGGGAATGCTGGCCAAGGCAGCGGGGATAGCGGTATTCCGGGCCAAAAGACATTTGCGTCCAGAGATATTTGCCAAACTTAAACCATCTGTTTTAAATCGTTACACAAAGGCTCTCAGGGTCACATTGGAAGAATTGAAAACCGTACCGAATATCTAAAATTAAGGAAGGATGTTATTTTTTCATGACTACAGAACTCGCAACAAATGGTAAACCATTTGTCCATCAGCAAGCCGCGCATTGTGAAACAGGTGTTACATCCGCCCTGTTTCGCCATCAAGGCGTGGATATTTCCGAGCCGATGATTTTCGGCATCGGCAGCGGCATTTTTTTCGGCTATCTGCCGTTTTTAAAACTTTCACATTTGCCGATTACTGCTTTTCGGTCTAAACCCGGGTCGGTCTTTCGCAAGGCGGCTAAAAGGCTGGGCGCGAGTTTTGTAATCAAGACTTATCGCGATCCGCAAAAAGGCATGGACGAACTAAGACAGGTGCTAAAAACTGGAAAGATTGTCGGTTTGGCTACTAATCTTTACTGGCTTCCCTATGTATCCGAACGTCACCGCCATAATTTTAGCGGACACAACATCATCGTTTTGCGTGAAACCGATTGCGGTTTTCGCATCTGCGATCCGACATTTGCTCTGGTAGATTGTACGGCGGATGGATTGGAACGGGCACGTTTCGTACCTGGTCCTTTGAACCCCCGTGGTCATATGTATTACACCAAATCCGTAAATCCCCATCCTGATCTGCGGGGAGCGTGCATCAAGGGAATGAAGGATTCCTGCAACGCAATGTTGAAAATTCCCATACCGATTTTTGGTGTTCGGGGTATTCGTTTTTTAGCAAAAAGAGTCGTTAAAAGTCCCGATAAACTTGGTTTTCAAGAAGCCTGTCGTAATCTTGCCGGTTTAGTCCGATGGGTGGAAGAGACTGGCACGGGTGGTGCCGGATTTCGTTACATGTATGCCGCCTTTATGCATGAAGCCGCCGGGCTGTTCGGTTCAGCCGAGCTTGCCGATCTGGCAGAAGAGATGGATGCCATTGGCAACAACTGGCGAGATTTTTCTGTGGTATCCGCACGTATCATAAAGAAAAGGGGCAAAGAGGAAGCGACATTTGTCAAAGCGGGAGAATTGATGCTGACTTGCGCGAACCGCGAAGAAGCATTTTTCAACAATTTGCAGAAAGTTGTCAGGAAACTCAAAGCATGAAGGCTCTGGAGATTTCAGGAATATCTTTTTCTTATCATTCGCCGGCCGAAAAACTGACATCCGGAGGAATCGAATACGCCCTGCATAATTTTTCTATGTCGGTGGAACAGGGAAAGATTCACGCGCTTTTGGGCCCCAATGGAGCTGGCAAAACCACGCTGATGAAAATTATTACCGGCGTTTTAAGAGGCTACTCGGGAGAGGTTTTTGTTCTCGGAAATAAAATGCCCGATAACACGGCTCTTACATGCATCGGTTGCGCACCACAGGCCATCTCACTTTACATGCCGCTTACCGCCTTGGAAAATCTGCACTTTTTCGGCGTGATGGCTAATCTTTCTGATGAACAGATAAACGAAAGATCGGATTATGTGCTCGCCCAGACAGGACTTACCGACCATGCAAAAAAACTTGTTTCAACTTATTCGGGAGGAATGCAAAGACGCCTGAATCTGGCTGTGGCGCTACTGCATTCGCCGAAACTTCTGCTGCTTGACGAACCGACTGTGGGCGTTGATCCGCAGAGCCGTCATCATATTTACGAAACGCTGAAAATACTTAATGCATCGGGCATGACTGTTTTGTTATCCACGCATATTATGGAAGAAGCCGCTCGTCTGTGTTCCAGCGTAACACTGCTTGACAGAGGTGAGATCATTTTCGATGGATTGATGTCGGCGATAGACAATCTGGAAAGGTTCTTCCTGGAAAAGACCGGCAGGGGATTACGTGATGATTGAAACACAAAATGATTCTTCATTGCATAACTTTGCTGACCGCGTTATGCTTTCGATAATCCATTTGTGAGTTTGCCGAAATGAAGTAAACTTTTTCAATGCAGGTGAAGCTAACTTGATTAAGAGACAATTAAAGGAAATAGTCAAAAAAGAAATGCTCATAATGCTGCGCGACAAGCAGACGATACTGCTTCTTTTTTTTATGCCGCTGGCGCTGATTTTTTTCATGACTTTGGCATATAAAGGGGTCTATGCGGACAAAATATATGAAAAACAAATTCCTACGGTTATTGAAAACGAAAGCAAAACACCAAAAGCAAACCTGCTTGAGCAAAAAATACAATCGAATAAACTAATCAAAAGAGTTGAACTTCCACCGAGTTTTGATAAAGATCGTATTTTTGAACAGGGCAAAGCGCAGGTACTGGTGATCATTCCCAAGGGTTTTGAAGAAGGAACAAAGCCCGTGGAAATTTATTTTGATCCCGTATTCGATACAGGGTACAAGGTAGCCGTCCGTTCGCTGATGACCAGCCTGACGGTGGAAGTCGTCATGAGTATCGAAAACATTGATGCTGTGGTTGCCAGTTTAATCACTGAAAAAACAAAGAAAGACATGGATGTTCCCAGTCCTATTCAACTGGCGGTACCGGCTTACGCGATATTCGCAATGTTTTTCATTGCCATTCCCATGTCCATAGGTTTTCTGAAAGAAAAAAATAACGGCACCCTGCAGCGTCTTTTTACGTACTCTGTAAGTTCTAACGCAATTGCCTTGGGGAAAATTATACCTTATTACATAATCAATATAATCCAGTTTGTCTTAATGCTGTTTGTAGGCGTTTTTATTGCGCCTTACATTCTCAATACGCCTTTTCAAACGGGAACCCATGTCTGGCATTTGATTCCGATTACATTGGTTGTGGCTGCCGCGACAACCGGTTTCGGTGTACTTATCGCGACGCTGGCCAAAACACTGGAGCAGACTTCAACTCTGGCCGCAACCGGCGCCATATTAATGGGAGTGCTGGGCGGCATTATGGTACCATACTTTGTCATGTCTCATACGATGCAAAAACTGGCGATGATATCGCCAATATACTGGGCTCATCAGTCTTATCTGGATGTTTTTTTACGCAACGCGGAATTAAGCACAATATTGCCTAAATTAGCCATTCTATTGTTTTTTGCGCTGGCTTGTTTTTATATAGCGGGGAGGAGAGTTAAATGGATGTAAATCAGAAGTTAAAAGATTTGAATGTATCTTCAAGGGAGGAGCTGATTTTCAAGCTTAAGGAATTGATTATCAGGGCCTGTGAAATTACGGACGTAAAACCGGGAGACGTGCCTACAGATGTTCCCTTCATCGGGGGACCCGGACCATTGATATTGGACAGTCTTGATGCCATGGAAATCGCCATGGAAATCAGATATGAATTCGGTGTAGAATTAAAGAACGCTTCGACAGCGGCCAAAGCGATGCGGTCGTTCGAATCTCTGGCCGATTTTATTATTGATGCACCAAAGGTTAAGAAATGACCAATGAAGATATTTATGTGCGAGGCTGGGGCGCAGTAACAACACTGGGCTGGAGCGCTCCGGAATCTGCACGTAATTTAATCGCGGGAAATGTGCAGCCGGCTAAACCCGGCGTTTCTTCTCATTTAACCAACCGTGAATATAAAACCTTTGAAGTATCCTATAACGGTAATCCGCTGGATAAATCCATGTCCATGCTGGAAAGCGCTCTTGACGAAGCTTTTACGCGCGCAGGGCTTTCCACAGACGAAATTGCCGAATCCAGCGTTCTGGTAGGCACGACAGGCGGTCTCTTTATCCGCAACGAATACGAATTCACTGAAGCCGTGCGCAAGAATCCGGAAAAAGAATCTCCGGCAATTTCCTGCCGCAACCGCGGTCCCGGTGAAGTCGCCGATCTGATTACCGAAAAATACGGCATTAAGGGATTGTCATTGACCTTGAGCATGGCTTGTGTCTCCAGTTCACACGCCTTAGTTGTCGCCGCCGATCTTCTTAAACGGGAGAAAATCCGCCGGGCAATAGTTGTCGGTTTTGAACCGCTCTTAAATATGACCTTGCACGGATTTGCCAGCCTGCTTCTCTTTGATTACGACCAGTGCCGGCCTTTCTGCGCAACACGTGCCGGCATGCAAATCGGTGAGGCATCTTCCGTTGTGATCATGGAAGCAGCTAAAAAGCCTCTCTCAAAATATAAGTTTTCCGGCGGATACCAATATAACGACATCAAAAGCATGACTTCAGCGGGCATTGACGGAGTGACCGTCAGTGATGTTGTCGGGAAAACAATAAACACCGCGCGTGTATCAACCGGCAACATTGTGGCCATCAAGGCTCACGGGACAGGCACTCGGGACAATGATCTTTCCGAGGGAAGAGGTTTGGTCAAATACTTTGGAAAAAAACTTCCTCCGGTGGTTTCACTCAAAGGCGCTTTCGGCCACTCTTTGGGAGCCGCAGGGGCAGTAGAAACAGCCGTATGGCTTTCCTGTTGTGAAGAAGGTTTTATTCCTCGCAGCTTTGGTTTTACTGAAATTGATCTGGAAATCGGGTTTGCACCTTCACAGAAAAACATCGAAGCACGTGACGGCGCTTATTTATTTACCTTTTTCGGTTTCGGCGGAACGTGCTCAAGTTATTTGATAATCAAGGAGTGAAATAAGAGATGTCATTGCGAGCCGTCTCTCAGACGGCGTGGCAATCTTAAAATAAGATTTCTCCCTTCGGTCGAAATGACACACCATTTGCGGGAATTAACTAAAACATGAGCACACACAGCAAACAATTTAAAACACAAACAGCCATGCCGGTTATTGCGACAAGTTATATCGGTCCATCGCTTATGCCTAATCGAGACGCGCTTTGGGAAGAAAACGAACTGCCGCTTAACGCCGACAACTTGGTCAATGAAGTAATGGGACAGCCGATGCGTCGCGCCGGACGATTCATCAAGATGGTCGCCTGCGGTGGACTGGCCTGCCTACAGAAAGTATCACTCGATTATTTAAAGGGGAAAAAAACCGGAATATTTATGGCAACGGGATTAGGTAATGTTGATGAAATAATGCCCTTTATTACCGAAGTATTCAAACATGGCGGCGGATTCCCCAGCCCCAATCAGTTTGCCAATTCGGTCAGCAATGCCGCCGCCTTTGTTCTTGCTAAGATTTGTGATGTTACGGGAACAGTCCTGACCATCTCTCAGGAAGAATTATCCTTTGAATCGGCTCTCTGGCTGGCGCAAAGTTATCTGGAAAGCGGTGAGATCGAACTGGCTTTGGTCGGCGGCTGTGATATTTTTACACCCACTGTTGAAGAGTACCGCGAAAGAGTAAATCTCACATGCGGCAACTCCCGCAAGATGCCTATGGGCGAAGGAAGTTCCTGGCTGCTGCTGGGAAATGATGAAGGGAAAAATATCGGCGAAATTCTGGCTGTGGATTTCAGCAATAGAAAGACCGCGCCGGAGGATGGTTCCCCTGACGACAACATTTTAAGATGTTGTGACGAAATTATGTCCGCTTCACCGCTCAACGACGGCTCCGGACGCGAGAAAAACAAAATTCTGTTGCCCGGATTCCGCATAAACAAAACAGAAACAGACCTTTGGAAACAAAAAGGATGGGCGATTGAAGATTATCTGCCTTGCTGCGGAATTCACTCAACGGCGGCTGCTTTTGGCATAGCCCTGGCGCTTAGGGAAAAACCATCGGCCCTTTTCGTACATTATAACTGTCACGCTTCGGGCAAGCAGGTGCTTGTCGTAGCATCAACAAAATAGTTATGGTTTCAGTTCAACAAAAAAAACGAATCGTCCTTGTTCATCCACGGGGATTTAATTGGTTTCCCGGCAAGCGCGATATTACTGACATCGCCAACCGCATGGTACCGCAGGGATTGCTTTCCATTGCCGCCTATCTGACACAGAAGAAACATGATGTTTTCGTTTACGATTGCCTCGGACCCGGCGTTCCGGCGAATTTACAAAAACAGGCGCAAACGATTTTATCCTATCAACCGCATATTGTTGGATTTTCGGCAACCACATCGTCATTCCCCGACGCTGCTGATCTGGCAGAAATAATCAAGGGGCAATCTCCCAACACGATAACTGTATGCGGCGGAGTTCATGTTTCTGCTTTAGAAAACAAACTTCTACGGGATTACCCTGATTTTGATTTTCTTGTTGCCGGCGAAGGTGAAATAACAATGACCGAACTTGCCGCGGATATTGATCCCGCTGAAATAAAAGGTTTGATCTGGTGGCGTAAAGCTGATGTTGTAGTTAATGATCCCCGGCCGAAAATACAGGATTTGGATTTTCTGCCATTTCCTGCCTACGAAAAGCTTAACGGATTTCCCCGCGATTATCACCTGCCGCTGTTCAGTTACATCAACACGCCCGGCGCAACAATGATTACCTCGCGTGGCTGCATGTACCAATGTTCTTATTGCGACCGTTCAGTTTTCAAAAAAGGATTCCGTTACAATTCCGCCGATTACATTTATGAACACATGAAACATTTACGGGAAAAATTCGGCGTTCGACACATCAACATTTATGACGATTTGTTTACCGCCAACCGTCAGCGAATAGTTGGCCTTTGTGAAAAACTCAGCCGTTATCCTCTGGGCATTAATTTCAATTGCGCCGTGCGCGTCGGTTACACTGATGATGATTTACTGGCAATGCTTAAGAAAGCCGGTTGCCTCATGGTCTCACTGGGAATAGAATCCGCCGACCCGGAAATGCTAAGAAGACATAAATCAGACGTGTCACTGGATGCTGTACGTGATACTGTTCAAAAAATTCAAAAAGCAGGTTTACGGGCCAAAGGACTTTTTATGATGGGGCTGCCTGGTGAAACGGAAGAGTCCATCAAGCTCACATCCGACTTTATCATTTCGCTGGGACTGGATGATATGAACATGGCCAAATTCACGCCATTCCCCGGCGCGCCTCTCTGGAATACAATAAAGGAAGAAGGAACTTTCCATGAAGACTGGCGGCTGATGAACTGCCTGAACTTTGTTTTTATTCCTAAAGACATTGCCTCGAAGGAAAGGCTTGATCAGCTATACAATGAACATGTAAAACGATTTTATTCCAACAAAGAGTGGCGCAAAAAATTCCGCAAGCGCATCTGGCAGCATCGCAAAAGCCTTATGTATTTGCTGCGCCATCTGCCCTCGTTTTGGTCGGCAAAAAATCAATTCGAACCAAAAAGTAATTAAATGTCACTTCGAGCAAAGCGAGAAGTCTTGATGATTGACAGTCCTCAGAAAGCGTGTTAAACCGCAACAACTTCTATAACATGGCTGCCCCTGTAGCTCAGAAGGATAGAGCAACGGATTCCTAATCCGTGTGCCGCGCGTTCGACTCGCGCCAGGGGCACCAGTTAAATCAACAACTTACAAAGTTAATATAAACACGAAATTTCTTCTTAGCTCCCCTATAGCTCCCCTTTTTATTGAAATTTTAAAAAATAAATATTGAGGAAAGTTTCTTGTGATCAGAACAAAAAGTTTATCTCGTGCATTTAAAAAAATTACTTGCATCTTTTGATAGAGATGATTAAAATAAACAAAGTAAAGATCCGGTCTGATCAACCGGAGTGAAAAAGTTTTTTGTAGTAATTAAAACCCGGTCGGCGGAAAGCCACCGGGTTTTTTGTTTTTAAGCATTAACGACAAATCAAATGAGGGAAAAGGCCATGGATAGAGAAGCTCAATATGCAACGCCGGAGGAACTCATAAAAATTTTCAGAGGTTTATCTATCGGTTCTCTTGCTAATTGGCGCACAGCAAAACGAGGCCCCAAATATTATAAGTTTGGAAGAAAGGTGGTCTACAAACTCGAAGATGTAAAAAATTTTTTAACAGATAATGTTATTCGTACACTTGATCAACCAGATTAAAGGAGGAACTATGAATAAAGAAAGTATTGGATGGGAAGATATATCCTATCATAACGGTTTTATCGTTGATGATAATTTTATTATGTGCTGTGCCTTTTGTCATCAATGGCACAGTTACCCCGCTGACGATAATCTTAGAAAAGGATTAATATCGAACTGTTTATGTAAGTGTAGTAATAAGAGAAATCCTTATTATAACAAAATAATCCCCGTCAAAATATTTCCTGATGAACAAATGCGTAGTATTAATATTGCTTTTGCAAAAGCAGAATTAGACGAATGTATCAACTATGAAAAGAATTTATGATATGTTTTTTAGACCTCAGGAAGTTGTTGAACTTCGTGCGATAGGTCTTAATGGTAATAGTTCGCTCTGGAAAGGCTTTTCAAAGGGCATCATTTCCGGGTACTTCAATAACGCAGAAGCTTTGGAAAAGGCTGCAGGCTTGTTGGATAGTGCGGGCGCAAGCGGTGTGTATTTTACCCTAAACCCCGTAAACCCAGCTTTGTTGGCCCGTGCTGTCAATCGTTTAATTGTTCCCAAGAATACAACCCAAGATTCAGACATTGCATGCATTCGGTGGTTTCCTCTTGATCTCGATCCGATTCGACCTGCCGGCATTTCCGCTACGGATGAGGAAGCTCAGGAAGCTATATGCCTAGGAGACAAAATAAGTGTTTGGCTGGAAAATGAATTTTGCTTTACCCGAGGTATTCGCGCTTGCTCTGGTAATGGAATGCATCTGCTTTATCGCCTTCCTGATCTTCCTAATAATCAGGAAACACATGAACTTATTGTGAACGTCTTAGAGACTATAATTGCTAAATTTAAAAATGACAACGTGGATATTGATTCGAAGGTAACTAATCCTTCTAGAATATGGAAATATTACGGGACAACGAGCAGGAAAGGCGATTCTACATCTGAACGGCCGCATCGAAAGAGCTTCATATATGCAGAATAAAATTATTACGCTTGAAAAAATACCACCTGTCCCAAAGGAAGCTTTATGTAAAGTAGCAAATTTATCATGTCATAAATCTGCTAGAGATAAAGAACATCATCCGGCATCGAATATTCCAGAACCTTTTAGAATTCACAATGAAAATTCAAAACTTGGCTCTGTTAAAATGGATGCCTATTTGGAACATTATGGAATAACATTTCGGATAAAGAAGGATTCGAAAAAAACTTTATATTTACTCGAAAAGTGTTTATTTAATTCTGATCACGGTCCATGGCAATCATCTATCGTTGTACCGATAAATGGACCTATTACTTATCAATGCTTCCATTCATCATGTTCAGGCCATTCATGGAAAGAGGCTCGAAAAATTATATCCGGCGATAAACCCATCGCAGAGTTTTGTGATGGGTATGATCCAAATTGGACAGCGCCCAGGACGACGGGAACGGGAATATTTAGCGAAGACACTATCATTGATATTTTGCCCCATGAAGAAGAACCCGTTTATGGACTAAATGATGAATTGATTTCTCCCCCGTCCGAAGTCGATTGGCGAGAGTTTTATACAAAGGGGCGAATGGGACGTGATGAATTCGTTCCTCTTTATCTTGTTCGATATCTACAGCAATATTTACATCCTCTAGCCAATACCGCAAAGCAGTTTTGGAAATATAGTAATGGTGTTTGGAAACCATATTCTGATTCATTGATTAGACAACATATTACGCGCGCTTTAAAAGAAAAAGTTCAAGGTCGTATGACGGATAACGTAATAAAAATCCTGGAAGACCAAATATACCGAAGCGAAAAGCAATGGGATCAGAATCCCACGTTGATAAACTGTCTTAGCGGAATGATAAATATTAAATCCGGTGAAATACTTCCGCATGACCCAAAATATTTCAGCCGCATTCAACTCCCCGTTAATTACGATCCTCAAAAAGAATCTGTTCGCTGGTTCGAATTCCTGAAAGATATTTTCCCAGAAGATTTTGCTGATACCCAAAATGCAAAAAGTTACATGATGAAGCATTACCTCCTCCAACAGTGGTTCGGTTACTGCCTGCTTGGAGATAATCGATTTCATAAAGCATTATTTTTATACGGCACTGGCAGTAACGGCAAAAGTACGGTAATCGAAGTTCTTCAGGCGATGGTCGGTGAAACTAACGTTTCTAATCTGTCATTATCTGACTTATGTCAACGCTTCAAGATTCAGCACCTTCTAGGCAAAATGGTTAACCTCTCAACGGAAACAGGTTCTAGAGATCCTCTTACGATGGATATTTTCAAGGCTATCGTAGCAGGAGAAACTCTCTCTGCGGAGAGAAAATTTGGAGATGTCTTCGAATTCAGGCCTTCTGTGAAGTTTTGCGTATCGATGAATGATGCACCGGTGATATCTGACAAGTCTTATGGATTGGAGAGAAGGCTGATCGTTTTGTCTTTTAATAGGCGTATCGAGAAAAATGAGATTGTACCCAATATGAAGGCTCTCCTTATCGAAGAAATTGATGGTATATTTACATGGGCTATTCGTGGACTTCAGGATCTTTTAAGAAGAAACGGGTTCTATATCGGAGAAATTGTCGGGGAAGATACAGACCAGTTTATGAAAACCATTAATCCCCTTTTGATTTTTGGTGAAGAATGTTGCGAATTCGGAGATGATTATGAAACAGAACCACAGACTCTATGGGAAGCTTATAAAAGATGGTGTGATGATGGCAAGAACAGACCCCTTGGCCGGAACAATTTCTACAATCAAATACTGGCGCAGTATCCTAGCGTAAAACGAGAACGTTCAGAATTGAAGCGATTATTCCGGGGTATTAGATTAAAATCTTTGTGATTAGTATTTCATACTTAAGTCCATAATAAAGCAGCCCTTCAAAAGCATGATTTATATCGCTTTTTCGAAAGAGTATAACTGCTTAAATCGTCTAATTTTTATTCTTGAAAAGACTCTTGAAAGTTGTATGATGCATATCAACCAGTTCTGATTTGCATTAAAATCAAAAATTACCTTGTGAAAGCTGCATAAAACAATGACGACTGAACAACTTAAAAAACTGGAAGCGACACTCTGGCAAACTGCTGACACGTTAAGAGCCAACTCAGACCTCAAATCATCGGAATATTCCACACCTGTGCTGGGCTTGATTTTTCTGAAATTCGCGGACAACAAATACGGATTGTTCGAGCAGGAAATCAACGAGGAATTTAAAAAACTGAAAGGCAGTCGCCGCGAACGGCCCATTGATGAAATCGCCATTGAAAAATGCGGCTTCTATTTGCCGCCGGAAGCACGTTACGATTATCTGTTGAATCTGCCGGAAAAAGTAGAGATTGCCCCAGCCTTGAAAAGGGCTATGGAACTCATCGAGGAATACAAACCGGAACTCAAAGACACGCTGCCGCAGGATGAATACTTTCGCTTGGTCCGCAAACCTGAGTACCGGGGTATTCCCAAGCAACTTCTGAAAAACTTTGCCGATATACCAAAAAACGCATCCGGTGATATGTTCGGGCAGATTTATGAATACTTTCTTGGTAAATTTGCCATGGCCGAAGGACAAGGCGGCGGAGAGTTTTTCACCCCGCGTTCCGTTGTTCGTTTGATGGTGCAGATTATTGAACCGCATAACGGCACAGTCTTTGATCCGGCCTGCGGTTCAGGCGGCATGTTTGTGCAATCCGCACAGTTCATTGAAGGACGCAAATCTCCCGGCGAGGACACCAGCCTTTTTGTCTATGGACAGGAAAAAACATTGGAAACGGTCAAGCTCGCCAAGATGAACATCGCTGTCAACGGCTTGCGCGGCGATATAAGGCAGGCCAATACCTATTATGAAGATCTTCACGGCAGTTTTGAAAAGTTCGATTATGTGCTGGCCAATCCGCCGTTTAATGTAGATGACGTTAATCTGGCCAAAGTGGAAACCGACAGGCGTTTCAATACCTACGGCATCCCCCGCAACAAGACCAAAGCCAAGGTCAAGGATAAAGGTGCCGTGACGGTGCCCAACGCGAACTATTTATGGATTAATCTTTTTGCCACTTCACTTAAAAAGAAAGGCCGTGCCGCGCTGGTCATGGCCAACTCCGCATCGGACGCGCGCCACAGTGAAGCGGACATACGCAAGACGCTCATTGAGAAAAATCTGATTTACGCCATGCTTACCCTGCCGTCGAACATGTTCTACACCGTCACGCTTCCGGCAACGCTCTGGTTTTTCGACAAAGATAAACAGGACGATAAAATTCTCTTTATGGATGCGCGAAACATTTTCACCCAGATTGACCGCGCGCACCGTGAGTTTACTGAAGAGCAGATTCAGAATATCGCCGTCATCAGCCGCCTGCATCGGGGCAATCGCCAAGCGTTTGTTGAATTGGTGGATGGCTATTACAACAAAGGCTTTGCTAGGCTTACCGAAAACCGCCCCAATCTTGACGCGGTATCAAAAAAGGTCATCGGCTTTTTAAAAGAAAACAACGGGAAAGATATTCCCGATTTTGCACCCGTGTTGAAAGATGCGGATAGATTACTAAAAGCTTACACCGAATATCAAAAGCAAGTTGATATCGCCCTCATCGACAAAGTCAACAAGGGGCAAAGAAAACTTGCTGAAACCATCGCGCCGTTTTTTGCATCGCTTCATGAACTGCTCAAAGAAGTGGACAAAAAAGTCCGGCATATTGAGAAAGACTTAAATCGTAACAAAGATTTGAAGGCTCTAAAAATCGAGCTCGAAGATTTGCACAAAGAGGCCAACGCAACCGAATACTTCTTTGGTCATATTGCCTGGCTGCACGAACGCTTTCCCGAAGCGCAATATGAAGATGTAACCGGCCTGTGCAAACTGGCAAGTCTTGATGAAGTCAAAGAGCAGGAATATTCACTCAACCCTGGCCGCTATGTAGGGGTAGTCATAGAAGAAGACGGCAAAACCGAGGAAGAGTTTATTGAAGAAATGATTGCAATGAACGATGAACTCAATAAACTCAACAACGAAGCCAAAGATCTGGAAAGCGTTATAAATCATAATATTAGGCAGATCACCGGAGATTAGCAAGCTGAAAAGATAATCAAATTAGCGGCAATTTATTTGACTTATTGCCGATAATTTGTATACTGGCATCGGGAGGCTTGTAAAGAAACGGATACTCTAATCCAACATTTTGCGAATCGGGAATCGTTTACCACAAACGATGTTTACGATTTTTTCTCAAAAACCCAACCCGATATTAAAAGAGCAACCGTAAACTGGCGGATTTACAATCTCATCCAGCAGGGTTTATTAAAAAAAATCGGTCGAGGTATTTATTCTTTAGGCAAGGGAACCTGTTTTTTACCAGTCCTTGATAAAAAGCAAAAAAGTATCTTCTCTCAAATTAAAAAGAAATTCCCTCTCATTACTCTTTGTTGCTGGCACACGTCCTCTTTAAAAGAATTTTTTCAGCATGTATCCATGTATGATTTCCTGCTGGTTGAGGTGGAACGTGAAGTGCTGGATTCTGTCTTCCATTTTGTCAAAGAAATCAATCAAGAAAAATACACGTTCAAAGAGCCATTGCATGAAATGATGGAGATGTTCGTTTTAGAAAGCAAGGGCTCCATAATAGTTAAATCCTTGACCAGCGAAGCGCCACTTCAGGATGTTGATCATATAACTGTGCCGGCTATCGAAAAGATTCTTGTTGATCTCTACGCAGACAGCGATATTTTTTCCTTCCTGCAAGGCAGTGAAATGCTCAATATTTTTGAAAGTGCGTTGGGGAAATATACGGTTAATACAAATAGGCTTCTGCGCTACGCAAAAAGAAGAAACAAAGAACCAGACATTAAAAATATATTAAACCAAATCAGCGGCAAATCATAAGGATTAGTGCCAATAATTTGATATGATCTCAAAAGACACATTACAACCGGAGTGGATCAATAAGGTATCCGCCGAAAACCGCAAGGCGGATAAGATTCTTATTGAAAAAGTCATTCGCGCCCTGCTGCTTCTGGAAGGTCTTGTCCAGTCCGGTTTAGAATTTGTTTTTAAAGGCGGGTCTTCCGTGATGCTGCTTCAGCAGAATCCCAGAAGATTTTCCATTGATATTGACATCATCGCGCCGAAAGAAGCGGACTTTGAGGCGCACTTTGCAAAATTTATCAAAGAGAAAAGTTTCACGAGATTTGAAGTTCAAAAAAGAAAGACAGCGTCAGAAATCAATAAACTGCACTATAAATTTTTTTATAAGCCGGTGCATCAAAAGAATATTCCCGAAGACAATATTCTGCTCGATATTCTGATAGAGACATCTCCGTACAAAAAAATCATTCCGACGGATATTCATTTGCCGTTTGTTCAACAGGACGGAGCGCCGCTACAGGTAAATATTCCCGGCAAAGAAGATATTCTGGGCGACAAGTTGACTGCTTTTGCGCCAAACACCACGGGAATACCCTACGCAAAGAGCGGCGTCAGCATGGCGATGGAAATTATAAAGCAATTATACGATGTAGGGAATCTGTTTGAAGATATCAGCGATATAAAAACCGTTGCCGAAACTTTTATAAAGATCGCACAGACGGAAATGAAATATCGCAAACTTCCAGGGGATGTAAAAAATGTTTTGGATGATATTTCAGCCACCGCGCTTTGCCTGGCCACCAGAGGAAAGTCCGGCGCGGGCGACTTTGACACTCTGTTAAAAGGCATATCGCAAATCAAGGCTTATATTTTCTCGGAAAGCTACCACATAGAAAAAGCCATTGTGCATGCGGCACATGCGGCGTATCTGGCAAAACTAATTGAAACCGGAGAAACTAAATTTGTCCGTTTTGAAAATGCCCAGCAGATAATAGATTGGCAAATCGATGCGCCGCTGGATACCAAGCTAAACAAACTCAAGAAGAGCAACCCCGAGGCATTTTTTTATTGGTATCAGGTTTATCTTCTGGGGAAAATGGCGGGGGAAGAATGAAGATAAAGGATGTTGTTAAAATAAATGAATTGAATATTAATTCAAAATATCCTTATTCTGAAATTGAATACATTGACACAGCTTCTTTGACAGAAGGAAGATTTGAAAAACTTCAACATATCCAACTAAAAGATGCACCTTCGCGAGCAAAAAGAATAGTTCGTCATAATGACATTTTAATATCAACAGTACGCCCTAATTTAAAACATTTTGGCATTGCAAAAAATCCAAGCAGCAAAACTGTAGCTTCAACAGGTTTTGCTGTTATCACCTGTAAAAAGGTATGCCCCGATTATCTATACCGCCTAATGACTACAAATTGGTATACTGACTTTTTGTCTGGCATAGCAGAAAGCCAACAATCTAATTATCCAGCTTTTAATCCCTCACTTATTGAAAATACAACCATTGATCTCCCCGATCTTCCAATTCAGCGCAAAATTGCGGCGGTGCTTTCCGCTTACGATGACCTGATTGAAAACAATAACCGCCGCATCGCCATTCTGGAAAAGATGGCTGAAGAACTCTATCGCGAATGGTTCGTCCGCCTGCGCTTCCCCGGACATGAAAAAGTGAAGATTGTCAAAGGCGTGCCGGAAGGCTGGGAAGTGAATAAAGTTGAAGATTGTTTCAAGACTTCCTCTGGTGGAACGCCGTCGCGACAAAAAGAAAGTGAGTATTATAATGGCAATATCGAATGGATAAAAACAGGCGAATTGAAAGATACTTTTATCATAAATACCGATGAAAAAATTACGGAGTTGGGATTAAAAAATTCATCTGCAAAATTATTCCCTCCATTTACTTTAATAATGGCAATGTATGGCGTTAATATTGGTCAGTTGGGCATAACTTTAAAATCTTCTGCTACAAATCAGGCATGTTGTGCATTTTTACCAATAGACACGTCTAATTACTCCCTCTGTTACTTATTCTTTTATTTGAAGTCGATTAGAGAATACTTATTTAATATCAGTATGGGAGCAGCTCAACAAAACCTAAGCCAAGACATTATAAAGCGACTTACTTACCTAAAACCATCACCTGATTTATTAAACGCTTTCGAGGAAATTCAATGGTCAACATTTGAATGCATTGTTAATCTGAAAAAGCAAACCAATAACCTCTTCAATACTCGCGACCGTCTGCTTGCCCGCTTAATGTCCGGCAAAATTGATGTTGAGAATCTGGATATACAGTTTCCTGATAGCATGAAGGAGGTAGCAGCCGCGAATGCCTAACTTCATCTCCGAAGACCAGATTGAAAAAGCGGCGATTGCCTTGCTTACGGAAACCTACGGCTACCGCACCGTCAATTGCTATACGCAGGATGTGGAAAATCCGGCCGACCATTCTAACCGGTCATCCAAGCAGGAAGTTGTTTTACTCGATGTTCTCAAATCCTACGCTGTCAAACTCAACAAAAACATTCCCGAAGCGGTTGTTGAAGAAGCGATAGAAAAGCTCACAACACGGCGCTATGCCATGTCGCCTCTCTTAGCCAATAAAGAAGTTTACAATTTCATCCGCAACGGCATTCCGGTGGAATATGAAGACGCCAACGGCAAAACCCAACATGATTATGTTCATGTAATTGATTTTACCAATCCTGAGGCCAATGACTTTTGCGCGGTGACGCAGCTCTGGATAAAAGGCGAACGCTATCCGCGGCGGCCGGATATTATTATCTATGTCAATGGTCTTCCGCTGGTGTTTATCGAACTCAAAAACTCCAACGTCAAGGTACAGAATGCCTATGACGACAACCTAACCAACTACAAAAAAGATATTCCGCTGTTATTTCAGTACAACGCCTTTTGCGTGCTTTCCAATGCGCTGGAAACGCGGGTTGGCAGTTTCACCGCCGGGTATGAATTCTTTTTCAGTTGGCTGCGCGCCGACGATGAAACGGAAAAGGTCAACCGCAAAGCGATTGAAAAGGAAGGCGCAAGTCTGGAGCGCGTTCTGCACGGCCTTTTACCCAAAGAGCGGCTTTTGGACTACATCGAAAATTTTATTCTGTATCATCGCGATACAAACAAGATTGTGGCGCAAAATCACCAGTTCATCGGTGTGAATAAGGCGATTGCGTCGTTTAAGGCACGCGAAAACAAGAGCGGCAAGCTTGGTGTTTTCTGGCATACGCAGGGATCGGGAAAAAGTTTTTCGATGATCTTTTTATCCCGCAAGGTCTTCCATAAATATCCGGGAAATTACACGTTTGTTATCGTCACCGACCGCGAAGACCTCGACGGCCAGATTTACCGCAATTTTCTGGATACGAACACCGTCAGCAAGAACGAGGCGGCACGCCCCAAAGACTCCGAAGAAATGCGCGACTTTCTAGGGCGCAATATGCGCCTGGTCTTCACGCTCATTCAAAAGTTCCGCTTTGACAAGGGTAAGGAATATCCTTTGCTATCGAAGCGCGACGACATCATCGTTATTGTTGACGAAGCCCACCGCACGCAATACGCGGCGCTGGCCGAAAACATGCGCAAGGGCCTGCCCAACGCGCAGTATTTTGCCTTTACCGGCACGCCACTTTTAGGCCGCGAGCGCAAAACAAATAGCTGGTTCGGGGATTATGTCAGTGAATACAATTTTGTGCAGTCTATGGATGACGGCGCTACTGTGCCGCTCTTCTATCAAAAGCGCGTTCCCGAAGTCCTCATTCAAAATGAAAATCTGAGCGATGAGTTTTATCAGATACTGGAAGATGAGAATCTGGACGAAAAAGCGCAGGAGAAACTGGAACGGGAATTCGCGACGGAAATAGAAGTCATCAAGCGGGATGATCGGCTGGAAACAATAGCCAAAGATATTGCCACGCATTTTCCCAATCGCGGGTATCTGGGAAAAGGCATGGTTGTTTCCGTGGATAAATACACCTGCGTAAAAATGTACGACAAGGTGCAGAAATACTGGAAAGAAGAAATTAAAAAGCTTGTCGGTCAAATCAGCAAGTTTGATGATGACTCATTGAAACAGCGTTTGCAGAAAAAGCTCGATTATATGCGTTCGGTGGAAATGGCGGTAGTCATCAGCGAGGACGCGGGTGAAGAAGAGCGTTTTGCCAAGCAGGGGCTGGACATCAAACTGCATCGTAAAAAGATAAACGCCATCGACAAAAACGGGCATGATATCGAATACCGGTTTAAAGACCCGACAGATAAGCTGCAACTGGTCTTTGTCTGCGCCATGTGGCTAACCGGTTTCGACGCGCCGACTGTCTCCACACTCTACCTCGACAAACCGATGAAAGATCACACGCTGATGCAGACCATCGCGCGGGCCAATCGCGTGACGTCATACACCATTGACGGCGTAATCAAAGCCAACGGCGAAATAGTGGATTACTACAATGTCTTTCGCAGCATGAAAAAGGCGCTGTCCGAATATGCGGTGGGTGATGAAAAAGATAGTCCCGTGCAGGATAAAGATAATCTCTTTAACCTGCTTGATGACGCGCTGGCGCAAGGTCAAGCGTTTTGTACTGCTCTGGATATTGATTTGCAAAAGGTGTTGGATGGCCGCGAAACATTCAGCAAGCTGAAAATGTTTAAGTCTTTTGCCGACAAGCTTTTGGAAAAAGATGATTATTGGAAAGAGTTTAAGGTTTACGAAAACACAATTTCATCTTTGTATGAAGCGTGCAAACCGGAAATTCTGCAAAAGACCACAAGATTGCTGATACCAGTCTTTCAATATTTGAGAGGAGTTGTTGATAGCATTATCGGTGAGGTTGATATTGATTCAGTCCGGCAAAAGATAGGCGATCTTCTTGATGAAAGCATTGTTGCGGCGAACAACGAAGTGTTGGTTAAAGAATCGGAGCCGACACTTCAGATAATCAAAAAAGGTAAAACCTTTGACCTCAGCAAAATGAATTTCGAAAAGCTGAAAGAGGAATTCAAGACAAAAGAATTCAAAAATATTGAGATTGCCAATCTCCGGGAATTTATTGAAAAGAAGCTGGAAGTCATGCTCAAGGGAAACAGCACCCGCACGAATTTCGCGGAGAGGCTTCAGGAAATCATCAACCGCTACAATTCCGGCGGTTCATCAACAGAGAATTATTATGAGGACTTGGTTAAATATACGGAAGGCTTAAAAGAGGAAGACGAACGGCATATCCGGGAAGGGCTTTCGCCTGATGAACTGGAACTCTACGACATTCTGAAAAAAGAAAAAATGACTAAGGCGGAGGAAATCAAAGTCAAAAACGCCGCCCGTCACTTGTTGCAACGCCTGATTAAAGGCAGGCCAAGAGTTTTAATTCAGGACTGGTTTAAAGACGGCCAGAGCCAGGTGCGTGTTAAATTGGCCATTGAAGAAGTGCTCGACAAGGACTTGCCGGAAACCTACGAAAAAGATTTGTTCAAGGAAAAAAGCAACAAACTTTATGATCTCGTTTATGATTACGCCTCAAGAGGTCAGAAGTGGGCAGCGTAAAGATCAAACAGATTACTGCTTTTATTTAAAATTAAAAAATAATGATTTGTGAAATAAATCGTTCCCAAATTTTTATTTTTCAATAACTTTCAATTATCTAAACTGAACGTGAAAATAAAATTATAGAAATATATTATTATAAATAATATATTAATAAGTATATATTATTAATATATTAACGTTGACATATTACTAATGATATGATATTTGTCTAATATGCCGAAAGTTATGCTACAAGGATTGCAATGTACACGGTGTAATCATCAGTGGTTTCCTCGAAAACAGGAGCTTGCAAAAGTTTGCCCTAAATGCAAAAGCCCTTATTGGAATACACCTAAAAAAAAGAAACTAAAGAAGAAGTAGGGCAACGAAAAACAATGATCTAAATATGAACAATAATTTAGCCCTTAACAGCATAGATGATGCTTTTAAAAGAATAGGCTATAAGCCTAGCTTTATAAAAAAGGATTATCAGTTTGCAGACTTATTTTCACCAGGGGTGTCTTTACGTACTGTTGAAAGGGCAATCTTTGGGCAAGAACCCTTGGATTATCGTTCCGCATGTTTTGGCGTTCGTGTTGCGGAGATGAATCGCACATCTGCTGACCTCGCCCGTGAATTGAAAGCACTTGGCGCGCCACAAGTACTCATCTTGAATAATGGAATAACTGAACGTTGGGCTATTACTGAAGACGAACCTATCCTCCAGGAAAACTATAGAACTAGTAACGTTTCAAATGTCATCATTCGAAATATTAAAGAATGGAATCCAAAAACTATACTGAGAGCAAAGTCTAATTTCGCTAAGCAGACACCGCGACAAATGGATTTTGCTGACGCTGGATTACTCCCAATTTTAGAAAGCGAAGCTTCAAAAAAAATTGACTATTTGCTTAGAGAAATACTGAATCATACTGAACAAGCATATAATGATCTTCGACTAAATATTGATGCTGCGATAGTCTTTAGAGCTGTTTTCAATTTATTAGCTGCTAAATTACTGAAAGATCGTGATGTCTTAACTCATGGGAATATTGATTTCTGTATACCAAAAACTGCGCTTCAAGCCGTAAGAAATCATTATGGACAGTCATCATCCTTTGACACTTCTAAAATACCCCCATCGATATTAGACGCTATATCAAAAGAAATAGGCGATAGTTTTTCCTTGCGCAATATCTCCGTCGATACGCTTACATTCATATATGAGAATACTTTCGTTTCGGTAGATAGCCGTAAGAAACTTGGCATACACAGCACACCTTCTTATGTGGCCGATTATGTCATGTCACAAATTCCTTTAGAAACTTTACAAAAATCTAAATGGCATATTACAGATCCTATGGCTGGGCACGGTATTTTTTTAATATCAGCTATGAGAAGAATGAGAGATCTCTTGCCCGAAGACTGGAATGGGAAGAAACGACATGACTTTTATATTAACCACTTTAGAGGAATAGAAATAGATCCTTTTTCAGTTGAAGTCGCACGCTTGTGTCTTATGCTGGCAGATTTTCCAGAACCAAATGGATGGAATTTAAAAAATGGAGACGCTTTTGCTGGCAAGGTACTTGAAAATACAATGGCAGACACAATGATATTGGTGGGAAATCCTCCTTTTGAGAATATTGAAGGTCGTAGTCCCGAAATACCAAAGCCTGTTGAACTTTTGAACCGTGCATTACCTGCTTTGCCGCCATTGGCCTTAATCGGATTAGTATTGCCGCGTTCTTTTGTTGATGGGTCAGATTACAAAAAGCTGAGGGAACTTATCCTGCAAAATTTTGAAATAATTGCGCTAACGGATCTTCCCGATCGTATTTTTTTACATTCTGATATGGAAACGACAATTCTCGTTGCGCGTAAAACAAAACCGCAATTAGTGCAAAATGTAATATATAGAGAAGTCAAAGATGGCGAACGAGTAATATTCCGTACTAGGCATCAAGTTACGAGAGAAGATAAAATGCCACAGTCTTATTTTGAAGATGAAATGAAAGGGCGTTTTATCGTTCCTTTACTACGTGAGATTTGGAAATATTTAGAATGTTATCCAAAACTGGGCGATGTATCTGATATTAGAATTGGAGTTCAGTACGAACCGAAGTTAATCGAAGGTAAGTTAGAAAAGATAGTTCGACGTGAACCATTTACAGGATCATCTGCTGCAATATGGGCTGTTACAGACGGGTTTAAACAATTCGTTGCTAAAGATACTGTCTATATTTCAACGGACAATAAACTTAGAAGAAGAAATGCATGGGATTTAAATTGGAAAAAACCAAAAATAGTCATTCCTGCAGCACGAATGTCTCGTGGACCTTGGCGTTATGCCGCGGCTATTGACGTTAAAGATCGTATAGTCAATCGAGATTTTTTTGCAGTTTGGCCAAAGACAGAAGCATTAAGTGTTGAAATTATAGCCGCGTTACTTAATTCACCTGTTGCCGCTGCCTTTACCTATGCTCACAGTTTTCAGAGGACCATAACAAAAAGAGTGTATCAAGATATTCCTATACCTGAAATATTTAATGAGTCAAAAAAGATCATTAATTCACTGGTGCATAATTATTTAGAAGCGCTGTCGCGAGACACATTCGAAGCAAAGACTATTTTGTTACAGATAGATGCTGAGGTACTTAAACTTTATAAACTTCCGCCTAAATTAGAAAGACAGCTTCTGGACATTTTTCATGGCCATCAACGTCCAGTACCATTTGAATTTACAGGTTACATTCCTCTGGAAATTGATTCATGGATTCCTCTATACATTTATATATCAGATCAATTTAAAAAAACGACGCCTCAAGATACTATGACACGTATTCCAATTATTCGTAATGCAGAGTTTCTGCATTACCTTAAAAACCTTGGAGATAAAGACAAATGAAATATCGTTATTATCTTCTTGACACGAATATTCTTGGCCCACTTGCTGAGATGAAGGCCGGTGGTAATAGTCCTGAGTGTAAGGCTCTGGAAAAACATTGGAACACATTATCTAACACCTCCAAAGTTTTCTTGTGTCCGATAAGTGTTGGTGAAGTGGAATATGGACTTCGTATTGCTCCTTTTGATAAGCCCGAAGAACATAAACTTGCAAGAGAATTTTTCGCAGCTTTTATTTTGTTGGATATTAATACAGATCTTGCTCGCGACTATTATGCTGAGCTCAGGGCAAGGCTTTTCAATTATTGTGCACCGGGCAGTAAGAAAAAAAGAAAGAAATACAGCAAGAGAGTGGAAGAATGGAAAGATCCAACAACAGCAAAAGAGTTGAGAATACAGGAAAATGATCTCTGGATTGCGGCGACGGCAATGGCTCATAACCTTGTACTGGTTACACGCGACAAAATGGATGCAATCAAAAAGATTGCTGGATCTGATATAGAATTCGAGAATTGGCTGGAGTAAAAAATATTTTTGCTGCAACAAATATCAATAGATGGCTCCAGACAAAACAGCTTCTAGAAAAAACAACATATACATTCTATTTTACGTATATCGCTAGTGTTGCCGGGCGAACTAAAATAATGATATCAATGTTGGCATTCAACTATGAAAAGTGTTGATCTTGAAAATGTAGCTGAAGGCTTTTTAGAATTCTGTTGGATAAACCTTTCTCCAAGGGATCGCGCAAAAATCATGGCCGAATCTCCCAGAACTGTTTGGATCTTCGGAGCAGGTGCTTCTCATCATTATAACTTCAATTCAAGATGTGTTCCTGTTCCTCTTGCCAATGGTTTTTTCAAAGCTTTTCATTTACTACCTATTTCAGATGGTTTCAGCGCTCACGTGGGACCTTTAATTTCGTTTTTAACTCATTATAGAGGCGTTAAACCGCTTCACGTGTCACAGTGGTCAGAAAATATTGAAGATTTCATGACATCTATAGAAACTGAATTAAACACGCTGATAAAAATTAGAAAGAAAAGAAGATTGAATGAAGATGAATTCCTCAAAGCTTCTTCCCTGGCTGCTGTATTTAGTAATATGAACTTTATTTTTGCTAACGTCATCAATGAAGCTCAGAATGGTCCTTCTGAATCTGCTTATCGCTATTTTCTTGATTTTTGCGGACCTAATGACGCGTTTGTAACTTTTAACTGGGATACTTTACTTGATAGAGCTCTAGCAGATACAGGTGGTTGGTCACCTAATGACGGATATGGCATTTCTTTTTCAGCAGTCATGGATGGTACGTGGAAGCAGGCTGTTGAAGCATCTCCAGATTTTCAAACCAATTGGAAATTACTTAAACTTCACGGATCGACAAATTGGCTTGCTCCCTTTACATTCATTCATTTAGATACTCTTGAATATACTTCGTCTGTTCCAGAATCTGATAATATTTTTCTATATTGGCAGTCAACTCTTCCATATGAAACGTATAAAAATAGATGGAGAGGTGGCTATTCGTCAACATGTTATTGTTATTATCCACCTAATATACCCGATTTTTGTTTTTTTCATCATCAGCTCTCTCCAGGCCCTGATCGCATGTGGGTCAGGGCAACTCCCATTGGCATTTTCTCTCCATTTGAAGAACCCTCTGGAGAAGGCATTCTGTCCTCGCCAGTATTAATTACACCTGTTCGACAGAAGAAATATGATGTCTATAAATCAAAAATGGAGCATCTCTGGCAACATTCTGAGGATCTAATGAAAGCTGCTGATAGGATTGTAATTGTAGGTTATTCCTTTCCTCCGACTGATACCCGGCCGTTGGAACTTCTCAGAAATACACTTAATTCTAGAAAAGGCGAAATATCAGTTGAAATCGTTGGGGAATACCCCCCGAAAGTTGTGCCAGAGTTAATTAGAGTGTAGAATAGAAAAACACTTTAAGGAGGCACGGATGAAGAAGCGATTTACGGAGGAGCAGATCATCGGTATTTTGCAGGAGGCTGAGAGAGGCGAGAAAGTAATGGAAGTATGCCGCAAACATGGGATCAGCGACGCGACATACTACAACTGGAAGGCCAAGTATGGCGGAATGAGCGTAAGCGATGCCAGGAAACTGAAGGTATTGGAGGAAGAGAACCGACGGTTAAAACA
>SCVW01000033.1 GCA_007244375.1 Smithella sp. | reverse complement strand
AAAGGATGATATGAAGGCTCTAACCTGGGCTGGTCTCAATCTTGCCAAGCGGTGTACATTGCAGTTGGATAGAGTGGAGCTGATTACCGATATCCAGGATGGCATTGCCTTGATAAAGCGCTCCATTGAATTCGATCCGAAATATGCCTGGGGTGCTCCCTGGATGGCTATGGGCATTGTTTATGCGGTTTTACCACCCTATTGCGATTTGGGTGGTGGTGCAGAACCGTCCTGGAATGCATTTGCTAGTGGCAACAAGGCAAGAAATGGTGAATTTGGATTGTGTGATATGTTTACGGCGAGATATCTTGCTCCACTCCTTAAGGATGAGCGCTGGTATGATGAATTGAATAACCGGGTAATCGAGATGGATCCCTGCAAGCTGGATGGTGGTCAGTGCGTGGTCAATGAGCTGGCCAAACAGAAGGCACGATACAACATGGAACATAAAGAGAGATGGTTTTAAATTATTTTAAAATCAGTTTATTTTTAAACAAGCAATGTTTTATCAAATATTAATATTTTAGAAGGGGCTACGTTGTTCTATGAAGTACGTTTCCTGTAGGAGTAAAAAATTTTTACGCTTTATCTTTTTATTCATTTTGATCAGTACTTGTATCTCACAAAATCTTTATGCTGAAGATGGATGGAAAATGGTAAAGAATTCCGATGGCATAGAGGTTTACGTTCGTCCGCATAAAAATTCGAATATTGATGAATGCAAGGGCATTATTACAATTCCTGCATCTATGGATATCATTCTCAGATTAATGTCTGACGCTCCGTTAAGCAAAAAATACATATATAGCTGCTATGAAGGCGTCTTTATTAAACCATGGGAAAAAGGTCACGTTGTCCATTATTTTGCTTTCAAGGTACCCTGGCCTTACTGGAACAGGGATATTGTTTACGATACACAGGCTAAAATAAATCCTGAACTGAATCGCGTCATCATTCATATGCGAGCTGTTAAAGAAGCTCTTGTGCCTTACAGAGAAAAACATGTAAGGATGACAGATTCAGAAGTTATATGGATTCTTGAGAAAATCAGTCCTAATAAGACACGGGTAATGTATCATGACTTTTATGATCCTGTAGGAATTCCTCCTTTTTTGGTAAATTTGTTTATTGAGGACGATGCTTATTACTCTTTAAAAAACCTAAGATATTTAGTAATAGATTCGGTAAAAGATTCTTCTTATAAGACGCTAGTTTGTCCGGAGATACCAATAAGCGCAGAAGTAAATAATAAGGACTTTATTCCATAAAATAAAATTCAGCGAAATACTATTCAAACTTTATTCTTATACACACGATATTGGTTGTTTTTAGTTGTAACTTTTTAAACCTGTAAAGATACTCTGGGAAAAATTATGGTGAGGAGTTTCAATAGGTTAAAGTTTTTAATATAAAATAAAAGTTACTTTATATCATCAAGAAAAGTGCCGCAATTAGCAAAACGTTTCAATTGGTGCTTAATAAAACAATGCATTTTTCTCTTTTAAAAAAAAATAATAGTGTTATTATGTATCTAACTTATCGGGAAAAGTAAAATTCATAACAGCTGATTTGAAATACTTTAGAAAGGAGATTTTTATGAGACGCAATATATTATCGCTTTTATGTGTTGGAATTGTTTTGTTTTTTGTGGGGTTTTCCTCCATGGCATGGGGAGAAAACATTAAACAAACCAAAGGCGATAAAACGGTTTATGTTTTTAAGATGGCAACAATAGCACCGGAACATTTGGGATGGGCTGCTTTAATAAAAGATATTATTAATCCCGGAATAGATGAGGCAACGAATGGTAAAGTTTATTTGGACTGGTATTATGGCGGCAAGATGGGAAATGACGAGGATATATTGGCCAGAATGCGCAATGAACAATTACAGGGAGGCGGATTTTCCGGACATGGAATGGTTATACTTTGTCCTGAAATGACCTTGTTTGCACTTCCGTTCCTGTTTGATAATTACGACGAAGTTGAATATGTTTATTCTATAATGAGGCCCCGCATTAATGAGTGGTTTGAAAAAAGAGGATATCACCTTGTCGTTTTGGCAGAACAGGGTTTTGATCAAATTTACTCTGCTAAGCGCGAAATCAGGACTGTTAGTGATATTAAGAAAAGCCGTTTTCAAACATGGTATGGTCCTATGGAAGAAAAGACTTTGAAGGCATTGGGCGCCAGTCCCATACCAGTTCGTCCTATTGATATATCTGCGGCAGTCCGTGAAGGGATGTGCGATGCTATGATCAGTCCGGCAATCTGGGTGGTTGGTACTCAGCTATATAATGTCATGCATTATCTTAACCCACTTCCTATACGATATTCACCAGCTGGCGGTGTTGTATCATTAAAAGCATGGAACAAGCTTCCCAAGGAAGATCAAATCTCTATTGATAATTACTTAAAATCAATAGAAAAGGAGTTTAGACAGAAAATCCGCGCAATTAACGAAAAGGCCATTGCAGCCATGTATCAACACGGCATGAAAGAGGTTAAGATGACGCCGGATGAGATTAATGTCTTGAGAACCAGAGTCCTTGCCGTATGGGATGAATTTGCTGAAAAGGGATATTACTCAAGAGCCGACTTGTATTATATTAAAAATCTTTTGGAAGAGTTCCGGAGTAAAAAGGTAAAATAAAATCTAATCTAATAACTAATAACATAAAGGGATTAACCATTAATGGTTAATCCCTTTATTACGTAAACTCCTAAAATCAATATAAAAAGCGATTATATTTTAATATGTATTTTCTACTATTTCTAATAATTCCATTACGATTTTGTCACAGTAGGATTCCGGATTTATTATCCGATTATTTAGAATAACAATAATTAAATTTGTATTTTTCTTTCTTTTACCTGCAAAGGTTTAATTTTGAGAAGTAGTTAAATTTAAGGATTACAATTTGAAAGATTCAAAGAGTTGGTAACAGTTATTGGATAATTTGTAGAATAATTTCTATTGACATAACAAAAAAAATCTATTAATTAGCTACTAATTGGACAACCAATCAAAATATTGGACGTTTATCCAAGTAGATACAAATTAATGTTTTTGGAAAATTTGGTGGATATGTTTTATCGCTCCCAACCAAAATGGGACAATTTGTAAGGGCTATTCATGAATTTTCCTTACCAATCAATATAGAAAGGAATAGGGCGAAACTGTAATGAATGAGAAGAATCGAAGTGATATTTCAAACATGAGGAGATCTCAGCTTACCAAGGCTGCGTATAAAATTGTAAGTAAAAAAGGATATCATAATTTAACAATAAAGGATATTTCCCGGGAAACTGGACTGTCCGCCGGTCTCGTTCATTATTATTTCAAAGATAAAAAGGATCTCCAACTTAATCTTATTAGGGAAACGAACGCAAACATTAAGGAGATGCTGGTCAGCGAATTGATTAAGACGGACGATCCTGTCGCCAAGATTAGGACTTATCTTGATCAGGCTTTCGGTCTTGTGGAAAAGGAAAAGGAATATTTTCATGTTATTATTGATTTTTGGTCACAGGTAAATCGCAACAACCGTATGAAGCAGGCGAACATAAAGCTTTTTCAGAGTTACCGCGATGAGTGCGTTGCGATTCTTAAGGAGGGAATTCAGAAGGGTGTTTTTAAAGAGATGGATGTGAATTATATGTCCATACTGATTCTATCTCTTGTTGAAGGTACGATGATCCAGCATTTTGTTGACGAAAACGCGTTTAATTACGGAGAATATTCGGAGAAGATGAGGAATCAAATCATGGATATCATTTTAAAGAAGTAAAAGCAGGTATATTGTTTGGGCATGGTGCATCTTGCCTTTACAATGAGTTCCGTAATCATAAAGGGGGAGTTATGGAATTTAATTTTACTGAAGAGCAGTTGATGTTTAGGGATTCGGTGTACCGTTATGGCAAAGAACAAATAGCTCCGCTATGCGAAGCAGCAGACCTTAAGGGCGAGTTTAACCCGGAGATTTGGGGCAAGCTCGCTTCCTACGGTATACTGGGACTTCCGTTTCCGGAGGAGCTCGGCGGAGGCGGAGCTGACATAGTTAGCTGCTGTCTGGCAGGAGAGGCTCTTGGCCACGCCGGTGTAGATGGAGGAACACTCCTTGCGTGGGGCGCGCATACATACCTTTGCGCTCACAATATCTACGCATTCGGCAATGACGAACAGAAAAAGAAATATGTGCCCAAGCTTGCCAACAGCGAATGGATTGGGTGCATGGGGTTAACCGAGCCGGGATCCGGTTCCGATGCTGCCTCGATGCGGACAACGGCTGTAAAGAAGGGCGACCGATACATTCTTAACGGATCGAAGACATTCATAACCAACGCACCGGTAGCAGACGTCTTTGTAATATTTGCTAACGCCGATCACTCGAAGAAGCACGAAGGTATTACAGCTTTTATTATTGAAAAGGGGACCAAGGGACTTTCCACGGGCAAGCCTTTCCATAAACTTGGATGCAGGTGCTCGGCTACTTCAGAGGTCTTTTTAGAGGACTGTGAGGTGCCGGAAGAGAACGTACTCGGCGGCGATGGTAATGGATGGATAATTGCGTTATCCGGTGTCGAGTGGGACAGATGTACGCTTCTTTCGCCGATGCTTGGAGCATCAATGCTCGGACTCGACCTTTGCGCGAAATATGCAAATGAACGTTACCAGTTTGGGCGTCCTATCGGCAGCTTCCAGGCAATCCAGCGAAAGCTTGCAGAGATGAGAGTTTATAATGAAGTGATAAAATTAGCGATATACAGAGTGGCCTCCGCCAAGGATAGGGGGCAAATGCTGAATCCTCTTCAGGCTGCTGTCAGCAAGCTCTATGTTGGTGACAGAGGCGTTGAGATGTCGTCGGAGGCCGTGCAGATATTCGGCGGTTACGGGTTCATGCACGAATACCCCGTGGAAAGAGCGTTTAGGGATTCGAAGCTTGCCACTATCGGAGGCGGCACATCCGATATCATGCGAATGATAGTATCAAGAGTTATGATGATGTAGCGTATATTGCCCGCGGCCAAATGGCACGGATTTTTGCTCTATATTGGAACAAGAAATAATGCGGGATCAAAACTCCGAAAAGCGTCACTTAATGGAGGTTATAATATGGATTATCAACTTTCAGCAGAAGAAACAAAATTACAAGAAAACGTTGCGGCTTATTGCAAGGAAAAGATAGCTCCGAGAGCTAAGATGCTCGACAGCTCTTCGCGCGATGATGCCTGTAAAAATATGAAAGAGAATATTAATCTCCTTGCCAGGGGAGGTTGTTTGAAAATCGGATATTCTGCCAATGCGCTTAATATGGTGGAGATATATTTGGCAGGCGAAGAGATCGCACGAGCTTGTCCTTCGACTTACTTGAGCTCACGTGCAAGTGCCTTTTTTTGCGCGGGAGCAATAAAGCTCTTCGGAAACAAAGAACAACAGGATAAATATATCAACGCAATTCTTAATGGCGAGAAAGTCGGTGCCTTTGCCTATTCAGAGGAGCACGCCGGAACAGATATAGCCGGAATAACAACGGTAGCAAAAAAAGAAGGTAATAAATGGATATTGAACGGGAAGAAGGACATTGTTGTGAACGCGCCGATTGCGGATGTTTTTATAGTTTTCTCATATAGCGATAATAATGCGGGTAAAGATAAGGGAATGAGCATGTTCATCGTTGATAAGAGTTCATCAGGAATGAGCATTGGTGCTCCGGTAGAGACTCTGGGCCTTCGCGGTTGTCCTATTGCCCCTGTATCGATGAACGGATGTGCTGCTGAGTTATTAGGCAATGAACCGGGCAAAGGACATGAGGAACTCGAAAAATTGTTGAGTATCGGCACCATTGGAATCGCTGCGCTTTGCGTTGGAATAGGGCTTGCCTGCATGGAAGGTGCGAACGCTTATGCGAAAACGAGGATGGCATTCGGTAAACGCATCGGGATTTTCCAGGACGTGGGTTTTAGATTAGCCGATATGTTCACATACAATGACTTGGGAAGGATGCTTGCCCTCAGGGCTGCGTGGGGAATCAATCAGTCGGAGAAGAATGCGCCGCTGCTATCCGCCTGCGCGAAACTTTTCGCGAGCGAGGCCGTAACAAAGATCGTCAACTGGGGAATGCAGATATTCGCCGGTCACGGGTATCTTTCCGGAAGCGATATCGAGCGTTATTACCGCGATGCGAAGTTCGGCGAGATATGCGAAGGTACATCGGAGATGCAACGCGCGTTTATCTCGAAGTATGATCTGGAGAGAATGGCGTAGATATTTGCATTTGAAGATAGTTTAAATAATTTAGATGAATAATCGTTAATGAATATAAGCTGATTCCCGGGGGTAGCGCTATTATGGATATCATAGAAACTAAAGTCGATACAAAATCAGATGAGTATAAAAAGAATTATGAGGCTATGGAAGCCTTGGTATCCGACCTGAAGAAAGAGTTGAAAAAAGCCAGGGAGGAACGCCCGCAAAAAACCATCGATCGTTTGGCCGCGCAAGGCAAGCTTATGATACGCAAAAAGCTTGATATGCTTCTGGATAAAAATACGCCGTTTCTGGAGATAGCTCCTCTTGCGGCCAAGGGCATGTACGACGGCAACGTGCACGGCGCCGGTAATGTGGTTGGTATCGGTGTGATAGAGGGACGCGAAGTTATTGCATCGGGAAGCGATGCTACAATAAAAGGCGGTGCTGTCTATCCGATGGGTGTGAAAAAAACTCTGCGCTGTCAGACCATAGCCATGGAAAACCACCTGCCCATGATAAGTCTTCTCGACTCGGCCGGTGCGTATCTGCCGCTCCAATCAGAAATATTTCCGGACGTCGATGACGGCGGCAGAATATTCTACAACCAGGCAATAGCCTCGAAGATGGGCATACCTCAAATAACGGCCGTAATGGGACTATGTACCGCGGGCGGCGCTTATATCCCTGCAATGTCGGATGACGTTGTGCACGTCAAGGGAACCGGTGCAATATTCCTGGGCGGACCGCCGCTTGTCAGGGCCGCGACGGGCGAAGAAGTGACCGCGGAACAGCTCGGCGGAGCGATGGTGCATTGCGCGGAATCAGGTGTCTCCGATTATTTCGCTGAGGACGAAGCGCACGCGATAGCGATTGTCAGAAATATCGTCAAGATGTTGCCGAAAAAAGAAAAAACCAAACTCACGATGATGGATGTGAAGCCGCCTCTGTACGATTCCAAAGAGTTGTACGGAATCGTGAGCCGCGACCTCAGAGTACCATATGATTGCCGCGAGGTGATTGCGCGCCTGGTGGACGGCAGCGAATTTCTCGAATTTAAGGAACTCTATGGACCAACACTCGTGTGCGGTTTTGCTCATATCCATGGTTATCCCGTCGGCATATTGGGAAACAACGGCATTTTGTTTTCAAATAGCGCGTTAAAGGCCACTCAATTTATTCAGCTTTGCGACAAGCGTGGAATACCTCTGTTGTTTCTGCAAAATATAAACGGTTTTATTATCGGAAGTCAGTATGAAAAGCTCGGTATCACAAAGGATGGGCACAAGATGGTCAATGCCGTATCCACCTGCACCGTGCCGAAGTTCACGGTCATTGTGGGCGCGTCATTTGGGGCGGGCAACTATGGAATGTGCGGCAGGGCGTACTCTCCGCGTTTTCTGTGGATGTGGCCTAATGCGCAGATCGGAGTAATGGGAGGTGAGCAGGCGGCGGATGTACTTGTGACCCTCAGGAATGATCAGAACGCCAAGGCTGGTTTACCTCCTCTGACGCCGGAAGAAGTTGATTTTATCAGAAAGCCGATCGTCGATACGGCACGCAGCGAGATGAACGCCTATCACAGCACGGCGAACATGTGGGATGACGGTATACTCGATCCCGCTGAAACCCGTGATGTACTTGGTCTGGCAATTTCGGCCTCGCTCAACGCTCCGCTGCGTCATGATGTCTACGGCTATGGTATCTATAGAATGTGATGGGTGGGATTCGTAAGAAGTGTAATAAAATTATCAGATCGAAACTAAGCAAAAGGTGAACATGTATGTTCGATAAAATACTTATTGCAAATCGTGGAGAGATAGCCGTTCGTATCATCACTACATGCAGGGAAATGGGAATAAAGACCGTAGCGGTATATTCCGAAGTCGACAAAGATTCGCTTCATGTCCTCGAGGCAGATCAGGCTGTATGCCTCGGAAGCGCAGAGCCTGCGGAGAGCTATCTCAACATGGATAAGCTCATCGCTGCATGCCGCAAAACCGGGGCGCAGGCGATTCATCCCGGTTATGGATTTTTGGCGGAGAATGCAAGCTTTGCTGAGAGATGTAAAAAAGAGGACATCGTTTTTATCGGTCCGTCACCTCAGGCAATAGAAGATCTCGGCGACAAGACTGTGGCGCGACGAATCATGAGTAAAAGTGGCGTACCTATTATTCCCGGCATGATGCAACCGGAGGCCGATCCGAATGTATTATCAAAAGAAGCTGAAAAGATAGGATACCCGGTTCTCATTAAAGCCGCGGCCGGTGGCGGCGGCAAGGGCATGAGAATTGTCAGGAACAAAAACGATTTTCTTGAGGCCTGTGACGCTGCATCAAGAGAGGCAAAAAACGCCTTCGGAAACGGCGCGATTTATCTTGAGAAATTTATTGAAAAACCCAGGCATGTCGAGTTCCAGATTTTAGCAGATGGCCACGGAAATGTAATACATCTATTGGAGCGCGAATGCTCAATACAACGCAGGCATCAGAAGATCATTGAAGAGACGCCATCAACCGCTCTTACACCGAAGCTCAGAAAGGAGATGGGAAAGGCCGCCGTTGCAGCGGCGAAGGCCTCCGGTTATGTGAACGCAGGCACGGTGGAATTTATTCTCGATGAGGATGGCAGATTTTACTTCCTTGAGGTAAACACCCGCCTCCAGGTCGAGCACCCTGTCACCGAGATGATAACCGGCATCGATCTCGTTCGCCAGCAGCTGGAGATAGCTGCCGGTGGCAAGTTAAATATAAAACAGTCGGATGTAGCAGGGCGCGGGCATGCCATCGAGTGCCGGATTTATGCGGAGAATCCGCTTGAGGCATTCATGCCTTCACCGGGCAAGATTCATTTCGTTCGGGAACCGCGCGGTCCCGGCATCAGGAACGATTGCGGCGTGTACTCCGGTTTTACCGTTCCAATGGAATACGATCCGATCCTTGCCAAGCTCATCGTTTACGCCGAGACAAGGAAAGACTGCATCAGCAGAATGATAAGAGCTCTTAACGAGTACGTAATTCTTGGTGTAATGACGCCTATCCCATTCCTTATCGATATATTGAAAACGCAGGCTTTTCAAGACGGTGAGACATATACTGATTTTATCGATAAGCACTTTGCTAACTGGAGTCCTGATCTTTGCGGGAAGGATTTGGCGGCCATTGCCTTTATAGTGGACGCTCTTTCCAACCGCAAAAGGTCTATTACAGTAACAACAGCAGACGCTGAGGCAAATTCTCCATGGAAGACATTGGGAAATTTCAGGCCATAAAAAGTGTTCTAACAGTCTGAGAGGTAGAAACCATATGAACTACACATTGAGAATAGCAGGACAAGATATTCCGATAGAAGCAAACCGTGTGGACGATGAGACGATATCGGCAGTAGTCAACGGCAGGAGCATTACCGCACGATACAGGAATGTATCTGCCAATCAGCTTTATCTGGAGGTAAACGGCGAAGCGGTAAATGCTTTTATATCCGATGACGGCACCGGCAAGATCGTTCACGTGGACGGTATCGCATATCCTGTTCAGGATGCGGAAGAGCTGGCAAGATCAACAGGACGCAAAAAAGGCGGCAAGGACATGCCTCAGGAGATTACACCTCCAATGCCGTCGGTTGTCGTAAGCGTAATGGTATCAGAGGGTGATGAGGTAGAGAAAGGACAATCCGTGGTGGTCGTTTCCGCCATGAAGATGGAAACTACTCTATCCGCACCGTTTAAAGGAAAGGTAACTAAAATCAATGTTAAAGAAGGGCAAAAGGTAATGCCGGGTGAGATACTGGTAGACATTGAAAAGTGTGCCGAAGAAGAGATTAAAGCATCATAGAGGATTGCAAAATATGGTGTCCGGGAAGGGGCAGGATTACCTGTTAGAAATATAAAAAAAGAAATGTTTTTTTATTAGACTGGAGGTTGCGTTATGTCTGAGGAACTTCTCTATAAAGTCGAAAATAGTGTGGCATATATAACAATCAACCGCGAAAAACAGCGTAATACCATCTCCCCTACAGTCATAAAATTATTTCATGAATATCTGGACGCAGCGGAAAAGGACACGAATGTGCGCGCTCTCCTGATAACGGGCGCCGGAGATAAGTGTTTTAGCGCGGGTGCACAACTTGCCGGAAGCGCACCGGAGGAGGGAATGGATGTATTCGCCAAGTACGCCGAGCTTCTCAAACGCCTCGCTTCTTTTTCCAAGCCTACGGTTGCGCGTGTTAAGGGATATTGTCTGGCCGGCGGTATGGGATTCATGCTTGCGTGTGATATAGTTATCGCCGGTGATGATTCGCAGTTCGGCACGCCTGAGGTAAACGTCGGCCTTTGGCCGATGATGATCGGCGCTCTGATATTCCGAAATGTTCCCATGAAAAAAGCCATGGAAATGATTCTGCTCGGCGAGAAGATTTCGGCAAAAGACGCGCTGGCCATGGGTTTGGTTACCAGAATTGTTCCTACCGATCAGTTGGACGGCACTGTTAATTCCATATTGAACAGCCTGATATTAAAAAGCCCGATCGGCATAAAGATCGGGAAAGCAGCTTTCCATAATGCAGCTTCCATGTCGCTTGATGACGCGCTTGAATTTCTATCAGGCAAGTTGATGGAGGTGGCCGCCACAGAGGACGCGAAGGAGGGAATCACCGCTTTTATCGAGAAACGGGAACCGAAATTCACCGGTAAATGACAGGGCATTAGACAGTGAATTGTTCATAAATACATGGGGGGACTTTCATGGGAAATAGAAATAATGACAAGGTTATCATAGCAAATTGCAGCGGATTTTACGGCGACAGATTAAGCGCCGCGAAAGAGATGGTGCAGGGCGGACCGATTGACTTTCTAACTGGTGATTACCTTGCAGAGCTCACCATGGCGATACTTTTCAGAACGAAGATGAAACATCCCAACGGCGGATACGTCCAGACCTTTCTCACTCAGATGGAAGAGGTAATGGGCGAGTGCCTCGATAAGAAAATAAAAATAGTCTCCAATGCCGGAGGCCTAAATCCCAAGGGATTGGCCGCGGAGCTTGAAGCTTTATCCGCCAGGCTTGGACTGCATCCCAAGATTGCCTACATTGACGGAGATGACCTTCTGCCGCGGCTGGCTGAACTTCAAGGTATGGGTGAAGAACTTATTCATATGGATAAAAATATACCGCTGAAAGATGCCAAGGGTATGGTGCTGACGGCAAACGCCTACTTCGGATGCTGGGGCATTGTGAAGGCTCTGGAGGAAGGGGCTGATATCATTGTGGGAGGGAGAATTGCCGACGCCTCTGTTGTTGCTGGTCCGGCCGCCTGGTGGTATGGCTGGAAGGAAAATGAGTGGGATAAGCTTGCCGGAGCATATACGGCCGGCCATATCATAGAGTGCGGAGCGCAGGCGACCGGTGGAAATTATTCCTTCATCGACGATGTGCCGGATTTCAGGAAGGTAGGATTTCCCATTGCCGAGGTGCATCCAAATGGTTCATTCATTATCACGAAACATCCCGATACCGGCGGCCTTGTTTCTGTCGATACGGTAAAGGCTCAACTCATGTATGAGATCAGCACTCCGAGCTATCTTACACCGGATGTAGTCGCGCGCTTTGATACTATCGATATTTCCCAAAGCGGGCCGGATAGAGTCCTTGTAAAAAGCGTCAAGGGCGAGCCACCGACCGATACAGCAAAAGTTTGTATCAATACTCTCGGCGGATACCGCAATTCATCGGTTGTCGTGCTCACCGGCCTTGATATAGAAAAGAAAGCGAAAATAGTGGAAGATGCTTTGTTTGACGCTATCGGCGGCAAGGACCAATTCCATGTGTGCGATGTTCAGCTTGTACGTTCGAATAGTGAAAATCCCGCGAACAACGAAGAAGCTTTTGCGTATCTGCGCCTGTCCGTGATCGATAATGACCAAAAGAAGGTGGATAAATTCTCTGCCAGAGTAGTTGAACTGGCGTTGGCGAACATTCCGGGCTTTACTTTGACAGCTATGCCCGCGAAGGGAATCCCGGCGCTCATATACTGGCCCGCTCTTATGTCAACAAAACACATCAACCAGCATGTCGTTGTCGGTGGAAATGAGTTTAATATAGAGTTTGTAAAACCAGTTCCGGGCTATTCCTCTCCCGCTCCTCTCAAAATAAAAGTTCCGAAAGTTTCAGAAGGTAAAACTGTTAAAGTACCTCTGGGCAGAGTGTTCGCGAGCCGTTCCGGTGATAAAGGCGGCAATGCAAATCTCGGCGTTTGGGCAAAGACACCGGAAGGTTACGCATGGCTGGAAAAGCATTTAACTCCTGAAAAGCTAAAAGAAATCATGAAGGATTTGAAGAATTTTGAAATTGAGCGTTATGAACTGCCGAATCTTCTCGCTGTAAATTTCTACATCAGAGGAATTCTCGGAGACGGCGTTGCCTCGTCTCTCCGCATGGATCCTCAGGCGAAAACACTTGGCGAATATTTTCGGGCTAAGGTCGTTGAAATGCCGAAGAACATTGTACAGCGTTAGATTATATTGATGATTGGCAATAATTGAATTGATTAAAAGCTGTTGGTTCAAAAAATGTGAGCGTGGGAAACTTAAATGGTGACCATGGTTTAACAAAGAACAAATAAATAGTTTTATCTTCAAACAAAAGGGGGGAATTATTTATGGCGTCTACAGCAAGAAATCAGTTATTACGCGACGACACGCACATCAAAACTTTAGGCCGTGTCGCTGATAAAAGAGCCGTTAAAACAGGAATGAGAATTTGTCTGGAGCGTTCCAGGGTAGCGACCAAGGTCTACAAGGAGACGGAAGGTGAATCCTTCGCTATAAGAAGGGCAAAGGCAATGGCGGAATATTTGGACACGATGACTCTTTATACAAGACCTAATGAGCTTTTGGTCGGATGCTTTGCAAGCACAGAGGCAAGCGTGCCCATCTATCCGGAGCTTTACTGGAGATGGCTTTCCAAGACCATCAGACGTCTGCCGGACTACTCCGCAATGCTGAACGATTCAGAGAAGGCTGAACTCGACGAGCAGTTCAAGTATTGGGAGCATTGCAGTATTCAGGGAAGGGAGAGAGCCTATGTTCCGGATTGGATACCGTGGAAAGTCGGCGAACTGCCCTCGGCACCATGGATGTGGCAATGGGAAATGTGTACTCCGAATTTCGAGAAGGTAATGAAAGTCGGAATAAACGGAATAATTGCCGAGATAGACAAGAAGTTTGAAGAGGTGTTGAACGACATTTCAATCCAAACTGAAAAGCGCATGAACATGCTCGATGAGCTCCGCGCGATGAAAATATCCTGCGAGGCGGTTGCCAGATGGGGCAAGAGATACGCGAAACTTCTCGAGAATGAAAAGAAAAAGGGTTCCGATCCTCAGAGATTAAAAGAACTTGATAGGATGATCGAGGTATGCAATCAGGTACCTGCCTGCCCGGCGAGGAATCTGCATGAAGCGATACAGAGTTTCATCTTTATCAATTTCATCGTGAATTATATTGATGTTCCTCAGGTTGGTAACGGAATACGTTTTGATAAGGTATTGTATCCGTATTACGAAAATGATCTTAAGAAAGGGTTTATTACAAGAGAAGGCGCGAAGGAATTGGTCGAATCGGTTTGGGTAAAGATGCAGGAGGGTGGATACGTGCAGCCTCCGCAGTGGGTAAACAATGGTGGTGGCGGACTCGGCTGGCAGACGATGACATTGGGCGGAGTCGATGAATTCGGCAATGACATGACGAATGAGATCACCTATATAGCGCTTGAAGTAACAGGCGAACTCCAGACCGTTGCCCCGCAGATAGCTGTCCGCATGCACGACGGAACGCCGACTGCACTATTCGACGCCGTTTTTAAATGCGTCCACACGGGATGTTCGCAGCCGGCAATGTTTAACGACAAGGTTAATGTACCCAGACTCATGGGTATCGGCGCAAGCGTAGAGGATGCAAGAAATTACAGCATCAACAACTGCATGCAGCCTGTAATCCCGGGCAAAAACATTCATTATCGGGCAGGCCATACCGGCGCTTTGTTACTTCCAATGTGCGTAACGATGACACTAAATGAAGGTAAATTCTTGGGGTCGCAGGCAAGCGTGGCTGCGCCACCCGTATCGACGATGAAAACAATTGACGATGTTTGGAAAGCCTTTTGCAGGCAGATAGAACATGCGATAATGGTGCTGACACAGCTTGCCAATATGGCAGACGTGCTCCAGAAGGTTTACGTTCCTCGCCCGTTCCTGTCTGCAATACTCGATGGCAACATTGAGAAAGCATGCGACATGAGGGATTGGGAGTACCTGGGGCTGCGCCACCATCTCGTATTGGGATGCAATAACGCAGCAGACGCTTTTGCCGCGATAAAAATGCTGGTCTTTGAAAAGAAGAAATACACATTAGAGGATTTTGTAAAAGCAGTGGATAACAACTATGAGGGCAAGTACGAAAAGCTCTATAAGATGATTGAGGAGGAGGTGCCGAGGTTTGGTAACGATAACGACTATGTCGACATGTTCTCCAGAGATATAATGGTCAAAGTTAAAGAGGAGTGCGACAAGTCAATCGACATATACGGTAACCGATATATAATGGATGGTACAACCGCATCAGGTCCAATAGCTGCCGGAATGCTCATGCCGGCAACCTTCGATGGAAGAAGGGCCAATGAACCTTTCCACGACGGAACGATCTCCCCGGTTCAGGGCAGAGACATCAGTGGCCCGACGGCTACGATAAGATCCGTTGCCAAGGTCGATCCTCTCAAGACCGGTAACATGCTCCTCAATCAAAAGTTCATGCCGGTATTCTTCGATCCGGAGAACTATGAGCTCATGAGGGGGTATCTCAAGACCGTGCGTGATATGGGGCTCCATCACGTTCAGTTTAATTGCGTGAGTAAGGCAACTTTGTTGGATGCGAAGAAGAAACCGGAGAAATATGAGAACCTTATCGTCAGAGTTGCCGGATACTCTGCGTATTTCATCGACCTTGACAACAAGATTCAGGATGAAATTATCAAGAGAACGGAGCAATCTTTTAGTTGTTAAGTAAATATTTTATCTGAAAAGTTTAATCTCACCTCGGCCGATAGGCCGGGATGAGATCACAATTCCCCAAAAAAGAAGGGGCGCAAGCCCCATTAAAACTTGCAACCCCTTGATTTCGATGGTGGGTCAGGGCAGAATTGAACTGCCGACACTCGGATTTTCAGTCCGATGCTCTACCGACTGAGCTACCGACCCACATACTTAATTAATCCGGTAAAACAAGGCAATCGTCTATAGAAGAAGGGTTCTTTTGTCAAGGTTTTTTTGACTAGTTGCATGTGTTATTATATCTTTAATTATCAGTTGTTTCAACGTCTCGCCATGTTCTTTGCTTTTTTATGAGATTGGTATATTAGCAGTATTCTCGGGAATTGAGAGGCCTGCACTGTTATTTTGCTGTTCCCTGATAATAACAACTGTTCCGGCTATTTTATCGTGCCAGCCTTGCTTTCTTTTATCAAACGCAGCCCAGATAAAACCAAGTGGAAAAGTAAATAATAAACTTGAAATCAAATAGCCAACTGCTCTCAAAAAAGCAGTACCGAAAGAAATCGGTGTTCCATCGGTAGAAACAACCTGTAATCCAAGAAGCATTTTGCCTGGCGTGCGGCCCGTAACGCCATGAAAATAAGTAAAATAAGTAAGCATAATAAAGGTATAAAACAGGAAAGACATAAACATTAACGAAAGAGAAGATGTGGGATCAGTTATATCGACAATCCAAGCGTCACTATTTCCGGAAATCGCTCCCCATACATATGCCATGGTAGCAATTATGCACAAAATGGAAAAAATAATAGTGACGATTGTGTTGTCAATCATAAACGCTATCAGGCGACGCCAAAAACCGGCAAATTTGTAAATGGTCATTTTTTTACCTACAGCAGTCTATTGCTGAAAATCCCTTTCTCATATTGAATTATTGATATTATTGCCGATGTTGCCGTTTCCACCTTTAAAATTTGTTTGCCAAGGCTAACCGAAATAAAGCCGTTTTCTTTGGCCATGCATATCTCGTCTTTCGAAAAACCGCCTTCCGGCCCGATAACGACAAAAAAGTTTCTTATGGCAATAAAAGCTTTATCAGTCAATACATCCTTAATTGATTTTTGTGATTCTTCTTCCCAGAAGATTAATTTCAACGTATCCCCGGAAACAATTGTTAGCATATCAACAAAAGACAAAACTTTCGAGATTTTTGTTACATAACTGCTGTGGCTTGATCGTGCCGCTTCTGCAGCTATCTTTTGCCAGCGTGCTACTTTTAGAGAACTTTTTTCGCCGGCGATACAGCCGATTGATCGTGCGGCATTAAAAGGGATAATTACGTCAGTTCCCAGTTCCGCGGCGCTTTTCACAATAGTATCCATCTTGCCGGCTTTGGGAATTGCCTGAGCCAGCGTGACGCAGATTTCTTTCTCTGCTGTTGGAATTTTTTGACCTAATTCTATCAAAACGGATTTTGCATAAAACTCTTTGATTACGGCTTCAAACTCAAGACCAAAACCATCGAAAATTCTGATCCTGTCACCTTGTTTAAGGCGCATTACCTGCTTTAAATATTTTAGATTGTCCGCTTCTAATTCGCAGTTTGTTTTATTTTCCAGAGACTCCGGGCTGTATATTCGGGGAATAGTCAAGGTTTAACCTCAAGTTTTTGATGTTTCAGTAGTAAGAATGTTGCGGTTAAGCGCTGGCGGCCTTCTTTTTGAGAATGTAGCAAACCCATTCTTTTTCCGTAATTACTTGGTATATGGTAAGCGTATTGGCGATAAATTGTTCTTCGATAATTTTAATATCCTGTTCAATTATACCCGAAATAATCATATATCCTTCCGGCAATAGCAATTGAATAAGGTTTGGACGGAGAGTTAAAAGCAGTTTTGCAGTAAGATTGGCAATGATTAAGTTGCGTGGTTTGTCGATGGCAACAACATTTTTATTTAGAATGCGCAAGGAAGATTTTACATTATTAATGGCCGCGTTTTCAGCGGCAATTTCCACAGCCTTTTTATCGATATCCACGCAGATAACGTCCTGAGCGCCCATTTTGGCGGCCGTTATACCGAGAATACCTGTGCCGCAGCCGACATCCAAGACTTTCCATTCGTTAATAGAACGGTCTTTCATTATTGTATTTTCAATTGCTTCGATACACATTCTGGTTGATGGGTGCTGGCCGGTACCAAAAGCCATTCCGGGATCGATTTCAATGACGATATCGCGGCTGGAAGGCGTATATCGTTCCCACGTCGGCTTGACGATAATATTGTTGCTTACCCTTATGGGTTGAAAATATTTTTTCCATTGTTCTCCCCAGTTCGGATCAGAAATATTTTCGACTGTGAACGAAGGTTTTTCGGATTCAGGAAATATTTCATGCAAACTGTCGATGTATTTTTCCAATGCCGCCAATCTTTTTTCAGTGCGACTGTCCTGCGGGAAATAGGCTTTGAGTATCTCTTCAATTATCGGTTCCGGAAAATCACCGGGTGTTTGAGGTGTCAATGATTCCTGGAACACACCCTGAGCGCCGGTTTCGGTGAGAAAATTTCCCAACGCGTCCATTAGCTCTGAAGGAGCCGATATCTCAACTTTCAGCCATTTCTCCTGTTCTTTCTCTGTCATGAATAATCCTGCTGAAGATTTAAAACATTTATATATTCTTTTGAGTAATATTTCAAGCACGCATAATAAACATAAAATAAAAACAAGGATATTTTTATGGTAATATGTTTATAATATGAAAAAGAGTTTCCCTTGTAAAAGTTGGCCGGAAACTGATAAAATATATTTAATTATATCCACTATAAACATTATTAAGGTATTTTAATTTTCAAAATATCGGAGAGCAAAAATTATGAAAATAAAAATAGCTGTATTGACTGGCGGGGGAGATTGCCCCGGATTAAACGGAACAATTAAATGGGTCACAAAAAGCGCGCTTGATCCCAAAATGGTAGCGAACCGTTCCATATCCTTTGAGGTTATTGGTATTACAGATGGTTGGAAAGGCCTAGTAGAGGTTGATCCTGAAGATCAAAGAAGCTGTGCGAGATACATCAAGCCTCTGGATGAAGAGATTGTCAGGACCTGGGATCGCTATGGCGGAACGAATCTGGGAACATCGCGAACAAATCCCTTTAATCCGAAAAATGATCGTTCGGGAAAGTTAATTGAAAACGTAAAGAAACTGGGCATTGATGCCATTGTCGCTATCGGTGGAGAAGATACTCTGGGCGTTGCTTATAAATTGCATAAGCTGGGCATTAAGACAGTAGGAATACCAAAAACGATTGACATGGACCTTGCGGGCACAGAGTATTCTCTGGGTTTTGACACAGCGGTTAATATTATTATGGAGGAAATCGACCGCTTGAGAACGACTGCCGGTTCTCACGGCCGTATTTTTGTTGTGGAAACAATGGGACGCAATGCAGGCTGGCTTGCTTTACGTGGTGGTGAGAGCAGCGGAGCTTATATCATCCTTATACCGGAATATCCTTTCGATATGGATAAAGTATGCGAGCTCTTGCGTGAACGGCAGGGTCGTGAAATTAAATATTCTATTCTTGTAGCGGCGGAAGGGGCTAAACCTTTAGGACAGCAGGAATTTGTAAAAGACAGTCATGTAGATGATTTCGGGCATGTTTCGATGGGTGGAATAGCCGCTTATATCGCAAATGAAATTCAAAGGAAAACGGGATTAGAATCACGTCATATCATCTTAAGCCATCTCCAGCGCGGCGGAACGCCTTCAGCCCATGATCGCCTGATGGCCAGGTGGTTTGGCGTTGCCGCTATCGATATGATTGTCAAAGGAGAGTTCGGACGTATGGTAAGTTTGCAGCACGGAGAAATTGCCACCGCACCTCTGGAAGGGGTTATCAATAAATTGCAACTGGTTGATGTGGAAAAATATTACGATACCGAAAGATACAACGGAAGAAGAACAATACTTTAGTGACACTCGTTGAGAGCACGCGTAGCGCCGTGGTAAAACGAGCGGAGCGGAACAGGATTGGCACACTTAATTGACATGAAGTGATTTTTTTAGTACAAATATTAAAATTAATCTTTGCCAAAGAAATTATGGTTCATAAAAGCCTTTCTTTGAATATCAACGGAATCAAGAAAAAATTGTCTAAACTGGCTTTCAACCTTTCCGTTATGGCCGTTAATTTTTCTGTTATTTCCAGGGATGATCCCAAGCAGGCTCTTCGTCTCCGTCGCTTTTTTGTGACATTCGCCGTCTACATACTTAATATTTCAATTTCTTATTTTGCATATTTGGCAGGTATCGTGGATCTTCGGGCACTATACGGGTTGGGGATTATTGTTCTGACGATTAACGTTGTTTTATTTATAGTCTTTCGTAGCGATCTCAATCTGCGGATGTCGGATCCAAGCCTCACTACAATTCAGATGTGTGCTGCCATTTTGGTTGTTATGTACGCAATGTATTATGGTTATAAGGTACAGGGCCTTCTTTTTTCGATGTATATTCTTATCCTTTTGTTCGGTATTTTTCGCCTCTATACCAGCCAGTTTTTGTTCATTAGCGGTTTTGCCCTGCTGACTTACGGAATAGATATTGGTTTGCTGAAGATTTTTCGTCCGCTAGATATCGATCTTAAAATAGAGCTTTTTAAATGGTTCGGACTTGCCGTAGTTCTGATTTCTGTTTCTTTCATAGGAGGCAATATAAGTTCTCTTCGCCGTGAACTGAGCGTCAGCCGGAGAAAACTTCAATCGTCTTTAACAGTTATTCGGGAAATGGCTATTCACGATGACCTGACAGGTTTCTTCAATCGTACCCATCTGATGGATCTCATCGAAACTGAGAGTAATCGCTCAATTCGTACTGGGGATGTTTTTTCTTTGGCCATGATAGATATTGATAAATTTAAAAATATTAACGATACATATGGACATCAAACAGGCGACTATGTATTAAAAACGTTTGCTTCCGTTCTCCGCAGTGTTTTACGTAAGACGGACTTTTGCGGACGTTATGGCGGTGAAGAATTTTTAGTCGTGCTTACCCAGACGGATCTTCAGGCAGCGCAAATATTTGCTGAACGTATTCGCGATTGTGTGGAGAAGAGTTTATTCCCGAGTTTGGGTCCTGATTCCAAAGTTACAGTTTCCATAGGTTTGACGGCGTATAAAATGCAGGAAAACATTGAAAGAACCATTGCACGAGCCGACGAAGCTTTGTATATGGCAAAAAACGGCGGGCGCAATCGCGTGGAAGTCTCAGCGTAAATATTCAACAAAATAAAATTCTTCTATTTAATCAGTAATTTCGACAATGATTTGCCGTAATAACCCATCTTGAAATTTGATCACCTTCGTGATAGCTTTCTAAGCGGATTTAATACCGTTTTGCTTTCAAAGGATAATTATAAGGAACTGTAGTTCGAACCTTTAGGTTCGCTTGTTCAACGGTTCTGAAGAACCGTACTACGGATTAATACTAGCGGCGAAATGGTATTTTTAGAATTAAAGGAAGGCAAATATTGAAATATTATCCGATTTTTCTGAACATCAGGGATAAGAAGTGTGTCATCGTCGGCGGCGGTGAAGTTGCCGCAAGAAAAGCAGAAAGACTTATAGATTGCGGTGCCGATGTTTTTGTAATTAGTCCGCGGCTTTCACCAGAGCTTGCCGAATTGGATAAGAAAGATATGATTTGTCATATTGCCGCTGAATATACGGATTATTTTATTAATGGTGCTGCATTAGTCATCGGTGCAACCGACGACGAAAAGATCAACGCCCGGGTAGCGGATGATGCCCGCACCAAAGGTATTCCCGTAAATATTGTTGATGATCCTAAAAGATGCGATTTTATTTTACCAGCGCTGGTTAAAAGAGGAGATTTGGCGATTGCTATAGGTACCGGTGGTAAAAGTCCCGCTTTGGCACGTCACCTGCGACAAGAGATGGAAAATAAATATGGCAAGGAATATGAAATCCTGTTGAATATTTTGGGAAACCTGCGCGCTAAGATGGAAAAGAACGCCGGAGTAGGCAAGGATTGGTTTAGTTCTCTAATGGCGGAAGGCATTCTGGAATCTATCAAAGCCATGGATTTTAAAAAAGTAAAGGAGATCGTTAAAAAAATAACGGGGGAGGAAGTGGAAATTGATTTTAACTAATCTGGAAATAATTTCGTTCAATATTGCTTTTACCCTCTCTACATTAAGCACTGCGGGTTATCTATCTTCACTTCTTGTTAAAAGAGTGAAGTTGGCCAAAATATCCACCTGGATTCTAGCCTTTGCTTTCGGTTCTCTTACGGTTAATTTACTTTTCGCTCTCATCAATTCTTCTGTGCTGATTAATCCCGGCTCACGTGATTTTCTATCTCTTTGCGCATGGTCGGTATGCGCGGTTTATCTTGCCCTGCAATTTAAAACTAAGACCAGAGTGCTTGGGGCTTTCATTTCTCCTTTTATCTTGTTGTTCATGATTGCCGCTGCCGGAGAGGCTTCAGGTAAATCGCTTCTTCCTCAAAATTTACAGAACTGGCTAACTACCATGCATTTATTTTGCGTCATTATGGGTGAAGCGCTGTTTGTGATCGCGTCTTGTGCCGGATTGATGTTCATCATGCAGAACTCTCTTTTGAAAAACAAAAAATTAAGCAGGACGAGCAGACTGCTGCCGTCGCTTAGTGATCTGGACAGAATTAATCACATTTGTCTTTTGGGGGGATTTCCGGTTTTGAGCCTGGGCATTATTGCCGGGGCTGTTTTCGCAGGAATAAGTTGGCAGTCCGGTTGGCTGACGGATCCGAAAGTTATCTGGACTTTTGCCGGCTGGGTTATCTATGGATTTCTTCTGCATCAGCGGCTGGCCATCGGCTGGAAAGGTTACAGGATGGCCGTATTTTCCGGTGTTGCTTTTGTTTTTCTACTGCTTTCCTACGGAAGCGTAAGATTGTGTTTTTCAACTTTGCATAACTTTATTTAAAAATGATTGTACTGACTGGCTTAAATCATAAAACAGCATCCGTCGCTGTCCGGGAAAAGATATTTGCCGGATGCCAGGAGAAAAAGGATTTACTTCCATCTCTTCTGGCTATAAACGGCATGGAGGAAGTGCTTTATCTTTCCACCTGCAACCGCGTGGAGATTATTGCCAGTGTCGCGGAAGATAGCGATGCCTTAAAAGATGTAAAAGATTTTCTGGCGCAAAACGGCGGCCTGAATCAGTCCGAGGCGGCAGACAGATTTTACGAATATCGCGGTGAAGAAGCCGTCCGGCATATTTTCCGAGTGGCGTCGAGCCTTGATTCAATGGTCATGGGCGAGGCGCAGATTCTCGGACAGGTGAAAGAAGCCTATCGCGAAGCTCTGGAAAAATATGCAACCGGCGTTGTTTTGAATCGTCTGATGCATTGCTCTTTCCGCACGGCCAAACGTGTCCGTTCGGAAACCGGCATTGCCGTCAATCCCGTATCGGTCAGCCATGCCGCCGTGGAACTGGCCAAAAAAATCTTCGGCTCGCTGGAAGGCAAAATAATTCTGCTCATCGGTGCCGGAGAAATGGCCGAACTGACAGGTCAGCAATTGATTGAAAGAGGTGCGCAGTCCATCATCATCGCCAACAGGTCTCTCGTGCAGGCGGAGCTTCTGGCTGAAAAATTCCACGGCGAAGCGGCACTGCTGGACACTCTGGAGAAAAAACTCATCGAAGCGGATATCGTTATTAGCTCCACCGGTTCGACGGGGTTTATCGTAACCGCCAATATGCTCAAAAAAATTCATCACCAGCGCAAAAACCGCCTGCTGTTTCTAATTGATATTGCCGTTCCACGCGATATAGAGCCGGAAACCAGCGAGCTGGAAAATGTTTATCTTTACAACATCGACAATCTTCAGGACATCGTTGACGAAAATATGCATGTTCGCAAAAAAGAAGCGATTAAAGCAGAAATAATAATTGATGAGGAAGTGGCAAGATTCGTCAACTGGCAGAAAGAGCTCGAATCCGTGCCGACGATAATATCTTTGCGCAACAAGGCCGAAGAGATTGTGCAGGCGGAAATGGAGAAGGCCGCGGGCTGGTTGGGTAGTCTGACCAAAGAGAATCAGGAAAAAGTTGAGATTCTGGTTAATTCCATCGTAAACAAGGTGCTGCATTCTCCGGTGACGGTTTTAAAGGAGGAAAGCTCCGAATTCAGCTCCCGCGATATTGTGGCGGCGGTGCGGAGACTTTTTCGGTTGGATTGAAGCAGTAAAAGGTGAAAGGTGAAAGGTGAATATTAAAGTAGGCACACGCGGCAGCAAACTGGCATTGACACAGACGAATTTTGCTGCTGAAAAATTGAAAAAAGTAATACCGGATGCGGACATTGAAATTTGCATCATCAAAACCAGCGGCGACATCATGCAGGATGTATCGCTTTTGACCATCGGCGGACAGGGAGTGTTTGTCAAGGAAATTGAAGAAGCCCTGCTTGTGAAAAAAATTGATCTGGCCGTACACAGCATGAAGGATGTTCCGGGTGAGATTCCGGAAGGGCTGATGTTCGCGGCCATTCTGCCACGCGAGGATGTTCGCGATGTATTGGTTTCGCGCGAAAACATTAAAATGGAATTCATGCCTAAAGGCGCGAAAATCGGCACCGGCTCGCAGCGACGCGGCGCGCAGATCAAAGCGATGATGCCCGATGTGAATATTGTTCCACTCAGGGGAAATATTCAAACAAGGATAAACAAGATCGAAACAGAAAACCTCACTGGTGTCATTCTGGCGGCGGCGGGCATGAAAAGAATGGGACTGGCCGAGCGTATCACACAATTCCTGCCGGTGGAAACAATGCTCCCTGCGGTCGGCCAGGGCGCGCTGGGCTTGCAGATTCGCAAGGACGATGTTAATTTGGCCAAGGCATGTGCCGGATTAAATGACGTGACAACCGCTGCAGAAGTTGCAGCAGAGCGCGCATTTCTGCGGGCGCTGGGAGGCGGATGCCGCCTACCGATTGCAGCGCTTGGAAAACTTGATGGTCTGATGCTAACGCTTGAAGGCATGCTTGCTGCGCCCAACGGCATAACTGTTATTCGTGAAAAAATAAACGGCACGACAAAAGATGCGGAAGAAATGGGCAAGAAGCTGGCAGAAATCGTTCTGGACAAGGGGGGGCAGAAACTTTTGGATTTGATGTGATACCAATTCTAAATCAAAGCGCTATTTTTGTTGGCACAGCCTGCCCCGGCGCAGGCCAGGGTTGTCGGCTTCCTCAACGTATGTACAATACGTCTCGTCGCCTCCACCTAGCTGCCTCAATATCATCTTTGATTTAGAAATGGTATAAAGCTTCATTGAGGATAGTATGAAACATTTTTTAAAAGAATTATTTTCAAAAGAAAATTGGGGAAAAGCTAACGACCTTCTTGCCTTCAAGGATTTAAGCCTTTCAATGCCATTTAAAGAAAAGTATAAAGGCATTACTGTTTTGTTAGCGACATTAGAAGCATTAATTATAGTAGCTGTATTGTCGATCATTATTGGGACAATAAAATATTTCATTAAATTAGGGGCAAGTGGATAATCGAGGTTACTCAAATTCAGCTTTTGTCATTCCCGCGGAGGCGGGAATCCAGTATTTTTTATGAATTTTACTTATGAAACAATATTATGTTTATATTCTGGCCAGCAAAAAGAATGGAACATTATACATTGGCGTTACAAGTGATATAGTTAAAAGGATTTATGAGTATAAACAAAACTTAATAGATGGATTCACAAAGGCATATGATGTTCATGCTCTCGTATATTTTGAGTCTTATAAGGAAATTGAAGAAGCAATATTAAGAGAAAAGCAGATGAAGAAGTGGGACAGAAAATGGAAGATAAGGTTGATCGAGGAAAAGAATCCTGAATGGGAAGATTTATATGATGAAATAGTGTAATTCCTGGATTCCCGCCTGCGCGGGAATGACAGCGCGGGTAGATTCCCGCTTGAAAAGGAAATGACACGATAGGTAATTATGAAAAAAAACAAAAAAGGAAAAGTTTATATCATTGGTGCAGGGCCGGGCGATGCGGGGTTGATTACGCTCAAAGGCATTGAATGTCTCAACGAAGCGGATGTCGTTATTTACGATTATCTGGTTAGTAAGGATTTATTGAAATACGCCCGTAGCGATGCCCGATTAATTTATGCGGGAAAACAGGGCGGAGCGCATACCCTGTCGCAATGGCAGATCAACGACCTGCTGGCGAGGGAAGCGAAAGCGGGAAATATTGTTGCCCGATTAAAAGGAGGCGATCCCTTTATTTTCGGCCGTGGTGGAGAAGAAGCGGAAAAGCTTGCGGAAAATAAAATTCCTTTCGAAATTGTTCCCGGCGTCACCTCCGCGATTGCTGTTCCCGCTTATGCCGGAATTCCGCTTACGCATCGCGGTTTAACTTCGACGGTGGCTTTTGTCACCGGTCATGAAGACCCAACCAAAGAAAAAAGCGATATCGACTGGCAGGCGCTTGCCCAGATCGGAACACTGGTTTTTTTGATGGGCGTGAAGAATATCGAAAAAATCGTCGGCAAGTTACAAGACAACGGCAAGTCGCCTAAAACTCCCGTCGCGCTGATTCGCTGGGGCACAACGCCAAGGCAGGAAATTCTCGAGGGCACTCTGATCAATATTGTCAAGTTGGCGAAAGAATGCAAATTTGCGCCGCCGGCAATTCTTGTTGTCGGCGAGGTGGTTGCCTTGCGCGATACATTGCAGTGGTTTGATTCCAAACCGCTTTTCGGAAAGGGTGTGGTCATCACGCGACCGGAAAAACAGGCCGACGATCTGGCAAAACTTCTGATTAAGGAAGGTGCCAATCCTATTCATTTTCCAACCATCAAAATTGTACCTCCTCCTTCTTGGCGTAAACTGGATGCGGCGATAAAAAAGCTGGAGGATTACGACTGGCTGATCTTTACCAGCGCCAACGGCGTTGCATATTTTTTTGAAAGGTTATTGGCCAAAAAGAAAGATATCCGCGATTTGAAAAGCATCAAGATTTGTTGTATTGGTCCGGCTACGGCACAGCAAGTAGCCAATAAGGGAATCAAGGTTGATCTCGTTCCTGAAAAATATATTTCCGAAGGAATCCTAAAATCCTTCTCCAAAAAGAATGTAAAAGGGGAGAAATTTCTTCTTGTGAGAGCCGCCGAAGCGCGCGATGTTCTTCCCGAAGGCTTGAAAAAGCATGGCGCAAGCGTTGATGTGGCGACCGCCTATGTTACGGTCAACTCGGAAAAAAAGAAAAACGAACTGGAAGAACTGTTTGAGAAAAATCAGGTGGATGTGATTACCTTTACAAGTTCATCCACAGTGAGTAATTTTATTAAAATAATGGGAAGTGGTTTTAAGTTGCCCAAGAATGTGAAAATCGCCTGCATCGGGCCGGTGACGGCAGTGGCGGCCCAAAAGGCCGGATTTTCCGTTGATATTCATCAGGAAGAATATACAATGGAGGGGCTGGTTAGGGCTTTGATTGAATTTTTTAAGAAAAAACCGGCTGCACGGAAAAGAGGTAAAAACAAATGATAGGAATTTCCAAATTATATTGTGGGGCGGTGGAGCCGTCCGATGTTCTGCGCTACAGCAGGAAATCGGGGGATTTGCCTTCTCATCTCCTGCAATTTTCAGCAGATAAAAAACCGGTGGTTGTCTGGAACATGACTCGCCGTTGTAATTTAAAATGCATTCACTGTTATTCCAATTCCGCGGACATCGACTATCCTGACGAACTAACCACCGAAGAAGGAAAAAAGCTCATTGACGATCTGGCAGCCTTCGGCTCGCCGGTGATTCTTTTTTCCGGCGGCGAGCCGCTGATGCGAAAAGATTTGCCGGAGCTGGCCCAGTATGCCAGGGACAAGGGAATGCGGGCGGTTATTTCCACCAACGGCACGCTGATTACCAAAGAATTCGCAACCAAACTGCAAAAGGTCGGCCTTTCCTATGTAGGAGTGAGCCTTGATGGTCTGGAAAAAACACATGATAGATTTCGCGGGAAGAAAGGCGCGTTTGCAGCGGCTATTGAAGGAATCCGCAATTGCCGTGAGGCGGGAATCAAAGTCGGCATCCGCTTTACGGTAAACAAGCATAATCTGGCCGACGTCAAATATATGTTTGATTTACTGCGAAAAGAAAAGGTTGAAAGGCTCTGCTTCTATCATCTGGTGTATACCGGCCGCGGCTCCAAACTGCGCGAGGAAGACCTGACGCATGAGGAAACCCGCAAGCTCATTGATCTGATTGCCGCGGAAACCAAAAAGATGTTTGACGAAGGCCTCTCGCCAGAAATCCTGACAGTGGATAATCATGCGGATGGTCCCTATCTTTATCTGAAAATGAAAAAAGAAAATCCCGAGCGTGCCAAAGAAATTTTGGAGTTGTTGGAAATGAACGAAGGTAACTCCTCTGGCATCGGCATCGGCTGCGTAAGTTGGGACGGTGAGGTTTATCCCGATCAATTCTGGCGCAACCAGTCTCTGGGCAATATCCGTAAGCGGCCTTTCAGTGAAATCTGGACGGATGAAAAAAATGAATTGCTGATGAAATTAAAGGATAAAAAGAAACATGTCAAAGGGAGGTGCGCGGGATGTTTATGGCTGAATGTCTGCGGCGGCAATTTCCGCGCCCGGGCGGAATCGGCAGGCGACCTTTGGGGACCCGATCCTGCCTGTTATCTGACGGATGAAGAAATTGGAGCACCTCCAGTATGAAAAAAAATTGTCACAATAAAGATAGATGTCATTCCGAGCGCATGCGAGGAATCTAGTGATACTCACTGAGAACGAGTGCAAAGAAGTTCGAAGTACAAGTCGAACTATCCCCGAAACGCAGCGAAGGGGAATAATGAATTAAAGATTTCTCACTTCGTTCGAAATGACGTAAAATAGTATAAGGATAAGAGGGAGGACTAAAAATGCAGTTTCCGGAATATCGTGCCCGCAGGTTGAGAAAGAATGAAAACTTCCGGCGCCTCATTCGCGAGACAAAGCTTAGCGTTGACGATCTGGTTTATCCGCTTTTTGCCGTGCCCGGAAAAAATTTCAAAAAACCGATTTCATCCATGCCCGGCCAGTTTCAGCTATCCGTTGATAATATTGCCAGGGAAGCACAAAGAGCGCGCGATCTGGGCATTCCTGCGGTTCTGCTCTTCGGCATTCCGGCCAAAAAAGATGAAATGGCCACCGGCGCTTTTGCCAAAGACGGCGTTGTCCAACTGGCCGTCAAGAAAATTAAAAACGAAGTGCCGGACATTCTGGTGATTACGGATGTCTGCCTGTGCGAATATACCAGCCACGGCCACTGCGGCATGCTGGAAAAAGACAACGTACAGAATGACGAAACGCTGGAAGTGCTTGCGGAAACCGCTCTTTCGCAAGCGCGCGCCGGAGCCGATATGGTGGCGCCTTCGGCAATGATGGACGGACAGGTAGCGGCCATTCGCGAAGCGCTGGATGAAAACGCTTTTGAAGATGTGCCGATCATGGCCTACGCGGCAAAATACGCATCATCGTTTTACGGCCCTTTCCGCGAAGCCGCCGAGAGCGCGCCGCAGTTTGGCGACAGAAAAGCGTATCAGATGGACCCGACCAACGCCGACGAAGCCATCAGAGAAATTTCGCTGGATGTAAACGAAGGCGCGGATATCATTATGGTGAAACCGGCACTGGCTTATCTGGATGTTATCTGCCGCGCGAAGCAGGAATTCGAATTGCCAGTGGCAGCGTATAATGTCAGCGGCGAATATTCGATGATTAAAGCGGCGGCACAGGTCGGCTGGCTCGATGAAGAAAGAGCGATGCTTGAAGTGGTAACTGCCATCAAACGTGCGGGGGCAGATATCATCATTACCTATTTTGCCCCGCAGATAGCAAAGCTGCTGAGTAAATAACATTTGATCTCCTCTTTCGTCATACCGGCGAAGGCCGGTATCCAGAAAAGTGAATGATGATAAAGCAACTGGCGGTATATATTCTGACTAGCGGGAGAAATGGGACTCTTTACATAGGTGTGACTTCTGAACTAGTTAAAAGAATATGGGAACATAAGAACGATTTTGTTAAAGGATTTACGAAACGATACAAAGTTCATAATTTGGTCTGGTACGAGTTGCATGACAGTATGGACACTGCTATTGAGCGGGAAAAGAATATAAAAGAATGGAAAAGAGTTTGGAAGGTCAGACTAATTGAAGAAAGTAATCCTAATTGGAATGATTTATATGATTCAATTGTTTAACTGGATTCCGGCCTTCGCCGGAATGACAGAATTTTAAGATGTAAATTATGGAATCATTGCTTGACAATACAGTCCGCATGATTGCGTGGGAAGTGACGCGCAGTTGCAACCTGAACTGCGCGCATTGCCGGGCGGCATCTAATTGCGGGCCTTATGCAGGGGAACTTTCCACGGATAAGTGTCTGAATCTTGTTGATGAAATTGCCACTGTATCCTCGCCGGTGATTATTCTTACCGGCGGCGAGCCGCTGCTGCGTCCGGATATTTTTGAGATTGCAACCTACGGAACAAACAAAGGTTTGCGCATGGTCATGGCGACAAACGGCACTCTGGTGACCCCGGCAGTCGCTGGCAAAATGAAGGAAAGCGGGATTAAGAGAGTCAGTATTAGCATTGACGGCAAGGACGCGCACAGCCATGATATCTTTCGTCAGCAAAAAGGTGCGTTTGCCGGCGCGATGACCGGTATTGAAGTGCTTAAAAATTCAGGCATAGAATTTCAAATTAACACGACCATCACAACCAATAATCTGAATCAGATTAAAAACATTTTAAAATTAGCAAAAGATATCGGAGCGGCAGCACATCATATTTTTTTGTTAGTGCCGACCGGGCGGGGCAAGGATCTGGCCGGGCAGGCGATAACAGCCGCAGATTACGAAGAGACGCTTAAGTGGTTTTATCGGGAAAGCCTTAAGTGTGAAATTCAGCTTAAGGCCACCTGTGCGCCGCATTACTTTCGCATCATGCATCAGAGCAAGAGTAAAGAGGTAGAGCCAAGAAAGAAACCAACGGGACATTTTCAGGAAATGACCAGAGGATGCCTTGGCGGAATCACGTTTTGTTTTATTTCTCATGTTGGTCAAGTTCAACCCTGCGGTTATCTGGAACTGGATTGCGGCAATATAAAGAAAAAAAGTTTTGCGAGCATATGGGAAAAATCGGAAGTATTCCGCAACTTGCGGGATTACAGTAAATACAGCGGCAAGTGCGGACGCTGCGAATTTATCAAGGTGTGCGGCGGTTGCCGCGCGCGGGCGTATGAGGCGACAGGGGATTATCTATCTGAAGAACCGTTATGCCTATACGAGCCCAAAGGCCGTTGAAAAGCATCGGTCTGCGTTGTTGCGCTGCTAATCCCATCGCTCAACGTATTAAGATATACGCCTCGCGATATGATTCTTGCGCGCCTAGCATCCCGGTGCTTTTGAACAGCCTTATATAAATGGGAAAAAGATTATGGATGATATTGATAAGAAAATTTTGAACATTCTGCAGAAAGAATTCCCTCTGCTGGAGCAACCTTTTTTAGTTGTCGGTGAGCGTTGCGGCATCAGCGAAGAAGAAACGATCCGTCGTGTTCAGAAAATGAAGAACGAGGGAATAATCCGCCGGATCGGCGCTATTTTTGATGGAGCCAAACTCGGACGTGTCAGCACGCTTTGCGCGGCGTGCGTGCCCGAAGAAAAAATAGAAGGCTTTGTTGCGGTAGTGAACTCCAATAAAAATGTGACACATAATTACAGGCGCAATAACGAATACAATATCTGGTTTACCGTCAGCGCGGCGAGTGCCGATGAGCTGGAGAATTTTCTAAGGGAAATCAAAGAAAAAACCGGCCTAACAGAGATTCTGGATATGCGGGCGGTGAGGACGTTTAAAATTAACGCTTCCTTTGACATGTAAAAGCTGGCCCGTCTTTGATTGCTTACCTTTGTTGGCAGCGTCGTCGGCGTCCTTAACGTATTATCATATACGTCTCCGGCACCTCCTCCTTGCCGCCGCGGTATGCTTCCAAATACGCACCAGCAAGTTAAATGTGACTAGAAATGGCAATTATCTATTGAAATGGGAATCATGATTTATGGCAGAAAAAAATAAAACACCTCTGGTGGCTCTTGTTGACGGCAGCAATTACATCTATCGTGCCTTTTACGCATTGCCTCTTCTGACAAACTCCAAAGGTTTTCCCACCAACGCGATTTACGGCTTTACCAATATGCTCTTAAAACTCAAACGGGAGCTTCAGCCGGACTATATTGTAGTGACATTTGATCTCAAGGGGCCGACAACGCGTCACGGAGAATTTGAAGACTACAAGGCGACGCGCAAGCCAATGCCGGACGATCTTATTCCTCAGGTTCCGTTTATCAAGGATGTCGTTCGTGGATTTTCCATTTGCGTCCTGGAAAAACAGGGAATCGAAGCTGACGATCTGATCGGAACGATTACTGTTCTGGCGAATGAAAAAGGCTGGCGGACAGCTATTATTTCCGGTGACAAGGATTTGATGCAGTTGGTTGGTGAAAACGTCACCATGATCGATACAATGAGAGATAAAACCTATGATGCTGCTGCGGTGAAAGAAAAATTCGGTGTTGGGCCCGACAAGGTAGTGGAGATTCTGGGATTGATGGGCGATACATCCGACAACATTCCGGGAGTTCCCGGCATCGGTCCCAAAACGGCGCAACGGCTGATCGAGGAATATGGATCTGTAGAAGAAGTTATAAAGAATTCGGAGAATTTGAGAAACGTTAAACTGCGCGAAAGCTTTCGTCAGTATGCCGAGCAGGCAAGACTTAGCCGTCAGCTCGCCAATATCAGAAAAGACGTCGAAATCGATTTCGATATTCGGGATGCGGCAGTCAGAGTACCGGACAAGGAAGTTCTTTCGAAGCTTTTCAGTGAATTTGAATTTTCTTCGCTGCTGCAGGAAATTAAACAGGATAAGGCAAAACCGGCCAAAGAATACAAACAAATCTTAGATAGAAAATCACTTGATGAACTTGTCTCCCATTTGAAAAAAAGCCATGAAATTTCACTGGAAGTAATTTTTGAAAAAAATCCTCCGACAGATTTAGTCGGTATTGCTCTTAGCGAAGGCAAAGATGCTTTTTACATTCCGATTGGTCATACAAACGTTTTAGAGCAGTTGCCGGTAAAAGAAGTATTCTCCGCTCTTGCTCCTGTCCTGAGCAGTCCCGGAATAAAAAAATACGTTTATGATTTGAAAACAACGCTTGTTTCTCTGGATGGTTTTGAAGTTCAGTCAGGCGAAGATTTGCTGCTGGCCGCTTATTTGCTTAATCCGGCTAAAAATTCCTATAATCTCGATGAAGTTGTCTGGGAATATCTACATGAGCGAATTCCCGCGCCCAACGATGTTGCCGGAGGCAAAGGAAAAACTTATCCCTTGGCTTTAGTGCCGCTCGATAAGATGACCGGTTACGCAGGACAGCGCGCCGATGCCATTGATGAACTTGCTCCGGTGATAACCGCGCAGTTAAAAAAAATAGATGCCATTGAGCTCTTCCGCAAAGTAGAGATGCCGCTTCTGCACGTTCTTTCTGAAATGGAGAAGAAAGGTGTGCTGGTGGATACTTCTCTTCTGCAGCAGATGTCGGCGGATCTTACGCAATTGCTCTCTATATCTGAAGAAAAGATTCACCGCCTCGCCGGTGAAAAATTCAATATCAATTCGCCCAAACAGTTGCAGAATATTTTATTTGAAAAACTAAAATTACCCTCTGGAAAGAAAACAAAAGAGGGTTATTCCACGGATGTGGATGTGCTCACTGATCTTGCCCGTAGTCATGAACTTCCGGCAGAGATTCTGGCTTACCGCTCACTGACCAAGCTCAAATCAACTTATGTGGACGCTCTGCCCGCTTTGATCAATCCCAAGACCGGCAGAATTCATACATCATATAACCAGACAGTAACGGCAACAGGCAGACTCTCGAGCAGTAATCCCAATTTGCAGAACATTCCTATCCGGACTCTGGAAGGCAAAAGAATCCGTCAGGCTTTCATCGCCGATCCGGATTGTTTCTTGATTTCCGCCGACTATTCGCAAATAGAGCTTAGGGTACTGGCACATTTATCGGAAGACAAAGCGCTCATTGACGCCTTTGCCTCTGACGAGGATATTCACACACGCACGGCGTCGGATGTTTTCGGAGTTTTTCCGCAGATGGTTAATGCCGATATGCGCCGCCAGGCTAAAGTCATCAACTTCGGCATTCTTTACGGGATGAGCGCCTTCGGTCTGGCTAAAGAACTGGGCGTTTCCATGAAAATCGCGCAGGAATATATTGAAGGATATTTTCAACGCTATAAAAAAATACGCATCTATCTGGATGGTATTTTGGAAGGGGCGCGCCGGGACGGCTTTGTCTGCACACTGCTCAATCGCCGCCGTTACTTGCCGGAACTGAAAAACAAGATTCCTTCCGTGCGCCAGTTTGCCGAACGCATGGCCATAAATACTCCCATTCAGGGTACTGCTGCCGATCTTATTAAGGTGGCGATGGTCAACATTGCTAATTTGTTTTTGAAGAAAAAACTTTCTGCCAGATTGATTATGCAGGTGCATGACGAGCTTGTTGTTGAAGCCCCGGCAGAAGAAAAAGAAGAAATAATAGCGCTTGTCAAAAAAGAAATGGAAGAAGTTATTAAGCTCAAGGTGCCGTTGAAAGTGGAGATTGCATTTGGTAAGAACTGGGACGAAGCTCACTGACGAGGCAGTGCTGTTGAAAGGCACTGATCTGCGTTGTTGCGCTGCAAATCCCATCGCTCAACGTATTAAAAGATACGCCTCGCGATGTGATTCTTGCGCGCCTAGCATCTCAGCACTTCTGAACAGCCCTGAAAATTAATATGGCCGCCTCGGTATGAGGGTGATGCGTGTCTGGCATCTCGACACTTTGGAAAAGCTTCCTATAATATTCGGGAATCTTACCTCCGGACTTTTTGGGGAAGCCTTTATCAAAATGATTTAATGTTTTTGTAAATGGGAATTTTATGCAAAGAAAAACTCTTAAGAAAAAATCTGTGTCTAAATGTCATAGATGTGATCAGTTATGTTGCAGATACATTACGGAAAAAATATCTGCGCCGCGAACAATTCGTGATTTTGATGGTCTGTTATGGCAATTATTTCATAAAAATGTAAAGGCATTCAAAGATTCTTCAGGATGGTATCTGATTATCTATAATGCCTGCATTCATCTTGGACATGACGGAAAATGTTCTATTTATGAAAATCGTCCCATTACCTGCCGTGAACATTCTGTTGAAAACTGCGAATTTAAAAGTTCTGTTTCCAAAACAGCAACAAGATATTTTGATAGTTATAAATCGTTGGAAAATTACTGCAGGAAAAAATTCAAAACATGGGATAATCGTTTCTAAAATAATTAATAAAGAATATTTGCTTTGTTCGTTCTCTTTCTCAAGAAGGGAATGTCAATTTTAGAAATTTATTCACGCAGTAACACTCAATATTCAATTTCTTAAATTTGTGTTAGGTTGCGCCAGTGGTTGTAAAAAACATCTTTATAAAAGTTTCGGATAATCATTAAGGAGAATTTCCATGACCGGTAAGAGATTGACCATCCCTGTTACGAAAGATGAGTCCGTATCGGCAATTTTAACCATGCCGCCGGATAAGACATTAGGAGCGGGAGTAATCACGGCTCATGGCATGGGTAACGATATGGAGAATGAACTTATCGTTGCCTTTACTGATGGCTTGGCCGAGGCAGGTTACCCGACGTTGCGGTTTAATTTCCCGTACAAGGAAAAAGGTCTGAAGTCACCCGATAGTCAGAAGAAGCTGGAAGATACCTGGACAGCCGTTTGTCGTCATTTTCAGGAGAACTCAACTGTTAATGTAGGTCATATAATAGCAGCCGGTAAGTCTATGGGCGGACGTGTAGCTTCTCAATTGGTTGCCGAAAAAAGATTGCCGGTAGAAGGTCTGATATTTCTCGGTTATCCTTTGCATCCGGCCGGTGATCAATCGAAGATAAGAGACGCTCACTTGTATCAGATAAAGTTACCGATGCTCTTTTTCACGGGTACAAGGGATAACCTTTGCAACATGGAAAAACTGCAAGATGTCCTGAGCAGGTTGGCTGCTCCATGGGATCTGAAAATAATTGAAGGCGGCGATCATTCTTTTCATGTCCCCAAGTCCATGGGCATAAGGGAATCCGAAATTTATGAGAAGATTGTGAGAATATCCAGACAATGGATTGAAAAGCTTTTAGCCACTTAATAGAGAGAAAAATGAAATCATACAGAAAAGAACTTTGGTTCAACATTCCGCTGTATTTATCAATGATGACGAATCAGGTTTGCATCAGGACTATTAAGAATGGTTGGAGAGGCTTGCGCATTAACCAATTGCAAATTATCACCATAATAGAACAGGAGAGGATAACGGTGATGCTCATTTAAAGCGACAGATTATGGGTCGTGAAGTTGTTGTAACTATAACAAAAAGCAGTCTTGATTTCGGACCGTGGGAACAGATATTTTACGGTGAGTTTGACGACAGACGTAAGAAAAGAGTTTTAGTAAAAATAATCGGAGAATAGTTTCTTGTTTTGGTAGCAGATGTCGGAATGACCAATGTTTGTTTATTCTTCTTAAAAATAATCAAAAAGTGGCTGAATTCTATATTAAGATATAGTAAAATTAACAAAAAGATCAGCAGTATTATGTTACGGATGGACAAGTAATTTATTGAAATATTTTCTATTAAAAGTTATTTATAAAAAAGATTTCAAAATATTTTATCAGTAGTCTGTTACTCATAAAATTTTCAAATGAAGTGAGTATATTAGATGAATGATACGGTAAAAGGCATAGAACCCACTTTCTTAAAGAGAGAAAGTGGGTTCTTGTGTTATGGTAATCTATTTTTTTAAACTAGAAATTAAAGGAAAGGATGAAAATCATGTCTCCGAATGATCATTCCAAACTCCCGACAATATGGTCACCTGAAATGTTGAATGAATTTCATAAATTCATAAATTCTCTTTTGCCGATCAGTTTTAATATATTGGAAAAACATAAGTCGACAACGTTTTTGGGGAAAAACAACTCAGCATTATTTCGGTCACGTAGGACAAGTAATATTTCTTATATAGGGGTTATCCCTGTTTCCGGATTTGAAAATATCAGTGTTATTATTAATGCTGTAAAGAGTATGCCAGAAGAATATAAAAATTACGTTGGTTATATTGAAATAGTAAACAGTTCTAAAGGGGGTAAAGTTTCCGTTCCGGAAATAAGAGGGTTTATTAGAGAAGATTCAGGGATTTGTGAAATTTTTAATGAAATGTTGACTGAATCAAAGATATTCAATTCCAAAATGTCTCCGGTTTATATTTATTTGGAACAAGCTTATTGTTTAAAAGACAAACCTCCCGAAGAGTTGTTAAAGAAAAAAATTCCTATAAGAGAGATATCAACATTTCAAAAAATTTCTTGTATTGAATAGTCTGAAACAGGTCAGTACTTGAGAATTCCAAATAGACTGATTAGCTTTGTACTCTGCATCAATAAAGAAGAGAGAGTGTTCCATATCTAAGGAGACATTCCGGAATTACAGAAACATGTTAACTTTTTAGATGATTTTCCTTCAGAAATAAAAGATTGCTTCCTGTTGAAAAACCTTGAAATGATAGTTATTTTATAAAAAAGGAATAACAATATTCTTGAGAAATTTAATATTTTGATATGGTTATTACGTTAAAAGGAAAACAGGTGAAACAGGGAAACAAATTATGTCAGTAATCAAACACAGAACACGCCGTGTAAATCCTGATATGTTTCGTGAAATTATTATGTTGTCGGCGTGGGGATTTGCGTTGGCACTTGCCTCTTTTCTTTTCCTATGGATCGGTAAACTTTTGGATGAATTGCTGGGTACTGCCCCGAAATTCATGTTGGGTTTATTTTCCCTGGCCATTATAGGCTGTTTTATAGAATTATATCAGGGAGCCTTGAAGATCATGAAAGACATTTCCAAGTAACTTTTTTAACCAATTTCAAAGCCTACCTGTTTTATGGTTTCTTTATCTTTTAAAATTTCTCTCTTATTCTCCTATATCATAAAAAATAATCGAAAAAAGCTGAACTATAACTCAACATGTGGTACAAATTCCCATTATGCAGAACAACAATTCCTTTAAAAAAGTTTTAAATCTTCCTTATTTGGTGCGGGCACTTTTGTTTTTTATGGCATGTTATATGGTCTTTTGGGTTGTTACGCATCTGTCCTGGTGGTTTCTAATCGAAAAGGCCGGGATTGAAATTAAAAAACTCAGTCCACAGTACTGGCCGGCATTCATTTTTGTTTTCGTTTTTTTCTTCTTACCGTGTCTCTATTTTTTTTGCAGTTTGGTAGCGAAAAGATTTTTGACCATTAATTATTCGAAGCTGGTGCTTTATATGGGATGCACTTTCTTCGGTGCGATGTGGTATGAAATAATCCTCGATACTCTTTTTGTAAAATTCGTTGGTCAACCCGGCTGGCTTTATAAGGTATGGCCGATCCACTACGGATACACATCCGGCGTTGGTATGTTTATGTGGCCATTATATGGCTTTTTTGTCTTTTGCATGAACAGTGCCATTGAAATTAATTCCAAACTGGCTTATATTAAAAACGGTGCTGCAAAAACATATCTATTCGCGCTTGACGCAATGGCACTTGAAATCCTGGCTAATATATTTTCAATTTCACTTTTTCATACTTATCTGTTTTATTATCTTCCCGGTGACTTGCGGCACTTCACAACAATACAGATTTTTATTCCTTATCTGTTTGCCTGTGGTTTGGGAGCAATAACCTCGCTGTTTCTTGAACGTTTGAAAAAGAATCATTTTATCATCGGTCTTATCTTCTATTTAGCGGGCGTAATAAGTCTGTTCTGGCTTGCTTAAAAAGCAAGCCAGATTTTTTCTTAACAGGCGATTGAAGATATATTCCCTGTAAAAGTAGTTCTAGCCTTTTATTTTCCGATGAAATTACCGTCTCTTTTTTCCAAAAACGAGATAACCGCTTCCGTTGCATCATGACTCGGAATGCAGACTCCCTGCATATATAGCTCCAGATCCTGGTTTATGCAAAAATTACCGCTCAAAGCATTGTCGATGGCTGCTTTAGACATGGAAAGCGCCAGAGGCGCCCTTTTAGCGAGTTTGATTGCCAAAGCCATAGCTTCGTCCATTAACTTGTCGTCCGGAACAACCTTGGTGACCATTCCTATCTCATAAGCTCTTTTAGCATCGATTCTCTCGCCGGTAAGAATGAGTTCTTTGGCCTTTGACGGACCGATAAGTCTTGTAAGTCTGTAAGTTCCACCCGCATCCGGCACCAATCCTAATGTGGTGTAAGCCATTGCGAATTTAGCGGTTTCCGAGGCAATGATAAAATCGCTGGCCACAGCTATATCACAACCGTTGCCGACAGCATGTCCCCTGACCGCCGATATTACGGGTTGTCTCATTTTTTCAAATGAAAAAGTAACTTGGACTTTTTTGATAAACCATCGCATCCATGCCGGGCTGGCGTCTTTCAAAGAGGCCGCAAAACTCAGGTTGATTCCGGCACAAAATGAGTCTCCCGCTCCCGTGATGATGAGTACTCTAACATCCTCATCCTTATCTATCTGAGGTATGAGTTCGAAAAGTTCATCGTACGTTTTGGCATCGAGAGAATTCTTTGATTCCGGTCTGTTAAAAGTCAGGATTCCAATCTTGTTTTCTTTTGTAAATATCAGATTTTCCATAGGGACTCTCCTTTTATTGTTGTTAAGAACAGCGTGATTTGGAATACAGCATACCTACCATTTAACACAGCAATTAGCGTAAAAAATCAAAACGTGTTAAAATTAAGCCTATTGACACTTAAATGTCAAGGTTCGATTAGGCAAGCGGGAATTTTTAGGAAACAGATAAAAAGAATTGTCAAGAAAATTATGATAATCTTGCAAAAAAGAATAGTTTTGGCAAAGGTGTTTTTTGATGAATAAAGTTCTTATTCTTTTCGCTCATCCTCGTTTTGAAAAATCTAAAACAAATCGTGCTCTGCTTAAAAATGTTGGCCGGATCGAAGGTGTCACCATCAACGATTTGTACGAGCAGTATCCTGATTTCAATATAGATACAGATCGTGAAAGAGAGCTTCTGCTGAATCATCAAATCATTATCTGGCATCACCCTTTTTACATGTACAGCGCTCCGGCTCTGCTCAAGCAGTGGATTGATCTGGTGTTGGAGTACGGATGGGCGCATGGCCGGGGCGGCGACAATCTTAATAATAAAATTGTTTTTAATACCATTACTTCAGGTGGCACCAGAGAAGTATATGCAGCTAATGCCTTTAATCGTTTTACAATCAGGGAATTTCTCGTTCCGTTTGAACAAACAGCGACTCTTTGTAAAATGATTTATCTGCCTCCGTTTGCCGTTCAGGGTACACATTTGCTGACAACCAATGCGCTCAAATTTCATGTAAAAATGTATCACACACTTTTAGATAAGTTGGTTAAAGGTAATTTCGATGTCGAGATGTTCAAAAAAGTAGAATTTCTGAATGACTGGATTGTTAAAGAAACGGAAGGGCATAAACCATGATCAGCACTTTTCTGAGTGACGCTCTTATATATCTGGCTGCCGCAATAGTTTTTGTTCCAATAGCCAAAAAACTTGGTATGGGTTCGGTGCTTGGTTATCTTTTGGGCGGTATAATTATCGGACCTTTCTTTCTGGGTTTTGTCGGTCAAGAAGGTAAAGACATCATGCATTTTGCCGAAATCGGCGTAGTGATGATGCTTTTTCTCATTGGATTGGAACTGGAACCATCGCATTTCTGGCGCATGCGTAACTTGATTCTGGGAGCGGGTTCACTGCAATTATGCGCGACAACGATATTAATCTTTGTGCTTTTATTCTTTATCGGATTCACCTGGCAAGCGGCACTGGCCAGCGGTTTGGCAATAGCCATGTCTTCAACAGCTATAGTTATGCAGACTCTCAGAGAAAAAGGTCTAACGAAAACGGAGTCGGGGAAAAGTTCTTTTGCGGTACTACTTTTTCAGGATATTTCCGTTATTCCTATTCTGGCGCTTTTACCGCTTCTAACTATATTAGGTTCACATGTGCAAACGGAAGGACAAACCACTCTGTTTTCAGAGATGCCCGGCTGGGCGCAGACGTTGACCCTTCTGGGCGCAGTCGGATTGGTTATTCTTTGCGGTCGTTTTATTATAGTTCCTTTCCTGCGTTTTATTGCCCGTATTCACTTGCGAGAGTTGTTTACGGCGGCGTCTCTTTTTATTATTATCGGCACTGCCTGTATCATGATGCTGGTAGGATTGAGCCCCGCGCTGGGCACATTTTTAGCCGGTGTAGTTCTGGCCAATAGTGAATTCAGGCATGAGTTGGAAAGCGATATTGAACCTTTCAAAGGTATTTTGCTTGGTTTGTTTTTTATTACCGTTGGTGCATCCATTAATTTCAGTCTTATCATCAGCAATCCCTTGACGATAATCTCTTTAGTTTGCTCAATTATTGTAATCAAAGCAACAGTGCTTTTTGTCAGTGGTTCGTTGATACGACTAAGCTTTGATCAAAATTTATTGTTTACTTTGGGATTGGCGCAGGTGGGAGAATTTGCCTTTGTTCTTTTTTCTTTTATTCACCAGTTAGATATTTTGTCTACCCGATGGACTGACATGATGATGGGAGTTACAGCAATTACCATGACAGTGACGCCTTTATTGCTTTTGATTAATGAACGGCTTATTCTTCCTTATTTTGGAATTAAAGAAAAGGAAGAAAAGGAAGCTGATGCGATTGACGAAAGCAACCCGGTTATCATAGCCGGTTTCGGTCATTTCGGCAGCACACTGGGCAGGTTTCTGAGAGCCAACGGCATTAATGCTACTGTTTTGGATAATGATTCCGATAGAGTTGATCTGTTAAGAAAAATGGGATTTAAAGTCTTTTACGGTGATGCTACGCGTATTGATATTCTGAAATCAGCAGGCGCTAGTGAGGCAAAAATTCTTATTGCAGCCATTGATTCGCCGGATATTAATTTCGGTCTGGTAGAGAAGACAAAGAAAATATTTCCCAATCTGACTGTGATGGTTCGTGCCAAAAGCCGTCTGGATGCTTATGAACTGCTTGATATGGGAATAAAAGATGTTTATCGGGAATCGCTGGATACATCCGTGAGGTTGGGCGTTGATGTTTTGGTTAAGCTTGGTGTCCGCAAATACAGCGCTGTGCGCGCCAGCCAGAATTTTATCAAATATGATGAAGCGGCTTTGCGGGAACTTGCCCGCCATCGTTATGATCAGAGCGACTATATTTTTACTACCCGCGAACAAATTCAGATTCAGGAACAAATGCTGAATAAAGACAGGGAAGTAATTCCGAATATCAACGATCACGCGTGGGACAGCGATTTGTTTGAGGAGAAATCAGATAGTGGAAAAAATTAAAAAAGGACTTTTAAAAAACGACTATGGGCAGGCCATATCATTTATTTAAGTATAATCATAGAGACGGAGATGAGTTTACTATCATCGCCCATCGCGGAGCATCGGCTTATTATCCTGAAAACACGTTTCCCTCGTTTGAAGCCGCGATTGAAATGGGTGCGGATATGGTGGAGATGGATGTTCAGCTTACATCGGATAAAGAAGTTGTTGTTTTTCACGATGAAAAAATAAGTCGGTGCACCAATGGCCGGGGTAAAGTTATCGATTATACACTTGCTGCGTTGAAGAAACTGGATGCAGGCAGCTGGTTTAATAAAAATTTTAAGAACACGAGAATACCGACACTGGTTGAAGTTTTGGATTTTTGTAAATACAAGATCGCAGTGAATATTGAAATCAAAACCGAAGCTGTCAGCAAAATGATCTCCGATGGCATTGAGGAAAAATGTCTGAAAATTGTTGAACAAAGCGGTATGAATGGACACATAGTGTTTTCCAGTTTTGATCCACGGGCAATTATGCACTTAAAGCAAATAGATAATTCCGCGGCGGTTGCGGTGTTGTTTGAAAAAAAACACTATGGTTCTAGATTCCCTTCGGATATAATAAAATGTATGGGAGTTGATGCCTTTAATTGTTCCGGATCCTATTTTAAAAAGAAATGGCTTTCAGATATTAAATTGAATAATATTCCTGTTAACATTTACACCGTCAATGATGTGAGGAACATGAAACGATTTATTAACATGGGTGTCAGTGGGATTTTCACCAACAATCCGGATATATTAAAAAGAGTGGTGACGGATATAAGACAAAGGCAGAAATAATGAATATATCGACCTCCTTGATTAATCTTATAGAAGTTGCCGTTGATACCCTGATTAGAACAACCGGAACGGACATACGTCTGCACGGCATAGAAAATGTTCCCACCCAGCCGGTGCTCTATGTAATTAATCACTTCACGCGCATGGAAACAATTTTGATGCCTTATATAATTAAGAAGAACATAAAAAGGTATCCGATCTCTCTGGCACATCATTCCTTTTTTAGCGGTGATTTGGGTACTTTTATGGACAAGGTCGGCGCAATTTCCACAGCCGATCCGAACAGGGATAAAATATTTATTAATGCACTTCTTACCGACAGTTATCCCGTTATTATTTTTCCGGAAGGTCAGATAATCAAAGATAAAAAGATTATCGAAAAAGGCAAGTACCTTGTTTACAACGCGGGCATCAGAAGACCGCCTCATTCGGGAGCCGCACAAATAGCCTTACGGGCCGAGTTTATTCGCGAGAAATTAAGAAAATTCCGTTCTATCGGCGATAGTGCATCAATTATCCGTATGGCAGATCATTTCGGTTTTAATCCTGCGGATACAAACAGAATTATAAACAAAGATACTTATATTGTACCGGTTAATATAACCTATTATCCTGTTCGTGCTCAGGAAAATGCACTAAGCAAGCTGGCCGGCCGGTTTGTTAAGAATATATCAACGCGTCTTCAGGAGGAACTGGAAGTTGAAGGTCCGATGGTTTTGGGCAAAGTAGATATTGATATTAATTTTGGCAAACCACTATCTGCAAAAAAATATATAGCTTCCAGCAGAAAACTGAGCAAGTTACTAAAAAATGATAAGCTTTATCTGGATCCCGGAGAATTCAAGAAGATAGATTCGTTCAAAAAAACATGTGTCAGTATGATGCATGATTACATGGACGCCATATATGGCATGACAACTATTAATCACGATCATCTGATGTCATACATATTAACCAAATACGGTAACGGTGGTTTCAGTGAAGACGATTTCAAAAACCGCATTTTTCTGGCTATTCAATGTTTGCGTAAAGATGGCATAACCAATTGCCACACTTCGCTTTATAAAAAACAGTTTTTTCTTCTTAACGACGATTATCATGAAAAGTATGAAAATTTTATAAAAGAAAATATATACAACAACTACATTAAACTGGGGAATGGAATAATTACTAAAAACAGTGAACGATTTGCCAGAAAATCCGATTTCCATACAATAAGAAGAGATAATATCATTGAAGTTTTTAAAAATGAAATAGAGCCTCTTCGTGATTTAACCAGAGCTGTTGATAGATTGATGTTTCTTCCGACTTTCTTTGTTCGATGGAAAATAAGGAATCACTTTATCAAGCTCGACAAGGATCTTTTTGAAAAGGATTATCAGAAGTATTTTATAAAAGATGAGAGTAAACCAAGAAATATTGGAGAACCCTTTTTCCTGAAGCGCTTTTTCAGCAGAAAGGGAGTTATCATGGTTCATGGATATATGGCAGCGCCGGAGGAAATCAGACCGCTGGCAGATTATCTTTATAAGAATGGATACAATGTATACGGGGCTCGTTTGCGCGGGCATGGTACGGCGCCTGAGGATCTTGCCATTCGTAAATGGGAAAAATGGTATACTTCCGTAAGCCGCGCCTACATTATTATGAAAAACAACGTGAAAACTTTCTCCATTTGTGGATTTTCCATGGGTGGGGGCATTGCTCTGCTGCAGGCTGCCAATAAACCGGGCAAATTCGTGGGAGTGATAGCCATCAATGCTCCTTTCAAACTGAAGAGCGTTGCCTCCAAATTTGCACCTGTCGTTAACTTGTGGAATAAGTTGCTTTCAAAAATTCATGTAGATAAAGTTAAAATGGAGTTCGTGGAAAACACACCGGAAAATCCTGAAATAAACTATGTCCGCAATCCCGTGAGCGGAAGCCACGAACTGGAAAAATTGATGAAACAAGTCGAAGATCAACTGAAAGATGTGAAATGTCCTGCTCTTATTATACAAGGATCAGATGATCCCGTAGTGAATCCGGTGAGCGGACAGGAAATTTTTAACAAGCTTGGCACAAAGGATAAACAACTTCTCAGGATTTATGCCAAGCATCATGGGATACTGCGCGGAGAAGGGGCGGAAAAGGTCAATGCGGTGGTTTTAATGTTCCTGAAAAAATTATCATCAGGCAACTGATTTGAAATCTTTGCATAATTACTCTATTTATCATTCTCACGTAGGCGGGAATCTAGAAAAGCTTGATAATAATGGATATACCCTTAGGGGTACGCCACCGACCTTCTCTAGTATGACATGATTGTTAACTTAATACAGTTTTGCAAAGGTTTTGATTTGTAAATAGCCATATTATTATCAAGGAGTATTTTTATGATTGATAAGTGGATAAAGGAAATAAAAAAAGAATCTCCACCGGACATGCTCGGCATGATTCTTTTTCATAACGGGATAGTGCGGGCGACAGCCAAAGATGGTGGAAAAGTCCATTCCATGAATCTTTCCTACGACAGGGCAAAGCTCAAAGCCGTTGTTAGTGAATTGAAGAAAAGAGACGGTATCGTTGACATCAGGGTATGGATTAACGAAGGCCATCTTAAAATAGGCGACGACATCATGAATGTTTGCGTGGCCGGACGATTTCGCAAGGATGTTCTGCCCGTGTTTCAGGAACTTATTACAATGATTAAGACTGAAATCGTTAGCGAAGAAGAATTAAAATAATTTTTTAATCTAAAAAACCTTTATCACGACGGTACCAGTGGTTGGGAAAAATACGGTACATAATTCTGGATGCCTGGCTGATATATTCTTTCTTTCTTTTATCGTGCTGACAGGCCTGAATAATCATGTCTTTAATGGTGTCTTTGTTGCCGGGTTCGTTAAATATCCTGTAGGCGCAGGAAAAAAGAGGGCTGTACATGTTTTTCTTTTCCAGATATTTATAAACATTTCTGACTGTATTTGGACCTTCAGGGGTTCCGTCAATTTTTTCCAGCACGTACAAATTAGTTTCGATGGGATTGCCGGTATAGAGTTCATAGAAATATTTCCCGTAGCGGTAATTTTTACTGGCCAGAGATGAAACAGTCACATACAAGTCGCCAACTCCTGCCTGGCTGTGGAATGCCTGAAATCCTCCACCTAAAAGACGGGACAATGAACGAATTTCCACACCGGAACGGGCAAAAATTGTTCCCGGAATTGAATCTCCCAGTTTAAGCGAATCGGCCAGCCCCTTAATATTGGCTACAATATTTTTTAAAGCGCCGCAGGCTTCCACGCCGACAATGTCAAAATTGTAATATGAATTTATTTCGTCGCGGTTGAATTTAAGCAGATCTTCTCTTATGACATTAGCGATACGTTTCTTACCGGCGACTGTTAAACAAACCGGATTACCCATTGCTATATCTATGTCAAAAAACGGTCCGCCGATGCAGGCTAACTGATATTTGTGTTTTAAATTGTATAAATTATTATTAATCAACTGCGAAGGAGTTATCAGCTTTTTGGATATTTCGTCGGAAATCAAACCTTTGATCGGAGATACAAGACATGTGTCGCCTGCCTTTTTGTCAATCATCGGCTTAAGATAATTAAGAAATTCGGGCAACCGGTTCATGGTTATGGCCAGAACGATAAAATCGTTGTTTTCGACAATGTGTTCCAGATCGTTTGTTGCATAAACTTTATTGGAGAGACGGGGAACATTATCCATCCCGCCCAAACGATTAGCCATGTCTTCAGTCAGATGCAGTGGATTCAGGTGATCTCTGTTTATTACCTTGCAGACTTCCGCGTCGTGATAATAGATAGCTACGCGTTTGTTGTCCCGACCGAATTTATACGCAAAAGATGTACCTAACCGGCCGGGACCGATGATGGCTAATCTTGTCGTATCTAAATTGGGATTAAACATTAATTACGCTCTTTATGTATACTTCAAACTGTTTTAATAAAATACTCTATCAAAAAATTTTAATATCTTTTTTTTCAAAAAAATTAAACTAAATTTATTGTGAAGCGGAAATTATCCAATCCCGATGCATCGGGATTGGATAATTCGACTAACAAATTTCATTACGCTACGCTTTTGAAATTCGAGTCTCATTACGTCCAGTAAGCTTCAGTGTGGTGCGTTTCTGAAGCTTAGGACTTATTTCCTACTTCGCTTTGCCCACAGGATAGTTCGCCTTACGCTTCACTATAGTTCAACTTGGCTCACTAATTTTAGTTGCATTATCATAAATGATTGTTTAAAAAAAGCAATGTCTTAATGTTTTTAAATAGTATATCTTTTTAAAGTAAGATTTTCAGCCGGAAATTATTCTAAACGTTCAAAAGAGATTGTGTTTTTATGACTAAAACAAATACTGATTTCAAAGAAGAAAAATTGTTTTTTTCTGATGGTTCTGTCAGAGAAAAAAAATTTATCAAGAATGGTAAATTGGAAGGTGAATATACTTCTTATTACAAAAACGGTCAAATTCTGGCACAAATTAATTTTGTTCACGGCAAAAAGCATGGTCCCGCAGCAACTTATTATAATGACGGCAATGTAAGAGAAAAGGCTAATTATGTTCATGGCCGGATGGAAGGCGAATACACTTCCTATTATCAGAACGGGAATATCAGGGAACGTGAGTATTACAGGCACGGCAGGCTCAATGGCAAATATCAGATTTATTATAAAAGCGGACAATTAAAAGAAGAAGAAAATTTTAAAAACGGTAAATTTGAAGGCGGATATATTTGTTACTATAAGAATAGTCAGATTAAGGAAAAAGGATTTTTCAAAAACGATAAAAGAGACGGGGAATATGTCGCATATTTCAAAAGCGGTCGGCTAAAAGAAAAGGCTACTTATAAAAATGGGAAGTATATAGGAAAGTTTCTTGTCTTTGAGGAAGAAATTCCCGAAGTCCAGGGTGTTGAAGGCGATGTTGCCAATTTTACGGGCTTGTGGGATGATAAGGATATCGCAAATTTACTTGAAGACTTGAAACATTTTGACGAAAAGCAAAAATAATCATGTCTCTTTTTCAAGGAGTTATCATGATAAAAAAAATTCTCATTCCTACCGATGGTTCCGCCAACAGCCTTACAGCGCTGGAATACGGAATTTATATTGCCCGCAAACTCGAAGCTTCCATGACAGGTCTTTATGTTATTGATATTAATCTAATTCAGGGACCTATGCTCACCGACATTTCCGGCTCGGTGGGAATGCCACCTTATGAAGGTTTCTTCGAAGCAATTGAAAAATCTTTAGATGAAAAAGCCGAGTTTATTCTTAAAGGATTTCGGGAGCGCTGTCAGAAGTCTGGAATAAAGGCTGAAACAAAAAAAGTAATCGGCAAAATCAGTTCGGTAATAATCGAAGAAGGTCAGAATACTGATTTGATTCTGATGGCCAAGAAAGGGGAGAACTTTCACCTGAAGGAAGGCGGACTTCTCGGATCGGTTGCCGAAGCCGTGACGCGCAATTCAGGTAAACCGGTGCTGGTCACACCTGAAAAGTTTGTTGAAATAGAAAGCATGGCACTTGCCTTCGACGGGAGTGTCTCGGCAACCAAGGCGTTGGACCTATCTCTCACATTATCCCAGCACAACGCCTGGCCGCTGACTGTCATTGTCATTACTTCGGATTCAAAAAAAGCAGCGGCTTTAATTACTCAGGTTGAGGAAACAAATCAAAAAGATCGTGCCGAACCTCCGATAACCGATTGCGTAACAATAATTCTTGCCGGCAAAGAATCCGAAGAAATAATCAAGTTCATCCGCGAAGGCGCAGTAGAATTGATGGTTATGGGAGCCTACGGCCATAATCGCCTGCGCGAATTATTTCTGGGCAGTACAACCTCTCAGGTCATCCGCAAAAGCCCGATTCCTGTGTTGCTTATTCGTTAGCGTGCTTGTTTTGTATGCAGCTATCAGATATTTTAATATGGTTTGAGTTGTTTGATTTAGGGAATCATTATGCATCCAAATTCTCGAAGTTTCTTGGCGATAGTAATCACTGGCATTTGGATTAATGCATCCGAATTTTTCAGAAACGAAGTTCTTCTTAAAAAATACTGGATTGATCACTATCAGTCGCTGGGGATGGTTTTCCCTTCGGCATCCGTGAATGGGATAATGTGGATTATCTGGGGATTTTTATTTGCCATAACGATTTATTCAATTTCCAGAAAATTCAATCTCCTGCAAACGACGTTGCTTGGCTGGCTGATGTCTTTTGTTTTAATGTGGATTGTTATCTGGAATTTAAATGTATTGCCCGGCTCCATTCTTGTTTGTGCAGTTCCGCTCAGTCTGCTGGAAGCATTCATCGGATCTTATATTTGTAAAAAGATATCTCCAATTAAATAAAAAACAGTAAAAGCAAATTAATAATAATTGGAAAATATAAAATTATAAATTGTTTTGCTTGATGGTGTCTTTAAGTATATCGAGCAGATCATGTCTGGTCAGGTCGTAATGAATCGGTGTTATTGTTATATAACCTGCAGCCAGTGCACCGACGTCAGTATCTTTCTGTTTACGGGCAGCTTGGGACTCACCGGCGAACCAATAGTAGATATTTTCCCGTGGATCTACGCGTTTCTCAAAAGTTTCGACAATGTTGCTTTGGGCTTGCGGGACAACAACGACACCCTTGATTCTTTCAGAAGGAATGCACGGAACATTGACGTTAATCGCGCTTCCTTTGAGTTGATGGGAATTGCTCAATATTAGTCTGGCCATCTTACGGGCAAATTTTGCGGCGTAGGTAAAATCGGCTTCCTTATGTGTATCAAGAGAAATAGCCATCGAAGGATAGCCTAGAATTGCACCTTCGGTTGCAGCGGAAACTGTTCCTGAATAAAGAACGTTAATGCCGGCGTTGCCTCCTCTGTTGATTCCGGAGACAACTAAATCAACCTGCTTATCCGATAATTCCGTGATTCCTATTTTTACGCAGTCCGCCGGTGTGCCGCAAACAGCGTATCCCAGGAATTTGTCATTTTTAGTGGCGCGGCGTACCATTAGTGGGCGGGCAATTGTAATGGCATGTCCTACTGCGCTTTGTTCTGTCTCCGGTGCAACAATCAGGCAGTCAGCTTCTTTGGAAAGTTCGGCGTAAAGAGCACTCAATCCTTTGGCGTAAATTCCATCATCGTTGGTAAGTAAAAATCGCATATAATTTCATCCTTAATAACCTTGAACTTCGAACATAGAACTCATTTTACCTGTTCCAATTTTCCGTCCCTAACTCTTAATACAAAAGCAGTCTTTTGGGCAACTCTGTTTGAATTAAAATAAGTTTTTCCAGTTACACCATTGTAATTTTCCACTTTGTTCAAGGCAGAAACAAATTGTGCGCGTGTTTTAACTTCTGTATTATTCAGAACACCTGTGATTATTTGAGCCGTGTCGTATGCCAGCGCCTCAATATTTTCCGGTATACGGTTATACTTTTTGCTATAAAGGTCAACAAAGTTACTCGTTTTCAGATAAGAACTATGGGCAAAAAAACTGTCTACAAAAATCGCTCCTTCCAGATATTGTGCATTATTTTTAAGTAAATTCGGTGAATGCCATAAACTTGTTCCTAAAAGTCTAAAACCCTTTACATCATAAAATTCAAGTTGTGAAGTAATCAATTTGACACGCGAATAGGAATCAGGAATAAACAAAGCTTCAAAAGCAACGGGTACGTATGTGTTATCTTCTGCCTGGCCTTTACTTTTTTTCTGTGAAACGCTGACGTTAGTGCCTGTTAATTTAGTTATTTCTTCCTTAAAATCTGTTTGATCCTTGTTGTAGGGAATTGCTTTTTCTACCTTGCCGCCAAGACGCGTTACTTCTTCGCGAAAGATTCTTAACATTTCCTCACCGTAATCATCTTGGGGATACAGAACGGAAAATATTGCACAATTCAAATCGTCCAGCGCGTACTTAGCCAAGACTCTGATTTGCTGTCTTGGGGTTAGAAAATTTTGAAAAACATATTCACTTACAGATGTAACTCCTTCTGTAGGTGTTATTAAAATTAACGGCACTTTCCATTTGGCTGCTTCATGAGCAGTATTCATGGCTTCTGCAGTTCCGGTAACAGCAATAATAGCTATGAGATTTTCAGCATTGGCTAAACGGGCGATGGCTATTTTTGTGTCTTCCTGCAATCCCTGGGAATCTTCGAAAATAACTTCCCACAAAGGATTTTTATTTCCATCGGTTGCTTCGGTAGCCAGCAAAATTGCGTCCCGTGCCTTATTACCCCAATCGGCAAATTGTCCGGATAGGGGAAGTATACATCCTAAAGTATTACGATTAAGATTACCGGAAACAGGCGTAATTATTTGTAATTTGGCATCAGACGGTTTTGCCGGTAATACTTTTACTTCCGCATTTGGTATCTGTTCTGATTTTTCATCAGCTATTGCCGTTTTTAAAAAGCTGATGGAAAAAATGATAATTAAAATAACAATCATATTACTGAATGTTCGATGAAAAATCATTTTGCCTCCTTGATAATTTTCAGGATATAGCTGCGAGCATCTTCAGCAATGTCCTGATCATTCAGCAAGATAGAAATTTCATTATTGTATTTCAGTGCTGATTGCGTGAAATTATGACTGCCCAGCAAAACAATGTGCCGATCAATAACCGCAAGCTTTGTATGCGTGGTTTGTTTTGGAGAATCAAAATAAACATTTATGCCTTTTTCTTCTAAAAGTTTTCCCGTCCGTCTGTTTTGAATGTCGAGTTCATCCGATCTTTTGCCTGTATTTTCTAAAACTACAACAACCTTAACGCCTCTTTTTACCGCCCTGGCCAGATGACCCGCAATACGGTCGGGGTAACTGTTTTTATGTGCACCAGCTTTAAAAGAAAAAATGGACATGAATATTTCACTTTTCGCTTCATCAATACATTTTAAAAGCGTTGGCAAATATTCTTCATTAGTTAAAATTAATCCCTGATATCCGGATGAAGAATTTTGAATTGATTTATTTGACGCAGCGGCGGGGAAAATACCAGGTGTTATCAGTAAAAAACCACCTAGAAATAAAGCTATTAATATTTTTCTGGAAAGGAGTTTATTCATAATTATCCTTTATGCGAGTTATTGTATAATATTTCTTGATTCCGGTCGATAATAAAAAAGCCCGCAACGGCTTTTACCGCTGCGGGCTTTGAAAATATTTAATTTAAAAATATTATTTTACATCTTCAAAGTCAGCATCAACCACATCGTCATTTTTCTTATCGGATGCCTGTTGCTGAGCGCCATCCTGTTGTTGCTGTTGAGCTCCGGCGCCGGCTGTCTTTGCATACATGGCTTCCGCCAGTTTATGGGAGACATTCATCAATTCATCCTGAGCCTTCTTGATTGCATCAATATCGTCGCCTTCGAGGGCTTTCTTAGTTTTTGTCAGTGATTCTTCAATTTTGGCTTTTTCCGCTGCATCAATCTTATCACCGAATTCCTTGATGTTCTTTTCCACAGAGTAAACCATGGAATCGGCTTGATTTCGGGCTTCGATAAGTTCCTTACGGCGTTTATCTTCTTCCGCATGCATTTCCGCGTCTTTAACCAGTTTTTCGATCTCCGCTTCGCTCAATCCGCTGGATGCTGTAATCTTGATACTTTGTTCCTTGCCGGTGCCCAAGTCTTTAGCGTTGACGTGCACGATACCGTTGGCATCAATATCAAAAGTTACTTCGATTTGAGGTATACCACGTGGCGCCGGTGGAATTCCTACCAGTTCGAAACGTCCCAATGTTCTATTATCCGCGGCCATTTGACGTTCACCTTGCAGAACATGAATGCTCACGGCCGGCTGATTATCCGCTGCAGTGGAGAATATCTGACTTTTCTTGCAGGGAATTGTCGTGTTCTTCTCAATCAGTCTGGTCATCACACCGCCGAGAGTTTCAATACCCAGTGAAAGCGGGGTTACATCAAGAAGCAGAACATCTTTCACGTCACCAGCTAGAACACCACCCTGAATAGCGGCTCCTATTGCTACAACCTCATCAGGATTGACGCCCTTATGCGGTTCCTTGTTAAAAATTTCTTTTACTTTTTGCTGAACACGCGGCATACGAGTCATACCGCCGACAAGAATTACCTCATCAATATCTTTGGGTGACATTCCCGCATCTTTTAGTGCAGTCTGGCAGGGACCTACCACTTTGTTGATTAACTCTTCCACAAGAGATTCCAGTTTTGCTCTGGAGAGTTTGATATTCATATGTTTGGGGCCGGATGCGTCCGCTGTAATAAAAGGCAGATTAATGTCGGTTTCCATCGTTGTGGAAAGTTCCATTTTCGCTTTTTCTGCCGCTTCTTTCAAACGCTGCAGAGCCATTTTGTCGTTCCTCAAATCAATACCCTGATCTTTTTTAAATTCAGCGACCAGATAATCCATGACGCGCTGATCGAAATCTTCACCACCCAGATGGGTATCTCCGTTGGTCGATTTGACTTCAAACACGCCATCGCCCAGTTCCAGAATCGAAATATCAAATGTACCGCCGCCTAAATCGAACACGGCTATTTTTTCATCTTTCTTTTTATCCAAACCGTAGGCCAGCGCTGCGGCTGTCGGTTCATTGATGATGCGCATGACATTCAGTCCGGCAATTTTGCCGGCATCTTTAGTGGCCTGTCGCTGCGAATCGTTAAAATAAGCCGGAACGGTAATAACGGCATCTTTTATTTTTTCTCCCAGATAATCCTCGGCAGTTTGTTTCATTTTGGTTAAAATCATCGCCGATATTTCCGCCGGCGAATAATTCTTGCCTCTGACAGTAACCTGCGCGTCACTGTTGGAAGCTTCCGTTATTTTATAAGGAATTATTTTGACATCGTACTGTACTTCTTTAGACGTATATTTGCGGCCGATAAGCCTCTTTACGGCATAAACGGTGTTTTCAGAATTAGTAATAGCCTGCCTTTTTGCTACCTGACCGACCAGACGTTCACCATTGTCTGCTATGGCAACAATGGATGGAGTGGTGCGATTGCCTTCCTGATTTGCTATCACGACAGGGTCTCCGCCTTCCATTATGGCTACGCATGAATTTGTAGTCCCTAAATCGATTCCAATAATTTTTCCCATGTTTCTTCCTCCTTATTCTTCCGTTTCCTCATTTTTTTCACATACATCATTATTTTCTTTTTTTGTTTTCTTGCAGACGCAGACCCTTGATGGCCTTATGAGCCTTCCGTTTAACAAATAACCCTTCTCCATTTCATTGACTATTTTGTTGTCTTTATACTGGTCGCTTTCCACCTGCATTAAAGCTTCATGGAAATTGGGATCGAAATCTGCGCCGGCAGTTTCAATTCGTTCTACACCGTGTTTTTTCAAACAACACAGAAGCTGATTCTGAATAAGAGCTATTCCGTCCTTAAAGGTCTGGATATCGCCTGTGTCGTGCTCCAGTGCTCTGTCCAGGGAATCCATGAAAGGCAGGATATCTCTAATTATATCTTCTTTGCCGTATTTTATTATGTCGGACTTGTCTTTGGATGCCCGCTTTTTATAATTATCCAAGTCAGCAGCTGCGCGTAAATATTTATCGTAATTGGCTGCAGCTTCTTTTTCCTTTTCTTCGAGCTTCTTCTTCAGGTCTTCAATTTCTTTGTTATGATCTCCCGCAACAACTTTTTCATCATGGTGTTCAGCGGACTGAGCATGCTTAATAATATGTTCAGGATGTTCCTTCTTATTTTTCACCCGTACCTCGAAAATTTTTTATTTAAAATCAGGTTTTTGAAATAATTTTATATCTACCATTTCACAAATAGCATGACCGGCCGTAATATGTGTTTCCTGGATTCGCGCTGTATTGGAGGAAGACACATGAATAGAAATATCAACCATCTTTGCAATTTCTCCTCCATCTTTTCCGGTGAAAGCAATTGTTATCAGCCCCAATTTTTTTGCCATTTCCAATCCTTTTAAAACATTGGCGGAATTCCCACTGGTGCTGATGCCCCAGGCAATGTCTCCAGGTTGTCCGATTGCTCTAATCTGCTTACTGAATATCTCAGAAAAATCATAATCGTTACCGATACTCGTAATAACCGATGAATCTGTAGTTAAAGCTATCGCCGGAAGCGGCGGTCTTTCAATAAGGAAACGATTAACGAATTCCGCAGCAATATGCTGGGCATCGGCAGCCGAACCACCATTGCCGAATATCAAAATTTTATTACCTGCCTTTAACGCATTTATAATTGCGTCTATAACATTAACCAGTTTATTCAGATTCTCGTTAATAAAAGTGTCTTTAACACGATTGCTTTCCTTAAAGGTTTTTATTATGTGATCTTCCATACTTACCTTTCGGGAACCAATTTTATTATGTCCGTTTAAGCGACCCTAATATAGTTATTGGTATACTTGGTGTCAAGGGCGCTATTTTGAAAATTCTTATCTTTATTAAATAGATATTTAAATTAGGTTGAAATTTATATCGACTTTGTCCCTCTATTTTGAGGGAGACTTGACAAAACAAATTTCATAAATATATTTAGACTCGAAGAAGAAAAATATTCAATAATAGCAATTGCTTATGAAAAATATAAATTAGAACCCCGTTGCACGGGATAATTCGTCCAACAAAATTCAGTGCGTTGCACTTCTGAATTTTGGGACTCATTAGGGAATACCCCCCGAAAGTTGTGCCAGAGTTAATTAGAGTGTAGAATAGAAAAACACTTTAAGGAGGCACGGATGAAGAAGCGATTTACGGAGGAGCAGATCATCGGTATTTTGCAGGAGGCTGAGAGAGGCGAGAAAGTAATGGAAGTATGCCGCAAACATGGGATCAGCGACGCGACATACTACAACTGGAAGGCCAAGTATGGCGGAATGAGCGTAAGCGATGCCAGGAAACTGAAGGTATTGGAGGAAGAGAACCGACGGTTAAAACA
>SCVW01000003.1 GCA_007244375.1 Smithella sp. | reverse complement strand
GGAGTTTATCAGTAATGCTATGGATGAATGGGCATACAACCGGAAAGTGAAGCTGCATTTTATCAGACCGGGGAAACCGGTGGATAATGCCTTTATGGAAAGTTTCAACGCCCGGCTCAGAGAAGAATGTTTGAACATCAACTGGTTTAGAAGCATAGAACATGCAAGAGAAGTGATTGAAGCATGGCGTATAGATTACAACGAAACCCGGCCGCACAGTACGCTGGGCTTTCTCACGCCAAAGGAATTTGCACAAAAAGAGGAAACTATGTTATTGGAAAACTCTAATTCAAGATGGCACTACAACTGGGGGTAGTCCAATTACAACTAACCAATTTCAAAGCGCTACGCTTTTGAATTTGGACTTTCATTAGGAGGTAAATATATGTTCGGCCCTGGTATTTGGAGAATGAAAAGGTTCGCTGACAGCGTTCCGGAAATAATGGATTTGCAAAGAGAGATTAACAGACTGTTTTCCAATGTCGGGCAAGCTACGGCATTGGATTACCCTGCCATCAATGTATGGGAAAAAAATGATAGCTTAGTAGTTACGATGGAATTGCCTGGAATGGAGCCGGAAGATATTAATATTTCGGTAACGGGAGCGGCATTGACAATTTCGGGAGTGACTAAGGCTGATCCTCTTAAAGATGGTGAAACATATTTGCGTCAGGAAAGAGCCTTGGGTAATTTCCAAAGAAATTTTCAGCTGCCTTTTCAGGTGGATTCCAAAAAAGTCGAAGCAAAGTATGAAAAAGGAGTTTTAAACATTACTTTGCCCAGATTGGAAGAAGATCTTCCAAAGAAAATTAAGATTAATTCTTAAAGGAAGGAGGTCAAATATTTATGTCCGATAAAGACCTGCAAAAAACTGAGAGTACAGCGGTTACCGAAAAAGTCCGCAATGTAAAAACTTTTGTACCACGTGTGGATATTTATGAAACAAAAGATGCACTCTTTTTAATTGCTGATATGCCTGGTGTTGACGAGAAAACTGTTGATGTGGAATTGGAAAAGAATATTCTGACAATTTCCGGACGTGTCGAAAACGGTAAAATAAAAGACTATAGCCTGGTATTTTCAGAATATGAAGTCGGAGATTATGAGAGAACATTTACTTTGTCTGATGAAATAGATCGGGAAAAGATTAAAGCGACAGTCAAGCAGGGAGTTTTACGTCTGCAACTGCCTAAGGCTGAAAAGGTTAAACCAAAAAAAATTACAATTAATGTGGCATAAAAAAATAAGATTTAAGTTTCAAGTATTAAGATTTAAGGAAAGGGGGACATGATTATGAAAATAAGAAGTTTATTGCCGGATGTAGTCCGGAAACCAACGACAGACATTGATCATCCCTTCTATTCTTTGCAAAGGGAGATGAATAATTTATTTGATAATTTCTTTCGGGGATTCACTGTCGCGCCGCGCGGATTTGCTGCCGGTATGGCGGACTTTACACCTTCTGTTGATGTGAAAGAAAATGACAAGGAATACATTATCAAGGCGGAATTGCCGGGAGTGGAAGAGAAAGATATCGATGTTACTGTTACTAACGATTCGGTAATCATAAAAGGTGAAAAGAAAGAAGAGAAAAAAGATAAAGATAAAAACTACTATTATATGGAGAGATCTTATGGATCTTTTTGCAGGGTCATTCCACTGGATGCGGAAATAGAATCAGGAAAGGCTCAGGCGAATTTCAAGAACGGCATTCTGAATGTCAAAATTTCCAAGAACCAGAAGGCCAAAGAGAAAGGAACAAAGGTTCCGATAAAGACATCTTAAATTTAAAGCCCGCTCCTCTATTTAAGAGGAGCGGGCTTTCTTATGCAAATTTAATTAAAAGGTCAGAAAAAATTAATTACTTTTCTAGGAGTAACCTTCATCAAAAGCAATCATATCAAGGTGAAGGGTTGCTATGTCTTCAATATCAAGATCCGGTTCTTCACTTGATTTTGGAAATTCAACGGTCTTAATGTAACGCCGACACTTATTACAGACATCCACACGATAACGCTCGTCGCCTTCCACTTCAAAATAGGCCAAAGAATGCTGTTCATCGTTACCGCAGAAGGGGCATTTGATCCGGCTGAAATTCCATTTACAGCCGCACTGATGACAAAACAGATATCGCTTCCCGTCTTCATCTTTCCTGATTTCACCAATCTTAGGCTCTTTGCCGCAAACGGGGCAGTATCCCTCCGACCATTTGGATTTCGCTATTATTTCTTTATATTTTTCAGCAACGCTTTCCAGTTCCGGTCTCAGGCTCTCTTCGGCAAAAAGATCGATTAAATCGATGCTGTCTTCTGTTTCACGAACTGCCGGAAAACCCTGAGCGTTTGTTTCTTCGCCTTTGCGGTCAAAAGAAGCGTGAATCATTTTTTCCCAGTCAAATTGATTGCTTTTAATTATATCGATAATATTTTGCGCTATTTCAGGCATTCTTTTTTCAGCGATGGAAATTAGCGAATTAAAATATTCTTTGGGACGCGTTAAATCATATTCCTTTCCGATAAAATCAATTAATGGAAGTCCCCCCTCTATTTTTTTTGTTATTAAGTTTTCGTCCACACTGAAAATTGATTCTTTCATACTGTTGCGGTATTCTTTCCGCAAAATCAGAATATCTGCCATTATATCTAAAAGCTCGGTATAATGAGGACTGGATGATTTATAATCCTCTATTGTTTTTAAAGATTTACGTAATGTTGCAACCATGTTTTAACTCCTCATGACAAATATCTTGCCCTTTTTAAAATCTATATCTACTTTTCCGACTATCTTCAAGAAATATTTCCTCTATATACATAAAAAGGCAATTATTTATAGAAAATCAAGGTTTTCTATGACGGGGTGAATACCAATCCCGATATATCGGTACTGGATAATTCGATAAATCAAACTCCATTGCTCTTCAGAAAAACACAAATGTCATTATGATGAATAAAACTAGTAGAATAGGAATGGAATATTTAACCATATATCCGAAAAAACTGGGCATGTTCACACCTGCTTCTTCGGCAATTGATTTGACCATGAAGTTGGGTGCGTTTCCTATATAGGTATTGGCTCCCATAAAAACAGCTCCCACCGAGATTGCTGCAAGATGATGTATTTTTTCTACAATCAACAAGGCCACTGCTGAGGCCTCCGGAATTCCCGTGTAAAATTTACCAAGCATACTGTTAAAGAAAGTTAAGTAAGTAGGAGCATTATCCAGAAAACTTGATAGCATTCCTACCGTCCAGAGATACTGCGCAGGTGAATCAACTGATTTTATCAACCAATGCAGTGCTCCATTTTCACCGGCTCTTAGAATTGCCAGCGCGGGAATAATTGTTATGAATATACCGGCAAAGAGATAAGCAACCTCCAAAATTGGCGCCCAGATAAAATCATTGTTTTTATGAATTTCCTTCCGTGTGGTTATAAGAGATGCACTACCCATCAGAATAAGGAGTGCATCCTTGATTAGATTTTCTATTGTCTGATTAATACCAAAGAAATTTATTTGTCCTAATTTGATGTTGCCGCTGAACAATACAGCACCGACAATTCCAAACAAAAAAATAAAATTATGGACGCCATCGATTTTAATGGGTTCTTGCTCAGAGTCTGGCACAGCAGTTAATATTTCTTTCTTATAGTAGTGAGAGTCAAGAATAAAATAAACCAGTAAAAGAAATATACTTGCAAACATCATTTCCGGCAGAATATTCATTGTCCAGAAAAAGGGAACGCCATGCAAAAATCCCAGAAAAAGTGGTGGATCTCCCAGCGGGGTAAGTGATCCGCCTATATTACTAACCAGAAATATGAAAAACACAATTGTGTGAACTTTATAGGCGCGCCAGGAATTGGAACGAAGAATTGGCCGAATCAAAAGCATGGATGCACCGGTTGTTCCTATGAAAGATGCCAGTATTGTGCCGATAAGCAGAATAATCGAATTGATGGCAGGTGTTCCTTTTAAAGTTCCCTTGATATGAATACCTCCGGAAACTACAAATAAAGACCAAAGTAACAATATAAAGGGAATGTAATCAATAATGATAATATGTGCTATTTCACGAAGCGCGGTTTCTTTAAAAAAATATACAAAAGGTATTACGAATACCAGTGACCAGAAAAAAGACACTTTAGGAAAATGATAGTGCCAGAAATGAGGAAAGACGAGGGGTATCAAAGCTATGGAAAGTAAAATTCCCGCAAATGGTAATATCGACCATAGGGGCAACAGGGGACCAAGATTTGTTGAATTTTCTGCGGCCAGACATGTATAAGGAATGATGAAACAGAAAATCAGCGCTATATTAAAAGTAATGAGTTTTCTTGTCATTCAGCATCTCTTATTCCATGGACTGATTGCATACATATACTGTTTGGGTTGGATAAGCAAACTCAACACCTTCATTTCCGAACTGCCGGAATATTTCCAGATTGATTGATTCCTGGATGTCCATATAAGTACTATAATCAGGACTCATAACGAAATAAATAACTTCAAAGTTTAAGGAAGAATCACCATATTCTTTGAAATGAACCCTGTCAAAGCGGGCGTTTTCCTGTTTTTCAATTATATCTCGAACAATCTTTTTAATGGCTACAAGTTTCACCACAGATGTCTGATAGATTACTCCAAAATTTAAGATTACCCGCCGTTCGGACATCCGCTTGTAATTGTGTATACGGCTTTTTAGAAGATCGTTGTTGGAAAAAATCAGTTGTTCTCCACTTAAGCTGCGAATGCGCGTGGTCTTTATGCCGATATGTTCAATGGTTCCGGAAAGAGAATCTACTACTATAAAATCGCCGATGACAAATGGTTTGTCCAAGACAATGGAAAGTGAAGCCAGCAAGTCTCCCAGAATATTTTGTACTGCCAAAGCTACGGCTATACCGCCGATACCCAATCCGGCAACAAGTCCTGTTATATTAACTCCTAAATTATCAAGAATCAAAAGTAAAATGATAATCCATAGGACGAAACGGGATACGAATCCCAAAAATGAAATAGTGGTTTTGCTGGATGCATCCTCTTGTGAGCGTTTCTGAATTATTTTGCCGAGCGTAAAAGAAATTCCTGAACTGGTCCATAATCCCGATTGGAATATTAACATCAGGATAACAAATTTTTGCCATAATTCGGCAATAGAAGGTTTGATGGTAATAGTCAATGAAGCCAGGTAGACTGATGCAATGAGTATAATAAAAAATTTTGTTTTTTTAAGCATGCTGACGATGAGATCATCGATCTGATTGTCAGTTGCGGCTGCAAGCTTGGAGAGTTTACGTATTAGTATTCTTTGAATAATTTTCAGCGTTGTGAAGGTGATTATTAGTGTGATAAAAGCGCAAAGCCAGCTTTGTAACGTATTTCCAAGATAGTACTCCTGAAATAAATCCATTTTTCCTCCTTATTTCTGAATTACACTTTCAAGGTTTCGAATTTCTGATTTTTCCAATAATTTATTATCATTTTTTGGGAATTTACTTTTCCGGAATAATTAAAACAGGCAATAAGGTAGTATCGATGATATTAACATCTATACTGTCAAATATGGATGAAAATAGTTTGCCGCGGTGTTTATGTCCAATTATGATCAAATCGATGTTATTATCTTTTGCGTATCTAACAATTTCTTCCACCGTGTCTCCTTTGGAAACGGCATAAATAATGTCCATATTTTCCAAAATCGAATCCGGTATAATTTCCTTAACTTTTAATGCAACGGCGTCCTCATAATCGGTCGGATGACGATAACCGGCTTCAATATCGTTGACATATAATATATGCATCTGACAATTTAGAAATTGCGCAAATTCCAGAGCCTTTCGCAAGGAAGGATTATCTTTTGAATCCAGATCAATTGGATATAAAATGTTTTTAAAATTAAGCATATGCCTCTCCTCTGCTATATTTAAATTGTTGAGTGTCAATTTATATAGTCCGGGATACCCAAAAGAAGTACAGCTAAGATACTGTTACTTAATATCCAAGCTCCTGATTTTGGGGCTAAATAACTGGTAATCCCCGATAATTTCATAAAAAACTTGCCCGTATAATCAACAAAACATCATGAATGATTTTTTGTCAAATGATCTCTGTTAGTTTTTCTCCGGAATATTTTCCTTTTCCCCTGAGCACGCTGTTGATTTCAGCAATGAGTCGTCTGATTTCATTTTGCCCGCGCAGATAGAAACGTGCGCTGCTGTAAGTTTTTCTGCCGACTCGGATAGTGAAGGAATTTGTATCATTCAAGCGAAATACATCTTCATCCGTTTCATCATCTCCGACAAAAAAACCCTTTTGGCATCCCGATTTTTCCATCAAAATTTTGAGAGCCACTCCTTTGTCCGGTGCGCCCTCTGGGACAAGATTTTCGACATATTTCCCACCAATTCGTCGTGGTTGAGGATCTAAAAGGTCTGTTGCTTTAAGAATAAGGGTATGAGCTTTTTTTATATTATCCACATGTCGATAATGAATAGATATTGTAGTACCTTTATTTTCAATCAAAATACCGGGAAGATCGTTAAGAGGTTTAAATCTTTCCAGTTGAAATTGCCACTGTTCAGCCATGTGGACAAATTCAATTTCACGATCTGTCCATCCGGGGAGACCTTCGGCACCGTGGTTACCGATTATATAGCGTGGAGATATGCCGAGATGGTACAAAGCATCGGAGCGTGAACGTCCTGTAATAACGGCGACGATTGCTTGCTCATTAAGAACAGCGAATTCTTGTCTGACGGAGGCCGGAATACCAATGAAGCAAGGGTCTGATACGATAGGAGCAAGTGTTCCATCAAGGTCGAATGCAAATAAAGTATTCCAATCGATAAAATCTCTCATTTTTAAAAGACCGTTATTCCCAAAGATATATGATAATCGTTCATTCATAATCATGTTTCCATTCCAATTCTGGCGGCCAGTTTTTCTCTCTGACGTATTTTGGAAGCGTCAATAAGCATCCGACCCGCCCACCTGTAAACGTTGAAATCGCGTACCATTGAACGCATACTGTGCATCCGTTCCTGCTGCTCAAATTCAGGCATGGTTAAAGCCCGATAAAGGGCATCAGCGGTCTGTTCAATATGATAAGGGTTGACTATTAGAGCCTCGTATAATTCATGTGCCGCGCCGGTAAACTGGCTGAGGACCAGCACACCTCTTTCGTCATCGCGAGAGGCAATGAATTCCTTTGCTACCAGGTTCATCCCATCATGCAGACTTGTGACCATACAGACATCGGCAGCACGGTAGAAACGGTTGACGTCTTCAGGCTCGTGGTGTTCGACTCTCAAGTAAACCGGCTGATACGCGCCACTGGCAAAGCGCTGATTAATATGTGTAGCCAATGCCCTGACGCGGGATTCGAATGCCTGATATTCTTCCAATACCGACCGTGAAGGAGCTGCAATCTGGACAAAGGAAAAATGTCCGATCATTTCCGGATGGTTTTCCAAAAGACTTTCCACTGCTCTTAATCGTTCGAAAATTCCTTTTGTATAATCCATTCGGTCGACACCCAACCCTATTAAACAATTGTTGTCTATCTTTAATAGTTTTTTGATTTCCGTTTGACATTCTGCTATCGAAGGTTGACTTTCCTGCCAGGGAGGCGGCCATTGAATGGAAATCGGGTAAGATTCCACCAATGTCAAATTGCCGCTGTGCGAAATCGTTGATGATTCATGTTCTATTCTTGTTTCCAAATACCTGTCCACGGTTTCCAGAAAATTTTTACAATGAAAGGGAGTGTGGAATCCCAGGATAGTGCTTCCCAGCATTCCCTGAAGCAGTTCTTCCCTCCAGGGGCAGATGCCAAAGGATTCCGGATTGGGCCAGGGTATGTGCCAGAAGGTTATTATTGTTGACTTGGGCAAAATCTTGCGCAGCATGTCCGGCAATAAAGCGAAGTGATAATCCTGTACCAGAACGACGGGATCTTCCCTGTTTGCTTCTTTGGCTACAGCATCGGCGAAACGCTGATTTATTGTCACATAATGTTTCCAATCACTTGTTCGGAAGATCGGACGAACATGAGCGATATGGCAAAGTGGCCATAATCCTTCATTGGCAAATCCATAATAATATCCTTTTTCCTCTTCACGGGATAGCCAGATACGTCTCAGCGTGTATTTAGGGTGCTCCGGGGGTATATAAACGTGATCATTTTTATCGACAACTTCGCGATCGGCTGTACCTCCACCATGAGCGATCCATGTGCCTGAACAAGCTTTCATAACAGGTTCGACTGCAGTTACCAGACCACTGGCGGGCCTATTGATTTCGATTCCTTCCTTTCCCCTCATGTGAATGTACGGTTCTCGGTTGGAAACAACAAGAATCTGTTCTCCTGCTAATTGCTTATATAGAAGCTCCCTTAATTTATCCGGGTTCCAGGAAATAGTGACATCATCAGCAAGCCGTCTCTCTATATCAATGGTACGTAACAAAGCACGGAGATCACCCATAAGAGGTTGAAGCTCGGAATTGGATTCTTTGGTAGAAGACTTTACCAGACTTTCTCCACGTAGAAGGGCACGTACTCCTGCCATCCAACCGTGCCAGCTAAGATGGGCAACCAGCACTGTAATGAATGATATGATGAGAAAGAGAACAACAAAGAAAAACACTATATATTTACGCGTATCAGCGCTTCGACTTTCAATAAAGCTCATATCATGGATAAGAAATAAAGACCCCGATGGTATTCCGGCAATAAGCACCGGTTTGACTGCGACGTGAACCATTCCGCTCGGCAGTTTAAGAAGGGAAGGCTTCTCAAGCATTGGAGAATCAGGAGAAGGGCATGCTAGATTTTTAGGGAATTTCGGCGTATTATAAAGTAATTTGCCATGACCGTCACAGTAACCCATGGCAAATATCCTTTCGTCCTGTATTGCCCGTCTCATCAGCGAATTGATTCTGTAAGCGTTGCCCTGTTCAAGAAATTCGCTAAGAGGTTCCTGCATAGTATTGGCAATAAGCTGTGAACGCATATCAAGATCACGTGTAAACCAGTGCAGTGTCAGCGTATCCACCAAAGGTAATAACGCGTATGCTAATAAAGTCATTGCTATGATGAGCGGAATGATAAAACGCATGGTCAATCGTAATGAACGTAAAGACCCTATTCTACCTGCTGATTGAGGACTCATGATTATTTCCTCCTCTTAAAATGCACTATCCCAGCGCTTGCTTAGTCGAATGGCTGAGTTTATCAGTCCTACCATGCTGTAAGTTTGAACAAAATTTCCCCATAGCTCGCCTGTTTGCGGATCAACATGTTCGGCAAGAAAACCGTGTCGATTACGACGGGACAGAAGATTTTCAAACAGTGATCGGGCTTCGTCGTTGCGGTTAAGGGCTGCCAGGGCATAGATATACCAGAAAGTACAGACTACAAATGCGTTTTTCGGAACACCGAAATCATCTGTTTCGATATAGCGATAAATATAACTGTCATGCTTAAGTTCCTTTTCAATAGCAGTTACTGTTTTGGTAAATCGAGGATCGTCGGTTGTTAGAAATCCCGTGTCGTGAAGCAATAGAAGACTGGCATCCAATGTATTTCCATCAAATGTGGCGGTAAATGATTGTATTTTTTCGTTCCATGCATGCTTACAAATAGTTTTGTGAATTTTATCGGCTTGTTTTCTCCAGTAAACCGCACGGTCCGCAAGTCCCAGGTAAGATGCAATTCTGGCCAAACGATCGCAAGCAGCCCAGCACATTATGCTGGAAAAAGTATGGACTCGCAAAGATTTCCTGGCTTCCCATAAACCGGAGTCCGGCTGGTCATGAACTGCAATGGCCATGTTTCCCAGAGGTTCCAGTCGTTTAAAAAGCGGGACGCCACCCTTGTGCGCGAGCCGCCGGTCAAAAAAAACGTGAGCTACCGCCAGAATGGCTGAACCGTAAACATCATGCTGAATCTGCTCGCAAGCCTGATTGCCAATCCGCACAGGTCCCATTCCGCGATACCCGGGCAAACTTCCTATTTCAAATTCATCCAATCTTGCCCTTCCGTCAATGCCATAAACCGGTTGAATATGACCTGCGGGTGTACCTACTACCACATTGATAAGATAGCTCAGATAACGCTCCATCGTGTTGGTCGTGCTGAGGCGGTTTAACGCATTAACAACGAAATAGGAGTCACGAAGCCAGCAGTAGCGGTAATCCCAATTACGTCCCGAGTCGGGTGCTTCAGGAATAGATGTGGTCATGGCTGCTATTATGGCGCCTGTATCTTCAAAAGTGTTTAATTTGAGAGTTATAGCAGCACGAATGACTTCATCCTGCCATTCGAAGGGAATGGATAAATCTCTGACCCAATCGCGCCAGTGTGCAATGGTTTCATTCAGAAAACGATGCGAAAGTTCATTGATGGGATCAGGAATTGTTTCATCTGTACTGAGTATAAGCGTAGCATTAGTTTCAAGAAAAAAAGGTATCTCTTGTATAACTGAAGTTACTGATATATCTGTTGTCAGTCTTATAATCCAGGATGGAGAGACATAACGGATATGATGGCTCCCGTGGGTTATCGTACAGCTTTGGCTGCCATATTCGCAAAGTGGCCGAACGCGCACACAAATACGCGGGGTTCCATTTATACGTCGAAGCTGTCTGATCAGCATCATTGGCATAAATATGCGTCCATACTGATGGAAGCGGGGTGCGAAGTCCGTTACTTCAATAGCTGCACCATGCTTATCCGTGAGACGGGTAACAAGAACGGCCGTGTTTGGTAGATATGATTGCTGAGCCAAAACTTGATCAATGAGTTCTATGGAACAATAGCCGTAACCATTCCCGTCGGAATGTTCATTAAGAAGCGAACAAAATATCGGATCTCCATCGAAGCGGGGCAAACAACTCCAGACAATTTCTCCCCTGTCGTCAATCAGAGCGCTGATCTGACAGTTGCCGATTAATCCAAGTTCAAGAGAATTCTTCATAAAATAATCCCCATGCCTATGTATTATTCAAGTACTATATATGATTAAAATATTTTAATTTTTTACAATGCTAACTCATTCAGGATTAATGCTGCTGCTCCTAAAATGGCACCTTTCCCTGTTTCTATTCCGGACGGTACCAGTTTTACGGTGTCCCTGTAAGGTTCAAAAAGAAAATCTTCCATGTATTGTTTTGTTGGCTTCAGAAGAACATCACCAGCCATAGCCAGACCACCGGTTAAAAAGATTGCTTCCGGACTCGTATGTGCTACAGCATCAGCGAGTTTCATTCCCAGGATTCGTGCAGTTTGATCAAAAGCCTCCAATGCGATTTTATCTCCTTTTTGTGCCAATTCGAAAACTTTTTTCGATGTTATTTCACGATAGGTCATTTCTCTGAGAGGACTGGGTTCATAACGCTCCGCAAGTAATTTTGATACAGTTCTCACAACGCCATTTGATGATGCATAGGTTTCAAGGCATCCTCGTTTTCCGCATCTGCATTGCCTTCCTGCGGGCTCTACGACAGTGTGACCCAATTCTCCGGCAATTCCGCTGGCGCCGTAGAGAAGACGGCCATCAACCACAATACCGCTACCAACACCGGTACCCAGAGTTATAATCATAAAGTGTTTCATTTCCCGGGCGTTACCGAAGAGCATTTCACCGATGGCTGCAGCGTTTGCATCATTGGTGATCGATAAGGGAACATGATAGAATTTTTGCATCAATGCAATGAAATCAACAGTATCACCCCAGTTTAGATTAACAGGTTTTTCGATAGTTCCCCGATAATAATTTGCATTGGGGGCGCCGATTCCAATTCCGCATAAACTGCTGGTTGATGGCAAACATATCCTGATTTCTTCAATTTTCTGATAAAGCCGGGACACAAATTTTTCTGCAGATTCATTTGCCTTGGTTTCTATGGAATTAGCATCTATTATATTTCCTTTGCGATCCACAAATCCAAAGGATGTCTTCGTACCGCCAATATCAATGCCTAACACAATATTATTAATATCCGACATATGTTTGTCCTTGATTTTGTCGATTTTAGACAGGTGTTCTCATATCAAACGTATCAAACGGTAAGAAATATATGGTAACTTAAAAATTTACATTTTGTATGTCTAATTATTTATTCTTCGTGGATCTTGTATACGTTAGATAAATTCAATGCTAAAGTTATATTGGTTATTACTTAGTTTGTTCTGCGTTCTTTATTCTTATCAGAATTTTCAACACCTGAATTGTTCGGTACATTTACTTCAGCCGATAAAATAAGTTTTGGAGGTATTGTTTGGGCACCGAATATTCTTACCAGAAGTTTCATTGATTTGTCAATTTCTATAAGATTGTTTAATGAAATTTCCTCCAGCCCTGAAACAAGTAAACCCTGTGCAACTTCAGGGGCCGATTTTACCAGATTATTCCCTTTGGTTGTCAATTCAATCCAAACAACACGACGATCGTCTTTAGAGCGGCTTCTCTTAACTAAATCCTGCTTTTCTAAACGATCAATAATCCCGATAACGGTTGCGGGATGTAGATATAATTTATTGGCAAGTTCTGATACATTGACAGGTGAATTTTCATTAATCGTTTTTATTGTCCATAGTTGAGTACTGGTTAATCCGGTTTCTCTTTCCACTTTTTTGGATTGCTCATTCAAAATTTGAAAAATCCTTCTCAAATTGTCGATTATGTCTGAAATGACTGGTTTTTTATTGCTCATGCGCCATCCTTTTTAAAAAGTTCTTGCAATTTTCTAGTAAATAATATAGTTTGTACACCAATAATTGGTATAGATAATATTATTTACTGATTTTTCAACATGTTAGCATGATAAAATGCAAAAGTAAAGAATAAGTTTGCCAACTGTTAATTTAATGAAATTCTTTAAAAGTAATTTTCTAGCCATATTTCTTGTTTTCTGTTTGCTATTAAATAGTTCAGTAGCCATTGGAGGGGAGCTTATTCCTTTTCTAAGAGGCAAATGGGTTGTAACAGTATTGTATCAGGCAATATGTGCCGGTTTTTTTTCTTCAAAAGATTCAATTAATTTGAATATTTCAAAGCAATCAATTCTGAATTTTGCAGGAAATGCAGAAAGTAAAAGTAATGGGGAAAAAAAAGCAATAGGTCTTTGAATGGTATTTAGGCAAGAGAGGCCGAAAAATTTATATTATCAACAAGAACAACGGGAGAATGCTTTTAGGTTATGTAATTAATAATATTAATAGGAGTTTCATAAAACTTTATAGTTGGGACGCTCAAAGCAATAAAGCAACTGTTTATATATTGAGAAAAAATGAGTCTGCTGACAATTGAAAAAGAATAAATAACAGGTGATTACAGCTTTATGATTTAAATCTTCTTTTTTATCTGATGCTTCGCTTATTAATAAATATTTATATTTTCTTGTTTGGGACGAAGCGGTAAAAAATAAGAAGTGTGTAAAATTCTGCAAACAATAAAAAAATAGATTAAAGGGGGAAATATCAAATGAAAAGATCTATTTTATTTTTCTTGTATTTGATGGTTTTTATCCTGATTTGCGCAGGATGTGCAGAAAGACATTTAACAAAAACGGATGGAACATCCTCTGTTAAAAATGAATCAGCAACCAAACAAACTAAGCAGTCAAGTGCTGCCGCAAAAGTGGACAAACAAAATTCGCAGACCAGCATGCAAAGTGGTAGTCAAGAAAAGACAACGGGAGTAAGCGCCGCAGCGCAGAATTCATATAATCTTGCGGATATTCATTTTGATTTTGATCGATACAACATACGTACGGAAGATAGAGAGATTCTTTCGCACCACGCTGATTTCCTTTTTAAAAATAAAAAAATTGCAATTGTTATCGAAGGACATTGCGATGAGCGAGGTACTGCTGAATATAATTTAGCATTGGGTAACAGACGGGCAATGGAAGCAAAAAAATATTTGATTAATTCGGGTATAAGACCGGAAAGAATAAAAACCATTAGTTACGGAATGGAGCGTCCTGTTGATCCCGGTCATAATGAAGAAGCGTGGGCAAAAAACAGAAGAGATCATTTTGTTATTAATAACTAATATGTCGAAATATTTATTAGTTAGTTGTCAGAAAAATTGATGAACAACATGTATTAATATCATGGTTATTTTTTACTGGGAGAAGCTTAACCTCCTTTCCCAAGGGCTCCGGGATACTATATTAATAAATAGTGGATTTTATAGCCCCGGAGCCATGTAAAAATTTTATCTGTATTATATTCATTCAGGGAAATTATTTTATTTAATTGCCAATGTAGTAAACCTATAAAAACTATTCATAATGATTTATTGGAAGATTTTATATGAAAAAAAATATGTGTCTAATTGCAGGATTTGTTCTGACATTTTTTTTTCTGATAAGCCCCACCGGCTATGCCGCAGATAGTAAAATTGGTTTTATCAATTTACAGGAAATAATGAAGAATGCAGATGCAGGTAGAAAAGCCGGTGAAGAATTTAAAAAATTTTATAATAAAAAACGCAAGGCAATTGTAGCAGCAGAAAAAGACTTGAAAAATCTCAAGGAAGAGTTAGACAAGCAGGGTCCGATAATGACTAAAAATATCCGCCGCGAAAAGGAGATTGTCTATCAGAGAAAATTACGAGATTATAGGTTATTGGTCGGTGATACAAACAAGGAACTGAAATTGCGGGATGAAGAAATTACCGGTAAACTGATTCCTCAAATTACCAAAATAGTACGCAAGATTGCCGAAAAAGAAAAATATACTTTAGTGATAGATATTTCCAGAATGCCGGTGCCATATTCTTCAAAAGAAAGAGATTTTAGTAATAAAGTAATAGAAGAGTTCAATAAGATTTCGATTTCCAAGAAATAGTTTCTTCAGGTTAAATTCATTGCTGCCTAAATCAGCAAATAATTAATTATAACAAATAAATAAGCGGTCGGTGTTCAGTTGCTGAATAGCCTAGATTGACAAAGTGCATGTCAATTACTTAATTACCTTGAAAGGATTGGTAGTGTAGACAAAGTTTTTATAACTTTGAGTGGGATGTTTGTATTAGCGTTGCATAGGTGATCTGAAATGATGACCTTGGAAGGAGTAAAATAAAATGAAAAAGCTCTATTTTTTTGTTGTTTTGACTTTAATACCGCTCTTGATCGCGTGTACAGGGTCGTATGGTCACATGATGGGCGATTGGAGTAACAATGGAAATTATGCTTGTCCATTTGGATATGCATATGGATATGGAGGTATGTTTATGTGGATACTATTTTTGATTATTTTGGGTATAGCAGTTTACTTTATCGTTCAAAATTTAAAGATGAAAAAAGATATCGGACAGACTACCGAGTCACCAATAGAAATTTTAAAGAAGCGTTATGCGAAGGGTGAAATAAATAAAGAAGAATTTGATCGAATGAAAAAAGAGCTTCAATAGGTAAATCGTTCCTAATTGATAATTAATATTCAAGATATTAATAAGGCAGTGGTAATTACCACTGCCTTCTCTTTGATATTACGTTATGTTTTTACTGCGATTAGTGTTTGACAAAGAGTACGGGACTCTTGGCTTCTTCCATTACCTTTTCAGTAATATGGCCCATAAACCGTTTTATGAACCCTGTCTTGTGATGAGAAGGCATGACAATTAAGTCAACACCCCTTTCTTCCTGCTCTTTCAGTATTTCTTCAACAGGCTTTCCTTCTCTGACATCATTAATGATTTCAATTTCCTGAAATTCAGAAAATTTCTTCACTTTTCTTTGCATCATTTCCCTCGCTTGAAGGATTTCCGTATCTTCAGCCTGCCTGATTGTCGATGAATCTAAACAATAATCTACAGCACATTGTGTGATCGGCTCCGCGACGTGCAACAAGTAAACTTTAGCGTTGAACTGCTTTGCGAGTTCCAGTGCCTGCTTCAACGCTTCATCTGAGTAATCAGAAAAGTCTGTCGGTACGAGAATTCTTTTTGGTGCAAACATTATAATACCTCCTTCATGTATTGTCACAATTATTGACTGATTTACTCACACCAACATTTTTTTCTTTCAATTACTTTTCTTGATAAATTCTTATCATCACCCCCCCCCCTTGTTAATTGCTACACAAATAATTTGTTTACAAATAATGTAAGTATTTATAATAAAAAGTCAATATGTGTATTTATTCAATAGGATACAGCAAAATACAAGTGTTTTTAAAAAAGAAACAACAAAAATGATTTGACCATCATTCCTTGCAACAAAAAATCAAAAATAATCAGTCGTTTGAACCACTATGTGGATGTTGAATCCGAAATAATAGAGCTCTTCCCTTTAAGGAAAACAGGGGGTTCCATAATTATCTTTAAGAATAAATGATGTTTCCTTATTAAAAAATGGCTTCAGTTTTTTATCTAAACGTCTTACCTTATCCCCGATGCCAGAGTTATGAGGGCCTGATTTCTGTCTTCTATGTTTAATGCCTGCTCCATGCCACCAGCATCCAGATTCATATTGATAGCTTCCTTGGTAAGCCTTAATGCAAAGTGATTCTTGGTCAGCATTGTTCGAGCTATTTGCAGGCCGGTGGAATACAGGTCATCTCTGGGAACAATCCTGCTAATCATCCCCAGGTTCATAGCTTCATCGGCGGATATATATTCGCCCAGATACATGATTTCATAGGCACGACCTGCTCCAATGATACGCGGCAGTAAATAGCTGCAGCACATATCTGCCCCACCTAAGCCGATATTAATATAAGCGGCACAGAAACGGGCATCGGGAGATATGATTCGAATATCTGAAGCTAAAGCAAAACTGAATCCCACTCCGGCTGCTGCTCCGTGAATTAACCCTATGATGGGTTGGGGTGCCCTGCGCATACCGAGATTTAAACGTCCTAGACGGGCCTGAAACTTATAGAGCTCATTGGGCTTGCCAAATTGATCCGCATGTTCAACGGTGTATTTCATGTCCAAACCGGCACAAAAACCTTTTTCGCCGGCACCTTTTAATATGATTACCATGGTCTCGAGATCATACAGCCGCGTATGCCAGAAAGCATCCAATTCGTCCAACATTTCACCGTTGACCGAGTTGTAAGCTTTAGGTCGGTTTAAAGTCAGAACTCCCAATCCTTTTTCAACGATCTCCCATTGAATCGTGTTGTATTGTTCCATGCATATTCTCCTTAACTATGCTAATTTTTCTTTAATTAGCCGATACATTTTTACGGGTACTGAGTATAAGAGACCGGTTGTTGTGTGTCAAGGGGATTTTAGCCGGGAAATGTGTTGTATGTAGCGTAATTACAAAAGCCTCCGTTCCCTGAGATATCGGAAACGGAGGCTTGAGCTTTGTATGAATCAGTAACTGTTTTTATTCGCCTTTGAAGTTCGCTTCTCTCTTTTCAAAGAATGCGCCTATGCCTTCCTGCGCGTCCTTGGAGCCAAAGAGCCTTCCGAGTTCTTCGCGTTCGATTTTCAGGTGCTGTTCGGGGGTAATGTTCTGGCTGATGTTGCAGAGTTTGGTGATTGCCGCGACGGAGAGCGGCGCTCTCTTGGAAATCTTGCTCGCCAGTTCGAGTGCGGCGTCCAGGACGTTTCCTTCGGTGACGTGGTCCACCAGGCCGATGGCAAGAGCCTCATCCGCCTCGCACTGTTTGCCCATGTACATCATTTCCAGAGCTCTGGATTTGCCGACGAGACGCGGCAGCCGCAAGCTTCCGCCGTATCCCGGCATAATGCCTAGGTTCGTCTCGGTCAAACCGATGCGGGCGCCTTTCTTCATGAAGCGTATATGGCAGGCCATGGCCAGCTCGCACCCGCCGCCCAGGGCGTGTCCGTTGATTGCCGCGATGACCGGTTTGGGGAAATACTCAACCTTGTTCCAGACATCCTGACCGCGTTTCAGGAAGTCAACGGCACTGAAGTCGCCGAATCCGGCTGCCAGATCGGCGCCCGCGCTGAAGGCCTTCTCGCCGGAACCGGTGATGATCACGCATCGGATTTCCTTGTCGGCTTCGACGGCGTCAAGTTGTTTGCGCATGTCTTCGAAAACTTCTCCGCTCAGTTGGTTCATCTTTGGTTTGTCAATCGTTAATATGGCCACTCTGTCTCTTATTTCTTTTGTTACTGCTTCACCCATGATAGTCCTCCTTGTGTAGTATTGGTTGGTTCCGCCCGGTTGGGGAGCCGGGTAACCCGGTAATCAATTATTTTCCGATCATTTTGAGCGAGCCTTTGAATTTTTCCGGCCCGGACTTCAGGAAACCAAAACTTTTTCCGATATTCGCATCGCCGGTCTGAATATATACCCGGGCGATTCCGTGGTTCATTGCGTCTGATCAGAGAAAAGCGATTTTCTTCATGTCCCAGATCTTGATTACAACGTGGTGGAGTATAAGAGACAGGTCGTTGTGTGTCAAGGGGATTTTAGCCGGCGTATTAAGCCGATAAATTGTCTTGTTTTTTAGAGCTATAACATGAACATGGCCAGCGCCTCGGCAACACAGGCCGGCTTTTCTTGTCCTTCAATCTCGATAGTGTGAGTAGTTGTTACGAGGAGGCGGCTGCCATCTTTTTCCTCAACGCCGGAGATGGTCATTTTGGAGCGCACCCGTGAGCCCACCGGCACGGGCGCGATGAAACGCACCTTGTTTAGTCCGTAATTAAGAACCATTTTCATTCCTTCCGGCAGATATTTGCCTGAACTGCTAAAAAGCGGAGTCAGGGATAATATTAGAAATCCGTGAGCGATGGTGCCTCTGAAAGGACCTTTCTTTGCCCGCTCCACGTCCACATGTATCCATTGATGGTCGTCTGTGGTGTCGGCAAACAAATTGACTTTGGCCTGATCAATCAGAATCCAATCACTGATGCCATTGTCCTGACCGATCATTGTCTTTAATTTTTCTACAGGGACCATTTCGAACATTTCTCCATCTCCTTTTTATTGACTGAAGGAAATATTTATGCAGACTCGCTTTCCACGAAACTTTTCTTACGTAATTTTACCGGCTTCATCTGTTTGTTGCGCATGCGCAGATTGAGCATTTCCACACCAACAGAAAATGCCATGGCAAAGTAGATATATCCTTTGGGAACATGCACGTCAAAACCTTCGGCCACCAGTGTCACGCCGACCAGCAGCAGGAAGGAAAGCGCCAGTATTTTTATGGTCGGATGATCATCCACGAATTTGCTGATGGGTTTGGCGGCGAAGAGCATTACTCCAACGGCACAAATAATAGCGATGGCCATGATGGAAATATCCTGAGCCAGACCGACCGCGGTGATGACGGAATCCAGCGAGAATACAATATCCAGAAGAGCGATCTGAAAAAGAACCGCTACAACATTTGACGAAATAAGCTTGGGTGTTTCTTCCTGATTTCCTTCCAGGCTTCCGTGAATTTCGTGAGTGGCCTTGGCCAAAAGGAAAAGACCTCCACCTATCAGGATAATATCCCGTCCTGAAATTTCCTGCCCCAATATTGTAAACCAGGGAGTGGTCAGTTTGATAACCCAGAAGATGGAAAACAAAAGAGCCAGACGCGTCATCATTGCCAGCATTAATCCGGTGCTGCGGGCAAAGTTTTGTTTATTCTTGGGCAGTTTACTGACGAGGATGGAAATAAAAATGATGTTGTCTATGCCCAAGACTATCTCCAAAGCAGTTAATGTTGCCAGCGCAATCCATGCCTCCGGATTGGTTAACCATGCAAACATATTTTTCTCCGTTAATTTTAGAAAAGATGTGTTTTAATATTCTATTCCCGCGCGGTCTTTGATGCCGGCATTATAATGATGTTTTATTTCCTGAACTTCGCTTACTGTATCGGCAATTTTGATTATTTCCTTCGGTGCGTAACGGCCTGTTAAAATAAGGTTGAGTGCAGCTGGTTTGTTTTTAATAAGTTCTATAACTTCTTTTAACTTAATGAGTTTAAAATCCATAGCAACGTTAATTTCATCAAGTATAACCATATTGTACTTGCCGCTCATTATTGCTTTTCTGGCGATGTCCAGTCCTTTTTGTGCCAGTTCGATATCAATGGTCGCGGCTTTGCCCCGCATAACAAAACTATCCAAGCCGGATTTGCGGATGGCTAAGTTGGGGAGATATTTTTCCGCGGCAATGAATTCGCCATAATCTCTTCCCTTCATAAATTGCATGATAAAAACCTTATATCCCTGTCCGACGGCGCGTAGCGCCTGCCCGAAAGCGGAAGTTGTTTTTCCTTTGCCGTTTCCTGTAATGACTATTATCAAACCCTTTGCGGAGTCGGCGGAGATTTTTTTCGCTGGTGAAGTTATTTTCTTTTTGACCGTTTTAGATGCGGAAGTATTTTTACTTTTTACTGTCTTCATTTTTCAATCTCCTTTTTCAAAAATCTTTGAGTTATTTCTTCAGCCACGGAATAAGGGTCGGCTTTTCTGTTTTTTATTTTTTCGGCAAATTTTTCAAGTTCACCTTTGGCAGTAAGCGATTTTATAACCGGTTCCAGCAAGCAGGTATGCAATGCGTCTTTGATTTCCGCCATTGCTTTGCGATGCATTCTTTCGGTGAGTTTACCGCTTTGCCGCAGATAAACGTGATGTTCCTCGATTTTTCTTGAGAGATTAGCAATATCTTCGGTAAAAGTCTCCGGTTTAAAAGCATCGCCAACCATTACAACAGGTGGGTTCCAACCATCAGTAGTTTTAGAAGATAAATTCAACATTGAAGTCAATTCCATTTGCAATTGTTTCGCACCGGCGCGATTAGCTTTATTGATGACGAAAATGTCTGCTATCTCCATTAATCCAGCTTTCATTGTTTGAACTTCATCGCCCATACCCGGAACGAGTACAACCAAAACACTATGCGCGTGATTTATAATATCTATTTCCTGCTGGCCGATACCGACAGTTTCCACGATAATAATATCTTTGCCCATTGCTTCCATAATGTGGATGGCATCACCGGCGGCCTGAGACAATCCTCCCAGTGCGCCGCGGGTGGCCAGCGACCTGACAAAAACTCCGGGATCGTCGGCATGACTCTGCATGCGGATTCTATCGCCCAATATCGCGCCGCCGGTAAAAGGGCTGGTCGGATCAACGGCCAGTACACCGATGGTTTTGTTGTTTTTCCGCAGTTTGGTAATCAACGCGTCAGTCAGGGTGCTTTTGCCAGCGCCGGGTGCTCCGGTTATCCCGATGATGAAGGATTTGCCGGTGTGGGTGTAAAGTTTTTTGATTTTAGTCCGTGCTTCAGGAATTTTGTCTTCAATGTCTCTGATGAGACGGGAGGCCGAGCGAACATCGCCCGCACAAATTTTTTTAATAATAGAATCCATAGATATTCGCCGTTTAAAGGAACCCTAGTGCGGTCTTACATTTGTTTTAATCCATTCCACAATAGAATCGAGAGAAGCACCGGGAGTGAAAATAGCTTTTATGCCTGAATCATAAAGCAGTGAGAAATCCTGTTCGGGAATTATTCCTCCGCCAATTACTGTAATATCATCGGCATCTTTTTCGCGTAGAAGTTCCACAACGCGCGGGAAGAGCATGCGGTGAGCACCGGAAAGACAGCTTAATCCCACTAAATCAACATCTTCCTGAACAGCTGCTGCTGCGATTTGTTCAGGGGTTTGATGACAACCTGTATAAACAACTTCAAATCCGGCATCGCGAAAACAACGGGCTAGAATTCGGGCACCACGATCATGACCATCCAGTCCCGGTTTGGCAACCATTACACGAATTTTTCTTTCCGGCATATTTATCTCCTCAAAGACCATTGTTTTTTATGTGTCATTTCGACCGTAGGGAGAAATCTTTATTTAATTATTTTTTAGATTTCTCGTCATCCCGACTCGTCGGGATTCCTCGAAATGACAAACAAGGAAAACATTTTTTAATTTTATATCATTATCCTATGCGCTTTGCTCAGGGATAGTTCGTCCAACAAATTTCAGTGCGCTACGCTTCTGAAACTTCGGACTCACTAATACAGTCCCGGGTCTTTGTATTCCCCATAAACCTCCCGGTAAACGTCACATATTTCCTGCAGTGAAGCCAGATTTTTTACCGCTTCTATGCACTGCGGCATGACGTTTTCGCCTTTCTTGCAGGCATTTTTTATATTATTCAACGAAGTCATGGCAGCACGGCTATCACGTTTACGGCGCAC
>SCVW01000015.1 GCA_007244375.1 Smithella sp. | reverse complement strand
AAGTGATAACCGAAATCATAAGGTACGCTGACTGTAATCGCTCCTCTCTCACACATGGCGGCACAGGCGTTGCACGACATGCACTGCGGAAATTCCGCCTCCATCCGGGCTTTCTTATCCTTACCCTCACCCTCAAGATATAAGGCGTGACCCGGACAGATATTTACACACAAACCGCATCCGTTACATTTCGTCAGGTCGATCTTTACCCGACCGGGATGAGCGTATTTTTCATTATCATAGGTCGGTATTCTTAATCTTTCGTAGAGGCTGATTTTGGTCATGGCTTCCTCCTAATAGGTTATCGTTTTCTGACCGTTTTCATACCAGGCGATTTCGTGCAACTCGCGCTCAACCATCTTGTTCGGATTACCTCTGGCATAGCCTATGGTAATACCTTCCAGCAGTTCATACGGATATTTGATGTTAAGGCGCTTCAGCCACTTAAAACGATAAGGGGATTTTATAAGAGCTGTTACAAAACCCACCCAGCAGGTGGATAGTCCCAGACTGTGCGCGGCAAGCACCATGTTCTGACCGCAGATGCCGCAATCCAGATCGGGATTGCTGACTCCCCGCTTGTCTTTCAGGATCAAAATGACGGTCGGGGCGCCGTGAAATAATCTAAATTTTCCTTTTCCGCCGAGCATAATGAATTCAAAAGTTATCGGATGTAACTCTTTTGGCAATAGGCGAATCATCACCTGAGAGTTGAGCCAGGCGATCTTGCCCATGAGGCCGCGTTCCCGCCACTCCAGAAGAAAACGGAAGATTTTACAGGTTTTTTGAAAATCGCTTTCCATTTCTTCCAAAATGGCTTTATCCCTGATAACGATAAATTTCCAGGGCTGAGAGTTTCCGGCGGAAGGAGCGTAGCGGCCGGCTTCCAGTATTCGCCGAACCAGATGTTCCGGCACCTGCTCTGGTTTGTACCAGCGAACACTTCGTCGTTCTAAAATAACTTTCTCTACCTGATTCCAGTCTTCCGTAAGCGGTAGAGAGGTCTTATTCTTCTCCGCCTCCAATTCCATGTCTATAGCCTTTACATCACTCACAGTTCTATTATCCATGCTACCTCCTTCAGAAGGGAAGTCATTCAATACACTCTACGTGTCTTTTTATACATTATTTTTGTGATTTTCAACAAGGAAAGTGCGGACATACTTGCAGACATTTCATGCACCGGATTCCGTAGTTTTCAAACATGCTCGTCGTGAAATATTCCATAAAAGAACTAATCCAACTGCTTTTTCCAGCCATCCATTTTAATGACAACTGAATCGGATAAGGGGGAAGAAGAGTATGTCCTATACAGTTGGTCATACATTTGGTGATATTTATTTCTCCATTTTTAAGAGCTCCGACCGGGCAGGCCTTTTCGCACAGATCACATGAGGGGGGACAGATTTTTTTATATTCTTTTGGCCTGCCGGTCGGAAGTTCCGCAGTGGTAATAAGACCACCTAACCGGAGAATGTTTCCGTATTCAGGATGAATGAAAATTGTGCTCTTGCCGAGTTTACCGATACCAGCCTCTGCGGCCGCGTGCTTGAAGCTGATAACCCCGTGGGGTTCTCCACGATGGAATTTAAGAGGATTATAGGCCGGTACAGCAAGGGAGGGGAAACCTTCATGTTCAAGCATTGTCGCTATGGAACAGGCAGTATCATTCATGCGCCGGTAGTTATCGGCAAATGCCCTTGTATAAAACATATAATGAGGGTCGTTCTCTGATACAAATATTGACTTGGGTAATTGCCTGGCCAGTACAATAACACTTCGTGCACCAGGCAGGTAATCGCCAGGCCTGAAACCATCCGGCGCGCCAATATTTAATCGCTTGGCATCGGCAACGGCAACAACCGGGATATCGAATTCAACAGCTTTTTCGATAATTTTGTCCATGTAATTCATAGACTTAATTATACATCCTTAAAGAAATACCTGCCCATTTTATGAATAATAAATCGGGGACACATTCCATTTAGCTGCACACATTTCGATAACTTGATCCGACAATATTCAAAAGTATGAGGTCACAATTTTAATTATTTTGGTATATCTCGCTTGCCTTTTAATAATCTTTGTGTTATTCATATGAAACATATTTCATGTTGTCAAGTCCAATTTTAATAATTTTTCTTTCTGAAAAAATTGTTGAAAAATGTGATAAAATACTTTATTTTTACTTTAATTTTTTATTGATTTATGTTAAAAAATAAATATTTCGATTTTAAGGAAGAATATTTTTGAGAACTGTACTGAAGGCACGCATACCTGTTCAGCAAAGGGGCATTGAAACAAAAGAAAAAATTATCAGCGCTGCAATGGTGTTATTTGCTGAAAAGGGATATCATAAAACAAATGCCATGGAAATCGCCGCCAAGGCTGACATCGCAACAGGCACCTTTTACAGTTATTTCAACAACAAAAAGGAAGTTTTCAGTGAAATAATTATACGTGTATTTAAAAATATTGCTGAAAGTGTGTTGCTTAAAATTGAACTCAAGACTCATAACAACCATGCGGAAAATTATAAAGAGCTGAGAAATATTATTCATTTTATTGTAAATAATATTCTTCAAGCATACAGAATTAACAATCGGCTTTTTAAAGAAATTCTTGCCATGGTATTGCTTGATCACGAAATAGAAAAAATACGCATCAAGGAAGAAAAAAAAGTAATAAATCTCCTGGTTGTATTATTTCAAACCTACAAAGATTCCATGCGTATATCCGATTTGGAAGCAGCTGCGGTATTGCTTCTTAAATTTATGGAAGAAATGGTTCACATAATAAAATTTGGCAGTACCGATATCAAGGAAAAAAGGCTTCTAAAAGAAATAGAAGACTTGATGTGCAGATATCTGCTGATAGACAGTTTAAAAAGTTAGAGCCATTTTATATCTTTTAGTCACTAATCAAACTTTCAAAACAGGACGTTTATTGAACCATGGTTTTGCCTTTTCCAGCTGAGAAGCCAGTCTGAAAAGAGTTGCCTCATCACCGAATGGCGCTACAAATTGGACACCGCAGGGCATGTCGTTTTTATCCCACTGCAACGGAACATTCATTGCCGGTTGTCCGGTAAAGTTGGCAATCTGAGTAAAAGGCGTCTTGGCAAGAGTTTTTATCGCAATTTTATTTACCATGCCGGAAGCCTTGGCCAGTAAACCAAGTTTAACTATACTTAATACTTTCATTAGAATTTTTTCGTATGATTTTGGTAAAAGCTCTCCTATTTTTGCCGCTGGAAAAGCTACTGTGGGTGTAAGATACAAATCATACTTTTTGTGGAATTGTCCCATTGCTCTCGCGGCAATATCCCATTCTCTCATAGCCTGAACGAAATCCATTGCACTGTAAAGTCGGCCAAGTTCGCCGAAAAACCATGTAGCTATTTCAAAATCGTTCCGTTTTACTCTTTTCTTTAAAACAGATCGGGCAAGTTCGATATCAGCGGCAATTTCTCCAAAATAAAGCATAAAATAAGACTCTGCCAGCTTAACGCCATCAATGTCCGGTTTCGCTTTTTCCACCTTGTGTCCCAATTCTTCCAGTAACTTGGCAGTTTCAAAGACAGCCTGTTTGCAATACTCATGTGTTTCAGTTCCAAGTGGTGATTCGGTGTTAAACGCTATTTTCAGGGAACCGGGCTCGCGGTTAATTTCATCGATATACGGCCTTTCCGGCGGTTTGATCACGTAAGGAGCACCAACATCGGCTCCACAAATGACATCCAACATAGTGGCGCTATCTCTTACCGACCTTGTCAGCACGTGCTCCACAACCGCACCTTGCCATAATTCGCCGTATTTAGGTCCTGTCGGCACACGACCTCTTGTTGGTTTTAATCCGAAAAGCGCACAATAACAAGACGGTATACGAATTGAACCTCCTCCGTCTCCCCCCGAAGCCATTGGTACCATGCCTGAGGCCACCGCGGCAGCGGAGCCCCCGCTTGATCCGCCTGGGGTGTGCTCAATATTCCACGGATTTCGCGTTGGTCCATACAATTCCGGCTCAGTTATGCCCATCAAACCTAACTCTGGAGTGTTGGTTTTGCCTAGTGTAATCAATCCGGCCATCTTAAAACGCTTGACCAGTTCGCTGTCATAATCAGGGACATAATTTTTATAGGCGCGACAGCCGCTTGTCAATTTTACCCCGGCGTAAGCGTTGATTAAATCCTTGATTAGAAAAGGGACACCGGCAAAAGGTCCGTCAGGAAGTGGTTTTTTTGCGGCTTCGCGCCCTATATCAAACATCGGGATTATCAACGCGTTAAGAATCGGATTCAATTTTTCGATACGGCTTATCGCTTCTTCGCAAAGCTCAGCCGAAGAAATTTTCTTCTCCCGGACAAGGGTTGACAAACCCAGCGCATCATATTGATCGTATTCAACAAAACCAGCCATTTTTTGTTATTCCTCTCTTACAATTGATAAGTGCTATTTTTAATTTTAACATTTATTTTCATTTGTAATCAGATTATTTTATTTTTTTCCGAATAATCACTTTTCTTCATGACGCCTCGAATACAGGAAGAGCACTGCGCTTCAGAAGGTGCATTCGACGGGAAGACATAACGAACGGCTCGTTCGTATAAGAAGTAATCCCATGCCCAGTTGATTAGAACCATGACTCTGTTGCGGAATCCGATTAGATTAAAGAGATGAATAACCAGCCAAAGCATCCAAGCAAAAAATCCGGTAAAAGTGCGCGAACCGATGGCAACTCCAGCAGCTTTACGGCCTATAGTAATCATCGATCCGCGATCTTTATAAACGAAAGCTTGTGGTGTCGAACCTGCAACTTGCCTTAAAATGTTATGAGCAGCAGTAATACCTGATTGAATGGCTACTTGTGCTACCATCGGCAGGACACGCTGACCCTCACTTATTGATGCAAGGTCTCCAATCACATAGATATTCTGATAATTATTAATTTGCAGGTTCTTGTTAACTTGTACACGGCCATCGGGTGTAACCTGTATATTGGAAGCATCGGCAATACCTTCACCCTTTACACCCGCCGTCCAGACAACCGTATTGGTTTTGATATCATCCATATCTTTTAAAACAACCTTATCCGGAAAAACTTCGGCCACCTTTGCCTGCAAACGAACATCCACACCCATTTCCCGCAGTTGACGGGCCGTATAGTCACAGACATTTTGAGGCATGGCCGAAACCAATTGACTGGCTGCTTCCAGCAGAATAATCCGCGCTTCAGAAAAATCAACACCGGGATAATCTTTTAATAACGGGCCATGAATCAGTTCCGTAAGCGCTCCCGCGTATTCCACACCGGTTGCACCGCCACCGACAATAACAAACGTCAACAAACTCTTTCTTATTTTCTCATCCGCTTCTCTTTCCGCTGCCTCAAAGCAGCAAATGATATGATTTTTCAATGTCACGGCTTCTTCCAGCGTTTTGAGGAAATAGGCGTGTTCTTCAACTCCCGGCACATCAAATGTTGCAGTTACGCTGCCGCTGGCCATAATAAGATAATCATAAGAAATTGTTTCTCCGTCAGTCTCTATTAGATGATTTTGCAGATCGATCCACCGTGCATGCGCCAGAACGAAATCAATGTTGGAGGTTTTTATAAATATACTGCGCACAGGATATGCAATGTCTTCGGCGGTGAGTTCTGCTGCAGCTACCTGATAAAGAAGGGCAAGAAAGGTATGATAATTGTTGCGATCGATCAATACCACATTTACAGGCTGGTCGGCCAGTGTACGTGCAGCCCATAAACCGCCAAAGCCACCGCCGATAATGACGACCCGTGGTTCTTTACCTTCAGTTAAATTTCCCAATAACCCACCTGCGGAATGATTCAATTATTCCAGTGAATACATTGTTCAATCTTTAATTAACTGTCTCTACCGCTATTTGCTATTTCTTTGTTTTAGTAATCTTTCTGCCGGTGCTTGCCGGTTTTTTCTTTTTTAGCGGCTCAACCGGTCTGTGCTTTTTTACCGGCGCATTGGATTGTTTTTTTTCCTTTACAGGTTCGAGCGCCAGATTTACAACATCCATCATGTCGTTGACAAAATGAAATGAAATATTCTTTTGCACATTGGCTGGAATATCTTCAAGGTCTTTCTTATTCCAGGCAGGCAACAAAATAGTCCTGATACCGGCACGGTAAGCTGCGAGTACTTTATCTTTGATACCGCCCACCGGAAGCACGGTACCGCGCAGTGTTATCTCCCCGGTCATAGCCAGATGTTTCTTCACTTTGCGGTTGGTTAACAAAGACGTCAAAACAGTGAGCATCGTCACACCTGCCGACGGACCATCTTTGGGAATTGCCCCTGCCGGCACGTGAATATGAATATCCATATCATCAAAAAACTCTGATTTTATACCTAACACCCTGGCATTAGTGCGGATAAAACTCAATGCTGCTGCCGCCGATTCTTTCATGACATCTCCCAGCTGTCCGGTGAGAGTAAGACCTTTTTTACCTTTCATTGCCGTGGCTTCAACAAAAAGTATGTCACCACCTACCGGTGTCCAGGCAAGACCTATGGCAATGCCCGGCCTGCTAATCCGCGAATCGATGTCGGTAGGAACCTTTACCGGTCCCAAATACCTGGGGATATCTTCATCCGTCAGTTTTTTTGATTTGACGCTTCCTTCGGCAATCTGCGCCGCTATACCCCGGCAGACGTTGGCAATTTCCCTTTCCAGATTTCGTACGCCCGCTTCACGCGTGTAACCGGTAATGATCATGTTGAGCGCTTTTTCGTTCAGTTGAAATTGTCCTGCAGTCAGTCCGTTTTCTGTCAACTGCCGCGGGATTAAATAGCGCTCGGCAATTTTAACCTTTTCCTGCTGTGTATAACCGGTCAATTCGATAACTTCCAGTCTGTCGAGCAGCGCCGGAGGAATAGTGTCCAGCACATTGGCCGTAGTAATGAACATGACATGCGACAGATCAAACGGCACATCCAGATAGTGATCGGAAAACGAATTGTTTTGTTGAGGATCCAGGACCTCCAGCAGGGCCGAAGAGGGATCACCTCGGAAATCACTGCCGATCTTGTCTATTTCGTCAAGCATAAACACCGGATTGTTCGACTCAGCACGTCTGAGTCCCTGAATAATACGTCCGGGCAAAGCACCGATGTAAGTACGGCGATGGCCTCTGATCTCGGCCTCATCGTGCACACCGCCCAGTGATATGCGCACAAACTTGCGCTCGAGCGCCCGGGCAATGGAATGCCCCAGTGAAGTTTTACCTGTTCCCGGAGGACCCACAAAACAAAGGATAGGTCCTTTGGAATCCGGTTTAAGCTTGCGCACCGCGAGATACTCGATAATGCGCTTCTTAGGCTTAGTCAGACCGTAGTGGTCTTCATCCAAAACCTGACGAGCCTTGGATATATCCAGATTATCTACTGTCGAAACGTTCCAGGGAAGAGCCGTTATCCAGTCAAGATAGGTCGAAGAAACCGTATATTCCGCTGAGGACGGATGCATGCGGGACAAGCGATCAAGTTCCCTTAGCGCTTCTTTTTTTGCTTCTTCAGGCAGATTTTTCTCTTCAATTTTTTTACGATATTCATCCGTCTCTATCGTATTTTCATCTGCTTCACCCAGTTCCTGCTTGATAGCCTTCATTTGCTGACGCAGATAATATTCTCTCTGGCTTTTATCAATATCGTCCTTGACTTTGGTTTGTATTTTATTGCCCAGTTCCAGAACTTCCTTTTGATGATTAACCATACTGGTAACTACTTTGAGACGTTCTTTCAAATCGGCAACATCCAGAACTTTTTGTTTTTCTTCCATGGGCGCGTTGATGATTGAAGCAATCAAATCAGCCAGGATACCCGCATCAGTAATGGATTTGGCCATCGGACCGAATTCCGGAGGAATAAAAGGCGAGAGCCTCAATATCTGATCAAATAATGACAATAGATTAGACATCAAGGCTTCCGTTTCCAGATCTTTAATTCCCTTTTCCTCAATCAATTTAATGCGCGCCTGTTTATAATGCGTACCTTCAATAAGCTCTACTATTGAAAAACGGCTGATGCCCTGTAAAAGCATTTGCGTATGGTTTTCTGTAGTTTTGACCATTTTCATAATCGTGGCGCACGTGCCTACTTCATGAAGATTGTCAATTGTATATTGATTCGGATTATCCGGCTCTTTTTTGAACATAATAAGACCTATTATGCGGTCTTTGGTCATAGCTTCATCCACCAGCACCGTAAGGTTACCTGTGACCTCCAGAGGAATCATGGTCTTCGGAAATACCAGCACCTTATGCAGGGGAAGAATCGGAATTACCTCAGGAATATTTAAAATATGTTTATTTTCTGTGACGTTTTGTTCCGCCATGCTAACCTCCAAATGTTGTCATAGAGAAAATAATCAGCGTTTATCTGCTATTTCGTCGCAATAATCGAAACGCGATGTGCTCTGCCGGCCGACAGCTTGTTCATTCGTACAACCAAAATACCGTCGGCGTAAGAAGCTACTGCGGATTGCACATCCACTGCTGCGGGCAACGCAATATTTCGCTCAAAATAGCCGTGTGGAATTTCTGCCTGACAGTAACGTGCATTATGCAAAAGTTGAATCGCCTTGCGAATGCCGGCGATTTTAATCCTTTTCCGGTCAACTTCTATATTCAAATCTTCTTTGTTGATCCCCGCTACATCTGCGAGCACGATAACTTCTTCGATTGATTCATACACATCAATATTGGGGTGCCAGTTGCATTTATAATTTTTAAAGGCCGGACGCACCAGATGAAATACTTCATCGACTGCTTTCTGAAACTCGTCTTCAAAACTACCGCCGAAATTAATTTTTATGTAAGTCATTTATGCCGCCTTTTGGATCAGTTTTACTAGCATTTTTAAAGTATAGTCATTTGATAATGATTTGTAAAGACCGCATTTAAAAATCTGGAATAAGAAAAGGATAATTAACAAATCCGGCAAATATTTATCGCCTTAAAAATTCGTACTACTTTTTTGCAGTAGTGAGATATTGTACCGCTTTTTCCAGTCCGTCAAGCGTCAGTTCATACATGGGGAAAATTTTCCGGATCAAGTCTGTTGTCCTGGAATATTCCCATTCCCGGGTCGTCATCGGATTCAACCAGACAGAATGGCGGAATGTTTTAGCCAGAAACCTCAGGCGTTCTATACTGGAGCCGGTTGTTGGTCTGGCATCGACGTAAATGGCGCCATTGGGATGTTCAAGCTCGTAAGGAGCCATGTTGGCGTCTCCCACAATAATCAGGCGGGTTTCCGGATCACGGCGAATAAAATCATCAACTATTTCCGGCTTGGATTGTCTTTGTGGATCGGCCCAGACACGACTGTAGATGGTGTTGTGGAAAAAATAAATTTTCAGGTCTTTAAACTGGGAACTGGCATAGTGAAAAAGAGTCTGGACAACATCGATGTATGGATCCATGGACCAGCCACCATTATCAATCATCAAGATAACCTTCAGACGATCGGCCAGACGGCGATCGAAGATAATCTCGATTTCTCCGGCATTACGCATTGTTTCATAAACGGTTTTATCGATATTAACAACATCACGGGGACCGGCCGGCGTCATTCGCCGCAATCTTTTCATGGCTTCACCCATTTGAAACTGAGTTAAAGGACCTTCCTGAGAGTAATCGCGGTAACGTCGTTCCAGCGCGACCTTGATGGCGGAATGATTCCTCGATTCCCCGCCGACGCGCATTCCGCCGGGATGAATTCCCGAATGCCCCGTGGGTGATGTTCCTCCTGTTCCGATCCATTTACTGCCGCCGTGATGAGCTTCGGTTTGTTCCTTAAGACGATCCAGAAAATACTGAATCAGTTCTTCCGGTGTCATACTCTTCAGGGTCTCTTTATCAATACCCAGGGCTTTGGCAATTTCTTCCGGATTTTTCAGCCATTCCTCAAGCAGCGACTTGGCAATTTGAGTCAATTCCAGTGCTGTCGGCTCTTCAAAAGAAACTCCTTTAAAATGGTTGGCGAATATCCGATCATAGATATCAAAATACTTTTCGCTTTTTACCAGAATGGTCCGGGCCGCCGTATAAAAATCATCGAGCGAATGAACAAGACCCAGGTTCATGGCCTTCTGCAAACGCAGGAAAGATGTCGGTGTAACGGGTATACCCCGCTCTTTCAAGGTATAAAAAAAATTGACAAACACAATTTAAACCTCAAGAACGGGTTCTGGCAACCTGCTGATTGGCCTGATAAAGATCGGCGCTTTTCTTGAACAGAATTCCCATAAAGGGCACCCTTCCCTGCCTAAGCGTTTTAGGTTTAAAGTCAGGATCGCTTTTCAAGGCGCGAATCCAGTTGATTAATTCTCTTGTAGCCGGTTTTTTCTCAATTCCACGCAATTCCCGCAAACGGTAAAAAGTATTAATGCAGATATCGACAAGCTCTTCGTCCAGCCTCGGGAAATGAACGTCTACGATCAGGCGCATCATTTCGGGATTGGGGAAGGCAATATGATGAAAATTACAACGACCCAGGAATGGATCGGAAAGATCCTTCTTCGCGTTGGATGTAATAATAATCACAGGACGGTGTTTGGTTTTGATGGTCTTATCGATTTCGATGATGTCGAACTGCATCTGATCGAGAACATCCAGCATATCATCCTGAAAATCAGTGTCGGCTTTATCGATCTCATCAATCAAAAGGACAGTACGGCAATCGGCCATGAAAGCCTGACCGATCTTGCCCATTTTGATATAGGCTTCGATATTGCTGACATCCCGTTTGGAATCGCCAAAACGGCTGTCATTGAGACGGGTCAACGTATCGTACTGATAAAGGGCTTCGATAAGCTTCATGCTGGATTTTACGTTTAAAACGATGAGGGGCATTTTCAGGCTTTCGGCAATCGCATGGGCCAGCATGGTTTTACCCGTGCCCGGCTCTCCCTTAAGTAAAAGGGGCATTTCCAAAACCATCGAGACATTGACAATTTCCGCCAATTCATCATCCAAAACATATTTGGAAGCGCCGCGGAAATGAGAATTTTTTCTTTCTAAAGACATAATACACTCCTATATACCTTAAGGACGCAAGAGCGTCCGACAGGAACTGATTTACAAATTTAAACCGATTATTTCCTATCCGATCATAGAAAAAATTGCCAGTCATTTTTAAAACGCATAATAATGGTATTCTTTAGGGTGTATCCCTTATTATGAACATTTCTTGGATTCCGGCCTTCGAGACTCTATCATAATTTAAATATTACCATTTCATGTCCTCCCCCGCATTCGCCGGGCAGGCCTCGCCGTCCGGAGTATTGCGGCGCGTTCGGGGAACGCGCCCTACAATGCAAATTGCCGCTACATTAACCCCCTGCCAGCGGGGAACATTATCCGTAAAACACAATCGTTATCTATAATTGCGACACAGTCTCGAAGGCTGGAAAGACGAATAAAGGAATTTCCCAAATTTCTATTTCTACAGCAAAAAAAAGGCAGGGTCTTTTACAGACCCTGCCTTTTTGAGCATCACAATGGATGCGTTGTTAACTTCATTTTCCCGAAGCTTTTAGCCCCGGGAAAAACTTCCTACCACGCAAGTCTCAAACCAAGCAAACCGGTGTGGTTCACAAAATCGCTATTCAATTCAGCATCATATTGGATATAAGCACTTACATGCTTATTGAACAGCAGACTCATACCCACTCCGATAATCGCTGTGTCGCGGCTTAATGTTTCTGCTTCAACCACAAATGAACTGGAACCCATACCGTCAAAGCTCGCATTAATCATATGATCATCGTTAGAGAACTCGTGAGCCCACTTCAATCTAAACTCAGGTCTTAAAGCAGCGGTTTCGCTGAGTTTGATATTGCCGGTCACATTTACACCCAGGAAACTCTTGTAAGATCCGGTTTCCTGCTTTTCGACATAAAGATTGTAGATACCGGCACCGGTTTCCGTAAAGGATTCCTGCTCCAGATAATCCACCTGGAATGCCGCCAACGGACGAATTTCCACATTGCCCGCGCTAATCTTATAACCAACTTCGGCATAACCCGTATACTCATTGCCGCTGTAATCGGAATTGGCGATCATTGTCGGACCTAAAGTAGTAATGTAACGATCCAGGTTATACTTGTTGTAAGCGTAAGTGAAAACGCCGGCTGCATACCACGGTTTACCGTTGTAGCACAGATACAAAGATCCATGATAGCTGTCCATGTGTCCCTTGTCCAGCAGATCGTCGAATTCCACATTAGTTCTGGAAATACCACCGCTGATGCCTATGAACAAATCATCGGCAATACGGTAATCGAAACCGATTATACCGCCGAATAGATTCTGCTTGTACTTGGCAATTAATTCATCCGAACGGCGATTCCCCGTACCCAGGTAACCGTCAGCCCAGAGTCCCCAATTCGTTCCCCTGGCTGCCTGACCCTGACTAATTACATTTCCGACCGCCGCCAACATCATGGGAGCTACATCGCTGATCGTCTCGCCGCTGCCGGCCATGGCCAGCTGTGTGCCATTTTCATTAAAGGCTAATCCAATACCAGAATTGTAACCTGCAAAGCCACCCATGCCGCCCATGTGATTGTTCAATATTCCGAGATATTTATCCAGACCATTGAAACTCAGCAACTGGAACGCGGTATGGCTTCCACCGCTTAACTCGGCAAGCGCCTGGCCTGCTTCACCTTCGGATACCTGAGTCAGCAAGTCATTCAGCAAAGCAAGCAGTTCGGGATCATCCGTTGAACCATAAAGTTCATCCAGCAACTGCCCCAGAGGTGTAGTGCTTTCATCCGCACCTGTCGTGAAACTGAGACGATGCAGAATCAAGTCGTAAATATTTGTACCATCTTCAACAAGTTCCGCAGTGAGAAATGCCAAATCGGTCGTTACATCCGTCCACTGATTGTAGATGGTGCCGCCAACAGTTAAGACTTCTTCATACGTTGTTGTTAAATCGTACAGATTCGCATTAGTCGGAGTTGGGTAGACATAAACAGTACCGCTTCCGAAATCCGCATCTTCCGTTACTGTGACAGCGCCTGTGTCGCCTTCAGGTGTTATCACATAACCGATGGATGCACCATCAGCTACTGTTAAGTAATCGGTTGTAACACCCGCTGTAGTTTCGCGTGCGCCAAAAGCTAGAACGCCGTCGGTAACAGTAACCGGCATCGATTCTGTTTCATTATAAGTTGGATCTGTGTAGTCCATATCGCCGGTCAATACCCAAGTTCCCGCTCCGGTCTTCTCCATGGTATCAAATCCCAGAATCTGGTTGGCTGCCATGGTATTGACATCCGCAGCCCCTGCAGCATCCAGGGTAATAAAGTTGTTGGTATATGACAAATCATCATAGTCAGCTATGATTAGACCGTTCACTACCGAACCAGTACCCAGCAAAACATTATTGTAACCATCGTCCAGTTCGACGGCATAGTAGTTGCCTTCAGCATCCGTAGAAGTAATTGTGCCGTAGTTTTCAATTGTCGTGTAGCCATCACTGTAAATACCGACATTGCCGCTGATTGTGCCGCGGTTGTAAATATGAACCGCATCATCGTCGTCATAAGAACCGGGTTTGTCGATATAGATACCACGGCTGTAGCTCGTACAGTCCGTGCATACGGTACCTGTACCAATTATTGTACCGTAGTTCGTAATGTCAATGGTATCTGCGTCATAGATGTATATACCGTATCCATCGCCGTAACCCTCATTATATGCAACACCTTCGCCGCTAATCGTACCACCGGTGATAACCTCTTCCGGCGTTCCTTCATCCTCTATTGCGCCGTTTGTTACAACCGCAGCACCCACGTTAGACATATAGATGCCGTAACCGTAACCATCGCCGTAGCCGGCACCTTCGCTCAAGCCGGTGCCTTTACCGTTGATGGTACCGCCGATATTGGTTACAGTTGCTGTTCTTTCCGCAAAAATGTCGGTCATGTAGACGCCGTAGCCGTAACCTTTACCACAGCCTCCATTTCCATTGTAGCCGTAACCGGTACCTGTACCGCTGATCGTTCCATAGTTGGTCACTGTAGCAGTTTCCGCATCCTCAATGTAGACACCGTAAGCATAGCTATAGCCAACTGCGCCATCGTCAGCGTAACTATAGCCGTTAGCTGTACTGCTAATGGTACCGCCGGTAATAATAAGGTTTTCTTCTTCATCAACATACGCGCCGTTCAGTACATTAACCGTAGACGCATCGTCAATCCAAACACCTGAGCCATAGGCTTCGCCGTACTCGTAATACCCGTGGGCCGTGGCCGTGCCGCTGATCGTACCGGTGTTATTGACTGTTGCCGTATCTCCGACTTCGTGATAAAGGCTGTCAATCCAAACACCCCAGCCGTCCGCGTAGGCGTAGTAACCGTTGGCAGTCGCTGTACCGCTAATTGTGCCACCCATATTATCAACCGTGGCTGCCGCTGTGTGTTCAATGCTGACACCACCGCTATAAGCGTAAGCGTCTCCGTCATCATAATCAGGCACCGTTTCACTTCCCCAGGGCATGTCGCCGTGAGCAGTGGCCGTGCCGGTAATATCGCCAAAGTTGGTCACTGCCACTTCTGTAAACGCTTCCTCAATATACATGCCTTCAGCATCGGCATAAGCACCATATTCATCGCCCTGAGCAAAGGCCGTGGCGCTGATAGTGCCACCGGTAACAGTAATCACACCTTCTCCATCTACTGTCGCACCGTTCAGCACTGTCACCCTATCCGCGTCATCAATATAGACGCCGGTTGCATAGGCACCAGCGTATTCTGTGTAACCGTAAGATGTCGCCGATGCAGTGATATCGCTGCCGCTAATGATTGTTGCCGTATCCGTATCGGAATACCATGGAGAGTTAATGTAAATACCGTAAGCATCCGAGTAAGCGCTGAAGCCTGAGGACTCATGTGTACCACTGATTGTGCCGCCGATGTTATTCACCGTAACATCCGGAGTCCATTCGATGAAGATGCCAGCGCTGCTGTCGTCGTCATCATCAAGAGTAACTTTAATTTGCGGCATAGAGTCATCATCGTCATCGTAATAATTATCTAAGCTAAAATCACTGTTACCGCTGTGACCGCTAATTGTTCCGCCAATGTTATTTACCGTAGCTGTTTCCGCATTAGCAACATAGACGCCGTAACCGGAGCCGCCATAGCCGAAACCACTATTGCCGTATTCACCCATTCCGCCATAACCGTCTCCGCCAATGCCGTTGATTGTGCCGGAGTTATCTACAGTTACGGTCTGTGCATTGTCAATGTAAACGCCGTAGCCTTCTGCGCCAAAACCAATACCACCGTAATAGCCGTCGCCGCCGATGCCGTTACCACCGGTGCCGTTGATGATACCGGAGTTAATTACCATAGCGGTTTCCATTGGAGTTACCATATCATCGTCATCGTCAAGTGGGCCAAAACCATCTACCCAATTCGTGATGAATACGCCGTAGCCGGCAGCTCCTACACCAGAACCGCCGTCACCGCTAATATCATCGTCATCATCACTATAGTAAACAACGCCGCTATTACCGCCGACACCGTTTCCGCCGATACCGTTGATGGTAAGGGCGCTTGAATTTGTGACTTTTGCCGAACCCACATTAACAATGGAAACGCCGTAGCCGCTACCACCAAAGCCCCAACCACCATCACCGCCAACATAATCGTCATCATCGTCATCATAATTATAAGAACCATTACCGCCGTAACCGCCGATACCGTTTCCACCATAACCGGTAACTGTACCGGAGTTTACCACCTCTGCCAAACCAGTTACCTCGGTGATACCGATACCCATACCGCCAATAAAACCACCCATGCCGTCACCGCCGTCACCACCGCTGCCACTATATCCATAATAACTACCATTCCAGTCGCCGCCGTTACCGCCATAGCCATCACCGCCGTAACCGGTAACCGTTCCGGAATTTTCCACAAAAGCAGAATCCACACCGGAGACGGAGATGCCCAGACCAAGCCAGGCACCCATACCCATGCCGCCGTAACCGCCGTCACCACTGCTTTCAAAATAATAGTCATCACCAGTACCACCATTACCGCCGATGCCAGCAGCACCGTAACCGGTAATAGTACCGGTATTCGTTATATTTGCTGCTCCCATTACCTGATAGGCGAGTACGCCATAACCGCCAAAGCCACCAAAGCCCCAGTCACCATCGTAACCGTAACCATAGCCATAGTAATCGCCATCCTCTCCGTCATAACCGTAGCCGCCGTAACCGGTAATCGTACCGGCGTTGCTAAGAGTTGCGTCTGTTAAAACATATTCTATATCCACAGCATTCCAACCACCGGTAATTGTTCCACTGGCGTTGTTGGTCACTTCCGCCGCATCCACATAATGGATGGTAACGCCAAACTGCCCACTGATATCACCGGAGTTGGTTACCTTGGCCGTATCCTCTCCTCCGACGTATTGCATGAAGACACCATACTGGCCATGGATAGAACCGCCGGCGTTGTTGATTACCTCTGCCGAATCTTCCACGTATTCAATATAGACACCATACTGGCCGCTAATTTCACCGGAGTTCGTAACAGTCACCGTTTCCACATCATCAATGTCAATACCGTACTGGCCGTGAATCTCTCCGCCTTCGTTATTGGTAATTTCCACGGTATCCGCGTGATTGACATCGACACCGTAACGACCACCGATCTCACCGGAATTGGTAACTGTAATATCGCCCACTTCATAAAAATCAACGCCTTCGTAACCGTTGATCGAACCGCCGGCATTATTGGTTACTTCCGCCGTATCAGAATATCCGATGTGGACGCCCTCTTCATCGCCGTCAATTATGCCGGAGTTGGTTACTGTTGCAGTATCCGCACCTGTGATATTTCGCATGTAGATACCGTATTCACCGCTGATCGTGCCACCGGCGTTGTTGATTACCTCTGCTGAATCCGTATTCTCAACATAAACACCGTACTGGCCTCTGATTGAGCCACCATCATTATTCGTTATTTTTACATCTCCGGAGTCGTCAATATAAATGCCGTACTGGCCTCTGATCGAGCCGGCATTAGTTATATCTACCGCATCCGCATCGTCGATATTAATACCGTACTGGCCCCTGATTGTGCCGCCCGATTTGTTCGTTATATTTACTGTATCCGCGTGATTAACATCAACGCCGTATTGGCCTCTGATCGATCCGGAATTATCTACAGTAACATCTCCCACTTCATAAAAATCAACGCCTTCCTGACCGCTGATTGTTGCACCTGAATTGTTTGTAACTGTTGCTGTATCCGTATATCCGATACGAACGCCTTCACTGTCACCATCGATCGTGCCGGAGTTAGTTACTGTTGCGGTCAGCACACCGTCGATGTCGACGCCGGCATAGCCGCCACCGTAAGATCCACCGTAAATTGTACCGGTGTTAGTTACCGTCGCTGTTGATGCCCCGTTACCGTAAAGACCTACACCAGCACCATAACCACCTTCAATTAGACCGGCGTTATCTACTGTTGCCGCTCCCGCTCCTCCAATGTAGGAATAGATACCTCCGTTATAACCTGCAATTGTACCGATGCCCGTAACCGTAGGCGTGCCGGTAGTGATTGTCATTACGTACGTATCCGGATCGATAACAACAGTTAAAGGTATATATACTCCATTAGTAACTGTAAAAGTACTTGCTCCTTCGCTGTATTGGTAGATGCCATCTCCGTTATTTCCATATATTCCACCGCTATTTGTGACAGTACCGGCACCCATCTTGACACCGTTCGAACCTTCAATATAACCGGAGTTGTTATACAAAGAGCCTGATATAAGGTTATAGGGATAGCCGAAAATAAGGCCGGAATAACTAGAGCCATTATAAACTTCGCCGCCATCGTTGAAAATACGCCAGCCGCTTGAATTTACGGCAAGTCCATCAAGATACGTATTGGCATTAATATACGCATCTTTGGTTAAAGTCCCATCCCAAAAATAACCACTACCACCAGGACTGTTTTCATAATTCAGGCCAACGACACCATAAGTGGTGTAGTCGCCGTCAATAAATAAAGATGCCTGACCCGATGTCGGCAAAACCATCAACAGGCAAAAAACAATGCCTATTAAAAATCTTATCCAACCTTCTCTCTTCATAATTCGCTCCTTTCAATAAATATTTACATTGTTAATTTTATATGGAATAGCAGGACAAACATGCATTTGTCCCCTACGTTTCTGCCCGGAATAAACTAGATGGAAAAATTTTTGTCCTGAAGGACAATGACTGGAAACACAAAAAATGTCTTTTCGTTTTGCCGTTCGAAAGAACATGACTTTTTAATACTTTCTGCGCTGGAGCGCAAAACACTTAAAAAAGTTCTTCTGGTAAGGTTTACTACTAAATTTTTAAAGAATTGGTATTGAATGCCGCGACAACAAATCTTTATTGTCAGTTCACTATTATGATGGTTTTAATTATCTACTATTTTTTTTTAGTGTCAAGAAAAATTTTAATTAAATTTCAATTAATTAAATACCTATTTTTGACCTCCCCCACCACAAAAAACATGAAATTTTTTTCATTTATTGATAGAACGATTCAACATATTTTAAAGTCTCCATTTCTTCCTGTGTCTTCTGCGGATTCAGTATCTTATATAGATCAATCAGTTTTCTCCTGGTCAATATCTGGCCGGAGTTAATGGAAAGCGATTTTTCGTAGGCGGCAATTGAGGCTTTTGGATCTTTCCTCGCAGCATAAAAATCGCCCAATATCTGATACTTTTGCGCAGCCGCAAAGGAATCGTCCCTGATCTTATTAAGACAATTACTCCCTTCCTGAATGAATTCTCTACGGTAATACTGGTTAGCCAGCGACAGATTGGCAAAATCGGAAAAAGGCTTGTTCATTTCGGAAGATTTTTTCCAATAAAGTATTGCTTCGTTAACGTATCCCTTGGATGAAAGGATTATCGCATGAGTATTATAATATGCCGTTGTATCATCCGTTGCTCTTACAGGCAGAAAAGCAACAATCAAAAAGATTCCACAAAATGCTAAGTGTTTGGCAAATAAACTATATTTTTTAGTCAACCCCGTTAGACCCCTGCCTAAAGACTGAGGCTTTCTTGGTTGCTTTAATTTCATTTTCCATTCATCCCCACTTTGAGAAGATGGGCTTTCTTGGTCTAACGAGGTAAACTCGGAATAAAGTTGCACAATTCCTGATGCGGCAAAAGGAATCATTACCGCCAGCATCGGCAGACGGTAACGACCATTAGTAAAAAATATCACAAGAGTTGCACCATAAAATAATAATACCGCACTCAACGCTTTTGTTTTTCTGTTTCTCCAACTCGCCAGTATGCCTAACATGGACAGAGGAAAAATGATCCAGAAACCGGGAAATGGTATCTTGAAAAATTTTGCATAATTACTTAGAAAGTTTACATCGTAATGATCGCCGGCTTCAAACTTGTTGACGAGAACAAGAATTTTTTGTCCCATCTTACCCACAAAAACTGCCGGATTATCTAAGGCCTGTCTTATAGTTTCCTTTGTCCAGTAATCCGATGCTTCCTGAGATGTCAATTTCTTGCCTGCTCTTCTGCTTGCCTCAATGGTAAACTGAATTCCCTGCTCAAAGGGGGAAGATGAAGCAAAAGTAACTGGACGATAATAAGGATCGGGATTGTTAATATTGTTGCCAAGATAAAGATTAAAACCGGATTGAGTAGTGGTTAAAGCAAATTTTCCGGCGACAACATAATTTCTAATCACGAACGGAGAAATAGCAATCAATAAACCGATAACATAGACGGCCGCATATCCGGAAAGACATTTCCACGCTTGTCTATCCTTGTAGCCGTACCATAAAACGAACAATATCACGAAAGGAACGAGCACAACCGCATTCGGCCTTACATTCAATAACATACCGACAACCAAACCGAGTAATCCAATTCCAATAAAAAAATTTTTATTCCTTCCTTCTGAAACTGAATCCTCCCGGTTGATAACTTTTATGAACAGGTAAGACATCAAGGCAAATAATAACAGGGACAGAGATTCTTTAAGGGGAACCACACTGTATAAAATGAAAGGTTTATAGATACAGGCAATGATACACGCCAGAATGGCAACTTTTTTGTTTATCAATTCCTTTGTTATAAGATACACAATAAAACAGGTAAGAGTTCCATAAATGATGTTTAATATGCGAATGTAAAGTATATCCGGTGAAAATATACGGTAAACCGCAGCCATGATATAAGCCGGCAGCGGAGCAAATTCATATACTGCCTTTGATTGAAAGGTACCATCGGCAATTTGTTTGGCAAACGAATGGTATATTCGTTCGTCCCAGAGAAGAAAATCAGCATAGATCGTTGTTGAAAGATTCATTAAGGCGAAAATTCTAATTATGAACCCGAAGGCTATAATTAAAAGTAGGAGGAATACGGAATCGACGAATTTATTATCAGGGAGATTGCTTTCAATTGAAGCTTTGGCACTACTGAGCACCTTTTTATTTTTTTCTTTTTTTATTTTTGTCACAGATTTATTTCCCGATTCTTAAGCTTCCTTATATTATGTGTAACACAATTTACTGAAATGAATATAGAAAAAGCTTTTTTTATTTGTCAATGGATATTTTGTTTCGAGGAACCAAGATTGCCTTGACATATAAGATTGGACTTACTTATAGTTTATAGGGATCAATTTCTTCATCAGAGAGCTTGTAAAAATGTTCCTTCAGGAAAAAGAGCAAAGGACTAAAAATATTACTTTTGATCTCCTGATTTTTGCCGTATGGATTTATTTTTGCCTGATTGTGGCCTGCAGCTATTCTGTTCAAGTAAAACCTCCCGACAATAACGGATTTTGGACCAGTGGATACAAAATCCTTCTGGGTGGTGATTTTTCATACGGTGATACATACAAAGAAGGGGGGAAAATCAATGACAAATATGGCTACGATTATCCTTTTATCAAAGTAGCTTCTTTCTTAAATTCGGTGGACTATTCCATTATAAATTTGGAAACTCCCGTTACTTCTGTTGATATCGAACCGTATCTAAATCTTAAACGTTGGGTTCACCGCGGCGACTCCATAGTCTATCCCCGATACATGAAAAAATACCGCATCAACGCTGTATCTCTTGCCAACAACCATGTGATGGACTGCGGCGCTGAAGGGCTTCTGGAGACCTTAAAAATACTGGATAGCAATGACATCTTGTACGTTGGAGCCGGATTAAATGCCGATAAAGCCGCGACTCCTCTGATCCAAAATATAATCATCGGTGAAAGGCACATCAAACTGGCCATATTTGCGGCATATGAAGATCGCCATCAAGTAAATCGTTCCGATTTTCCGTCGAATTTTGCATCGTCTTTACGGCCTGGGATAAACCTTCTTGCACCTGAAAAAATCGCCGTTCTTATAAAAGAATTCAAGAATAATAACCAAGATGGCTTCATTGTTGTATTTCCGCATTGGGGATCAAACTATGCATGGAAGTCGCAAAATCAGACCGATTTGGCCGAAAAGCTAATCGATGCAGGCGCAGATATCATAATAGGACATGGTGCTCACATGATGCAGGAAATTGAAAAATACAAAGACAAATGGATAATTTATTCACTGGGCAACTTTGTGTTTAATTCACCGGGACGCTATCAAGATAAGGGTGTGTGGCCATACAGCGCAATTTCGATCATGAGATTTTCATTGGAAAACAACAAAATGAACGTCAGTTTCCGGCTTTATCCCACCTTTACCGACAATCTGCTAACCAATTATCAAACACATCCCGTGAATGAAAAAGACTTCAACAAATTAATCGAAATACTGACAAACAAAAAAGCAGTCTCTGCGAATCCGTTTTCTAATCTGATAAAGGGAAAGGATGAGTTTGGTTTTTATCTGGAGGGAATAGTTCTTCCATAAGTTTTCATCGGCTGTCTGTCATGTTCTGCCTCAGACTGTAGTTGATTATCCCTGAGACTTCAACGTTGTACTAACTTTTTTGGTCAGTATTTTCTTGACATAGGAAACGGGACTTTCTATGATTTAAATCTTAGATCAATCTTTCATCAAAACGTGTGTGATTAAATCAAAACAATAAAATCATCGGAGAAACAATGCTGAAAGCAAAATCCATACTCATTTTTTGTTTTTTATTTTTCATTACGTTTGGCTCAATTTCTGTAAACGCAAAGACTTTATCTTTCTCTTCAGCGCTACAATTAAACAAAAGTATTTTAGACCAATCAATTGAATTAGCGAGCAAATACATTCTTGTAAGCCAAAAAGACGAAGGTAACTTTGTTTACGAATACAATTTACTAACACATAAGGAATCCGTTTACGATAGTCAGGTCAGGCAAGCCGGCGCGTTGTGGGGACTTGCTTTAACACACAAAGAATATCCCTCTTCGCAAACCTTTCTAGCTATGGAAAAAGGATTGCGTTTTTTTAAAACGCATTCTCTAGTCAAGGGAAACGTGCGTTTTATTGTTTATCCGGGAGAAAAATCCGGTTCTCTGGGAACGGTAGCACTGGTAACGCTGGCATTAATTGATTTCATTCCCACCGTTCAGGATAAAAAAATCAAAGAAATCTACAAAGACGATTTGGACCAGTACGTAAATTTTCTCCTTTTAGCCCGTAAGAAAGACGGTCAGTTTTATTCTTCATACAATTTGGAAACAGGACAACCTTTCGGTAATCCTTCGCCTTATTTTGATGGAGAAGCTCTGCTGGCCTTAGTAAAAGCAGTCAAGTACTCGGGATATAAACAATTAAAACCTATTGTTCTCCAATCAGCATCAAGAATGCATGAAGTGCTCGTGCAACAAGCGCTGAAAAAAGATGTGGATAGCCCCATAACAAAAGGATTTTATCAGTGGGGCTCAATGTCGTTTTTTGAAATCTATCAGGCACGGTGGGAAAATTATCGACAGTTTGGCCAATACGTCATTGATCTGGCCTACTGGATGATTGATGTGCATGAAACCCTAAAACGCCCCAGAAATACAGCATACGCGCACGAAGGATTGAACTGCGCCTGGGAAATCGCACGACTGGAAAAAAATGAACAGGCCGCTCAAAAAATCGCTTCTGTCATTGATCAGGGACTTTACAAACTTATTTCCTGGCAAAAAGGAAGTCCCCTGGAAAATGAATTTCTGAAAAGTGTTTCAGACACCAAGGCTTTGGGCGCTGTAATGAATAGCAAATATGATCCGGTTTTACGAATTGATGTAACTCAACATCAGGTTCACGCAATGCTGCTTGCCCGAAAGTATCTCTATTCCGCAGTACAAGACCAGTCGCAAACAAAATCTGAAAATAAAAAAGTTTCATCACGGGAAATAAAGGAAGCGCTCCTTCTGGCTGGAGAATATTTGAAAAATGCCGTTCGGGATGACGGATCTTTCGTGTATGAATATTATCCGCCAACCAATAAAGTAAGTCCATATTACAACATGCTGCGTCACGCCGGAACCATCTATGCCATGGTAGAGCTCTATAATCTAACCAATGATAAAACGCTTCTAAAAAAAATTCAAAAGGTAATAACATTTTTGATCGGAAACTTGAAAAGCACAAAGGTGAAAGATCAAAATGTTTTGGTTGCTATCGATTACGACAATATAAAATTAGGAGGTAATGCATTAGCAATACTGGCGCTGGCCGAATATATAAAGGTAACAGAAACACGCGAGTATCTGGAAACGGCTCAAAAACTGGCGCGCTGGATTCAAGCAACCCAGGCATCTGATGGAAGTTTCCTTATTCACAAACAGAATTTTACAACAAAGAAAATTTCAGGTTTTATCTCCAATTATTATCCGGGAGAAGCAATTTATGCATTAACATCTCTATACAAAATTGATAAAAATAAAAAATGGCTTGATACGGCCGAAAAAGCAGCCCATTATCTAATTTTAGTAAGAGACGGAGGGAAAACACCGGAGCAGTTAAATCAAGATCACTGGCTTCTTTACGGTCTTAATGAATTGTACCGGCTGAGTCCGCAAAAAATATACTATGAGCATGCGCTTAAAATTACAGAAGCAATATTAAACGATCAACGCAAAGATCCTTCAGATGATGATGCGGGAAGCTTTGATAAACCTGCCTACTCCACAGCATCGGCCACACGTATAGAAGGATTATCCGCCTCATATCAACTTGTCAAAGATTTTGGAACAAAAAAAGAACTGGAAGCTATTTTCAACGGAATTTATCTGGGGATTCAATTCCTGTTAAAAAATCAAATCACCGAAGAAACTGTAAAACAGAAAAAATGGCCGGCAAAAGCTGTCGGAGGTTTTCAGGAAAATTCAGACATTCCCAACATCAGGATTGATTGCGTCCAACATAATGTTTCGGCTTTACTGGGTGCATACCGCATGCTGGAAGAAAAATATTAAAAACTTGGCGTCTGCTGGAAATGATAACAAACAACTACAAAAAATTATCTATTTTAGTTCCCGCATACAATGAGCAGAAAACAGTGATCCGGCTGCTGTACAAAGTTAAAGCCGTCAAAACCCCTCTGGAAAAGGAAATCATTGTCATAGATAACAACTCTAATGACAACACAAACAAGTTAGTGTCCGAATGGATATCCGAAAACAAAGATATTTGCGCTAAATTGCTGAAGGAAAAAGTTCGGGGTAAAGGCGCCGCAGTAAGATCAGGTATGAAAGTCGCGACAGGCGATATTCTGATAATGCAGGATGCCGATCTCGAATATGATCCAGCCGATTACAATGAACTGTTAAAACCGATTATTGAAGGTAAGACCAAAGTGGTTTACGGAAACCGCCTTGGTTTTAAAGAAAACACGACAGCTCATTTATCCTTCTATATAGGTGGCCGGGCAATGACCATCGTGGGAACGTTAATATTCGGGAAAAACGTAAAGGATATTAATACCTGCTACAAGGTATGGACCGCGGATTTAACGAAGAATGTGGAGTTTAAAGAAAATGGATTTGCATTTGACTTTGCCGAAATAACACCATTTTTCATAAAGTCGCTGAAAAAAGATAAAATGGAAATAATGATTGTGCCCATTCATTTTTACCCGAGGACAATTGCGGAAGGTAAAAAGGTACAGTGGATTGATGGAGTTTATGGCATTTGGGCGATGCTGAAATACAAATTCAAAAATATTTAACCCGGATTAGGCAACAGACGTTTAAGAAAATCAAAACTGTCATTTCGGGAAGAGAAGCGACAAGAAATCTTTAAGATTCTTCACCCGATGAATCGGGATTTATCCTGAAGGGCACTTCGCGGAATGACAACACAGAAAAAGTGAATGGTGAAAAGTGAAGGGTGAATAAAAAACTGTTCTACGTTCAAAGTTCATTAAAAACCTGTGAATAGTGTCCCGCGTCGCGTGTCATTCCGGCGTGATCCTCGGCCGAAATCCATGAAAAGAAAATGGATCCCCGATAAGCCCACTCGGGGATGACGAAAGAGGTGTAAATCCGGACTCAGAGCCCGGCGTATGCCGGGTATGCCTGGGCATGCAGGGTATCAGGACAACGAGAAATCTTTGTCTTTTCCATTTACCCCGTTAGGCCCAGAAACCCCTGGTTTTTTCCGGGGGCTTTTTAGTTATTTAAATCTTACATGCAATTTATTTGGTCTGCGAATCATAAATTTTAATAACTTTATTCGTTATATCAAAACCATCTCTATCTGCCAAAATTGCTTTCCTGTCCAGAATTAGCGAATAATTTTCACTCTTGATGAGTTTATTCAGAATCTGCTGAACATCCGCAAAAATCTTCTTTGTAAGTTCAATATCTTTCTTTTGTAACTCCTGATTCATTTGTTTTTCTATGGTTCTCAGTTCCTTGACTTCCTTAACCAGTTTGTCGCGTTTTTCCTTCCATGCAGATGATTTCTGGTCGAGACCTTTTAATTCCTTGTCCAGAGCAGTAACTTTATCGCTTTTAGTTTTTAAGGTAGCCTTTTTAGCATTAAGGTCTTTTTGGAAAACCGCCCGTGCGTTTTTTGCGGCCCTGGAATCCTTCATGATTTTATTGACATCGACAATACCGATTTTAAGAGCCGGCTCTGCCGCCAAACTGACAACACTCATCCCAAACATTAACGCAAAGACAAAAACTAACGATCCTACAAACCATTTAATTTTCCTTTTCATGAAACATCCTCCTTATCTATTCTATTTGTGGAATAGCTGTTTAATTTGCGGCAATGCGCATAACTTGTCCTATTTTTTGAATATTTATGATTAAAATTAAAAGAACTTTTTGTCAAGAATATCCTGGTTAAAAAATCAATTTTCTTTTTCCAGTTCAGTTACTTCCAAAAGACCTTTTACGATATTCAAGGAAATGTTACCCTTCATTTGCAGAATCTGTATATTCGTATAAACTTCGGAAATGGATAGAAATATCTCCAGCGGAAGCTTTGTCCCCCCGATTTCCGGAAAGAGTTTCCTGGCTATCCGGTATACGTTTTTTTCTCCGGATCTGATTATTGACATTATTTTATCCTGCCTTTCAGCAAATGCCTTTTCGTAACCATCGATGATTTTGTCAATATCGGAAACAGCCTTCCCATGGGCTGAATATATCATTACAGGCGAAAGTTTTCTTATCCTGGCAAGCGATTCATAAAATTCAGCCTGACTCATTCTGACCGGCAGCCTTTTATGTTCATCAAGCATCATAAACGCATTGGGTGTTATATGTTCAATAATAGTATCTCCGCAGAAAAGAATTTTTTCCTTTTCCAGAAAAATAGAAACGGACCCCTTGGAATGGCCGGGGGTTTCTACCACCTTTCCCCGATATTTCCCAAGCTCGATTTCGTCTCCGTCACGCATGACAATATCAACTTTACAATTATCGGACATGCTTCTGAACATTAAGAAAAAAAATCCCAGCATGATTCCAATGGGCAGGGGAACACCCATCAATTTGAGGAAATTCGTATATCGGCCTACTGATACCTCCATCCCTTTTTCAATGGCGATAATGTCTTCCGCGTGCGCGGTCACTTTCGCTTTACCGGCTTTAACTATTTTCCTCGCTGCGCCGTAATGATCAACGTGCCCGTGCGTAATTACTATATTTTCTATATCCGAGAAACGGATGCCGTGCTCACCCAGAGCCTTTCTAAGGAGATCAGTCGTCTGCTTCATACCCGTGTCTATCAGTGTAATTTTATCACCCTTAAAAAGATAAACATTAACAGGACCAGGCTTATAACCTGAAAGAGGCAACTTAATGCTGTAAACATCAGGCATTATTTCCGTGCTGTATTTGTATTCCTTTTTCAACTTTTTTCCTTCTCCAAAATACTTCTGCGGCAAGATCGGTACTTACCAGTTCGATATTCTGTAAATTTAATTTTCCTATCTCTGATAAGATATTAATTCTTAAAAAGGCGGCTACTCCCACTTACCGGGTGAAGAGCGCCGCCTGATTATTAGTGAAAAATTTTGCTATTTCTTTTTGACTTCTTTTGCTTCAATCGTTACCGCTTTCATAGTGTATTCAATAGTAACCTTGGAACCGACTTTCAGATCGCCTGTTACCTTGGTTGCTGCATCACGGCCTATCTGCCATTTGTCCTTGCCCTTCTGAACAACAATCATATCCGAGGTAACTTCCAGAACAGGCCCAGTCACCTGATAAGTTTTTACTCCCGCGGCAAATGCGACTGTTGCAACAAAAAGGAACGCGCACGCAAAAATTAAAATCTTTTTCACAAAAACATCCCCTCATGTTTAAGTTAAAATTAAATGACAGTTATTTGACAACAATGTAATCCTTGATCGCTTCGAAAGTTTTACCTTTAATGCGTTTAACCTTCATAATATCTTCAATAGTATTGTATGGCCGGCCATTGATAATAGCTTTTGCTTTTACCGGGCCAATTTCAGGAAGTTTTTCAAGCATAGTCTGATCGGCCGTGTTGATATTGATTTTTGTTCCCGGAGCAAGTTTCTCCGGGGCGGATTTAGCCTTTGTTTTAATTTTATCGGCTATGGACGTTTTTGCCGTCGCTGCACCTAAGCCTTTCACGTTTTCCAGGTCTTCTTGCGTTGCGTTATTAATATTTACAAGACCGGAAACATCATTTTGTACCTCAGCTTTCCTGGCTGCACTTGCCGGAGATACCCCTATCCATAAAACAAAAACCGCACTAATTAGTAATATAAAAGAAATCAAACAATACTGTTTTGTTAATATGCCGTTCTTTACTCTCAAAATATCAGCCCCCCGATTGTAAATTTTATTATCCCCAATTAAGTGACCAGATTTCTACCAGAGTCACCAAAACTTGTCAAAGTTATTTCTGAAAACAAAAAATTTTATCGATAAAACTGCAACAAAGATAAGTTATTTATTTTATTAATAATGCATCTGTATCCTTATTTAAAGACAAAAGGGAATTATTATATTGGCTGAAAAACAAATACAGATAATCAGTATTCACTATCAATGCTTTTTTCCGTATCGCAGATATTTAAAAACAATTAGAAAGACAAATAATAAAAAAGCAATCAAAGAAACAGCGGCACTTGAGTAAAAATATGAAGGAGTAAAAGAAAGCTCAATATCATGCAATCCTTCTGCAATAGGCACACCGATGAATCCTACATTAACCTTCATTGCGTTTACGTTTTTTCCGTCAACTTTTATATTCCATCCCTTGTCATAAGGAATTGAGAAAAACAACAACTTGTCTTTATCCGCATTTATTCTCCCCCTTATTTCGTTTTGTCCATGCTTGCTGATATAAAGGACATTCTTATTCAAAAGTTTTACGTCATCAGAATATTCCTTGACGGAATATTCCGGCTGTATGCCGCTTAAATCTAATTTTGCCAGATTGCCCAAATGACTATAATCATGCTCGTCAACGACAACAGCTTTATATAAGGCCGATACTTTCTGAGTTTGAGAAAGGATTTTAAAATCTTTCAACAGAATAAATTTTTCATATGTAAAACCAAGCGGCAAATAGAATTTGTTTCTCAGCACTGTGACATTGCCTAATCTGGTAATTGGTTCATAACCGAATTCCATAAGAAAATATTTTTTATCTTTGGTCAAAGCATATTTTATACTCGCAAAACCGTGGAGGAAGGGACAATTAACAAGTCCCGGTGACCAGCGGGTTTGCTCTTCAGCTTTTCTTTTTATAATTCCCAACTCCTGAAGAAATTTTATATAATTCAACTGATTGAATGAATAATAAGACGGTGTCCCGTAAAATTCCTGAGCCAGGGAGTCGTTCATACTGTTGTACATTCCCGTTCCGGAATAATAATCCTTGTTGATTCTGAAGAAAGTTTTATCGTATGTCTTGATAAATTGTATGGCATCGACCGTGTAATCGTTGTAACCGACTTTTTGTACTGTTTCTACACCTGAAATTACCGGTCTGTTATTAACAGTAATATTGGAAAAGTAAATTAATTCCACAATAATCACCGATAACAATAGAAATTTTACAATATTCCTTATTTTTTTTAACCGAATCAAATAAACAAGAACCGAATAAATTATCAGGAATATTGCTACTGTATCTCTTACATGTTTATCAATAATCTGCGCGTTTCTGTAAGGATAATAAAGACAAATCAGCAACAGCAGTAATGTTGCCCCCGTTATTGTAATGCTTGCCTTCGAGTTGTAATCAATATTTTCAATGCTCTTTAAGCCGATTAACAGAAGGACAATTGCCACAAAGAGTGAAAACACTCTGTAATAATCGCCGATAAAGAGCCAGTATGAGTAACGGAAGAAAGGAAATATAATCGTTAAAGCAAATAAAAAGATAAGAACAAAATAAATAATTTTTTTTCTTTTTTCCTGCAGACTAAGAAAATGAGGGAAAGCAATTAAAGAAATCAAACCACAATAAAACAGTGGTGCTTCCAGATAATTATACCATCCCCGGAATTGACTGCCTGTACCCAGTATATCGCAGGAAAAAAATCTCATCAGGGCAGTCAGATAATGTGTTTCCCCGTGTTTTGCTCCTTCCAGCCCCCACAAAGATTTCGAAAATAAAGTATTGTAATATGAAGCATCACCTCCGACACGGGGGCTTTCCAGCATTATTTGTAAACCGTTGACTATAAAGAAAGAACTCACGGCAACGGCCATAGTTCCCAGAAAAACGACCTTTGTTAAAAAAACAAATAATTTTCTAGGCTCTCTTTCATTAGTTTCGATTAAGCGGAATATTATATAGAGAACAAGAAAAACACCGATAAAGTATAAGTCCACTGGTTGATACGCAGCGATTAAAAAAAGGGAGATCGGAAACAATATCCAGTTATCATCCTGATAAAGTTTCTCAAAAGAATAAAGCAACAATGCAATATACACTGCCTGGGTTGAAAAATAATTCCATTGTCCCCCCAGAATCATGAAACCTGAAAAAGAGTATAAAACACCACCCACAACGGCCAAATAATTTGAAGTAATGATCTTCCTGAGAAAGAGATAGAAAAACAACCCGGCGCAAAATATTTTAAACATTTCAGCGTAGAAAATAGTGTAATAAACATAATTCTTACCCATCAGTATTATGTATAGCGAAAAAGGATTTATATAACCAACAGGGAAAATATTTTGTCCCATGCCCTGATTAAATGACCATTTAGGAAATCCTTCTTTGATAATATAATCAGCCAGACTGTAATATGCCGGATAAGTAATATTAATTGAATCACTGCCAATATCTTTGAATAGATATATTTTGTTCAGAAGGAGAAAATCCTTAAAAACAAAAAAGATAATTAATCCAATAACAGAAAATAAAATTAATTTTCCGTGTTTATTTATAAGATTGTCAAATGAATCAAAAAACAAGGCGTCTTTCTTTGATTGATTGAATAATTGAATCAACTTATTTTTCTGGGAATATTTTTTTTGTGTCATATATGATTTGCAGGATATTAGTTTGATTTTGCTGCTTGGAGAAATAGAGTATAAAAGAATAATTTTTTAAGTCAATGAATATCGCTTGTCTCAGTTTAAAACCAGTAATTTTCAAGTTACGGAATTAATGGATATTCTTTTCCGAGACTGGAATTTTATTTATTATAGTGCTGCAAAACCGCTCTCAAAAGAGAGGCGCTGTGTCCCAGTTGAACATAAGCTTCCTGCCTGGTCATGTCTCGTTTTTCCGCGCGCAGCTTATATCCGAGTTTGCGGCTTAAATTGGCAATGCGTGCTACTTCGCGAACCAGATCTGCTTCAAATTTTTTATTGTTCAAGGTTATCGGATACATGTGTTTTATTATTTTTTCGGGCTCATTCAAGATTGTATCTTCTACTATGCCATCGTTAACCTGATGATGTCCTTTGTTGAAATCATCGTAAGCAATATTGTGCAGCGGCATACTGAGATCTCCGATATAATGGGCGCAATAAACCAGATGATACATGGCGTATTTGCCTGCGCGAAGAGTTTTTTCATATTCGCGTAAAGAAGCTATAATAGCGCCCAAAAGATGACCTTCCGCTTCAAAAATTGTGCGATTATATTTTTCAACCTGATTCAAAACTATTTGCGGCGTTATTTCGGCTTCCGCGTTATTGTTAAACCAGTGGTTGTAAGCCTCAACATTGCCGGCCTTGATCTTGGCAATGTCCGGTCCGGCACAGTGATACCACATATCAAATCCCGCAACTTTGGCAATCGCCAGATGAGTTTTGTCATGCCAGGCAGTTGCCTGCACGGCAAATAAAAAAATAAAACTCAAAATTACTGTTGTTTTCAATTTTCCATACTTCATTTTCAATTACTACCAACCTTTCTTCCACATATCATCGTCATCATAGATTTTTTCTTCATCGGAAGCTTCCTGCGCATCCTGTTCAAAATCACGGACGTTCAATTTTGTTTTTTGCGTTAGATATTCACGATACCATTCGTGAGCGGTAATCATGGACATGACCTCGCTGGTGCCTGTCCAGATCGAAGCCAACCGCACATCTCGATAGATTCGCTCGATGGGAAAAACATTGGTATAGGCGATACCGCCCATCACCTGCATGGAATTATGAACAACCTTCTGACAAGCTTCGGTGATAAATTTTTTACTTTGTGAAACCATTCGCCGTATCCTATGCATATCCGCTCCTGCATCAACCGCCCGTGCCGTTACGTAGGCCATGGCTCGCGCGGCATCCATCATCATCGAGGCTTCGGCAATCTGGAAACTCACACCTTCAAACTGGGCAATTACCTGACCGAAAGCTTTGCGCCTGGATGTATAATTCGTGGCGATTTCCAGAGCGGGACGGGCGGCACCGATGGTCATGGCCGCTGTTCCCAAACGCTCCGGTATCATCATCGTATTAAAAACGGCATACGCACCTTGCACTTTTCCAACCACATTTTCTTTGGGAACTTTCACATTGCGAAATACAATACGGCCGGTTCCGCCGCCCCGGCAACCCATCAAGCCATACAAATATTTAACTTCCACGCCTTCGGTCCGATCAACGATAAAACAGGTAATCGCCTCCTGAGGTTTGGCCTCCGGATTTGTCTTCGCGTAGACCAGAAAAAAGTCCGCACCCTCCGCTCCGACAATAAATCTCTTCTGCCCATTCAATAAATAATAATCGCCCATATCTTCGGCTTTGGTTGTCGCGCCGAAAAAATCCGAACCGCCACGTGGTTCGGTCAGGCATTCTGCCGCGAAAATCTCTCCTTTTAAAAGCGGCTTTACATATTTTTCTTTTTGTTCATCAGTGCCGTGCAAAATAATCGCGTCACAGACAAGTTCCGCGCCCACGCCGAAAACACAGGCCATTTCATAGCCCAATGTTCCCACTTCTTCCATTATCATGCAAGTGGTCACCCAATCCATGTCACGGCCGCCCCATTTTTTAGGATAGCGGCATCCCATAAGATTTCGCCTGGCGGCTTCCTGTAAAAACTCTTTTGGAAATTTAATCTTATCCGTATCCATATCCAGAATCATCTGACGAGGCACCCAGTTAACCAGGTCCCGTACCTCATCTCTTATTTTAATTTGCTCTTTGCTCATCATGTAATCAAACATTTTTTACTCCTTTAATTTTTGATCGCGGCTAAGCTGGATATTTTTCCGGGAATTATAACAGAAAAGTACTATTAAAAAAAATTTAATCAGCTATGTGAATTTTCCAATTCCACGCGGGTGGATTCCAGAAAACGGCTCAGGAAATTAAAATAGCTCACGCAAAGAATCAGTTCTGTCGCCTCTTGTACCCCATAGCGCTCCAGAATTTGAGCAAGGACTTCGTCACTGAGCCGGACATTGCGGCTGATTTCATCAGCGACACGACAAAGCAGATTGCTTTCTTCATTAAGCGAAGTAACCGGTTCCTCCGTGCAGATGATTTCTATTTCTTTATCGCTCACATTGTAACCTTTAGCCAGTGAGACGTGATGAGTCCATTCATAAACGGAGCGAGTAACGTGCGCGACCCTGAGCACCGCAATCTCGCGCTTGCGCGGATCGAACGAACTATAAAACAAAATGGACTGCGCCAAATCAACCAGAGCTTTCGTGCTGGCGGGAGCATTGGCAGCTATGCGGAAAACGTTCATGGGAAATGCTTCCACCGCCGCCCTTACATCCGAGGGAAGACTGTTTATTTCCGGGTGAGGAATTTTAATAGTCATATTCATTCCTTTAATGTTTAAATTTGTAGAGTTTGCCTTCTTCCATATGTTTTACTGTTTCCTGCACGACTCGATTAAGTTCTTCCGTAGTCATTTTCTGGCGATCAATGGAATTAACATGCTTATCGAGGTAGCGGATATACTCCTGCATGGTTTCGATTGTTTCCTCATTGTCAAGGCAGCGGAGACTCTGTTCCATCTCGATGCTTAAGCCGTGTCTTAAAGTCGTTTCCATACCGTCGTGTACGCATTTCTTGATTGCGTCCACAGCCATCATGGGACGCTTGCTCATCAGCTCGGCAAATTCCTGTACACTGTTTTTGAATTCCGCTTTATTAAAAAACCCGGTAATCAAGCCAATGCGCTGTGCTTCCTGAGCATTCAGTTGATTGCCGCGCAGCATGAATTCCAGCGCTTTGGCTCTGCCGATGAGCCGCGGCAGCCTCTGTGAAGAACCACCGCCGGGAACAATATTTATCAAAACTTCCGGCTGCCCGATAGTGAACTCCTGATCGCCAATCATGAGACGGAAATCAAAACAGGCGGAAAGCTCTGTTCCTCCTCCATTACAGTTTCCATTGATAGCCGCGATAGTAATTTTATTGAGCCGCTCAATTGCCATATACATTCTGTGCATTATAAACCACAGATACAGACTGGACGAATAGCCGCTTATACCTTTGGCGATTTTCAGCATCAGGGTTTCGTACCATCCGAACCAATCCATGAGCCAGTTGGTAGATGTTGTCACATACTTAAAAAAAGTTCCCGTTAATTTGGTTTTTACATAAAGATTTAAGAGTAATTTTTTATTGTCTTTCGTGAGAACCAGCAGCTCAGGAATAGAAAAGTGCATGATGTAGATATCTTCGATGCCGCCTGTCAGAATGAAAACTCTCACCGAATCATCTTTCGATACCTTTTTGACCAGATCAAATAATTCTTCGAGCATGGCCACGGTCAGGAAATTCACCGGTGGATTTTTAATTTCAACCCAAAGAGTTGAATTTTCACGCCGCATGGAGAAATACTTATAGTTGCCCATATTGTAACCTCCTTCTTTTCACTTTTCACTTTTCACCCTTCTTTGCCGTCATAAAAATCTTGCTAGTGTTTCTTTTTTTTCGTGTACTCTTCCATCAATTCCACGAACCCATCTATGCGGGTGTTCATCGGACCATCCGCGTAGGCGCGCGGATCGCAGTGGTCGGTGTTCATCATCAAAACAGGAATGCCCCATCTTTTCTGCAGAGAGTCGCGCAAATCGAGCAATCCGGTACTGCTGGGCCGGCAGCTGTGGTTTTCGTGCATGATGATGCCGTCCAGATCGTAATCAACGATCATCTTATTAAAATACTCGATTCTTCTATCTAGGTTAAGGGTGTAAGGGATAATTAAAGTATCGCGGGCAACCTGCCGCAAGGTTCCTTTCATTGTCTTTTGCGGTTTGCCGCGGCCGGCAAAGGAAATCGTATAAGGCTCAAAGACAATACGGGCGCCTTTATCCGCCAAAACCTTCTGATACAAATCAACGTTGTACCAGAGCGTAATTCCCTCCCATAAGACACGGTATTTTTCGCGTCCCGGTTCAATTTCCATCTTGTCGCCATAGCGTTTCTGCGCTTTCTTTAATTCACTCTTGTAAAAACGTATGGCGTCTTTCTGGTTCCATTGTGTTACCATGGGTAGCATAAAAATACGTACCCATTCAAAATACCTGTTGGCGGGAAATCTCCGGCGATAGTCATTCAACTGCCGGAAAAGCTGGCAAATCTCATATGAATTATTGACAATCTCCAGAAATTTATCCTCGTCAAATTTCCTGCCGGTGATGTCTTCCAGAAATTTAATCATATCCCACAACTGCTCTTCAAGATAATCAATATATTCTTCAATGCGGGATTCATCTTCACCGGCCACTACACTCGGATAATCAAGCGCGAAATAAGGTTTTCCGTGAATCCGGGCTTCGTTTTCCACCCACTTCAGATGGGTATCGCAGACAAAGTTCGCGGAAAAATAAGCATCCGCCTCGCGTACACCTCCGAAATCTTCCGGCCAGCCCAGATAAGACGCGCCGATACTGGTTTTCATGTAAGTGCAAATATCGCGGCCGTAACCCAAACTATCGGCACATTCGATAGGCGGCACGGCGCATCCGGCGGTAGCGGTGAGCGCGGCATAGGCTTCAGGAAAACCGGGGGAAAAACCCATAGAGGCCGGTATTTCAGCGGGGAATCCAGCAGTAAAAACTCCAAACTTTCTAAACTTCCACGGCATTAATTTATATATTTTAGACTGATTAATGTACTGCATCAGAACTTGCAGCATGCGCGGTGTCAGGGGCTGATTGAGATAACCCTTGATTCCCTCTTTAAATACCTGCGGGTTTTTCGCGATGAAACGGGCCATTTTTATCATAACAGTCCTCCTGACCTTATTGAGTTATTAATTCCCGGAAGCTTTCCAGGCGGCTCACGAATTGCTGATCGATAGTGGGTGTATATTCACGTTCGATGACAATCAGTTTGTAGCCGTCTTTTTTCAGTTCGCGTGACAGGAACGGGAAATCCAGACCGTTTGGTTCGCAAAACATCAGCCTCTGCAGAACAATGCCTGCAACCTTTGTTTCTTTCAGGCATTGCCGCAGATAATCCAGCCGGACATGAAAAGGAATTTTTGTCGGCGGCTGCGGAATGCGGGAATTATAAATCGTCAGCGCTTCTATCGGATCGCCGCCTTCCGGAATTGTTTGCGCAAAATATCTTTCACCTAACGATAAATCGTCGCGCACCACTCTTAGTCCGGCAGATTCGAATATTTGCATTGCTTCCGGATAGGTTATATCCGAACCGGTTACCAGCACCGGAACCATATTTTTCGGAAACGCCGGACGGCCTTTCCATTCCTGAAAAGTTTTTTCCAGGTCATTGATCAGCTCGTCCTTATCCATCTGCACGCATTTACGGGCAGCCAGAAAATATTCCTCGTTAGTAATATCTTTCACGCTTCTCAGCGCTGCAAGCTGACGCATGAGACTTTTTATCTTGTTTGATTTTTTAATCGCTTCTTTTAGCTTATCGTCAGTGATTTCTACATCATATTTTTTTTCAAGATGTTCCTTAAAACGTCGCAGTTCATGGGAGTGAAACTTGCGCGAGATTTTATCATTCTTGGCCGGGGTGTTTATCCAATAAAGGAAATCCGTCTTTACATGATATTTCCAGATATCATACTGGTTATTTGTTGTATCGCAGCCGTGACAGAAAGCAATGCCTGCCCATTCCTGTGAGTGAGCCATTCCCTCGGTCAGGCAAGAGCGTGAAAACGGGCAGATATAATTCTGGACATATCGGTCGGCGGGATCCGTGGAAACGTGAACATCGCCCAGAATCTTATACGGTGTAAATCCCGCGGCCATGACGATTTCTTCCGGAAATTCATGTCCGGTATCATAATACGCGAACTTCTTTTTCATTTGTTCCCTCCATCATTGAAATCTTTTAAAGAAGACTCAAAATGTCATTTCGACCGAAGGGAGAAATCTTAATCTGTTTTAACAAATCAGATTTCTCGTCGTTATACTCCTCAAAATGACAAAATTAAAAAAAGCAAAGTTCCGGCGTGTCGTCTCATTCTTATTTACTATTCGCGCCCAATATCGCCGCACCGATTGCTCCGCAAATCTGTGCCTGTTCGGGCACGTCGATTGTTGCACCGATTTTCTTCTCCAAAGCCTGACGCATGCCCATATTCTTCGACACTCCGCCGGTCATCACAATCGGCTTGACCACACCGGAGCGGTTCATCATGGACATCATTCTGGAGGCAATGGATTCATGAATGCCGGCAATAATATTTTCTCTGCTTTCTCCTTTGGCAATCAGCGAGATTACTTCCGATTCCGCGAATACCGTGCACATGTTGCTGATAACTGCCGCCTTCGTCGCCTTGTTCGACATGGCCGCGAAATCCTTGATTTCCACATGAAGAGCGCGAGCCATTACTTCCAGGAAACGTCCTGTTCCCGCAGCGCATTTGTCGTTCATCACAAAATCGGCAACACTGCCGCTATCGTCTATTTTAATGAACTTGCTGTCCTGTCCGCCGATATCAATGACAGCCTTAACTTTGGGATAGAAATATTTTGCTCCGGCAGCGTGGCAGGTAATTTCAGTAATTTTCTTTTGCGCGGCATCAACGATATTTCTGCCGTATCCGGTGGAAACGATGTACTTGACGTCCGAATCTTTTTTGCTGGTACTTTGAAGCATCCTGGCATAGATATCGCGCCAGGCCTTGTCCATGTCGTAGCCGCTCAAGGCCACGTCAGTGTGCAGCAGCCTGCTGTCATCCATCATCGCAATTTTCGTGGTTATGGAACCAATGTCTATTCCGACCGTCAACATAAGATTAACTCCTAATTTATCTCAATTCGGTACAATAATGACAGTAATTCGTGAGGAGGATATTTATGTCTATGCAAAGTATCCAAACAGCAACAAATAGTCAATAACATGAACGGACATTTATATTGATAAAAACGGCCACTGATTATTTGTTATTCTTATTTAACAATAACATATATTTATAGTAAAAAGTGAAGGGTGAAGGGTGGAAAATTAAAGCGGGTCAAGACGCTTTTTTGCGGTAATTGGCCGGAGTGGTGCCTGTCCATGTTTTGAAAGCGTGATAAAAACCGGCAACTTCGCTATAGCTTAACTTCTCAGCTATTTTCTCCATCGATAAATCGCCGGCGGCAATCAGATCCTGCGCCTTTTGCTTGCGGATATCGGAAAGAATTTCTTTGTAGGACGTACCTTCCGCTTTAAGCCTGCGTCGAATAGTTCGCTCGGGCATATTTATTCGATGAGCCAGTTGATCGAGAGTTGGAAAGTCTCCTTCCGCAAACATCAGTTCATGCCGTATTTTATCTTTGACCGTCACGTTCTCGTTAAGACGCTCACATAAATGCCGGCATTCCTCCTCCAAAAATTTTTTTGTCAGGGGATTGGCATGTTTGAGCGGTTTATTAAGAATCAAGGCATCAAACATAAGCAAATGCTGAGGAGCATTAAAAAATACCGGACACCGAAATATTTCCTTATATCTTGCCGCGTGACCAGGCGCAGTAAACGCCAAATGCATTTCCTTGAAAATATGTTCATCGTCCAAAATCATGGAGCAAATGGTATAAAGAGAAACAATTTCGGTCTCAAAAACATAATGACTAAAGTCATCCAAATTAACCAACTCTTTCATACGGACGTAACCATTTTTACCATCAACAGTTAAATCGTACTGAAAATATGAAGACACCAGGTCAATGTATGTGAGCATTAATTTGAGGGCATCGAATGCTGTTTCACAACACATCGCCGCCATGCCCAGTTTTCCTTTGGAAATCAGATGGTGATGTGCCCCCAAATCCAGACCGCTTAGAGGAGATGGAGCAAGCTGCGCCAGCCTGCGTCCAACCATGATTTCCTGTTCAGTGGTGATGATGCGCAACGGATCATCCAACTCGCTTAATTTTATACCGCTGCCGGCAAGAATTTTTTTTTGGTCAATTCCATATTCACCAGCCGCGCGCACAAACACAGCAACATTATTAATAGGACGCAAAACGCTTAAAGAACCTTTGGACTTTATGTGAATTTTTTCGCTCATAAGCCTTATTCTTCAGGATCCGGAAAATTCGGTTTCTGACGGGCGAGAAAGGCGGAAATTCCATGAATGCTTTCACCACTAACAATGAGATCAACGGCTTCTTCAGTCTCCAGCTCCAGCGCCTCCCGGGTTGTCAGATCAGATGTTTTTCTAATCACTGATAAAGCATGCCGGACGGCACGAGGACCGTTTTCAGCTATGGCTGATGCAAGGGATAATGCTTCCTCAAGAACCTTGCCCGGCGCACTGATACGGTTTATCAAACCAAGCTGTAAGGCTTCTTCTGCAATTACTTTTCTGGCGGTGAGGATGAGATCGGCGGCCCGCGAAGCACCTACAAGTTTGGTAAGTCCCACAACTCCTCCATGGTCCGGCATAAGGCCAAGCCGCACCTCGGAGAAACAAATTATGGCATTTGGATCCATAATCCGCAGGTCACCGCGCGAGGCAATTTCCGCTCCACCACCGTAAGCCAGTCCGTTAATAGCAACAATTATCGGAACCGGCAAAGAGACAAAGTTATCGGTACTCGTTCTTATTCGGCGGATGATCCCATACGCCGGACCTTTGTCACTGCCATTTATTGCAGCCAATATCGGCTTAAGCAAAGGATTTTCCGGATTCACATCAAATCCCGCGCAAAAAGCCTTGTTGCCCGCACCAGTGAGGACGATAACCCTCGGCAAACTTTGCCTGAGCTCGGTCACCACAATATCCAGACAATCCCACATGTATTCGTCGAAGGCATTAAGTTTTTGGGACCGTTCGAGAGTAACGATTGCTATGTGTCCTTGCCGTTTAAGACTGATGCCATAATCTTTCATGCCTAACCTCTCTTTTAAGAAACGAAATAAAATTGATCCTGATTATATGCATTAGACAGAATTTTCTAATGATATCTGGTAAAGGAAATATATAAATAAGTACTGCATATGTCAATGTCTGTATAATCTGGTTTTTTGGGGCAAAAAACGATATGCTATCTGCAAATTTTTCCGCTCTTTTCCGATTGAAACGCCTTTTTATCAGAACAGTCGTCGCGCGAAGAACCTGCATACTTGTTCCCTTACGGAAATGTTGATAGAATATAAAACAAAATAATTTGCATTTCAGAGTTTCAGCCTTATGAAAAGTGCACGATTCTTTTTTTATCGTTTTTTAACTTTTAACGCCCACCTTTTGTGTATTGTCTTCCTGAGTTTGTTTTTATGCGGTTTTGTTGAGTCAATGCCCTGTGAACATCAAGCCTCATTTTATTCTGAATATAGAAATCAATCTTATCCTAATGCAGAAAATGAAACCGATGGGAAAGAACCTGCCAAAACAAGTTTGCATAGTGTCAGTTTAAGGGCACGCTTCTCCAGCTTTGACATTATCGGAGATGTGGCTTCGGAAAAATTTTGGGAATACGATGTGGCAGCATACTTCAGATCGCCATGGATGCTTTATACACGATCGGGATGGGGAACCGATATAAGGCTAATGTCCAGTATCGGCGTTCTTTATGGAGACAAAGATACAGCGTTGGTTATTTCGCTCGTTCCCCTGCTGGCATTCGGCAGTCAAGACGGCAAATTTACCTTAGATATGGGAGTCGGCGGTGCTCTACTGAGCAGACATAAATTTGCAACGCAAGACTATGGCGGATACTTTCAGTTCGCCTTGACCGCCGGCGTTAGTATTCCGCTTTTCTGGCAACTTGGAGCCGGATACCGCTATCTGCACTATTCCGACTGTGGAATTTACGGACCTCACAATACAGGAGCAGATTTTCATATGCTGGAAGTCATCTACCGCTTTTGATGGAGTTCAAAGATTTTATAATCCCAATTTTATTGACACGTTTTTACTATTCATCATGGTTCTGGATGTCGGTTTTTTACCGAGTCAGAAAAGCGGAAATTCCATTGATACTTTCGTCACTAGCAATGAAGACAACCGGCTTTTCCATCTTCAAATCCATTGCATCCCAGATTGTCAGGTCTCCAGTTTTCCTAAGCCATCAATAACACAGAGAGTCTTGTTGATTAACCATCGGGATTATCAATGCTAATTGACGCGAGAATTAACAATCCGTACGTTACTGCTCTTAATCATGGCATAGACTGTATCTCCGGTCGCCAGGCCAAGCCGTTCGAGTGAATGATTAGTCACGAGAACATCAAAAGATGTTTTGCCAGCGCTAAGGGAGAGCAACGATGTTTTGCCCTCATACATGATATGTGCAAGTATTGCTTCAATGTTGTTCTGAGCGGATGTGTTTGGAGAAGGCTGAGTACCGACGATAATGTCTTCCGGGCGTACGGCAAGTTTTACCTTCGTTCCTATATCAGCAGGATCAAGCGTCTTCACGATAAAACCGTTTACATTTATAACGGAAAGACCTTTATCACGGTCAATAACGGTCCCTTCCATCAGGGTTGCCCCCACAAAGCCGGCAACGAAAGGTGTTTGGGGACGTTTAAAAACTTCTTCAATAGAGCCGATCTGCATAAGATGACCATCCCGGATAACGGCGACTTTGTTGGCCAAGGTCCAAGCATCGCACAGATCATGAGTTACGTGCATCACCGTTGTATTTCTCTGTGCGACAGCCTTTTTGAGAAGCGCCCTTGTGTCCCGTCTGGTCTGCGGATCAAGCGCGGAAAATGGTTCATCCATGAGAAGCATTTTGGGCTCAACAACCAGGGCACGCGCCAAGGCCACGCGCTGCTGTTCCCCGCCTGACAACGTTGCCGGTTTTCTGTGTAGCAGATGCTCAATATATAAGGCAGACGCGATGTCATGAATTTTTTCTTTCATCCCTTTAGGATTCTTTTTCTTAAGGCCGTATTCAATGTTCTTATAAACGGTAAAATGGGATAAAAGGGCATAGTCTTGATAGACAATCCCGATATTGCGCTTTTCCGGAAGTTCCATGGTAATATCACGGTTTTCTAAATAAATATTGCCCTGATCGGGTGTCCAGAAACCAATAAGACTCTCCAGGAGGATTGTTTTCCCCGCCCCAGTCGGTCCGATGATTGTGAGATAATCTCCCTTGTCGAGATTGAAAGAAACGCCATTCAAATAAAATTCACCCAAGTCAATATGCAGGTCTGATACAGAAAGAAAACTCACAAACTCACCTCCGTCCGTTCAAAGATATAGATGGCTGCAAATGAAACCACCATCAGGACGATGCCGCTAGTCAGGGCCATTCCCATGTTGCCGTATGAGATATTGAGATATAGTGTAATCGGAAGAACCTCCGTCTTCATATAGGTTCCTCCGGCCAGGATCAAAACGGTCCCAAATGTTCCGATACATCGTGCGAAGGCAATGACTGTTGACGCGAGAATACCATTTCTGGCAAGCGGAAGGGAAACATTCATAAACGTTTCAAACATGGAATATCCCAGCGAACGGGAAACGAATTCCATTCTGGGATCGATATAATCAAAAGTAGATTTCATAATACGACAGGCATAGGGTAACGCCGTGAAAAATTGAGCGGCAACAATACCCTGTGTCGTAAAAACAAACTGGAATCCCAAGGATTTAAAGATATTTCCGACAAAAGTATTCCCAAAAAGCAACAGCAGACAAAGCCCCAAAACAAGTTCAGGAAAGGCAACCGGCAGATCAATGATTGTCTTAACGAATCCCTTTCCGATAAACTGAAATCGCGAAAGTGTATAGCCAATGGGAAGCGCAAAAACCATCACTAGAGCCGTGGATAAAAGACCGGTCCACATAGAAAGCTTAAGCGAAAAAATCATTTCTTCGCTTTTTAAGCTTTCCCAGACATCTTTGATATCTGGCACCATGAAAAGCGCGCCAATGGCAAGTACAAGGACAGCTGTAATAATAAATGATACGAAAATCAAGCTGACTTTAAAAGCATTGGTTTTCCCCGCGCGGTGTTTATCTTTTAACGATTGCACGGTTCAAATCCCCATTTTTGCCAGATTTTGAGACCCTCCGTAGATGCGATATAGGCATTGAATTTCATTGCCAGGTCCTTATGGGGCGCATTAGTGCACACAGCTGTCGGAATGGTTTTGATGATATTCTTTTTGTCAGGAATGCGCACAATATCGAGTTTCCCCTTACCTTCCGCCCACGTAACGAGGTCTCCCCATATGATGGCGGCATCCACCTGCTTTAAGGCCACGTAAATTAAAAGCTGGTTGACCGTCGGGGCATATACTTTAATATTGGGAGTGACCTTGTCCCACAACTTATTTTTCTCTAAAATCTGTTTGGCGACACGGCCGATTGCCGGTGCTTTCGGATCGCCAATGGCAACACGCACATCGCCGCGTGCGAGATCTTCTAAGGACGTAACCTTCGCAGGATTACCCTTCGGTACGGCAATGAGAGGAACATGCAGAACGAGCGGACGAATAGTGTCTCCGATAACCCATCCGTTTTTTAACGCGTCTTTCGTATATTTTTCTGCGCCCGGAATAAGAACATCACAGGGTTGACCCGCGCCAACCTGTGCAAATATTTCACCTGATCCTCCATAATGAACGTCCACTTTCACATTGTGAGTCGCTTGAAAATTTCTTTTCATTTCTTCCATGGGTTTCATAAGACCGGCACCGCTAAAGACAATAAGGTCCGCGGCGAAACATTGTCCCGCCAACAAAAAAATCATCGCAAAAACCAGCAAAAATCTTCTCATGATTAAATCCTTTCATTGTGGTAATATCATGCTAAAAATAGCATTGGTATTTTTATTAACGCATAAAAACTTATTTGTCAAATTTGACACAATCTGCTTTCTAACATAATAATATGACACATTTATCTTTAATGCTGAATTTCAAATCATTCATTTTTTAAAAAACTTTTAAGATAATATTTTTGATCTGATGAAAAGGATTTTTAGGAAGATCACCTTTATACAATAAATCGATGCAAATTATTCCAAATGTTTCTTACAGCGATTTATCTCGTTTGTCTTTTCATTCTATATTTTGTCAGTAAGGGCAATAACTTTTCATGAATCTTCTGGTTTGATACGCAACGTCAGTTCAAGTTATATTCAGATTAATTTATATTTCAGGGGCTAACCTTAATACGCCAAATGTAAGAAATGCGGAATTTTTACACAAACAAATTATCCTCGAAGCGAAGTATACGGAAAAATGCATACGCATATTTTACAATCCCAAATCGCCCGCAACACCCTTCATTGCGTCAAGGCTGAGCGCGATAAACTCATCCAGTTCTAAACCTATTTCGCTGCATTTGGCTATCTGTTCGCGATTCGCACCTGCCGCAAAACGCTCTTCCTTAAAACGTTTGCGGATTGACTTGGCTTCCACACCGGACAGCTTTTTGTCGGGACGCACCAAAGCAGCAGCAGTGATAAGGCCGGTCAAGGGATCCGTACAAAAGAGGGCTTTATCCATTAATGACACACAGGGTTCACCATGCTTTTCGTTATGAACAAGAATCGCATGACAAACCTCTTCAGAGGCACCCAAATCTCTGGCCATTTGCGCACCGGGCCTGCTGTGAATCGACAAATCGCCATTGGTCATTTCAACGTCGATATCGTGCAGCAAACCAGCCAACTCCCACTCAGTTTCATTTTCTTTGAACCGACGGGCGAGTGCACGCATAATGGCTTCCGTAGCAAGCATGTGCTTGACGAGGTTTTCATTTTTCACATTGTATCTTAAAGCTTTCAGTGCCATATCCCTATCCATAGAATTTCTCTCCTGTCTTATGTCTTTATTCCTCTACGATACGGGTTAGAACCAACCCGTCCGTGTTTTCTTTTCGGGGAACACAAAGCGGCGCGAGTGCCTGGAAAAACATGTCGGGATCAAGAATACCTTCCGGCGCGAAGACTCCGTAGTCTGTAACAGCCTTTTTCAGAATCATCATCGCACCGATTGCAAGCGGTACACCCGTGGCACCGCCCATCCCGCCCGGTGGCGCAGAAAGAACGGCGCATGCCGACCTTGCCAGCCTGCCCTTTCTTAGTCCGGTGGCCAGCGCAAAAAGAGGTGGAAGTTTAGGATTTCTTTTGCGACTGAATTCAGCAAGCATTTTTTCATTTGTTCTCCCGCGGTCAGCCGGTCCTTCAATTTTTTCCGCAATACCTGCCGCCGTTTCAACTGACAGAAATCCGCGATTGACCATCCAGACAATCAACTTTAATCCTGCCAGATTTAGTGTTGAAATTATAAAGACATTCTTGCTGGCCTTCAATGCCGGGTAATAACGTGGAAATGTCACCGATTCAGGATGGCCGATAGTGTGTAAGCGCCTGCTCCCTACTCCCGGAAAATCCAGATTAATCGGAGTTATTGGAGAAGCATCAATGTATTTCCCATTTTCAAATAATTTAATCTTTCCTGTCAGCTGGTGAATTCCATGAATTGTTGCTGCGGATGGTTTTTTTGTGATGATTTCTGGCTTGGCAGCTTCGATGTCCCAGACTGTAAAAATTTGTTCGGGCATGTCCAGATTCATCAAAGCTTTCTTCGCCAGCATGTTTGATATGCCTGGGCTCGCACCCATTCCGATAATTGCGGTGATTTTCGCGTCTCGCGCTTCCTCATGAAGATCAAGCATAGAAATGGTTGGTTCCCAGTCGTCACAAATATCCACATAATTTCGTCTTGTACGGATACAGGAGGAAAGCACCTGCAGACCGAAACGAAAAAAAGGCCCGACTGTGTTCATAACCAGATCCGCACTGGCTGCAGCCGCATCAAGTGCAACTGAATCGGAAATATCCAGAACAATAGGCCGGGCTACATCCCCTAACTCCCGGGCAAAAGCCTCGGCGCGCTTTTTGTCGATATCCGCGATGAAAATCCTGTCGCACCATTTTTGAGAGACAAGGGTTTTGGCTGCGTGCCTGCCCATGCCCCCACAAGCTCCCAAAGCTAAAACTTTCATTTCTCACCTCTGTCAAAACAGACCGCGTCGGCGTCCTGCCATGCCGCAAAAGTTTCACGGTACTTTTTAAGCATGTCGAAATTTAATTTAGCCATGTGAATACATGGAATATCCGGCTGCTGGAACATAATATTCCCCACAGGACCGATGATGGACGAATCGCCACTGTGAGCATAGCCGTTACCGTCTTTGCCCACCCGGTTTACACCGATAACATAACACTGATTTTCAATTGCTCTTGCCTGAAGTAAAGTCTTCCAGTGAAACGCGCGTTTGGCAGGCCAATTGGCAACGTAAATAGCCGCGTCATATTCGTTGGCGATATTCCGGCACCAGATGGGGAAGCGCAAATCATAGCAAATAAAAGTACGCAGCTTCCATCCATTGACCTCAACCGTGAGATGACTGTTTCCCGCTGAAAACATCTTGTGCTCGCCGCCCATTCTGAAGAGGTGCTTCTTATCATACGTCTTGATTTCACCGTCCGGTGTTGCCCAGATAAGCCGGTTAAAATACTTTTTGTCTTCCTCAATAATAACGCTTCCCAGGACATGGGCACGCTTTTGCTTTGCTTTGGCAACAAGCCAGGAAACAGCAGAGCCGGTCATCGGCTCCGCCAGTTTGCCGACATTCATGGTGAAACCTGTCGTAAACATTTCCGGCAGAATAATGACATCCGTTTTTTCAGAAATACCGTCAATCTTGCGGTCGAACATGGCGAGGTTGGCCGGTATGTCTTCCCAAATTAGTTCCGTCTGGATCAGGGTAGCTGTTAAATCCTTCATAAAGTCTCCCGCTGCTGTCATTCCCGTGCAGACGGGAATCCAGCTTTGTCTTTTTCCCTTAATATCGGTCTTTGACGTTGCAACAAATGTTCTGTCTTTGCGAGAAGCGAAGCGACGAAGCAACCGCACGAACTACTGAAAATATTAGATTGCCACAACGCCTGAGAGGCTTTTCGCAATGATATCGGAAGGACGACGCAGCCAACAACGGTAGCGCTCGATCTGGAAGTGGAATTAAATCCTGCATAACTTCTCCGCCGCTTGAATCAATGTTTCATCCTTCTTGGCAAAACAAAAACGCAATACCTTATGATCATCTCCATTGATGTAAAAAACCGATGGAGGAATGGACGCCACTTTATATTTAGTGGTGAGCCGTTTGGCAAAATCAACATCTTTTTCATCCGTGATGTCTGCATACGAAAGCATCTGAAAATATGTTCCGAGGCACGGCAGCGGTATGAACCGGGAATCTTTAATCAGCGAGAGAAACAGGTCTCTTTTCCCCTGATAAAAGTCCGGAAGCGCAAGATACTTTTCTTTTTTCTCCATGAATTCAGCATAAGCCAACTGGATTGGCGTATTGGCAGCAAATGTAACGTACTGGTGAATTCTTTGAAATTCCACGGAAAGTTGTTTGGGAGCCAGACAATAACCCATCGTCCAACCAGTGGTATGGTACGTCTTACCGAAAGAACTGATTACAAAACTCCGCGAAGCAAGTTCCGGATATCTGGTCATACTTTCATGACGATGCCCGTCAAACACAACATGTTCATAAACTTCATCGGAAATGATTACGATATTTGTGTCGATAACTAATTCTATAAGGGCCTTCATATCGTCTGCACTAAGTATGGCGCCGCTTGGATTGTGTGGTGAATTTAATATCAAAAGTTTTGTCTTTTTGGTGATTGCATCTTTCACTTCATTCCACTCTACATGGTAGTCTGGATATTTCAATCGAACGTAAACCGGCACGCCTCCGGCCAGCAGAACATCGGGTGCATAGGCATCATAAGCCGGTTCGAACAGTATCACTTCATCTCCGGAATTCACTGCACAGGTGATGGCCGAAAAAATGGCCTCCGTAGCCCCGCAGGTTACGGTGATTTCTGTTTCCGGATCGTATGAAACGCCGTAAAGTTCTTTTGTTTTTTCAGCAATGCGCTGCCTTAAAGACGGAACTCCCTGCATTGGAGCATACTGATTATGCCCTAAAGCCATGTATTTGGCGACAAGCTCACGGAGCTCTTCAGACACATCAAAATCAGGGAAACCCTGCGAAAGATTGATGGCTCCTGTATCGTTAGCCAGTTTGGACATCACGGTAAAAATCGTAACGCCGACATTCGGCAGTTTGGAAGTTAACATAAATTACCTTAAGGATTTGTAGTTGAGAGAATATAGATAAGTGTTGCGTAATAGTCCAGTTTTTTTCCTCATGAACTTCCCTTCCTCGATAGCCTGCCCGGCGAATGCCGGGGGAGGGACTAAGGAAAGGTGAGAGATGAAAACTAGTATAATGTCCCTAGATTTCCCTACCTGATTTCTGATTTCAATGATTGTTTGTCATTACACCCATTGCGAATCCCGATTTATCGGGATGTGGCAATCTTAATTAAGTATACTGTTTTGCAACTCTTTGAGGAAGCTATTGATGCTTGTAAAAAAAGTGTCCAACATCGTGGAAGGTATTGTACTAAGAAATGCTTTAGGGATCTCTAAAAAATAAATTTCAGCGGTTATCTAATCCGCAGCCTTTAGCAAAGCCGCTCTTTATTCATTGCTGATTATCTTCATCATTTTCGACCATCCATACCTATCTGTATTAACATTTCTGCAGTTTACGTTATATTGGAACGTGAAAACAATTTTGCCCTGATTTTCTGAGCTTTGATCAATGCGATAGCCTGTAATTGAACCACCAAAAAAAGACGGCTCATTACGTTTTTTGTGAAAATAAATTACGCCACCTACCAGTTTCTTGGCCTTATTTTCGTCTAAGTTCCACCAACCGCTTTCCCATTTATTATCCGGTAACTTTACAAAATTATTCAACTGCTCAATTACGTGTATATTCATTTTATCCCCTCTTTCTAATAACCATTTAAGACAATCCGGAATTTCCCCTGTTTTTTCATCTAAAAATAAAAAACCTGCCTCCTTGTAATGGGCAGGGCATTAACAACTGCTGTGATTTCCGTATAACAAAAAGAAATCCACAGCATATCTCGATGTCTATTACATTATTCAGTTACAGACTATACCTAATACAAGTAAAGTCAAGACAAATTGTAATTTCTTATCGAAGCCGACGATGTTTTATTTAAAAGACCCCCCTTTTAATTGCCTTCTCACGGCCTTTCTGTTTTTAAATTTTTTACTATATTGACTTTTCCCTTTTCCGGGGTTATTTTTACAATTAAAGAGTGATCCCTCCGCAGAGAGTTTACCATTCAACCAACCTTTTCAGATTAAAGGGCGAGGATTTTAATCATGAAAAGAGATTTAACCATTATCGGTATTATTCCGCAGTACCCGATGCATTCACAGCAAAATATTTACGCCAGGATAAAAATGCCTTCGGTAGGGCTTTTGTCCATTATGAGTCAGATTACTCATCATCCCCGCATCAAAGAAATCTACGCGATTGATGAAAACAACTACAACGGACCGCAGGATTCCAACGGCTTGCCTGATCATTTCTTCTTACAGGACAGACAACCAGCGCAAATTGCTTTGTTCTACGGCGGCATGAGCAATTCGATACCCCGCATGTATTCGGTAGCCACCCATTACAGGAGTTTCGGCGCCGTAACCATTGCCGGCGGCAGCCATGTGGATGCCCTGCCCCGGGAAGCGCTCCAATCCGGTGTTGATATTGTCGTCCATGGTGAAGGCGAAGAAACCATTGCGGAACTGATGGAAATATTGATCTCCGACAGCGGTGTCTCTTTGAATCGTGAGCGCTTGCATCAAATACAAGGGATAAGCTTTCTTGACGAATCCGGAAAATATGTTTTTACCAGTAAGCGCAAGCCAATTGCTGATTTGGATGAATTAGCCGATCCCGACCTGACCCTGATTAAATTCCTGAAAAAAAGATGGAGTTATTTGCCCATCAACCGGGGACGCGGCTGCAACTGGAATTGCGAATTCTGCATCGTTAATAAAAGATATGGAAAATACAAATTCGCTTCGGTTGATACAACATTGCGGCAGCTGATTAAATATGCCGATTTGGGATACTCGAATTTCTTTTTCACCGACGACAACTTCGCCCAGAATCCGGCTGACGCCATTGCACTGTGCAGAAAAATTGGCGATTACAAAAGAAATTTTCGAAAAAAAATCGACATCGTTGTTCAGGTGCGCTCGGAAGTGGCTGAAAACGACGAACTGATTGAGGCCATGCGCTTTGCCGGAGTTTCCATGCTGGCAATCGGCTATGAAAGTCCGATTAACGAGGAACTGCGGGCCATGCGCAAAGGAGTCACGGCGGAAAAATTAATTGCCCGTTCCCGAAAACTATCCAACTATTTTTATCTGCACGGCATGTTCATTTTCGGCTATCCTTCAAACAAAGACGATTCAAAGAGTTCTTCTCTCACCATCAAGCAGCGGGCCAGATATTATAAAGAGTTTTTCAAAAAATCAGGAATAGACACCATTCAGGTGCTCAATGCAGTTCCGCTGCCGGGTTCCGATCTCAGAGCAAGGCTGGAAAGAGAAGACCGTCTCCTGCCTCTTTCAATGATCGGCTGGGACAAATATGACGGGCTTTTCCTTTGCTACGATCCACGGCCGGACGGCCTAGATGCCTTTGACCTGCAAAACATGCTCTGTCTGTTGATGAAGAAAAAATATCTCGGCGGATTTATCGGAAGAAAATTAAATTACGGCAATTGGCTCAACTGGACGTATATCGCGACCATAGGATTTCCCATTGAGTTCGGCGAATCTTATGTCCGGCGTTTTATACATAATTTACGGGAAAAAACAAAAGCAAGAAAACAACGGCGTATCGATTGGACAGCGCGCACAATTTTCTATGTTCCGCTGGCCAATGCCTGGAAAGATATAAAAAGAATATGGAGAAATCTTTTTGTTAAAACATACGCGGGAGCAATCGTGAGCCGGTGGTTAAAGATTTACCACGAAAGCGACTATAACAACAGACTGAAGAGAATCTTCACGAATAATAAAATGACCAATTCAAACGAAAGTCAGCACGGCACCTGACAGGACACTCCTGTCATTCCCGTCCCGCATACGCGGGATGTTACTCCGGCAGTAAAACCCGGCGAATGCCGGGGGAATCCAGCTTTTTCACCCTTCACTTTTTAGTGAGCCAAGCTGAAATCGAGTGAAACGATGATTGAAGCGTAAGGCGAACTATCCCCGAAGCAAAGCGGAACGGGGCACCATTCCCCATTCACTTTATTTTTTAATCCTCTAATCTTCCAAACATCTAAACTTCTATTCCTCTAATCCTCTTCTTCCCTCCCTTCACATTTCACATTGTTGAACTTTCCCCTACAAATTAAACTCCGATCCGCCTTGTATCTGTTTAACATTTACCTTGACAAATAACCATGCCATGTTATTAAAAAGACACAATAATTATTGTTAAGGGATGTCATGGAAGCGCACGTCGAATACTGGCTTACACAATCAGACAATGATCTGCCGGTAGCAGAAAGCATGCTGGGAAATGGGCATTACACCTGGTGCTTATTTATCGGGCATCTTGTTTTGGAAAAACTTTTTAAAGCGATTTATGTCAGAGAACATCAAAAAATTGCGCCTAGAATTCATGATCTGGTAAAACTTGCCAAATCAACAAGCCTGAATCTTAATGATGAACAATTGGTTTTTCTAAGCGAGGTTTCGGATTTCAACATGGAAGGCAGATACCCTGACGAGAAGAATCAATTTGCCCGCAAATGCGACAAACAATTCGCAACGGATTATTTAAGACGGATAAAGGAGATGCGCTCGTGGCTCAGAAAGCAGATCGGAAAATAGAAAAAACCGTCAAATCCTATCTTGAACAACTTGAACTTATCGGCATTCATGTTCAGCAGGCATTTTTATTCGGTTCCTACGCCAGTGGAAAGCACGACGAGTGGAGCGATATTGATCTGGCGATTGTTTCGAAAGATTTTATCGGGAACAGATTTGAAGACAGAAACAAAATCCGTAAAATTACGTTGCAAGTAAATAGTGATATCTCACCGATGCCTTATCGCCCGGAAGACTTCAACGACAGCGATTACTTCGTCAAAGAGATTTTAGAAACGGGGATCAGGATTGTTTAAACCGGAAGAGTTTCCGAGAGGCTTTAGTCCGGCAGTGAACTCCGGCGCATTCCTGGAAATGCCGCATTCCACGCACGAATGTAAAGTCTGGCAAATTTTAGAAGTGGACATCTAATCTTCCAAACCTCCAACCTTCTAAACTTCCAATCCTCTAATCCTCTTCTTTCCTCTCTTCACTGTTCTATTTCTGCTTCTCTTTCAAAATCGCCGGCCTGGCTTATTTGCTTCTCGTAATATTTCGTCGCGTTTCCGTAACAGGTGATAAAGGATTCAATAATCTTGTCATAAGGCAAATCGGCAAAGGAACCGTGATCGGCAATATATTCCATGTGACGTCGGCCATCCATATCAAAAGGATGAAAGATAGCATCGTTCATTCCGTCAAAATCCAGCGGTTTTACCCTGAATTTCTCGCACAAAGATAAATTGAATGTCGGCGTCACCTTTAACCAGCGTCCATCGAGAAAAATATCGTTATAGCCGTGGTAAAAAAATATATCCGTTTGCATGATTTCTTTAAGCCTTTCCGTAGTCAGATGATTGCGGACATTGGCAAAATGCAGTCTGGCGGGAATACCTTGCGCGCGTGAGACAGCGGCAAGCGTTATGGCTTTGGTTACGCAAAAACCATAACCCAAACGCAAAATAGTACTGGCCTTAAAACCGTTGCGGTTAAAATCAATCCGGTAAGGATCATAATAAATACCATCCCGGACGGCGTAGTAAAGTTTGACGGCTTTCTCTCGGAGTGTTTTGGCTCCGGCAACAGCCTTTTGCGCAAAAGCCTGAACCTCCTGATTATTGCTATCGATAAATTCTGTCGGTTCTAAAAATTCTTCGTACATAGGGAATACCCCCTGTATGCCCACACTAATATTCGTAAGCCGGAATCTCTTTGCCGTTATTTCTTGTAAATTTCGCGCCGGTGTCCGATTCTAAGAATCATAATATCATTATCCATTAAGGTAAATATTACTTTGTAGTCTCCCACCCGCATTTTTCTTAATCCGGCAAATTCGCCTTTGAGAACCGGATAAGATTCGGCACGTTCAGACAAGTCCTTTTCGATTTTATCAAGAATTCGTCGTGCTTCTTTTTTATCGAGGCGACTAAGGTCTCTTGAAATGGATTTCTTGTATTTGATATTAAAGGCCAAGAGCTTTCCTCAACTCTTTTCCTGAGATGACTTCATCTTTCGGATTTCTCAGCCGGTCAATTGCAATCCGCAAATCTGCAAAATCTTCAATATACGCTTCCAATGCCTTCTGGATATGGAAAGAACGCGGCCTTTCCGTTTCTTTCGCAATATCGTCAAGATGCTTTGTTAATTCATCAGGAAGACGGATAGATACTGTAGCTCTCATAAGACACCTCTTTTCAATCATTTGTAATGCATTGTATACGATTCATTACATGTATGCAAGAACAATATTTTCAAGTCACACGGTCATCAAAGATCCGGTGGATTTTAGTGACATTCGCTGAAAATGAGTGTAACGAAATTTGAAGAGTAAATGGAACTATCCCAGGAGCAAAGCGACGTGGGATATGTAAGGCGTCCTCGGATTTTCATCTGAATTCCCCGTCGAAGCGTAGCGGAGCGGGATAGCGAACTCCTCTAAAGACTCCAAAATAGGACTTGACTATTGTATATTATGGTAATATACATAAGCCATGGAAATGGATAAACTGCTGCATGCAACCGGTTTTGAATGGGATGACGGCAACATCGATAAAAATTGGATTAAGCATGGCGTATCACCTTCTGAGTGCGAACAGATGTTCTTCAATCAGCCGCTTGTTGTGGCGGAAGATAGCGTCCATTCCGAAGCAGAAGAACGATTGTTTGCTTTGGGTAGAACAGATGACGAGCGGTTGCTCTTTGCCGTATTTACGGTCAGAAAAGACAAAATTCGTATAATATCGGCAAGAGACATGAGCAGCAAGGAATGAAAGGTATATAAACAATATGAAAGCGATTAGACCAAAATTTAGAAATGAAGCTCAGGAACGGGAATTCTGGGGCAAGCATGATTCGGTAGATTATGTGGATTGGAAAAAAGCTAAAAAGGTTACTCTTTCCAAATTGAAACCTTCATCAAAAACCATATCCATTCGCTTGCCGGAAATTGTTCTGGAAGAGCTGAAAATGCTTGCCAATAAGCGGGATGTCCCGTATCAATCATTGCTGAAAATATTTCTGGCGGAAAAAATCGGAGAAGAGCTGCGCAAGAAATCCGCCGCTTAACCAACAGAAACCGGGAAGAGCATGTTGTCATATCCGGGCTGGAGAAAATCGAGGTTGATTGATTGGATTTGTTTGCAAATAAAAATAGAACCGTCACCAATATTTTTTTCGGGATAATCCAGACAGGTGAATAACTATCGAAATACTTATATTTCAAGACCTGATCCTAGTCCTTCTTTTTTTCTCTTGACTCGTGCCTTTTAATGGATGACCCACTTTTAAGATCGGTTTCAGTTTGCGGCGCGCTTTCCCCACTCGACCAGGTCGGTTTCGAGCGTGGTCCACTCGTGGATGTCGGGATGGCCGAACTCATGCACCTTTTTCAGGCTCCCCACCACCCGGTAGCCGAAATGCTTCTGGTACCACCGTATCGTTTCCGGCCGATCGGCGTTTGTGGTCAGCTTCCGGATCCCTTTTTCGAAAAGCGTCCTCATCCGCCGCTCCTGAAGTAGCATGCCGATGCCGTAGCCCCGGCACGCGGGATCAACCGCCATCAGGGTGGTTTTCGCCGATGTGTCGTCAAGGATCCGGTATCCGGCCGCCCCCGCCATGGCGCCGTCGAGCCGCGCGACGAAGAAGCAACGCCAGTCCAGGTCCGGCATCTCCTCGGACGGGACGTGGTGCATGTTGGCAAAAGCCATGATGCAGAGGATCTCCGGCACCTCCGATTCGACGGCCGGCTCTATGGATACGATGATTAGAGGCTTGGAAGTTTAGAGGTTTAGAGGATTGGGAAAAAAAGTGAAGAGTGAAAAGAGAATGGTGTTTAGCCGGTTATCATCAGAAAACTGGTTGCGGGAATGACGGCGCAGTTGCCGGGGAATGCTTCCGCCTTCTGACAGTTGCGGATAATCTGAAAAAAGGGCACGGATAATTGTTTGCCGAAATAAAGCCCTGCCCTGCTGATATCGCTGTCGGATTCCTTGGCCTCAAAGAAAGCTACCGGTTTGCCGTTTTTCACCAGCACAAAATCAACTTCCTGTTTTTCCTTATTCCGGATATGCATTATTTCAAACGACCCCAGGCCGGTTTCCGAAAGTCTTGCAGCCATTTTAATCAGGCTCACTGCCATCAGGTTTTCAAAGCGTCTGCCCGCCTCAAGCACATTGGACCAGTCGTAGAAGTAAAGTTTGTTTTCCTTTTTAATCGACCGGGTAATGTTTTTGTGCCACGGTCGCAGGGTAAAAATCAGATAGATTGCTTTGAGGATATCCAGCCAGCGAGTAATTGTCGCGTGATGAGAGCCCATGTCTTCCGCAATGGAATTGACACTCAACAAGGAACCTACCCTGGAAGGCAAAAGCTCAACGAGTTGCCCGATGCCTTTGATATCCGCTATCCGGGATAAATCGCGAATGTCTTCCTTCGTGAGCAGGGATTTATATTCGGCGTTCCACCGGTTGTAAAAACGCGCCGAGTTCTTTAAAAACGGTTCAGGAAAGCCGCCAAAAGCGAGAAGTCTGTCCAGCTTTTCTTCCGCGCCTGCCGGTTTTATCTTTCTTAGATAATCCATTAGCGTGTTTATCGTCCGCAGAGGTTCGTCGGTCATCAAAATATGCGAGAAGTCATTTGCGGCTTCGGACAGTCCAAGGGGCAGCATTTGATAGGAAAAATAACGCCCGATGAGCGAATCACCCGACTTGCGATACAAACCCAAACGGGCACTTCCAGTGACAAGCAAGGTCATTTTTTCTTTATTGGTGTCGTAAATGCCCTTTAGAATATTGCGCCAGTTTTTGTGTTTGTGAATTTCATCGAATACCAGTGGCAGAGGTTTTTTATCAAATCTATCATTGATGATGTTTGTGAAAAAGAGCGGATTTCTTTTGTACTCGACGGCCACTGCCGGATCGTCCCAGTTGAAATATAAATCGCCGGCTTTTTGTCCGGCAAGCCAATTACGGGCAAACGTAGTTTTACCGACCTGACGCGGCCCGGTGAGGAATATCATTTTCCCCGCGTTCATTTCCGGATCGAAGATATATTTTTTTACTGTGCGTTCCATGTGCGACCTTTGAAAAGCACCCCTTAGCTGTCATTCCCGCGTAGGCGGGAATCTAGGAAACCATTGATAATACTGGATTCCCGCCTACGCGGGAATGACAATGTTGTTGGTTTTATGCCGTTGTGCAAAGGTCTCCATGCGACTAATTTACAGTTATATGTAAAAATGTCAAGACTTTTTTACATGATTGTGTAAAATAGTCGAAACGTTATTTGTTTAAACAGAGCGAAAGGGAAAAAGCAGATGATTAGAGGTTTGGAAGATTGGAAAATAAAGTGAATGGTGTCCCACGGCACTACGTGCCTGGGGTAGTTCTCCTTACGCTTCGAACATCATCCCGAGGAATCGGGACTCGTTTCACCACGGCGCTACGCGCCTGGTATAATTCGTCCAGCAAGCTTCGGTGCACTTCGTTTCTGAAGCTTGGGTCTCATTATCAGCTTGGCTCACTAAAAGGTGAATGGAAAAGACAAGGTCTAGGTTCTATGTTAAAAATAACTTAAAAAGATGTGAAGGGTGAATGGTGAATGGAGGAAAGAAGATGATTAGAGGCTTGGAGGTTTAGAGGATTGTAAGATTGCAAAAACAAAATAAAAACACTTCCACCCCCTTAATCCCCCGCCAGCGGAGGACAGGATAGTGGATTCCCGATCGGAGTCGGGAATGACAGAAAAGCGGGAAAGAAGAAAATAAATGGATTCCAGCCGGAGTAACATCCCGCGTATGCGGGACGGGAATGACAACGGTGAGAGATTGCCACGTTCACTGTCGTGAACTCGCAATGACATAAATAGATAAAGGGATGGTTGTGCAACCATCCCTTTATTTTTAGTTCTATTGTTTATTTCCTATTTAGCCAAACTGGGTAGTGGCTTCAGGAGTAACGGCGCGGGTTCGCGTTTATTCTCGCATACTGCAAGCTGTGGTTGTGTTTTCGCGATTCTCCCGGCGACACTTACATAATGGCGTCCACGGAAAGCCAGCTCTATCGCAGTGGGCAGGGCAAGCAGTCCGTACCTCGACGCCCTGATAATAAACCATAAAGCTTGAGCGCCGAACGGAGAAAAGAGAAGCTTTACAAATTCAAGCATCAACTTCCTCTTGTGTGGATGATTGGTCAATTTTGAATCCGCCAATTTGATTTTCCACGGCTCCGCCATGTAGAGATCCGTCATTTTCAAATCCGGTAACCTGCTGATGACCTTTAATGCGCGGGCGAAATAGTTTTTTGGCGCATAGGTTTCCGCTATTACCCGCTTGTAACCTGCAAACAGTTTATTTGCCGGCATAACGGGTACGAAGTTGAGCACGGTATCGACGTTATCTCCGCTGTGCGGGTTGTCGTTTTCGATTATCCGGCCTTCCCGTTCCAGCCGCTTGAACAGGTCGGTGTTCGGCATGGCGGCAAGCAGTCCAGTCATGCTCTGGGCAATGCCATTGCGTTTTATAAATTCCAGATGGCGATCAAACACGTCGTCGGTATCGGTATCGAAGCCCAGGATAAAACCGCCCATTACCTCGATGCCTGCGCGCTGTATCTTCTCGATAGCTTTATCCATGTCGCAGGTCGCGTTTTGATTCTTGTTGGCCGCACGCAGTGTCTCGTTGTCCGGCGACTCGATGCCTACGAATACGGATGTGAATCCCGATCTCTTCATTAAATTCAGCAGCTCGTCATCTTTTGCCAGATCGATGCTCGCTTCGGTAAACAGCAGATACGGATAGTCGTGCTCTTCCTGCCAGTCCGCCAGAAGTTTGAGCATTTCTTTAACGGCCTTTCTGTTGGCGATGAAATTATCGTCCACGATAAACAGGCGTCCGCGGTAGCCGGTGGCGTACATATCTTCAACTTCGCGCATGAATTGCACGGGAGACTTGGTGCGCGGAACGCGGCCGAACATCTGGACTATATCGCAGAATTCGCAGTTGAACGGACAACCGCGGGAGAACTGAAGGGCCATGCAAGCGTAGTCGTACGGATTTATAACGTCAAAGCGCGGCGACGGGGTAAGTTCCAGGGCGGGCTTCTCCTTGTTGTCGTATACTTTTTTAGCTATGCCCAGCTCGTAGTCCCACAGGAACTGGGGAAGGTTGTTTTCGGCCTCATAAAGAATCAGATGGTCGATCTTATCAGCTTCCAGATAGTTGCCCGGCATGCCATAGGCCGATTGGACAAGTGGTCCTCCGGCAACAATGGTTTTTCCAAGTTCATGGCACATGTTGACAATCTTCAAAAACGACTCCCTGTGTATCCACATGCCCGTGAGAAAAACCATATCACTCTGCTCGATGTCGCGTATATCGAGATCTCTCACATTCATGTCGATTAATGTTACGTCATAATTTTCCGGAAGCATGGCCGCTACCGTCATCAGCCCCAGAGGCGGCATTACCGCCTTGAATCCGGCTGCCTTAAGCGAGATGTCATGGCTCCAGAACGTTTGCGGGGTTTTCGGCTGAATCATCAGTGCATTTGTTTTCTTCATAAGGTCCTCCTTCTGTGGATCTATCCTGATAGTGGGAATCTTTATTCTGTATGATCTCCCTTGATGATCCGCCTATAGCATATACATTGCTTTTTCATTTGTCAATAGAAAAAGCAAAATAAATAGCAATAATAATAGCATGCCTATAGGCACGGCAAGTGCTGCTTGTGAGTGTAGCATTGATAAGGTATTGTTATTATATGATTTTTAGCAGTAGTAAGGGAAATTCTGTCATTCCGGCGGAGGCCGGAATCCAGCATCATTTAAACTGGACCCCGGCCTCCGCCGGGGTGACGACTCTGGCGGGGGCAGGGGGTGGAATTATTTAAAATATATTTGATATTATAAGTAATTTACGATTTACGTGGATTTTATCCACCTCCGTTCCGATGATTCATCGGGACACCTCCGCCAGCGGAGGACATTAGGCGGATGTCGCCGCGGTACTTGACGGAACAGATAAATAAGATTTTGATTAATCCGATTCAGCTCACTGGTTATACTTGTTCTTATTTTCACTATTTAGGAGCTCTTTTGCTTCTTCAACCGCTTTTTCAACGGCAGCGATAACATCGGGTTTGATGTCAAAATAGAAACCGTTATCATTGCAGAGTTTTTTAATCTTTTTTAACTCGGACATCAGAGGCGCGGGTATGCTTACCCTTAATAATACGTTACGGAATTCTTGCTTTTGTTCTTTCTTAAAAACGGCCATATTCCCTCCTACAAATCTATTATTTGAACCTAATATAACAGTGTCTGTTTTATTTATCAATAAAAAAGCATTATTTATAGCATTTATTTTTGCTTTTTATATCGACAAGGCAAGGTGCTATATAAGGAAGTGAAAGGTGAATAGAGAATAGCTCTACGTTCTACGCAAACATGGTTTCAAAATTTCGGGGATTTAGAATTATAATATTCTTGAATTTCTTTAGCGTCAACAGATCTTCATCGCCCGTGACTATATAATCGGCATCTGCACCAATGGCACAGGCAATTATCATGTCATCATTGGGATCTCGGCAAATATGCGGGGCAGGATTGACTTTTTGAAGTATCTTCGAGGCGGCTTCCGTAATAATGTCTGTAATTTCGGAAATGTCAGAGGATGAGATTTTGAATTTTTTTGTCAGGGCGCCTTTGAATTCCCGGAGGATATCATCAGATAGAATCAAATCGAAGTCATGTTTGCGAGCGCGGATTAAAAGGCCGGAACAAAGGCCCTCCGTCAGAAAAGCCGCTATCAGAATATTTGTATCAAACACTACCTTCACGATATGGCCTTGAAAACATCATCATCTGTAACAAAACCAGCTGCTTTGGCTTTATTTTGCAGACGTTTTTTCATGCGACGAAATCTGTTCTCCCATAGAAATTCTGCAAGAGACTCTTTGACGATATCGCTTTTATTTCTTCCTGTTTCTTTGGAAAGGACATCAAGGTCTGTAGCCAGTTTCTTGGGTAAACTGACGGATAAAACGCTTCTCATTTTGCACCTCCGGAACTACAATACACTACAATTATGAAATATGCAAGTTGAATTTGTTTTCAGCGTGCCTCATTAAAGTTTTAAGTAATTAAGTCCTAAATTATTAAAAAAACAAGATTTCTCGCTCCGCTTCGAAATGACATGAGAGGATTTGTGAATGGTGAAAAGAGAGAAAAAAAGATGATTGGAGGATTGGAGGACAGTTTTCAGAAAGAATTCAAAATCCCGAAATCATCTGACCGGGTATGCCAAAATAAGTCGCACCGGCCGGAACATTTCCTTTAACAAACGTCCGCGCACCAATCTTAGCGCCAGTGCCTACAATTGTGCCCGGCGCAATAATCGCATGACTTCCAAGAAACACGCCTTCTTTTAACACCGCTCCTTCTCCTATAGCGGAAAACGCGCTGACCGTCACTCCCTGTTCAAGATGCGCGTTAACACCAATAGCGGAAGATCCGAGAATGACAGAAAAAGCGTTCACGCACGCGCCCGGGCTAATAAGAACATCTGTGGCAATGATGCAACCGGATCCGATACGCGCAGACGAAGAGACAATAGCGCGGGGATGAACAAAAGTCGTAAATATCCCTCCCCTGTTGAGAACTTTTCGACAAAGCGACAGCCGGGTCTTTGGATCACCTATGGCACAAATTAAAAGTTCTTCACCCGTAAAATCATGAGACAGGGGGTCGCCTGCAACGGGGACTTCACAGTCATAATTAGACAAAACATTCGGCATGGAATCCAAAAAAGCTTTTATCCGCCATGTCCGCTTTTCCGGAGCTACAAGAGACGCCCAGACCAGGACTTCACGCCCAAAGCCACCCGCACCGATAATATAAAGATTCTTTTTGTTCTCCATTTCTCCATAGTGATGCTTTATGTCAAAAGCTCAGGGTCCACTTGCTTCGCTGGAACACCCCATACACACGTTCCCGGAGGGACATCACGGGCCACGACGCTTCCCGCGCCGACGCAGGCGAAGTCTCCTACTTTTCGGTTGGGCAAAACGACAACGTGAGAATGCAGAAGAACTCCGCTTCCAATCTCGGCATACCCTGTTATATCACAATGCGTGCTGATCGTTGACCCGGAACCGATTTTCACGTCATGTCCAAACCCGGTAAATGAGCAGACCGTAACGAAATCGTGAAATAAAACATCGCTGGTAAGCTCAGTTCGAGGGGAAAGTATGCAGCCTTCGCCGATGCGATTGCGCCGTGAAGTTTGCCGGACAGTCGGATGCAAAAAACTCTGAAAGATGCCACCTTTTTTCTTAATCATTTCACACGATGCTAATTTCTCGCGGGGATCCAACAGGGCACACAAGAAAACATCATGCTTCTGAGGAAAATAGTTGCCGGCCTCGCCAAGACAGGGAAGTTCGAGCGGCACAATCGAAGCCGCAACGCCGGATGTGGACAGATAACCTTTCAGACTGGTGTCTGAAGAAAGACCGGCCTCTGTCACCCACTCCAGAAGTTCACGCGCAAAAGACCCATCGCCGAGAATAATCAGGCTCTTCATCATAAAAATCCGGCAGTGCATCCACCGTCAATCACAAACGATGTCCCGGTGATCCAACGGCCTGTTTCTCTGCTCAACAGAAACGCGATCGAGTAAGCAACGTCCCTCGCTTTTCCCAGACCTAAAGGATGTAAGCTTTTCAAACGCGCAATCTGCTCTGTTGTCGACGCTTCGATCAACTGTTGCGCCATTTCCGTTTCAACAAGCCCCGGAACGACCGCGTTGACACGAATATCCTCCCGGGCCAACTCAAGAGCCATACAACGACACGCTGCCTCCAAACCTGCTTTGCTGGCAGAATAGGCAATTTTACCCGGCATACCAATCATGGCGCCTATAGAAGAAATGAAAACAAGACTGCCCGGTTTCCGGCAAATCCCTTTTTGCCGATAGCTTTTGGCAAGATTGATAGCCGCTTTTAAATTAATGTCGATCGTTTTTTGAAATTTTATTTCTGTCAGAAACTGCAAAGGCTCTACATCTCCAATTCCCGCGCTGTGAACAGCGCCGTCCAACGGCCCCGTTGCAAGCACGACCCGCTTGAGCCAGGCGGGTATTTCGGCCGTGTGTGATAAGTCCATAACTTCGATATGGGAAGGCTTTGACAGCTTCGCGGCAGTTTTCGCTAATTCATCCTCTCTTCGCCCGGTAAGGACCAAGGAAGCGCCAAGCTCATCAAGAACGATCGCCGTTTCTCTTCCGATCCCTGAAGAGGCGCCTGTCACAAGATAACGGCAGCCGGTCAGATCCATCGGGTTTTTCATCACAACGCCTCCTGATCGATCCCGTCAGCACCAACCAAGGCCACCTCCGGCATAACCATGGGACCAAAAGCGCAGGCCACTGCACCCCATGAATAGCCAACGCCAAACCCGCCCAAAAGCAATTCCATTCGCCGGCTGCGTAATTGTTCCCGGAGACAGTGGATCATCGTGACGGGGATCGATGCGGAGCTGGTATTGCCATATTCCCCGAGGCTGAGGGGAAATTTTTCCGCAGGGATTTTCATGCGTTTCGCAAGATGTTCAAGCATAAATTTATTGGCCTGATGCAAGACAACCGAATCGAAATTTTCTATCGTCTTTTCCGAAGCGGCAAGCACCCGCTCAATCATCCGCGGCACTTCTTTCAACGTAAAAGCAAATATCTCGGCACCGTTCATATATAACTCTTCCTGGCTCCGGAAATTGCCTTTGTCGTCGGGAAGACTCAATCTCGTTGACTCGTTCGACGGATTGCGCGCGCCGCCCGCCGGAATTATCAGATTTTTCGCGCCCCACCCGTCCGTACCCAGAACAAACGTAAAGGTATCGCTTTGCTCCGATCGCTCAATGATCGTTGCCGAACCGGCATCTCCAAACAGCAATCCGACGGAACGGTCTTCCGAAGAGGATTTTCTTGAAGCATCCCCGGCAAGAAACAATATCCGTTTCATCCCGCCGCCGGCAATCAAGGAACAGGCCAGCCAAAGGCCGTAGACATATCCCGAACAACCCAAATTGACATCAAATGCCGCGCACTCAGTCGGTAGCTCTAATCTTCTCTGTATTAATGCCGCAGTGCATGGAAGACGGTAATCCGGATTTTGAGAAATAAAAATAACGGCATCAATCGAACCGGGCGTCCAATTTCCTTCCTCCAAAAGTCTTTTCGCTGCCGCGACGCAAAGGTCCGAACAGCACATTTTGGGCAAAGAAATGTAACGCTTTTGAACTCCTGTATTTTTTACGATCTCTGCAACGACCTCCGCCCCAAATTGTCCGTTCCATTCCGAAGGATAGCACACATGATCGGGGACTGCCGCTGCAACCCCCGCAATACGAATGCCTGATATTTGAGCAAGACCCATACTTACTACCCTTTAATCCCGGAACTAACAATCGTCAGAAGATCGCCAATGGTTTTGCATTTTGCGATATCCTTCGGAGACGGAGCAAATCCCATGGATTCATCCACCATGGCCATAAATCCCACAATGATAAGAGAGTCCCACCGGGCAGTTTCGCCCAAAACGGTTTTTTCGGTGAATGTCCCGCTTTCCGCCTCAGTAAGTTGCTCCAGTTTTTCAATAAAATCTTGTTTTGTCAATTTTTCCTCCACTTAAATAACACTCTGGTAACGCTGTCAATAGGAGACCTAAAATATGGCAAGGCGTTTCATTAAATCATTTTTTTAATAGAATTCAAGAATAAAATTCGAAAAAATAAGTAATTATAGGGTTAAGTAATTCCCCACGGCACTATGTGCCTGGGATAATTCGACTAGCGCTTCGAACATCGCAAAACTCGTTCTTAGCGAGTCTCATTAAAAATTTAAGTATTAAGTAGCTAAGAAAAAAACCGTCTTTTTTACTAAATAAGAGAAAGTAATCTGCTTGATTTTCCCTTGACATACAGGCATGGACTTCCTATAGTTTAAGCGTCCCAAGCAACATCTTATCAATTAAATTTTAACCTGACTAATGACAACAAGGAGGTTTTTATGAAAAGGACGACTTCTTTCTTTTTGAGTATTCTCATTATGGCTGTGTTTTGCGGCGGCTGTGTGGTGGCGGAAAGCAAATATCTGATGAAGGTAAATGAAGCACAAGCCCTGACCGATGAAAATACATCGCTTCAAAATCAAATATCGGCACTCACCGAAGAAAACACCTCGCTAAAAAAACAAATAGCAACTCTGACCGGTCAACGTGACGAGTTGGATAAAATTTTACAGGCCAAAACTGATGACTTATCCAGAAGCGTTGCGGAAAGCAGAAAGAAAATTGCCGATCTGGAAGCGGAAAATACCAAGCTTAAGGAAAATCTGGATCAGTTGAAACAAAAATCACAGGAAGCAGAAGCCCAGAGCAATACGTATAAAGATCTTTTGCTGGAAATGAAAGAGGAAGTCGCCAAGGGAGAAATTACCATCACGGAGCTTAAAGGCAAACTCACGATGGATGTGGTTGATAAAATTCTTTTTGCATCCGGCGAAGCAAAGGTGAAAAAAGAAGGCCTGGCTGTGCTGAAAAGAGTTGTGGATATTTTGAAAAACGTAAGTGATAAAAATATCCGCATCGAAGGACACACTGATAATGTTCCGATCGCCAGTGGTCTGGCCAGAGTATACCCGACCAATTGGGAACTGTCTGCCGCACGCGCGCTGAATGTTGCAAAATATCTGCAGGAACAGGGTATTGACCCGGAACTTATTTCCGCCACGGCTTATGGCGAATATCAGCCTCTAGCGGATAACAGCACACCCGAAGGACGGGCGAAAAACAGGAGAATTGCGATTATTCTGCTGCCCAAGGATTAAGTATCTTCCGCCTGAGGAGAATCATTCATAATAATGCTGAGTATGAGAAAGGAAAAGCATCGATTGTGCCCTGTTGAAAGAGCAGGCGGCCTGGATAGTAAAATCCGAAGATGGATACAAAATCCCAGGAACATATTAAAATCCTATATCAAAGAAGGAATGACGGTTCTCGATGTCGGTTGCGGTCCGGGCTTTTTTTCAACGGAAATGGCCGGGATGGTGGGAACGTCAGGCCGGGTTATAGCAGTTGATTTGCAGGATGGAATGCTTCAAAAGGTGAAAGCAAAGATTCAAGGAACAGAACTTGAAAAACGCATTACTTTGCATAAGTCCGACAAGAAAAGAATCGGTTTATCTGATAAGGTTGATTTTGTTTTAGCTTTTTATGTCGTCCACGAATTACTGAATCAAAATGATTTTTTTGAAGAGTTGAAAACCATTTTAAAACCGAAAGGCAAGGTTCTGATAGTAGAGCCGTTATTTATAGTTAAAAAAGCTGAATTTAATGAGATGACCAAGAAGGCCGGAGAGGTCGGATTTGCATCATTTAAAGGACCAAGGATTTTCTGGGGCAAAACATTATTGCTGGAAAAAAGCAGTTAAGAGAGGAAATGTGAATGGTGAATGGTGAAAGAAAAAACAAGTTCAATGTTCTATGTTCAAGGTTGCCGTCGCCTCCTCCTTCCGTATAATTCGCGGAGTTCGTCTTTGGCTTTTTCCAGAATTTCTTTTCGCTGGGCTGGTAGTTTTGTACCTGCACGATTGATGTAATAGTTAAGCATTGACATTGCGGATTGAAAAGGTCCCGCTTTTCTTTGAGTGGAGCGTTCGGCGGATTCTTTTAGTGATTGGGCGATTCGACGCGGATCGTCGAAGGTAAATACACCCTGCTCCAGATCGAGAGCAAAGCTCGTTTGCATTACTTTTTGAGTCCAGCTTTTTTGTTTTGGTTTTTTCATTGTGTAATTATAGCAAAATAACGTGAAGTGTGAAAAGTAAATAGTAAAAAGAGAAGATTTAAGTTTTAAGTAATTTAAAAATTGAATTTACCATGGATAAACTAAAACTCGCTGTAGGGTCACTATAAAGGGGATGGTTTTAATTAATTCAATTATCGCAAATCCATTTCAATTAAATAAAACCATCCCCTTTCTCTTTTGCATTCTTTCAAATACTTAAAACAAAAAGGCAAAATTTACGGTGAAAATATTTGCCGTGTAGTCAAGATCGGCATAAAGGACATCACCTGCATTGCCAACCGTAGGATTCGCAGCAAAATATTTGTATCCTATGCCAAGGATCATGTTAGGAGTAATATCAAAATCCACTCCGGCCAAAAACTGCCAGCAAAAAGAATTCCCTGATCCACAGGGATAGACATTGGGAGCTCAAGTAGTTATTGTTACATCTCCGATATCGAAAAACGACCATCCTAAACCTAGTCCGGCATATGGATGGATTCGCCCTTCCGGATAACGAGCCTTCACGTTAAAAAGGATTGCATGTATCGAAATACTTCCATCTAATTTTCCCGGTCCACCGCCCATCACATTCGGCAGCACTTTATCTTTATCGAAATCAGTGCCGAAAATATAGTTGTATTCCATTTCTAAAGACATAATTCTTTGAGTAAAAGGCGTGAGCCAACCTGCTGTGACGCCTACAAGGTAACCATTCTCCAATTCGGCATCCATATAGTTGGCACTGTTATTCGGGTCAGTCACGGACATATTTTGAGGAATAACATATCCGCCGAATACTCCTAAATAGAAACCCGTATTCTCCGCGGCAAAGGCAGCCTGCGAAAGCAGAATAATCAGAAAAATTAAGCCAATTCTTTTCATTTCTGTTTCTCCTCCTGATTAAATCTTGCAAATTGTTAAAGTTAAAGAAGTTAATTCTTCAACTAATCTTGAGCAACGAACATTTGCGCATAGACAATGGCTATCGCTTTTGTCTTTGCCTTTCCGAGTTTACTTTAATGAAACTGAGAATAAAAGCCTCCAAAAGATTCCATAATCCCTTAGAGGCCTAACATTGGTAACTTACGGCAGATAATTTTCATGGCGAATCCCAAAAGGTTAATTGTTTGGTTGATGAGTTAACCGGAATAATTATAGTTTAAATTAATTCTTTAGAACTTAGCTGTCAAGAAGAAATTTGCCACCCATATTGACTATATTTTCCGGTCTATATAGATCATTTCTATTTAAAAACATGGGGATATCAAGGCAGACACTGAATAATTGATTGACACGGCATTTATTATAGTGTATGTAATTTTTCAAAAGTATTTATCATTATAGGGAGTATGTATTAATATGGCCAGGAAAATAACGATAAGTGTTCCGGATGATCTTTATGAAAGGATGACTCCATGGAAATCATCTCTGAACTTTTCCAAAGTGTTTCAAAACGCTATTTCCGGAATGATTCAAAAGAAAGAAGCTTTGACATCCAAAATCAGAAAGGATGTTGATTTAGCATCCGTCGTGGATCGCCTGAAAAAAGAAAAAATCGATTACGAATTAAACGTCACAGAATGGGGTAAGAAAGACGGCCTCGAATGGTGTAAAACCGCCCATTACCGTGAACTTCAGTATGCCCTCGCCTGGGCCCCTTATAAAAACCCCGACCAGGATGAAGAGTTGGGTGATTATTTTTCTCATATGTTCGAAAAATATAAAAAGCGTATAATGGCAACAGGCAAAAAAGCACAGCATCGCCTCAGCGATTTTTCCGAAAAGTATCTGAAAGGATGGAAAGAAGGAGTCGAATTATTCTGGAACGAAGTGAAAGATAAGCTTTAATCGGCAGATAAGATTATTTTGAGCAACCTTTTACGTCGGAGGGACATTATATGAAATTAGGAAATGTAACCCGGGAGGTTTTTGAAGAGTACTGGCAAAGATATGCGAATGACCGGCGAAAATTTGCAAACAAACTTAAGTTATTTATCGAAGAAAGCGAAGGCAAGATAACCCATTTAGGTTACCAGCCTTATAAATGGCTTGTTGTTGTCCCTCTGTTGTTCGCCAGCACTTTGATATTAGGAATTATTGCCGTCACCGTTGCGTTTCTATTCACTCCGCGCGTAGCCGGATTTATGGGCGTGCTTTGGGCAAAAATCAACAGCTTTTTCACTCCCATGAAAGTTAAGGTCATCGGAGCGGAAAATATAAAGCCCGGTACCTCTTACGTAATTACATCCAATCACCAAAGTCAATACGATATCTACGTCCTTTATGGTTGGTTGGGCGTGGATTTCAAATGGGTAATGAAGAAAGAACTGGAAAAGATTCCTGTTCTGGGTTTTGCCTGTAGAGTCCTTGGACATATTTATATCGACAGATCCAATCCGAAAAGCGCCGTGGAAACCATCAAGGCCGCCAAATCAAAAATTGTCAATGGAACGTCGGTTCTGTTTTTCCCGGAAGGTACACGAAGCAAAGACGGGAAAATCGGACCGTTCAAGAAAGGCGCCTTCAAGATGGCAACTGATCTGGGAATATCCATTCTTCCCATCACAATTAACGGCACCAGAAAAATTTTACCGAAAGGAAGCTTCGATTTAATGCCCGGCTATGCAACAATGATTATTCACCAGCCGATTTCAGTAAAAGGTTATCATGATGAAAACATGCATGAACTTATGGATAGGACAAAAATGATTATTAACTCAGCGCTGGAGTAACAAACAAAGTTCAACGTGCTGAGTTCTACGTTCAATGTTCCAGGTTCAACGTTAAAATCATAAATAGAACCTTCCCAATTTTTTCTTTTTTGTGGTATTATTTTACAAAAGTTTGATCCAGATGTTTTATTCCTCCTCCTGTTGAAAAAACGTGATCCCGCTCTTTTAACAGGCTAGTTTCCGGAAGCATTAACCCAGTTAACAAGATTAAAAGGAGGTCACTTATGCCAGCAAAAAAATTGAAAGAGTTTCTCGATAGCCAGGCAGTTAAATATGTGAATCTTACGCATTCAGTAGCCTATACAGCCCACGAAATTGCTCAGTCCTTACACATCAGTGGAAGGAAGGTGGCAAAAACCGTCATCGTTTTTATTGATGAAAAGATGGCCATGGCGGTCCTGCCAGCCAACCGCTCCGTCAATTTCGATCATTTCCAAAAAGCAATCGGTGCAAATAAGATTGAACTGGCCGCCGAAGGGCAATTCAAGGGTATGTTTCCAGATTGTGAGCTCGGTGCGATGCCCCCTTTCGGTAACTTATACGGAATGGAGGTCTATGTGGACCATCATCTGATGGATGATGATGAAATCTTTTTCAATGCCTGTTCGCACTCGGAACTGATCGAGATGTCTTATCTCGATTTTGAAAGACTCGTGAAGCCCAAAGTGGTCAAACTTACCTGATGTTCTATGTGAATAGTGAAATGTGAAGAGAAAAAAGTTCTATGTTCTATGTTGAATAAGATAGTTTTAAGTTTTAAGTAATTAAGAAGCTGGCTTTACCCTGAATAACCTGAAGTTCATTATAGGGGCAGTATAGCCGGCTGAAGTTTATCCCGTGTATGCTGGACCGGAATGACGAAAAGCCGACAGCATAAAATACGTCATGTATTTGCCTTTGATTTTGAACAAAATAATTATTGAAACCAGCATTATTTCAAACAGCAATTTAAGGAGAAGAATTATGGAAGAGATTAAAAAAATCATCGCTGTAAGCTGGGTCACTCAGGATTGTAAGGGAACTGTTCATGCCGCGATTTCACTGGCCGCAAAGTACGATGCCGAACTTACCGTAATTCACGTAATCGATACATTCTGGACACAAGGTTGGAATATGCCAATGAAGTCGCTGGAAGTAGACCGTCAGAAAAACATTGAGCATATTAAAGCGGAACTGGACAATGTTATCGGCCGTGAAAAAACTAAAGGCATGAAAATCAAAATAATTGTCAAGGAAGGCGATCCTGTTGAAGAAATTTTGAAGGTTATAGACAAAGAAAAGTTTGACCTCGTCGTCCTGCGGGCTAATAAAGAAAGCAGGTTTGAACATTTCTTTATCGGTGGCAGTAACGATGCGCTTATCAGGAAGATGCCCTGCTCCATTTATCTCGTAAAAAATGAGCCCGGAAAATAATGGTCCGGTAATTTAAAAACTAATTACGGCAAAGGCCGTCGTGGTCTTGAAATATTAATTTACAGCCGCAACGACTTTTTAAGAATATTGCGAAATTATTAAAAAACAAGTAATTTAGTATTAAGTTTAGTGGTTATGAGAGAAAAAGCTGCTCAAGGTTCAAAGTTAAATACTGAAGAGTAAAGTGGTCTGGATAGTAGAATCCGAAAATGGCTACAAAATCCCAAGAATATAATGAATCCCCGCCCGGCAAGCTGGGGCGGAATTATCAAGTTAAAGTAATAAAGGACTATTGAGCTACGCGTCGGGATTTACACCTAGAAATTTCTCCACTAACCCCTTCTTATAGACGAAAGCTGAAGATTTAAAATATAACCGCGGGAAATGCCGTTTTGACCACCACACACATTTTGCGTCAATCTGAGGAAGTATATACATCTTGTTGCGTGAAGCTGATCTTATTATGCACCGTGCCACGGCTTCGACCGACATGATTGATTTATTGAAAAATCCCTGGGCTAAATTACGCTGTCTTACATCAGGGGAACGAAACTGATCCATAAGGTTTGTTTTAATGAAGGACGGACATACCACCGATACTCCTATTCCCAATGGCGAAAGTTCCGTCCTGAGCGTTTCGGAAATTGCAATTACTCCTGCTTTTGCCACATTATAACTGCTCATCTCCGGCAGGCAAACCAGACCGGCATAGGATGCCACATTGATTATATATCCCGACTTCTGTTTCTTAAACAAAGGTATTACGGAACGGCATCCGTATATAACGCTTTTCAGGTTTATATCGAGAATCCAGTTCCAATCCTCGAGAGATATTTTTTCCATAAATCCACCTGCTGAAACCCCGGCATTATTTATCATTATATCAACTCCGCCTAATTCTTTTATTGCGGTTTCTATGGTTTTATCGATGTCGGCGGGTTTTGTAACGTCACAATGTACGATAATTGCCTTACCACCGAGGTTTTTTATCTGATCGGCTGTTTCCTTTGCCCGATTGTCGTTGATTTCGGCGATGACAATATTCCATTGTTTTTTAGCAAATTCATGAGCCAAAACCCGGCCTATGCCACTGCCTGCACCGGTAATAATGACTCGTTTCTGCGGGAATCTCTTGCTTAAATCCATGTGTGTACCTCCTGAAATTTAATTTCATAAGACACTTAATCGGAACGACAGAAATATATGAAGCTCTGTTTTTTATGTCAAGAGAATCTTAGGTATTATGGTTAATCCATTATTCCAGTTACCGCTTGACAATACTGCGCAAAATAAATTAATGACTATAAGTTAATAAGGAGCTCGTTATATGTTAAAAATAATTAAGCAGGCTCTTGCCAAAGAACAAAAGACCCTCTCGGAATATGAATCAAGATTGGTAATTGAATCAGCAGGCGTTCTGGTCGCAGCAGCAGCTCTGGCCAAAACAAAAGATGAAGCCGTTAAGGCAGCTGAAGAAATCAGTTATCCCGTAGTCATGAAAGGTTGCTCTTCCGAACTTTCCCATAAAACAGAAGCCGGCATGGTTGCGCTCAATATCAACAGTGCTCAGGAAGTGGCGCAGGTTTTTGAAGAGCTCACGGCAAAGATGAAAAATCTTGACGGTGTATTAATAGAGAAAATGGTGAGAGGAACACGCGAGTTTGTTATCGGTCTTTCACGTGATCCGAACTTCGGACCGTGCGTAATGTTTGGCCTGGGTGGTATATTTACGGAAGCGTTCAAAGACGTTACTTTCCGGGTCGCTCCTCTTACCAGAGAAGACGCACTGGAAATGATCGACGAAATAAAAACCAGGAAATTGCTCGGCGAATTCAGAGGAAGTCCGGCAGTCGACCGGGAAGCCTTGGCCAAAGCTCTTGTCGGAGTGGGAGACTTGGGAATTAAATACGATTCCATCGCCGAAATAGATATAAATCCGCTGATTATCTGCGGTGACAAACCGGTTGCCGTCGATGCATTAGTGGTTCTGAAATAAAGTGTGTCATTGCAAGCGAAGCGAAGCAATTTTTTGATGATTGAGATTACCACCCCGATTTCATCGAGGGCATGCATCGGCAGAGAGACGCAATGACAAAAAGGAAGACTTGGAGAAATTTAAATGCTAGATTGTTTTTTTAATCCAAAGAGCGTTGCTATTATCGGTGCATCCAGTAATCAAAACAAGGGAGGGTATCACATCCTCAAAAATCTCGTGGCCGGCTTTCACGGAAAAATCTATCCGGTTAACAAAAGCTACAAGGAAATTTTAGGCCTGCCGTGTTATCCGGACATCGCTTCGATTCCCGGCAACTTCGATCTTGCCATATATTTTATTCCTTCCAAAGAACTTCCGCATACAGTGAATGAATGCGCCAAAAAAGGAGCTAAGGGAATCATCATAGAATCAGGCGGATTCGATGAAGCAGGCGAAGAAGGCAAAAAATTGCAAAAACGTGCTCTCGAAAACGCGGCTAAAGCCGGCATAAGATTATGGGGCCCAAACTGCATGGGTTTTGTTGATGGCAATAGGACTTATGTCTTTTCTTTTATTCATTCTGCCGTATGGCCTGATATTTTCAGAGGCGGGAACGTCGGTTTGATTGTTCAAAGCGGCATGCTTTCGGCCGGTTTTCTTCTTCACGCTCTGCAGGAAGGCGTCATGGGTGTTAGCAAAGCCTGCTCCATCGGCAATAAATGCGACATTGATGAAAATGACATCCTGGAATATATGATCAACGACAGCGAAACCGAGGTAATCGGATGCTATCTCGAATCACTCGTAGACGGTAGAAAATTCATCAACCTCGCAAAGAAAACAAAAAAACCGATAATTATTCTCATGGGCGGTAGAAGTACCGAAGGGGCCCGGGCGGCGCAAAGCCACACCGCCAGTCTTTCGGGAAATTACCAGGTCGCAAGCGGCGCGTTCAGGCAGGCCGGCATAATTGAAGTTTTCGATCCGGCTGAAATGACAGATATGGCCAGAGCTTTTTCCAAAAAAATGATCTGCCATACGGGAAAAGGCACGGCTGTTCTCACTTTTTCCGGAGGTGCCGGAACCATTACAACCGACCTTATGGCAGATAACGGGTTGGAACTGGCAAAGCTATCCGAGAAAACACTTGCTACCATCGCGGAACTTTTTCCGCCATGGAACAAACCTGATCATCCCCTCGATCTCTGGATAGCAATTGAACGCCATGGTTTTGAAAAAGTATTCAGGCATTCTCTTAACGCGGTAATAAACGATCCGGCTGTCGATTCGATTATATTTCACAGCTACGCTACACCATTAGTCGGACAGGAATTTATTGAAGAGTTGGCGGCTCTTATTAAAAAACATGAAAAAACCGCTGTGTTATGGGTGGAAGGAAGAAAGGATTTCGCCGAACACATGAGAAGCCTTGTCGAAAATGCGGGACTTCCCGCCTACCGTGAAATGGAGAGATGTGTAACTGTTCTAAAGGGAATAAAACAGCATTTCACAAAAAAACCGGCGAATTAGATTATTCTTGTTTTTCAATTATCTGCAAGACATTTCAGAAGAACATCATTAATATCTTCTAAACTGGGCAATCTGCCGCGATATAGCCAAAAGCTTACCGTTTTCATCCCAGAGTTCACCGTCTTCTTCCACAATGTCACAGGTCAGATAATGAGAACGGAAGACCGCCTTAATCCACACTGTATCGGAAATATCCCTGATGCTGACTGAATATTCGATAGTGGGAATCCAGGCCACGATTCCATGACTGGCCAATACCGGCGGAGGAAAAGAATCAGCCATTAAAAGAAGAGAAAGGGTATCGCACGGACGGTCATCTTTGAATTTTATCCACCCCTTTTGTTCGGAATGCGGTGACAAATTCTTTTCGCCTTTAATCCAGCCTGCGCACGACGGCGCAAGTAAAACATCCATGTGATCATACAGTGTATACTTCGGTACATGAGGAAAGAGAAAACATTCTTCCCGCGGAGGCATCTCCGGAGCTTCCTTTTCATACCGGTTCACGCTCTTGTCGCAACTGTTTTCATCCATAAAAGTCGCCCAGGCACGGGTTCTTTCCGTTCCGTCCTGAATCAGGTTGGCCTGATAACGATTTAATGAATATCCTGTGGAAACAGTTTCCAGCACTACTTTGGATTGTTTTTCCGTTTCGCATTTGGCAAGAAAGTTTGCAGTAACAATAACCGGCCATTTTTTATCACTCTTTCTTTGCATAGCCGCAGCCAGAAGGGCCGTCAGATACCCGCCGTTGGGATTCGCATTAATTGACCAGTGAGGAGCCACAATTCCTTCAAAATCAATTTCACCTTTTTGTTTCAACGAAATGTCTGTGTCAAACAAATACATATTCATACCTTTAATTGCTTAATGCTTTTTCAATCACATAAAAATCGAGCATCTAATCGATCTGAGCAACGGAAAGATTGATAAATTTTAAAATAGACGCCTCAAACTTGTTGTAATAATCTTTAGCCTTACCGGGACTGGAGGTAGGCAATTCCAAGGTTAATGTAAAAATATTTCTTTCATGACCGGCATAATTTCCCAAAGAACCGGGATAAAAACCAAATTTCTTTAACGGATGATTCGAGTCCCTGCTTATCATTTCCAGCCAGCGCTCAAATGAATCCAAATCAGACGAAGAACCATCATAATCAAAAAAGTTTAGCGGCGAATGAACAGAAAGTATTTTTTGCGGGTTGAATCTTTTTATTAAAACCATCTGAAACATGGTTTCCTGTTCCGATGCAGGCCTTTTTCCAGAATAATAACGTTTACTATTCCGGCTTTTCCCATTCTTCCGTTTTTGAGATTTAGCATACCAGTCCTTGGTGGGAAAGTTTCTGTTAAGATCAATCCCATTGGCATTAACCCGTTGGGGAAGTTTGGAAAGGAAGCCATCGGGATTAACAAGCGGTGCGATGACAATACACTTATCTTTAAAAATTTGTGGATTGTCTTTAACATAGTGAGCAAGCCTGAGCATAAGATAGACGGTCGGCAACTCATCACCGTGAACGCCACCCAAAAATAAAATACAATTTTTTTCTGATTTGCCAAAGTGAGCGAAAATCAGCGGACGTTTTTTCTTCGTCTTGCGATAATATTCCCATGGTATTTCTCGCGGCCTTACATCGTTCCAGCCATATTTCACACATTGTTTCTCCAGCGTCTCTATATATTTTTTCAATTCTTTAGAAAAATTTACGACAGGCTGTTGTTGATTTTGCGGCTGCTCTTGCATTTGTTTTTCTTGCCGTTGCTGCTGCTGTTCCTGCTTCGACTTCTCTTGTTGTTGTTGTGGCAGAGGTATAGATACAACTGCCGTTTCCTTCTTCGCCGAAGGCTTTTCCAGAGAACATCCGGCTGCCATAACTAAGACAAATGCTGCAAAAAAGACAATGCAGGTTATCCGCAAAAATTCCTTTGGGAAAATTTTCATCTGTATATACTATTCCTTATCATTGATAATATCTAAAACGAAATTTAAACTCTCTTTATTCTTCACCCCGATAGATGCAACCCGATTCCGGACTTTCCAGTACAATAACTTTGTTCAATTGCGGCAAAGACGGCTGAAGATGTTTCCATATCCATTTTGCAATATTTTCTGACGTTGGATTATCAAGCCCTTCAATTTCATTTAAATATTTATGATCCAGTTGATCGTGCAGCGGTTTAAAGGCATTTTCAATGTCGGCAAAATCCATCACCCAGCCAAAACGCTGATCAACCTTACCGCTAATATGAATTTCGACAACAAAGGAATGCCCGTGTTTTTGCGAACATTTGTGTCCAGCGCCAACATTGGGCAAACAATGAGCCGCATCAAATTTAAACACTTTGAATATTTCCACTTAATACCCCTACTTCACACCTAAAATTTTATGTATCTGCAAACTCAATCGCCATTTCGGATGAGTCAGTATATATTCCAGTGCCAACCGCGTATTTGTCTCGCGCTCGGGTGAATCCATCGGCTGCAGGAAAAAATGCTGAAAGTCCAGCGTCTCGTATTTTTCCGGCTCCGCACCGAACTGAGGAAATACCAATTTCAGTTCATTTCCGGAACGCAACAATAATTTAGCATCAGCTTTGGGACTCACGCAAACCCAATCAATTCCCGGCGGCGGTAATAACGTACCATTGGTTTCAATAGCTACTTCGCATCCCTTCCTGTGCAAAGCTTCTATCAACCCGGTATCGAGTTGTAATAACGGCTCACCACCTGTACAAACAACAAAAGGCCGGACTGCTTTCGAATTTTTTCCCAGCCATAGTCGATAAATTTTTTCCACCAGTTGTTCCGGCCGGGAATATTTTCCACCTTCCTGCCCGTCACAACCTACAAAATCCGTATCGCAAAACTTACAAACGGCCTTTTCACGATCGGTTTCTTCTCCAGACCATAAATTACATCCGGCAAAACGGCAAAAAACGGCCGGCCGGCCGGAATAAAAACCCTCGCCCTGAATTGAATAAAATATTTCCTTAATAAAATAGCTCAAAGCCAACCTTCAAGTCTTATATCTGACAGGATCTTTAACTCCGGCATCCCTGAATCCTTTCAAACGTAAAAGACACGAATCGCATTCGCCGCAGGCTTCACCTGAAGCGGAAGGATCGTAGCAACTGTGCGTCAGGCTGTAGTCAACTCCCAGTTCAATGCCCTTCCGGATAATTTGCGATTTACTCATCTCGATGAGCGGTGCATGAATTTTCAATTTCTTCCCGCCTTCAACACCGGCTTTTGTCGCCAGATTGGCCATCTGTTCGTACGCAAAAATATATTCGGGACGACAATCCGGATATCCGCTGTAGTCCAAGGCGTTTACTCCGATAAAAATATCGTCGGCTCCTATAACTTCCGCCCAGGCCAATGCATAAGAAAGAAATATGGTGTTGCGTGCCGGAACATACGTTACCGGAATATTTCTACCCATTTGTTCCATGCTTCGGGCCTTGGGAACGGCAATATCCGCGGTTAAGGCGGAACCTCCGATACTGCGCAAATCGATATCAATTATCTGATGCCCGGCAACTTTCCCGTGTTGAGCAATACGCTTTGCCGCTTCCAACTCTACAGCATGCCGCTGACCGTAGCGAAAACTCAACGCATAGACATCATACCCCTCGTTTTTAGCAATAGCCAGTGTCGTGGCGGAATCAATCCCCCCGCTCAGAAGAACAACGGCTTTGAGATTATTTGTCATCATTTTGATTTTATATAATATTTATTAAGATATATAGCTAATTTTTAGCGGAAACTTCAATACCAAAAAGATTCATTGTATTGCAAGCAGTAACCTCAGCCACCTCTTCAAATGGAATCCTTTTGATATCCGCCACTTTTTTTGCCGTATGAATAACAAAAGAAGGCTCGTTTCTTTTACCACGGTATGGAATGGGCGCAAGATAAGGCGCATCCGTCTCCAGCAATAAAGAAGAAAGTGGAACATGCTCGGCAACATTTTGAATTGTTTTGGCTTTATCAAATGTTACCACGCCGGGGACAGATATGTAAAATCCCAGATCCATGCATTTTTTAGCCATTTCGTAATCTCCGGAAAAACAATGGAATACTCCCTGGCGGACACCTGATGATTTAATCATTTCGATACATTGCTTATGAGCTTTACGATCATGTATGATTACAGGAAGATTAAGTTCCTGCGCCAGCTCCAACTGCCGTCCAAATGCTTTCAGTTGTATTTCCCTAGCTGAAATATTGCGAAAAAAATCTAACCCGATTTCGCCATAAGCAACAACTCTTTTTTTCTGCTGGTGCGCAAGTTCTTTAAGCGCATCGTAAGTATTATTATCGGCTCTCGCTACATCATGAGGATGAACGCCGATTGATGCATAAATATTTTTATGTTTTTGGGCGAGGCTGACTGCTTTGAGACTGAATTCCAGATTTATTCCCACAGTAATGATAAAACCGACTCCTGCTTCCGTGGCTCGTTTGATAACTTCCTCACGGTCAGAATCAAACTCACTCATTTCCAGATGGGCGTGGGAATCAATAATCATAAGAAACTATTTTTCATTTTCTTCAGGACAAACTTCCTCGGTGTTGTCCGAAACGTCGGGAAGTTTCTTCAAAAGATTTTGCAGCTCTTTTTCGGAAACATCACCGGCCAGGATTTTGCGTGAAATGATACGTTTATCAAGGTCAATTAATTCTGCATCAACTTTTTGGGACATTTTTATCTCTTCTCCTTGCGTAAATTGACGAGCCGACTACTAGTACATTTTTACAATTTAATCAAGACTCAAACAATTATTTTGAGCAAATACCATAGAGGAAGATATTATTTCTTCAGGCGCGGATCAAGCAAATCCCTTATCCCTTCTCCCAGAAGATTATAACCGACAACCGTAATTAAAATGGCCAGACCGGGATAAAGGGAAAGCCACCAGGCAATATCGATGTTATCTTTGCCGGCAGTCAGAATATTTCCCCAACTGGGCGTAGGCGGCTGTACGCCAATGCCCAAGAAACTCAAGGCCGATTCTGTTAATATTGCTCCGGCAACTCCTAAAGTCGCGGCCACAAGAATGGAAGCCATGGCATTGGGCAGAATATGTAGAAAAATAATCCGTAAATCACCGGCTCCTATGGCTTTTGCCGCCTTCACAAAATCCCTTTCCCGCAAGGAAATGAAATCAGCACGCACCAATCTTGTTACACCCATCCATCCGGTCAGACCGATAATAATCATGATATTCCAGATAGAAGGTTCCAGAAAAGCGATTACCGCCAGAATCAGGAAAAAAGTGGGAAAGCAAAGCATAATATCAACAAACCGCATTATTACCGAATCCACCCATCCTCCATAATAGCCCGCTACAGCGCCGAGAATAGTTCCGATAATTATGGCCACACCGGTAGCCACAAATCCGACTTTCAATGAAATCCTGGCACCCCAGATCATCCGCGACAATACATCCCGTCCCAATTGATCCGTACCGAATAAATGCTTCATAGATGGCGATGCCAGCACATTGGTCAAATCGATTTGACCGGAATCGTATGGAGCAAGCCACGGTGCCAGAAGCGATACAAACAGCAGCAGTAAAACAAGACCGCTGCCGGCCAGCATCAATTTATTTCTGTATAATGTTTCCCAAAGATTCATATTGTTAATACCGTCATTATGAAACCTTTGCATAATTTATCTTGTGTCATTTCGAGAAGCCAAGCGACGAGAAATCTTTCTTTGATTGGCTTATAAGACTTCTCACATTCGTTCGAAGTGACACATTGACTATTTTCCAAAGTTGTCAAGAAACACGGATGCGCGGATCCGCAATAGCATACGACACATCCGCAATCAAATTGCCTATAAGTGTTAAAATTGCTCCGATGAGCAAAATACCCATGACTGTCGGGTAATCTCTGGCCATAACCGCCATATAAAAAAGCTGCCCCATACCCGGAATGGCAAAAATTGTTTCAAAGATTACGCTGCCGCCGATAAGTCCGGGAATTGAAAGACCCAGAATTGTTATAGCCGGCAGAAGCGCGTTACGCAGCGCATGTTTGTAAATTACATTTCTTTCGCTTAATCCCTTGGCGCGGGCGGTCATAATGTAATCCTGCCTGATAACTTCCAGCATGTTCGCGCGCATGTAACGGGAAAGACCGGCCAACCCTCCAAAAGAAGAAATGAATAACGGCAAAATTAAATGTTTGGCCAAATCAACAATCTGCGCCCAAGGAGCAAGATACTCGTAATTCAAAGAACGCAGCCCGGAAATGGGCAGCCATCCCAGATTGATGCCGAAAAATATCATTAATAATAAAGCCAGCCAGAAAGTAGGAATTGCAAATCCGATAAAAACGAATACACCTGCTATCTTATCGAAGAGCGAATCCTGATGGACGGCGGAAAGCACTCCTATAGGTATGGCAACGGCTATAATAATCAAAAGAGACAAAAAATTTATCAGGATTGTTATGGGAAATCGCTCCATAATCTTATCAGCAACCGGCCGGTGATCGGATGAAAACGAAACTCCCAGATCGCCACGGCTGATTTTCTTAAGCCATGACCAATATTGAATATGAATCGGCTTATCCAGTTCATATAAAGCCTGAAGACGCTCCTTCATCTGTGCGGACGCCTTGGGATTCATTTGCGTCTGCAAGTCGGTAGGAGAACCGGGAGCCAGATGCATGACGAAAAAACAAATAATCGTAATGCCCAGCAGAAGCGGTACCATAAACAATATTCGTTTTACAATGTACTTTAACAATTTTGTCCTCTGAAAAACTCAGCCAATCTGAAATTATAAAAGTTTCATGTCTTTGACATTCTTTACCGACTGCAAAAAATTATCCGGATTATGAGCCTCCAGCGTTACAGTAGGCTTTATTTTCATTTTTTTCAGAATTTGAAAAAATCGCGCAAAAGGAAATGTACCATCGCCTACCGGAAGATGCTCATCCAATCTTCCGAAATTATCATGCAAATGAAGATGTCCTAAATATTTTCCCAGTTCTTTCAGCCAAACATTAAGCGGCTCATGAGAAAATACATTAAAATGCCCTGTATCGAAACAAAAACAAATTTTATCCGAAGAAAGTGCATCGAAAAGACGGCGCAAAATAAATGGATTTTTTTCATAGACATTTTCCAGGGCAATGGTTATCTGATATTCTTTAGCCAGCTTAATCAACTCTTTCCACGTTTTAACACTGTTCTCCAGCCATAAATCATCAGCCGATACATAATAACGATCGTCAAAAGACGGATGACAGACGATTTTTAAAGGGTGAAAATAAGGGGCTAAATCGAAAACCTGTTTAATCCGTTCAAGGCTTGCTTTCCGGATTTCATCATCCATTGCTGCCGGACGCAGATCCAGAAAAGGGGCATGGAAAGTTATTTTCAGTCCGCTCTCCGCGAGAAGCCTGGCTGTTTCCAGACATTTCGCCTTATCCAGATCCTGCAATACCCAGTGATGAAAATATATTTCCAGATTAAGTTTTTGTTGAAGGATAGATTCCAAATACCGCGACAAAAGATGATATGGCATATGAGCGTGAACCTTGCTTTTTATATTTCGCACTACAAAATCCTTTATAAGATTTACTTACTTGACAAAGAAATTTATTTACCATAGCTACTTTTTTAATGAAACTCAAGTTTTAGGAATATTTTAAACTAAAAATTATAAGTCGAATGATCCTGTACTTGAAATATATTGGTATCCCGATAGCACGTCGTTTCGGAATTTATCAACATACAGAATCAATTATCAGCAACTATAATCCGTAAATTAGGAATTAGCCCTTGACACATTATGGGCATATGCTTATAATAAACAAAAGGATTAATTAAGAGAAATGACCCGGCCCAAATGTTACCGCAATATTTGCGGAATACCCGACAAAAATTATTTCAAGCCAAGGGGTATACCGACTTTGGATATTGAAGAGGTTGTTTTGAATCTGGATGAATTTGAAGCTATTCGTCTGGCTGATTACGAACAAATGTATCAGGAAGACGCCGCTGACCGGATGAACGTTTCACGCCAGACATTCGGCAGAATCATAAATGAAGCCCATAAAAAAATTGCCGATGTTCTGGTAAACGGAAAAGCTCTAAATATTGAAGGCGGAAAAATTACTCTTAATGAAACCAGGCATTGCGGACACGCAAAAAGACACAGGTCGGGAAAAAACACATGAAACTTTTTTTTACAAGGAGAAATATATGAAAATTGCTTTACCGTCATACCAAAATCAAATTGATGAACACTTCGGGCACTGTGAATATTTCACAGTCTTTACAATTGACAAGCAGAAAAAAATTTTATCGGAAGAAAAGGTTACATCACCAGCCGGATGCGGTTGTAAATCGAATATTGCACAGATACTTGCCGAACAGGGTGTCACGTTAATGCTGGCCGGAAACATGGGCGAAGGTGCGGTTAATGTATTGAACAGCCACGGCATTGATGTTTTACGCGGCTGTTCGGGAAACGTAAAATTAGTAACAGAAAGCTGGCTTTCCGGCAATCTGAGAGATTCGGGAATTTCCTGTGCCCGGCATCAGCATGGTTGCAATGAAGAATAATAAATAAGATTAAGGAATATCATGAAAAGTATTCGTCCCATTAATTCTTTTTCAGGTAATTCCGGCAGCGACCAAAATATTATTTTGGACTCCATTGCCGATGGTGTATTCACTGTAGATAAAGATTGGCGAATAACTTCTTTCAATCGCGCTGCTGAAAAGATTACAGGTGTCTCCCGCAATGAGGCACTTGGTCAGTTGTGCAAGGATGTTCTCAAAGCGGATATTTGCGAAAGAAACTGCTGTTTAAGGTCCACCATGAAAACCGGTGAGCAAATTATCAATAAAAAAGTATATATCATCAATGCCGAAGGCCGCAAATTACCGATCAGCATTTCCACGGCACTCTTACGCAATAAAAACGGAAAGTTACTGGGCGCAGTGGAAACTTTCCGCGATATCAGCATTGAGGAAGATTTACGCAAGGTAATTTCACAAAAATACAATTTTGCCGACATCATTTCGAAAAACCATAAAATGCTTCAATTGTTTGATATGATTCCCGACATCGCCGCCGGAGGAAGTACCGTCTTAATAGAGGGCGAAAGCGGCACAGGCAAAGAACTTATCGCCCGTGCTCTCCACAATTTAAGTTCCAGAAAAAAATTTCCTTTTGTCGCAGTTAATTGCAGCGCCATCCCTGATACTCTTCTGGAATCGGAACTTTTCGGTTATAAAGCCGGGGCTTTCACCGATGCAAAAAAAGATAAACCCGGCCGTTTTAAAATGGCCGAAAACGGAACACTGTTTCTTGACGAAATCGGAGAGGTAACTCCCTCCATGCAGGTAAAACTTTTGCGCGTACTGCAGGAAAAAACCTACGAGCCGCTGGGCGGAACACAAAGTATTCAACATAATGTTCGCATTATTGCTGCAACCAATAAAAACCTGGAAGAAATGGTTAAACAGGAACGCTTTCGTGAGGATTTATTATATCGAATAAACGTTTTTAAAATCATTCTCCCGCCACTGCGCGAACGTATGGAAGATATTCCTCTCCTGATTGATCATTATGTGAACCGGTTCAACACTCTGCAAAAGAAAAATATCGAAGGTATTGATGAAGGGGCGATGTCTGTTTTGATGAGTTATCAATATCCGGGTAATGTAAGAGAGCTGGCCAACATTATCGAAAGAGCGTTCATTCTTTGCAAGACAGGAATAATAGAAAAAAAACATTTGCCTGAAAATTTATTTGCTTCTCAAACAAAAGAAAGCAACGCAGAGGGTGAATCATTGCGCGATGTTGAATATAAATACTTGTTAAATATTCTCAAACAAAATAACTGGAACTGCCCCAGAACTGCCAGAGAATTAGGTATTCATAAAAGCACTCTTTACAGAAAAATCAAATCGCTCGGACTACAACTGCCGTAATTAAGCATGAGCAAAGTTGCAATTATGCGACCACCATGCAACTATCGTCGCGTTATCGCAACTAACTCTCGCCCGCTTTATCTGCAATATCCTGTAAGTATTTGTTATTCATAAACAATATTTTTGAAGTTATTTGGCATCTGTTTTGCTATATTATTCCTATAAGTATTGGTGTTATAAAAAATTAAAGAAACAAGGAGTTTGAATGAGGCTGGCCCTGTCGGTATTTAAAAATTGCATTTCAACTGTCTTTGATTCAGCTGATCAGCTTTTGATTGTCGAAACAGATGAAGTAACCAATTTAAAGAAAATACCTTTAAAGTTTGTTTCTGCCGATCCTTTGGAACGTGTTGCACAGCTCAAAGATAATGACATTGACGTTTTGATTTGCGGAGCTATTTCCCGTCAAATGCAGGCATTGATTACTTCACAGGGTATAGTAGTTCATCCATTCATCAGAGGAGAAGTCGACTCTATTGTATCCGCTTATAAAAATAATCAACTTGAACAGGCTATATTCTCTTTGCCCGGATGTCGCAGACACGGTATGGGTGCCGGTTTCAGGGGACAGCGCGGTAAACGTTACCGATGGCGGTAAATATTTTTAGCAGGTGGTAATGAATTTTTAAGAGCCTATCACCATAAAATACTGAAAGTTGGTGTCAGGATGACAAAAATAATTAAAGGAATAGAAAAACACCACAATATTCTAACAATAGTACTATCCGGTATCGGCATCGGCCTTATAGCTTATTATGACTATTGCGGTTCAGTATGCAGTTATCTTAAGGGCGATATTTTAGGAATCGATCTCAAATGGATAGGAATTGCTTTCATGGCGGCTATTATATTTTTTGCAATTTTCAAACAGGACTTTTGGATACGGGCTTTTTTGTCGACCGGCCTGGGAGTAGAAGTTTATTTATATGCTTTTCAGATCAGAAATGAAGTCTGTTGTCCTTTTTGCCTTGCTTTTTCGATAATTATACTTTTGTCCTTTATAATTAATTATAAGGTCCCGTCCGCATGGTATCATAAACGCAGCAGGATGTGGCTGTATTTCCTGGGGGAGGTTGATTTTCCTATGTTTAAAATTCAAAAGTTGCCTTTGCTGCTTTTCAGTCTGTTGGGATACCTGACAATTTTATTAACTTTTTCCGGATCAGTCATTCCGGCCTATGGACAGGAAAGCAACCATAGAGTTCCGACATTCGGCAAAGGAGATTATGAAATAATCATGTTTACAGATTATTTCTGCACGCCGTGCCGCCGCATTGATATAAAGGCCGAACATTTGCTGAAAGAATTACTATCTTCCAATAAGGTAAAAGTGACATTTATTGATGTTCCCTTTAATAAAACAACACCTCTTTATGCCAAATACTATCTTTATGCCGTTAACGCTGATTCAGAAACCGATGGTGTTTTTAAAATTCGAAAAGTACTTTTTGATGCTGCTCAAGGCAAAAATATTCATAATGAAGACCAATTGATTGATTATTTAAAGAAACAAAACATTTCATGGAAAAAAATGGGTGAAAAAGTCGTTTTCCCGATGCTGAACGCCGCCATTATTGAAAATAATATTAATGCAACACCCACTTGTGTAATCAGGCATTCAGCCGCCGACATTAAAAAATTTGTTGGCGATACCAATATATGGAAAGGATTGACTGAATTAAAATCACAATTAATAAAAAACTAAAAAATAGTGATATCCATTACAAGGAAAAGGTATTTTTTAGAAAAAAAGTTTTTGATAATTTCATAAAATATAAATAAAAAGGAGAAAATAATTGAACAAGCCCATCCCAAAAGAATTATTTTTCACTAAAGGCGTCGGTACTCATCGCGAGCAGCTTCATTCCTTTGAACTGGCATTGCGCGATGCAGGTATTGAAAAATGCAATCTTGTTCAGGTCTCCAGTATCATGCCGCCGGGTTGTAAAATTATTTCGAGAACAGAAGGCCTGAAAAAACTTTTGCCCGGTGCCATTACCTTTTGCGTAATGAGCCGTTGCTGCAGCAATGAACCGCATCGTTTGATTTCTGCGTCTGTGGGTTGCGCGATTCCCGTTGACAAGAGAATGTATGGTTACATCAGCGAACATCACTCTTTCGGTTATAATGAACGCCAGACCGGCGATTATGCGGAAGACCTGGCAGCAGCCATGCTGGCTTCAACTTTGGGTATTGATTTCAACGTCGATGAAAGTTGGGATGAAAAAAAGGAGTTGTTCAAGATCAGCGGCAAAATAGTAGGCACACGTAATACAACGCAGTCGTGTGTGTTGAAAAATAATAATTATACGACTGTGCTGGCAGCAGCCGTGTTTGTTTTTTAAAGAAGTTAAAAAGTCGTATAAGGAGGATTTATGAATATTAATAACCGTAACGGCAGAGGAAGTTTTGGCGGACAAGGAATGGGGCAAGGCCGCGGTCAGGGTGCAGGCCGCATGGGTGGAGCACGCGCCGCAGGAGTGGGAGGTAATTGTTTATGCACGAAATGCGGATACCGCGAACCGCACGAACGAGGAGTGCCCTGTATGAAAAAAAAATGTCCGCAATGCGGAACAACACTAATCAGAGAATAAATAAACTATAAAAGGAGGATTTTATCGTGCCAAGAGGAGATAGAACCGGTCCCATGGGCATGGGACCAATGACAGGCAGAATGGCGGGGTATTGTGCGGGCTACAATGTGCCCGGTTATATGAACAACATTCCAGGAAGAGGTTTCAGCATGGGTTTTGGACGTGGCGCCGGTTTCGGCGGTCGCGGTTTCCGTGCAGGAGGGTTCGGTCTCCGTAATCGTTTTTACGCCACCGGTGTACCCGGATGGGCACGGTATGGCGGCGGAATGGCCGCTCCGTACCAAAATCAAGATCCTGAAGCAGAAAAACAGATTCTAAGTAATCAGGCGGAATTGCTTCAAAATGAAATAGATGCAATTAAAAAACGTCTGGATGAGTTGGATACTAAAACGCAAGGGAAATAGCCTCCTTTGTGAAACCTGCATGGAGTTGATCCATGCATTGCGGTGATGGCGCGTAAGTCGCCGCTTCGCGCTGTCACCGCAGCTACAAATTGCCATCAAAGGAGATTTTAAAATGAAAATCGCACTGACAACATCAGGAAATGATTTGAATGCTCCTATGGACAGCCGTTTTGGACGGGCGCCGAAATTTCTCATTTACGATTTGGAGGCAAAAACGTTCGAAGTTATAGATAATGAGCAAAACCTGAACGCAGCACAGGGTGCCGGTATTCAATCCGCGCAAAATATAGCCCGCATGGGCGTTGGAGCCGTCATTACCGGACATTGCGGACCAAAAGCCTTTCGTACGCTTCAGGCAGCAGGCATCAAGATTTACAATGCCTTTGCTGCTACAGTGACGGAAGCTTTGGAGCAATATCGTGCCGGAAAACTTAGTGAAGCCAAGTCCGCCGATGTGGAAGGACACTGGGTATGATTGACAAACAAATAATATATAAGCCGATCGGAATAATTCATAGTGAACATACGATGGCTGAAAAAACACCCATTCAGCCGGTATACGCCCGCGGCTGTAAGGGACACGTGATAGTTCTGGAAGAATTTAAAGCAGGTCTCCGCGATCTGGACGGCTTTTCGCATATTTATTTAATTTATCATTTTAACCAGGCCCCGCCGGTCAAATTACTGGTAAAACCTTTTCTTCAGGACGTGGAACGGGGAATATTTTCCATACGTGCGCCGGGGCGTCCTAACTCTATAGGACTGAGCATTGTAGAACTTATCCGGATAGAAAACAATATTCTTTATATTGACGGAGTTGATATTCTCGACGGGACTCCGCTTCTGGACATCAAACCATACACGGCAAAATTCGATCTGCACGATATACGGAAAAACGGCTGGCAGGACGAGGTTGACGAACCAACCGCGCAAAAAAGAGGTAAAAGAGGTTATCGTTCATGAAAATGTCTATGGACTGTATTCCATGTTTTGTGCGACAGGCTGCAGATACGGTAAAAATGTCCGATTTATCCGACGAAGAGCAAAAACGTTTAATGCAGAATGTCTTGCAATGGATCAGCGAACTTGATTTCAATGAAACTCCGCCTGCCGTTTCCCAGTCGATTCACCGGCGGCTGCGTTCTGTTCTACCGACAGATGATCCCTATCGCACAGCCAAGGATCTGCATAACAAAATGGCTGCCGGTTTAATTCCTTCAATCCGGCAGCATATAAATTCATCACCCGACCCTATGATGATGGCTGTACGTTACGCCATCTCGGGAAATATTATTGATCTGGGATCAAAAAATAATATCAGCCACGAGGAAATTTATGCTGCTTTGCAAAGCACACCGCTGCAAACGATCTACGGTAACGTAAACTCATTTAAAAAAGCCGTCCAAAAGGCAAAAAATATTCTTTATCTGGCTGATAATGCGGGTGAAATCTTTTTCGATCGTTTATTAATTGAACAATTATCCGGCGTAAAAATAACAATGGCTGTACGCGGGGCACCGGTCATCAATGATGCGACTATTACAGATGCGCAGGCGGCAAAAATTGATGATATAGCGGAAATTATTGACAACGGTTCCGATGCTCCCGGAACAATTCTCAATGATTGTGATATGGAATTCCGCCGTCGCTTTGAAGAGGCGGATATGGTCATTGCCAAAGGTCAAGGTAATTTTGAAACTTTATCCGATGAACAACGCGAAATTTTTTTCCTTTTTCGTATAAAATGCCCGACCATCAGCCGTCATTCCGGATTTCGCGTTGGATCTTATGTGGTTGCAAATAGTTTCTCCTTGCCCGATTATTCCTCAGGAGCGGTTTCATGAAAGCTGGAATTATCGCAACAGAACTTAAATTGCATGCGCCTTTTACGATGTTCGGTACTATAACGGGAATTATAATTATGGCGGCTTTTATCCAGTTTCGGGTTCCGCGTGAAATCTCTTCCGCGCTTTTCTGGACAATGCATCCTTTGCACGTTTTACTCAGCGCTCTGGTTACCACTGCAATGTACAGAATTCATTCACAACGCAACATCATAAAAATCATCATTATCGGTTATGTCGGATCCATTGGTATAGCCACGCTCAGCGATTCTTTGATACCCTACGTAGGAGAATGGCTGCTTGAACTTCCGCATCGGGGCATTCATCTGGGTTTTATCGAGAAATGGTGGCTGGTAAATCCTCTGGCGCTGGGCGGCATAGTTCTGGGATATGTCATTTCTCATACCAAAATTCCTCACGCGGGGCATGTGCTTTTGAGCACATGGGCTTCTCTGTTTCACGTTTTAATGGCACTGGATAAGTCCGTTGATGTTGTCACTACAATATTGATTGCTGCTTTTCTGTTTTTGGCAGTCTGGGTGCCCTGCTGCACCAGCGACATTGTATTTCCTCTGCTTTGGATTCATAAAAAAGAAGGAGAAACGGCATGAAGATAGCTGTCGCATCGGGCAAGGGGGGAACGGGAAAAACTACCGTCAGTGTCAATCTTGCACGTGTATTTAAGGGAAATGTGCTGCTGGCGGACTGCGACGTGGAAGAACCCAACGCTCATTTATTTTTAAAAACATCGGATCAATCTGAAAAAATCGTAGGCATCCCCGTGCCGGAAGTCAACGAAGACCTCTGCAATTGCTGCGGTGACTGTGCAAAAATCTGTCAGTTTTCTGCCATTGTTACATTCGGCACAACTCCGCTTGTTTTTCCGGAAATGTGCCACGGCTGCGGAGGATGCACACTGGTGTGTCCTACAAAAGCTATCAGAGAACAAAACCACCGCATCGGTGTCATTGAAACATCGGTCGCCGAGAACATAACCCTGGTTACCGGAAGGCTTGATGTCGGAGTGGCTTTGGCGCCGCCTCTCATCCGCGCCGTAAAAAACGCTATACCGGAAAGCTCGGCAGCAATTCTCGATGCTCCGCCCGGTACCTCCTGTCCTGTCATCGCCGCAATAAAAGATTCGGATTTTGTTCTTCTGGTTACGGAACCGACGCCTTTCGGCTTGCATGATTTGACACTGGCAGTGGATATGATCCGGGAACTGAATCTACCCTTCGGGGTTCTGATCAATCGGATGGGCAGCGGGGATGATCGCGTTCACGAATTCTGCAGAAAAGAAAATGTTTCCATTTTGATGGAAATTCCCGACGACCGGCAAATTGCCGAAAATTACTCCAGGGGGATTCTGATAGTGGACGCCCTTCCCCGATATCGGACACTTTTTGAAAATCTTTCAGAGAAGATAACAAACTTTACAAAGAAAGGATAACAAACCATGCCCACTTACGAATACGAATGCACAAGATGCGGCCTGCATTTTGAGAAACAACAAAGCATCAATGACGACGCTTTATCTATCTGTCCCGAATGTAACGGCAAGGTAAAAAGACAGGTTAGCGGTGGCAGCGGGTTCATCATGAAAACAGACTCATCGAGTTACCGCAATCAAAGCAAGAGCTGTTCGCTTGAAGAAACGGGCAAAACCTGCTGCGGGAGAAACCAACGTTGCGGTAAATCGCCTTGCGGAGATTAGAATGAAAAGAGTTTATAAATATATTTATGGTCCTGTACCGTCACGCAGGCTGGGAAAATCCCTTGGTGTGGACATAGTGCCGCATAAGACCTGCACATATGACTGTATTTATTGTCAGTTGGGAAAGACAACGAACAAAACAACTACTAGGCTTGATTATTTACCGGTTACGGATATTTTATCGGAACTGAAAGAAAAATTATCAACAGGTGTCTCCTGTGATTATATAACTATTGCCGGTTCCGGAGAACCAACACTACACGCATCCATCGGTGAAATAATCGAAAAAACAAAACAAATGACAAACATCCCTGTGACGGTTTTGACCAATGGGTCTCTGCTTTTCCTTCCCGACGTGCGAAAAGCTTTAATGAACGCGGATATCGTCATTCCCTCACTTGATGCAGGAAACAAAGAATTGTTTCAATATGTTAATCGTCCTCACCAGGATATTTCCTTTGACCGGATGGTTCAGGGTCTGATTGAATTTTCCCGGCAATTTGCCGGCCGCATCTGGCTGGAGGTTCTTCTGCTTTCCGGAATTACCGGAATGACAGCGGAAGTAAAAGAAATAGCGGCATTGGCAAACAAAATCGGTGTGGAAAAAGTTCAGCTCAATACTGTAAGCCGTCCGGCTTATGAAGACTTCGCCTGCGCCGTCGATTCAAAACAAATGAATAAACTAGCCGGCTTGTTTTCCATTTCTACGGAAATTATTGAAAACTCCCTGCCTGCCGAAAGTCCCGTTGCAAAAGAACAGGGAGCCAGAGACAAGGATATTTTAGATCTTCTTGCCAGAAGACCGTGCACACTTGATGGAATTTGTCTCGGTTTGGGACTACACCCGCATGAAGTGGCCAAAAGGTTAAAATCTCTTATTGATAAACATCTCATATCTTCGATGCGTACTGATCAAGGTCTTTTTTACAGAATAGTGGAAGAAAACAAAATGAAATGAAAGGTTGACGGATGAAAAAGGAAATTATCGAAAACCACGAAAAATATCTGGAACGCATAGCACTTTATCGAAAATTCGATTACGATATCGACCAGGAACGCAATTTTATTATTGACAATGCGCGTCCGTTTTCGGGCAACATTCTCGAAGCAGGTACAGGCAAAGGATATTTTACGCTCGCTTTGGCACGGGCCGGTTTTAATTTTTTTTCATTTGATATTTCCGCTGCGGAACAAAGATATGCCCTGCTAAATCTGATGTATTACGGACTGCAACACCAAGTCACTTTTGTTGTGGCCAATATCGAATCCATTCCCTGCGATGACAGTTTTTTCGATACAATTTTTGCGGTCAACATGATTCATCATCTTTCATCTGTCCGTAGGGTCTGTGATGAATTCATCAGAATTCTCTCCCGCACCGGGAAAATAGTATTGAGTGATTTTAATGAGGAAGGACTTGAGATATTGAACAAAATTCACGCGATAGAAGGAAGACAACACGAGGTAAACAGCGGTACGCTGTATGAAGCAAAGACGATATTAACCGAACACGGCTTCAAATTGAAAGAATATCACAGTAAAAGGCAGAATTTGATAGTTGCCGTTCGCATGACAGAATGATTTATTTAAGTAAGAGATGTAACTATTTATAAAAACGTGAATGATTTGCAGAATGAAAAGCGCCGAAGAGACAAAAAAGTATGTGGAAACCTGCAAGGAAACATTCTGGCAGAATGTTTTCCGGATCGAAACGGATTATCTTGTTTCGCATCTGCGGGGAAGTCTTGACATTTTAAGTGTCGGCTGCGGACCAGCCGTCATTGAAGAGAAATTAAGTGCGCATGGACTTCATATTACGGGACTTGATATTTCCTTTGAAGCTTTAAAATGTGCGCCGGACGCCGTCAGAACTGTGGCAGGGCGGGCGGAAGATATGCCGTTTCCGGAATCTTCTTTTGATGCCGTTATTTACGTTGCCTCACTGCAATTTATAGAGGATTACAGAAAAGCTCTGCAACGTTCGTTTGCTGTTTTACGCACGGAAGGAAAAATCATCGCCATGTTGCTTAATCCCCAGTCCGGATTTGTAAAGCAAAAGCGTCTTGAGCCGGATTCATACGTAAACCTGATTCGGCATACGGACGTGAAACAAATTGAACGTTTTATGGCTGAACTATTTTCAATACAAACAGCGTATATTCTGGGAATCGAAGGCGAGAAAATATATGAAAGTAACGACCCGCGCCAGGCAGCCCTTTACGTCATCAACGGCCTTAAAAATGAACCGGCGAAGAGGAAAGAAGAATTATGAACCGTAACCGTAACGTGGATCATGCAAAAAAACTTTTGGGAATTCCCCGAAACGGAACGGCGGAAGACGTGAAGAAAAATTACCGGGATCTCGCAAAAATATGGCATCCCGACGTTAACAGAGAAAACGACGCGCATATAAAAATGCAGGCCATTAACGAGGCGTACGCTTTTTTAATGAAAGAAGAGTTCGGTATTCTCGATCCGTGGGAAGACTACAATAGGTGGTGGTGGCGGCAATACGGCAATGATCCGATCTGGGGGAATTATTATCCGGAAGAAAAATCTGAAAAAATAGTAAGGTCAAACAAAATGATAGATAAAGATCATCGGGGAAAAAGCAAATGAAAGAATTGGTTGTAATCAGCGGGAAGGGAGGAACGGGAAAAACGAGCGTGACAGCGTCTCTGGCCGCGTTGGCCAAGCGCTCTGTGATCTGTGATTGCGATGTGGACGCAGCAGACCTTCATCTGGTGCTGACACCGCAAATAAAAGAAGAACATGAATTCATCAGCGGTCACGAAGCCATAATTCGTCAAGCCGACTGTATCGGTTGCGGCATTTGCGAAGACGTCTGTCGCTTTAATGCGATTCAAAGCAACCAGACTTTCAATGGAAAGCTTTTATTTTCCGTGGATCCCGTTGCCTGCGAAGGATGCAAAGTTTGCGTGGAAATGTGCCCGGAGAAAGCAATTGATTTCCCCGATTGTAACTGCGGCAAATGGTTTGTTTCCGAAACGCGCCTGGGTCCAATGGTGCATGCGCGGCTGGGGGTGGCCGCTGAAAACTCGGGGAAACTGGTTTCCACTGTACGGCGGGAGGCACGCTCGATCGCGGAAAAAGAAAATCACGACTTGATCATCGTAGACGGTCCGCCCGGCATTGGCTGTCCGGTCATTGCTTCGGTTACAGGCGCTTCGCAGGTTCTGGTGGTTACCGAGCCGACTGTTTCGGGAGAACATGATCTGGAGCGGGTATTGGCGCTCACCCGGCATTTTCAGATTCCCGCAGATGTTTGCGTCAACAAATGGGATATTAATCCTGAAATGACCACCCGTATTGAGGAAAAAGCTTCCAATTTGGGCGGAAAAATTGTAGGACGCATTCGTTATGATCGTGCAGTAACACAGGCACAAATTCGACAAAAAACCGTTGTGGAACTGGAAACACCCGGTGCCGATGATATTCGACAACTTTGGGATAACCTAAAGAGCAAGGAGGCGTAAGATTAAAAGTGATTGATTTAGTCAATCTTGAGGAATCTTATTCTACGGCAAACAAACATGCCAATAAACCACACAACATGGGCAAGTTGGAGGATTTCAACGGACACGCGAAAATCACCGGACCATGCGGCACGACGATGGAGTTCTGGCTCAAGGCACAAAATGATAAAATAAAAAAAATTTCATTTATCACGGACGGTTGCGCTCCTTCGATTGCCAGCGGCTCAATGGCAACCTGTATGGCCGAGGGAAAGTCAGTTTATCATGTCAAATCCATCAGTCAGCAGGATGTCCTCACGGAGCTCGAAGGTTTGCCCAAAGATCATGAACACTGTGCGCTTCTGGCGACCAATACGTTGAAGGCGGCTTGTGACGATTACCTTTCCAAAGGAAAATAATAAGGAGGATAAAATAGTGGAAGAGAAGAAAACATGTGATACGTGCGGCGATTCCAGTTGCTCGGCAAAAAAACAGAAAAAAGATGAAAGTCCTGAAGAATACGCTGACCGGCGCAGATTACAGGCGACGCTGTGCCGTATTCAGAAAAAAATAGTCGTACTTTCCGGCAAAGGCGGTGTCGGCAAAAGCACGGTTGCGGTTAACCTGGCTACGGCCCTAGCGTTAAACGGCCTGCGGGTCGGCCTGCTGGATGTGGATATTCACGGTCCGAGCGTTCCCACGATGCTCGGATTAGAAAATGAAACGCTGAAAGGCGGTCCCGAAGGACTTTTCCCTGTTGAATTCGGTGGTTTGAAAATAATGTCCCTGGGATTTCTTCTACAAAATCCCGATGACGCGGTTATCTGGCGCGGTCCGATGAAAATGGGCGTTATCAAACAGTTTCTGACCGATGTGCAATGGGGTGATTTGGATTATTTAATCGTTGATGCTCCTCCCGGCACTGGTGATGAACCGCTGTCTTTATGTCAGTTGATTCAACCGTTAGACGGAGCGATTATCGTTACAACACCACAAAAAGTGGCTGCCATCGATGTGCGCAAATCCATAAGCTTCTGCAAGCGTCTTGCTGTTCCTGTTTTGGGAGTAATTGAAAACATGAGCGGGTTTGTTTGTCCTAAATGCGGTGAGGTTACTCAAATATTACCCACCGGTGGGGGGAAAAAGATTTCCGAAGACATGAACGTAAATTTTCTCGGCGCGATTCCGATGGACCCGGCGATTGCCCAATCCGGCGACACCGGTAAAGTATTCATTTATCATTCTTCTAAAACAACAACGGGGAAAATCATGCAGAATATTATTAATCAGATAACTGATGCCGATAAAATAAAAAATTTTAATTAGTAAGGAGAAAAAAATTATGAAAATAGCAATACCTTTGGCCGATGGAAAACTGACCATGCATTTTGGTCATTGCTCCAGTTTTGCCCTGGTGGATGTTGATCCCCGGACAAAGAAAATTATTAAAAGCGAGGAATCGGCTGCACCGCCGCATCAGCCGGGACTTCTACCATCATGGCTGGCCGAACGCGGCGCGACGATAATTATCGCCGGAGGCATGGGACAACGCGCCCAGCAATTATTCACCCAGCAGGGCATTCAGGTAATTGTGGGAGCTCCCGCGGAAACGCCGGAGAAATTGATTACCGATTATTTTGCAGGTACTCTGCAAGTCGGAGAAAACATCTGTGACCACTAAACTTCAAAGGGAGATCAGGACAATGATAGACATTTCTTTGAAAGCAGTCGACAAGGTTGAGATTCTGACGTTACAGGACAATTATATCGATATTACAGCAATGGACAGTAACGCCGTTGTCACGCGAGCCAATCCTTTAAAAGACGGTGAAATCCGCGCTTCCGTTCTGGCAGAGCACGGCTTTTCGGCGCTGGTTAAAACCACAACGGATGGGAAAACGCATACATTACTTTTTGATTTCGGATTCTCGGAAAATAGCGCGGCTCAAAACGCCGCAACGTTAGGCGTCGATATGACCGAAGTGGAAGCCGCGGCGCTTTCTCATGGGCACAGTGATCATACGGGTGGCATGGAAAAACTCACGGCCATGATCGGGAAAAAAAATATTCCCTTTTTGGTGCACCCTTCTGCGTTTAAATCGCCGCGTTATCTCAAATTCGGAGAGGAACTTAAGATTTATTTTCCCAAATTTACACGGGAACGCATTAAACAGGCGGGACTAGCCCTAGTCGAAGCGACCAAACCATGCTCCATGCTTGATGACACCATTCTTTTTCTGGGCGAAGTTCCCCGGACAACGGATTTTGAAACGGGGTGGCCGCTACCTCATTGCCAACAAGATGGGAAGGAAGTCTGGGATGCCATTGAAGATGACACCTCCATCGTCATGCATCTCAAAGACAAGGGGCTGGTGATTCTTTCGGGATGCGCCCACGCGGGAATCATCAACACCGTACATTATGCGATGAAGGTGACAGGCATCGAGAAAGTTCATGCCATCATGGGTGGGTTTCATCTTTCGGGGCCGTTTTTTGAACCGATTATCGATCGCGCAACACAGGAATTCAAGAAAATCAACCCGGCTTACATTATCCCGACACACTGCACCGGCCGAAAAGCAATCATAGAAATGGAAAAGCAAATGCCGGAACAATTCATTTTGAACATGGCCGGAACGAAACTCACATTTAGTTAAGGAGATACTATGAAAAAAAAAGCGTTTCAGGATTACTATCCGGATGATTTAAGTCACTGTTACGGCTGCGGGCGTCTCAATGAACACGGCTTGCAAATAAAAAGCTATTGGGACGGAGAAGAATCCGTCTGCATTCATCAACCCGATCCCCGTTATATGGCCATTCCCGGAATGGCTTACGGCGGACTGATTGCCTCGCTAATCGACTGTCACTCCACGGGAACAGCCGCGGCCGCCAAATACCGGGCGGAAAACCGGGAAATGGACACGCTCCCGCCCATCCGTTTTCTGACAGGCTCTTTGCACGTGAACTATCTTTTGCCCACACCGCTTAATGGACCGCTTGAAATTCGCGGGAAGGTCAAGTTGATCAAGGGGCGTAAGGTTATTATTGAATCCAGGCTGATTGCCAACGGCCAGGTGTGCGCAACAGGCGAAGTGGTCGCCGTTCAGGTGCCGGAAAGTCTGATGCCCGTTAACGCTTAAAAATATTTCTAAAATAATCTGTTTGTATTGACTTAGATCAATGCAATGTCCGTCAATCGTTGCTAACTCATCGCCAAAAAAGAGAAAATCCTGATGAGTGAGCGGTTACAGAATTTTCCTGTTTCATTTTTTGCGGTTGTAATGGGATTGGCCGGTGCGACGATTGCCTGGCAGCGAATGGAGAAAGTACTACAATGGAACAATTATTTAAGCACCATTTTGCTGGGAATAAGCATTTTAATCTTTTTGACTATTTTTTTTGTTTATCTGACAAAAAATTTCAAACATTTTCATGAGGTTCAGAAAGAGTTTCAAAATACCACGAAACTTTCTTTCTTCCCGACCATTTCCATCAGTCTGCTGCTTTTAAGTATAGCCACCATGACCATGCATCCTTTTATTTCCATGATTTTGTGGACGATTGGAACGATTATGCATTTTATTTTCAGTATCATGGTGATTTCCATCTGGCTGAAGCATCCTTCTCTGGAAATCAATGCCATCAGTCCCGCATGGTTTATTCCGGTTGCGGGAAATATTCTCGTTCCGATTGCCGGGATTACCTATGCGTCTTCAGAAATCTCCTGGTTCTTCTTCAGCGTCGGCTTTGTTTTCTGGATAGCGCTCTTTACCATCTTGCTTTACCGCCTGATCTTTCATAACCCGATGCCTGAAAAACTGCTGCCGACTCTTTTCATTCTTATTGCGCCGCCCGCTGTCGGTTTTATATCGTATGTCAAATTGACAGGCGCTGTCGATTCCATGGCCAGAATGCTTTATTATTTTGCCTTTTTCATCTTTATTCTGATGATGCCGCAATTGCGGATGCTGGCCAGAATAAAATATTACCTGTCCTGGTGGGCATATACTTTTCCCATGGCGGCATTGACAATTGCAACGATACTCATGTATCATTATTTACATATTGAAGTCTTTCAGTATGTCGCATTGATCCTGCTTATACTTTTAACCGGCATTGTTATTTTGCTGACCTTCATGACCGTTACAGCGATGAAAAACAAAAGAATATGCATCGAAGATTGAAAAAAATATAAAGGAGATTTTTATGGCACAGAGAAAAAGAATTATCGTTATCGGCGGGTCGGCTGCCGGACCCAAGGCAGCGGCTAAAGCCAGAAGAATTGATAACGATGCCGAAGTCATCATCCTGCAAAAAGATGCTGATCTTTCCATGGCATCCTGTGGTTATCCCTACTATGTCGGCGGCTATTTCGATGACCGCAATCAGCTTTTATGCACGCCAGCCGGCATAGTGCGAAATCCAATGTTCTATCTGAATGCCAAGGACATTGATGCCAAAGTAAACACGGAAGTTTCGGCTATTGATACAAAAAAACATTCCGTTTCTTTCCGAAATCTCATGACCGGTGAAACTGGCACTCTAACCTATGATAAACTTATAATTGCCACCGGCGCTGTTCCGCGGATGCCCCCTGTTCCGGGAACAGACCTCCAGGGTATTACAACATTACAATCAATGAAAGATGCGGACTTTCTTCGTAAAATCCGCGATGAAGGAAAAATCAAAAAGGCTGCTGTCATCGGCGGGGGATTGATCGGCATTGAAACCTGTGAGGCCCTGCAACTGGCCGGTATTGAAATTACCGTTATTGAACTTTTACCCCAATTGCTCACATTTCTGGACTGGGAGCTGGCCAAGCTGGTTGAAAACCATGTCAGGAGCAAGGGAGCTAATGTCATCACCGAAAACGGCATTGCCGCGTTTCTGGGGGAAGATGGACAACTCAACGCGGTAAAACTGCAAAACGGAACGGAACTGCCCTGCGAACTGGCTGTAGTCGCCATCGGAGTACGTCCGAATATCAAATTAGCTAGGGAAGCCGGATTGAAGATAGGCGATTTGGGTGGCATTGAAGTCAACGAATACATGCAGACATCCGACCCCGATATTTACGCCGTGGGTGATTGCCTGGAAACACTCAATCGTATCACCGGCAAGAAAGTCCACGCGCCTTACGGCGATCTGGCCAACCTTCAGGGACGTGTGGCGGGTGAAAACGCCGCTTCGACAAATTGTGTTACCTTCCCCGGAACTATTCAAACCGGTATCTGCAAAGTATTTGATTATGCGGCAGGTTCAACCGGTCTATCCGAAACATCCGCGAAAAGACTAGGATACAAAGATATTATCACGGTCATCAATGCCAGTCCTGACAAGCCGGGATTCATGGAAGGTATGCTTCTCGTGACCAAACTGGTTGCGGATAAAAATACGGGCAAAATATTGGGCGCCCAATGCATAGGCCCCGGTAACGTCGCCAAACAAATTGCGCAATGGGCCATGGCCATCCAGGGAAAGATGACAATAGAAGATATGATCAATGCCGATCTACCCTACGCACCGCCTTTCTCACTGGCCATCGACCATTTCATTGCCACGGCGCATATCATGCAAAATAAAATGAAAGGCAGAATGAAAGGCATCAGCTGCAAGGAAGTTCACGACAAGCTCAATACCGGAGAAAAACCTTTTATTCTGGATGTGCGCGGACCGGATGAATTCGAGCAGATGCGTCTCGGCATCGGTGAAACTCTAATGCCCCTTGGCGCTCTGCGCAAGCGCATCAAGGAACTGCCCGAAGATAAAAACAGGGAGATCATCTGTTACTGTAAGATTTCACTGCGCGGCTACGAGGCACAACTGGTTCTGGAAAGCAACGGCTGGAAGAATGTAAAAGTCATGGAAGGCGGCATCATGGCTTGGCCGTATCCGAGGGAAAAATGAGCGTTTCAGAAAATTGAATTCCCAAAATATATTCCGAATGACGCTGGAGGCGTATGATGATCAATCAGAATAAATATCAAATTGGCCGACGTTCTTTTTTAAAAATAACGGCGGGAGCAGCAATTGTTTCTGGCATCGGGCTGCCGAAAAAAGTTTTGGGCGGAACGGAAGAACGATTGTCCACACTTATTGATTTGAGTCTTTGTGATGGTTGCCCGGGCAGGAAAATTCCCGCCTGCGTCAGTGCCTGCAAAACGATCAACAAAGACAGGATACCGCAGGTGGCGGATCCGATTCCCCTGCCCTGGCCCAGAAAAACCATTGAAGACTGGTCGAAAAAACGCGAAGTGTTCAATCGTTTGACACCTTATAATCTTATTTACGTACATAAAGCCGAAGTCGATTGGGGAGGTCGCGAAAAAACAATTTTTGTACCCCGCCGCTGTATGCACTGTGATAATCCGGCCTGCGCAACTATTTGTCCCTTTTCTGCCAATCATAAAAATAAAAACGGTGCGGTAGTCATTGATCAGGAAATTTGCTTCGGCGGAGCAAAATGCCGAGATGTCTGCCCTTGGGGAATTCCCCAAAGGCAATCCGGTGTCGGAATTTACCTTCATGTATTGCCCGAATACATGGGCAACGGTGTGATGTACAAATGCGATTTATGTGTTGACCGCCTGGCTCAAAACAAACTTCCCGGATGCATTGAGGCGTGTCCGCAGAAAGCTATGCTTATCGGCCCCCAAAGCTCCATTGAAAAAGAGGCCGAATCGCGTGCCGGACAGATGAACGGATATATTTACGGGAATAAACAAAATGGCGGAACGTCCACACTTTACGTATCACAGGTGCCCTTTGAAGAAATTAACAAAACCATGACCAGGAAACCGGGGCAGCCGAATATGCAAGTTGATGTCAAACGAAAAATGGCAAACAGTGATTCCATGGGAAAAGCGGCTCTAACCGCACCTGTACTGGGAATTGCCGCTGCGGCCATAGCCGGTGCATGGAACCGGTTATCCAACCGGAAAGAAAACGCGGGCAAGGAGGAGTAGGACGATGACGGAAAAAATATTGACCGGAAAAAATATTGTCATTCGCCACGATGTGATCGAATTAATCGAGCACTGGACAATTGCCATTTCCGGACTTGTTCTTTTTTTAACGGGAATGTTCGAACTTCCCATGAGCAAAAGATATTACATCAGCAGCCTTCCCGGTATGGGCTGGTCTGCTGACTATATGACTTCATTATATCTGCACTATGCAGCGGCGATAATCTTCACCGCTGCGGCCATATTCCATGTTTTATATCATGGTCTGCGACAAGAGAGGGGACTGCTTCCGCAGAAAGGCGATTTCTCCACATCCGTTACCGTTATCAAAAGCCTCTTCGGCTTTGGAGAAGAGCCGCCCATGCATAAATACCTGCCGGAACAACGTCTGGCTTACGTGGGAATGGCTTTTATCATCCTGATGTTGATCATTTCGGGACTGGTGAAGACATACAAGAATATCTACGCGCCGGATATGTCGCTTACCGTTGTCCTCTGGGCTACCTGGATTCACAACATCTTCTTTGTTTTGTTTTTCCTCGCTTTTCTGGCGCACATGGCAGCTATTATTCTGAAGCCGAACTGGCCGATGATTCGCGGCATATTCACGGGCGGAGTGCGTCTGGATTACGCACGGCATCGTCATCCCCTCTGGATAGCGGAAATCGAACCTGCTCCCGCGGCTCCCCCTGAGGTCCTCCCACCGGTTCCCCCTGCGGCCATCGAAGAAACACCGCCGCTAAAAGAGGAGGAACCGGCTATCGGACATACGGAAGAGGATGATGCACAACAGGTAAAAACAGATAAATAATCTGATTGCAAGATTTCGCTGCGTGGCTATGAAATGGAACCGCTGCTGAAAGGAAACGGCTGTAAAAACGTGAAAGTCATGGAAGGCGGCATCATGGCTTAACCGTATCCGAGGGAGAAATAAATGTCAATAAATTCCGAAGAAAAAAAAGCAATCTCAGCGGAAACCATCCTGCTAGATGTCGTTGCCAACTGGCCTGCAACACAAGAAGTGATTAAAAAATATGACGAAAAGGCAGGAGTATGTTTGTGCTGCTCTTGCCTTTTTGATACCGTTGGAGATATCACCGCTCGCTTTTGCCTTGATAGAGACGCGTTTCTTTCAGACCTGCAAAAATCCATTGGACAAAAGAATGAATCATACCAAAATATTAATCTAACCAAGAAAGGAGGATAATGATATGCTGGAGTTTGGAACACCTTTTTCAGGATTGGCAAAGGACAGAAAACTCACGAAAGAAGAACTTATCAGAGCCATTCGATTCATGGTGGCGGCAGAGTATGAGGCGATTCAGCTTTACATGCAACTTGCGGAATCAACAGACAACAAGCTGGCCATAGAAGTGCTCAAAGATATTGCCGACGAGGAACGCGTTCACGCCGGGGAGTTTTTGAGGTTGCTTCATGAACTTGCCCCCGATGAGGAAAAGTTCTATGCTGAAGGAGCTGAAGAAGTAGAGGAAGAAATCTCGAAGATGAAAAAAATAAAAAAATGAATAAGAAATCAAAAAGATCATGGAAAGGAGGTAGTAACTTATGGCCGAAGAAATCAAGGCCGGATGCGCCAGACCCACCGGCGGACCGGTTGGCGAAAAACCGGATGCAAAAAAAGAATCACCTCAACAAACACCTGTAAAGGAGGTCAAAAGCATGGTCACTGTAGGAAAAAAAGCGCCGGACTTTACGGCACCCGCATATCACAAAGGCAAATTTATATCCATCAAACTGTCCGAATATCTGGGTAAATGGGTTGTTCTGTGTTTTTATCCGGGAGATTTCACTTTCGTCTGAGCAACGGAAATCTCGGCGGTCGCCGAGAAATATCCCGAATTCAAGAAGCTAGGTGTCGAAATACTCTCTATGAGCGTGGACAGCGTTTTTGTCCACAAGATGTGGGACGACCATGAACTATCCAAGATGGTTAAGGGAGGAATTCCCTTCCCCATGCTCTCCGATGGCGGAGGAAAAGTCGGCAGTGTTTTCGGAGTTTACCTGGAAGATGCCGGCGTGGAAGCACGCGGAAGATTTATTATTGATCCCGACGGAATTATCCAGGGCTTTGAAGTTCTGACTCCCCCGGTGGGACGCAACGTCAATGAAAGTATCCGGCAGATTCAAGCTTTCCAGCATGTCCGCAAAACAAAAGGTGCCGAGGCTACTCCTTCGGGATGGCGTCCCGGCAAGTTGACTCTCAGACCGGGCCCGGATCTTGTCGGCAAAGTCTGGGAAGTCTGGAAAACAAAAATGGCGTTTGACGATTAACCCTTTCTAACATCAGCGGCGGGCGGCTTTTCCAACACGGCTGCCCGCCGTATCATTTTTCTCCAGGAGATCTTATGCGACGCGTTTCGTCTTTATTTATTTTGCTTTTTCTTTTCGTACTATTCGCCTGCGCGGGAACGGATGTCAAAAAAACGCCTTCCGCCTCCGATCAGCTCGCCCCTGATTTAACGCTGGCCGATCAGGACGGCAAAACATGGAAACTCAGCAATGCCGTGAAAGATTATCGCGCCGTGGTGCTCGCCTTTTATCCCAAGGACGACACCAAGCTTTGAATACGCCAGTTTGTTGAGTTTCAACAAAACATCGAAAAATACGAAGCCAAAAAAATAAAAATCCTCGGCCTGTCACGGGACTCCGCCAAATCGCACCGCAAATTTATCGCCAAGCACGGCCTGAAAGACATGACTCTGCTGGTGGATGAAAAAGGTAAGATCGCCAAACTCTACGACGCCGACCACTGGCTGCTACCGCTTTCCAAACGCGTTTATGTGATTATCGATCAGCAAATGAACATTATTTATAAGAAAGACATGGGCTTCGCGCTGCTGCCCGACCAGACGCAAACGCTGATTGAGGAAATCGACCGGCAGATAAAATAAACGGCCGTCCACACCCTGTCATTTCGAGAAGCAAAGCGACGAGAAATCCTAAATATTATTTTTACAGCATACAGTATAACACTAAGTGATCAATGTCTTTCATGATTCGTCAATTTACAGGCCCAATTTGAAATAATTTGGGTTTATGTTCTGGCAGACTTATAAAAAACAATTCCGCTTGACAAGCGCTTGAGCCTATGGCAATTTACTCACGAGCGGTGAGTCCGTTACAGGTTGTTCGGAGTGTTCCCATCCATCGGTTGGCAAAAGCTTCGACGCAAAAAGCCTGTAAGGCACGCTCTTTTTTATTTGTCCGGTAAATATACGGAATAATATTTAATTTTTCTCTTAATAATCTTGAACCATTCCTCGCGCCTACGCTCATATTTTTCAAAAATAGCGTAAGAAAACAAATCTACCGCTTGCACAGCATAATGCTCTTTAGAATCCGAATGATGGATATCAAAAGGCACTATCGGATCAATTCTTGATTCCAGTTGTCGTCGTATGTAGTGATTGAACTCAATAATTTCCGGTTTACTTTTTGACTTATCAATTGTGAGAACAATTCTTTCTTGAGCATCTTCATAAGGAATACGATCAAGTACTTGTCTTGCTATATAGTTATATACTCGTGATTTATCATTCATCAGATATTGAAAAACACGCTTTTTATTGAGAATAATCGAGTATATACCAAAATCCAAACCGCTAATCTGATGATAAAAATATTCTTTGACATCAATAACGGTTTTTGTCCCCTTAATTTCCTCCACAATTCTTTTTCGTTTCTTTTTCGGATTTAACTTTCTTCTTAGAGTTTTCTTGACACCATTTATCAAACATCTATTGGCTTCATTCCCTTTAACAGCGAGGATTGTCACGACAAAAAATTTCGATGGTTTTTTATTTACAAAATCAAATCCGAGATCGCCGCTTTCATCAAGGTAGAGATAAAGCATCAGTTTTCTTAATTCATTGCTATCGTGATAAACTTTTCTTGTTTAACTTTGCTTCCAACATCTCATAATCACCCAAATGTGCCCGCATCAGGCTTTTCCAGAGCCGTCCGTGATTCGGCACGGCAAAATGAAGCAATTCATGGACAATGACATAGTCACCGAGCTGTTTTTCCATCTTCAACAATTCGGCGTTAAAAATAAGCAAACGGCTTCCCACCGCAAACGATGCCCATTTGTTTTTCATCACGCGGATGGAAATCACGCGCACATCCACATCAATCTTTTTCGCCCATTCGCGGACACGCGCTTTAAATTCTTCCTTGCTCTGCCACTTTTTCATACGCGACGCGCCTTCATCATCAAGTTCAACAAATGATCAACGATTGTTTTAATTTTATCAGGTTCGTCAATCTCCGTATAAAGGGCAAAAGTCATTTTCTGCCGGACTTCGCGCAGCTCTTTTTCGCTTGCCGCCCAGTTGGAATGTTCTACAAAAGCAGCTTTAATCTTCCGGCTGATTTCTTCGGCTTTGGGAATACCCGCTTCCGTCAACGTCGAATACACAAAATAGGTCAGGCCGTCGAAACCTTTTGCCGCCTGTTCTTTTTTCCGCCGTTCATTGTCTTCAATTTCTTTTATCAGTTTGGCAACTGCTTCCGATGTTGATATCTGGCGGTCTTCATATTTTTCTTGTACCGCCATGGCACGTTCAGCCATGCCAATCCAATACGGATCATTGCTTTCCTCTTCGGCGATTTTTTCGATGCTTTTGATAAGATTAATAACCTTGGAGTTAAGATCATCCTGCTTTTCGCGGATATGATTGATTGTATCAGCAGTGATTTCAATAAATTGCGATACCGCCTGAAGCTTATTTGTGTCTATATGTTGTTGCACAAGCTCATTGGTTTTTTTCTGAAAGTCGCGGTCAACATAAATGTTCTTTGCATACGCCTTGCGAACCACGGCATAAATGCCGGAAAGTGTGGCATAAGATGCGAGATAAGGACGGAGAAAAGCATCGGGTGAAATAATTTCATAGAGCATCTCTATCTCCTTGTACTCTTTGAAAAATTCCTTACGCCGGTCTTTGTCGCGGAAATGCTCAATCAGTCCATCCACATCCTTGTCATTAAAATTGTATTTAATCAGCGCAATGTAATCTGGCGCTTTCTGTTCCATCTTGTTTTTGAAGAGTGTTTTCAACAAAGCCAGATCTTTGATAACAGCGTTTACTTCATCGCTGTCGAAAGATAGCGCTTTTTCCAGCTTGTCAAAGATGCCGACAAAATCCAGAACAAAGCCGTGCGGCTTGACCATCTCCTGCTCTTCGTTTTCATAAGGCCGGTTCACGCGCGCAATCGCTTGCAAGAGCGTGTGATCGCGCATGGGCTTGTCCAGGTACATGGCGTAAAGTATCGGCGCGTCGAAACCGGTCAGCAATTTTTCCGTGACAATCAAAATTCTTGGCGACTCGCCGTATTTGGAAAAGCTCTTACGGATGGCCTTTTCTTTCTTCTCATCAATGTGAAACTCCTTGAGCAGGGGTTTGTCATTATGATTGCCTGTGTAAACAACCTCGCAGAAATCCTTCGTAAAATATTCATCAAGGGCTTTTTTGTACAGAGCACAAGCTTCGCGGTCAACCGCAACAACAAAAGCCTTATAACCCAGCGGCTGAACATTCTGGCGGTAATGTTCAGCAATGAATTGCGCCACTTTCTTAATACGTGCCTTGCCCTTGAGAAAGTTTTTTAAGGTTACTGCGCGATCCAGTATTTTGTTGAGTTCTTCTATATCGGCAATACCTTCCGTTGCCGCCAGTGAAAAGAATTCCTTTTCCATAATTTCAGCAGGAACTAACATTTCATTGGGTGCAAGATTATAAAACAGCGGCAGCGTTGTGCCGTCGGTGATGCTTTCCGCAATGGAATATTTGTGCAGATAACCTTGTGGCGCATCATCAATGCCGAAGGTTTTAAAAGTACCCTGTCCGTAGGCGGTGCGGTCAATCGGTGTACCGGTAAAGCCAAGATACGTCGCGTTGGGCAGTGCCGCCATCAGGTAATTGCCCAGATCGCCGCCGGTTGTGCGGTGAGCTTCATCCACCAGAATATAAATATTACGTCGTTTGTTGAGATCAGCGGGCATATCGCGGAACTTATGAATCGTTGAAACAATGATACCCCGATGATCCTGCCCAAGCAACTGATTGAGCCGTGCAATACTGTGTGCATGCTCAACGTTTTCCATCCCCAGAACGGCCAGATTTTTCATTAGCTGATCTTCCAGTTCATTGCGGTCAATTAAAAGCATGATGGTGGGCTTGTCCGATTCAAGCGCTTTGAATAAAAGTTCGGCTGTTTTCAGCATCGTATAAGTTTTGCCACTGCCTTGAGTGTGCCAGATAAGCCCACGCCGTTTGACGGCATCGTGGGCGCGAGCTACCGCCTTTTCGACAGCGGCAGTTTGATGCTGTTGTAAAATGAACTTGTTCAGCACTTCATCTTTTTCCGCAAAGAGAATGTAATTCTTGAGCAGTTTCAGCACACGGGGAATGTCAAAGAAACTTTTAACCTTGTCTTCCAACTGCCCGACTTTCTCGTACTTCCAGTGAAAAAGATTGCGCCGCACAGTGTTCCATGTTGCACCGTAATCAAAGCCAAGCGCATCGGTGGCGGTAAAGGCCATTTCGGGAATAAACAATTCGGGCGTTTCAAGATGATAGCGGCGGATTTGGTCAATGCCCAAGGCAATGCCTTCATCCTTATCCGCATTCTTACATTCCACCACCATTATGGGAATGCCGTTGATAAGAAAAACGACATCTTCACGATTGCCATAACGCCCATTGTGCCAATAATATTCTTCAGTCACTTCAAAAACATTGTGGGTAATATCGGTATAATCCACCAGCATCAAATCCAATTCGCGATTTTCGGCTGCGTGAAAGAATTTGCCAGTATTGCGCAAATAATCCAGCATCTCGCGATTGCCCTGAATATTGGCGGAGAGTCGGCGCAGTCTGCCAACCAGCGCGCCTTCGGCTTCAGTATAAGACGGATTGAACGCTTTGGCTTTCTGATACAAAAGATCATCGAAAAATAAAGAAGCGCTTCTTGCCTGCTCGGAAGGTTCTCCAGCGGATGAATCAAAATTACGCCGTGCCTCGGCAACTTTCCGCGAAACAATAGTCCAGCCGATATCCTGCGCATATTGCAGAATGCGGGATTGGACTGTTTTATGTTCGCCTGGCTTTGGCATCAGCGATTCCTTACTGAAGACCCGGTAGGTCAATATCATTCACACTGGTGTGACCTGTCATTAATTGGTGTAACAACGTGTGGAAAAGTTCCAAAAGTGTCTGCTTCTTCTTGTCCAATATCTCAATCTTGTCATCTAGTACCGTGAGAACTTTTGCAATCTCGTCTTGTTGATTCTTCTTTGGCGCACCAATTTTGAAATCTTCGAAATTTGATTTATTAACAATCGGCACAGTTACTTTCGCTGCTATATTTTCAAGTCTAGTTCGACTGAACTTTAAGCAGTAATAAACAAAATGCGGATTAAAAGATTTGTTGCATATTATGGAATTAATTTGCTGATTGGTTGCGCACTTGTCATTATTAGTCATCCCAATTTTTCCTATATTACCGATGCAACCAACCAAAATTGTTTCTTTGGGCAAACCACGACATTGTTCAAAACCTTTTTGGGTTAGGGTTCGATGAGCCGTACTTACATACTTTTCTGCATCCAAATCAGCAGGTGATATTAACTTATATTCTCCTTCATAATACTCAGGGTGCTTTGTGCTTGGTGTTGTCCCAGTGATTACTTCTCCCACATCTCTAATACAAACTACATCCCAATTCTCCGGCATCAACCCAATCTCTGTCATCTTTTGTTTTTCGCCACGCAAACCCTCGGTGAACAACTTGCGTATAAGCTTAATAATTGAAGCTTCTTTATCCAAAACTTCCAATTCTTCGACGATTTCTGTGATGGGCCGGTATTCTTCCCCATCAGCCGCATGAATATATCGGCTGGGCGAAATGTTGTAATCATTCTTGACAATTTCAGCCCTGTTCACAATACGGCTGAATTTATCTTTTTCGTGCCATCCCTGAAAAATCTCGGCAATGCGGGCAATACCTTCATCCGTGATGTAGTTCTTGGGGTCGCCCTTTTCAAATTCGCGGATGGCGTTGAGCAGCAATATTTTGTTTTTGCGCGTGGCCGATTTTTTCCTGTTCAGAAATAAAATGATGCCCGGCGCGGTGGTGTTGTAAAAAAGATTTTCGGGTAGATAGATCACGCCTTCAATCAGGTCATTATCCACAAACCACTGGCGCACCTGTTTTTCTTTGCTGGCGTTGGCGCTGCCACTGCCGCGGCTGACCGCGCCCGTATCCAGAACAATAGCGGCGCGTCCTTTATCGTTCAAGCTGGCAAGAATGTGCTGTGCCCAACCCCAGTCCGCGCTGGATTTTCCCGGAAAGCCCGCGCCCTTGGGAAATCGTCCGAATTCGTCAGCATCGTAATCCTTTTCGGTAAACCAGTCCTGATTCCACATCGGATTTGCAACCACACGGTCAAAGGTTTGCAGTCCGTTTTTTACTCTGAACTTGGGATTTTTGAATGTATCGCCGATTTCAATCACGCCTTCCATGTCGTGAATAATCATGTTCATATTGGCCATCGCCCAAGTCATGGCAATATATTCCTGTCCGTAAATCTTGAGCGGCGCGTAATTTTTGCGCGAGCGCATATTCATTTGCTCATCGAGCACAATCTGGCATTTGATGAGCAAACCGCCGGAACCGCAGCAGGGATCATAAACTTCCATGCCCGGCTCCGGTTCCATGATTTTAGCCATGACCATGCCGACTTCCTTCGGCGTGTAAAATTCGCCCGCACTCTGCCCACTACCTTCAGCAAACTTGCGAATGAGATATTCGTAACTGCGCCCGATGATGTCCGGCTCGACATCATTTAAGCCCAGCCGCTTCAGGCTGATTTGTTCGATAAGCGCGCTCAGTCGGTCGTCGGAAATATCGCGCTGACCGTGCGTGGTGGCGTTGAAATCCACGCGGTCAATGATTCCTTCGAGTTTGGGATTTTCCTTGGCGATCGCACGCAGGTGATCCGTCAGTTGCTCGCCGATTTTATCCGCCAGTTTGCGGATGACCGACCAGACCGGTTCGTCCGTGTCGGCAGGCTTGAGAGGTATATAAAAGCGCACCAGTTTCTTGTCGCTCTTGACAATTTTAAATGCTTTGGCGCGCCCGCCAACTTCCTTGGCGATGCGGTTTACTTCATCGTCGAATACGTCGCAAAGCCGCTTGGTAAAAACCAGCGGCAAGATGAAATCCTTATATTTGGCGGCTTCTTTCGCGCCGCGAATGGAACAGGCCGCGTCCCACAGCCAGCTTTCCAGTGATTTCCCGTTCAGTTCCGTTTTAGCCATAAGAGAAAAGACCTTTTTTTTTGATTATTTTACTGTGATTGTTTTAAATTGACTGGTTTGCATATTACAACTTCTTGATTTAATTGCAAGAATAAAATGAGGAATGGTAGATGGGAAAGATAGTTCTACGTTCAATGTTCTATGTTCAACGTTAAGAAAACCGGTGGATGGGGAATAGTGGATAGTGGATAGGGGATGGTTTCACAAAATGTCAGCTACATTTCTCGTTGACAAAAAGGCCATGACCGCCGCAATGTATGTATGATTCGGGCTATGGGCTGCTGCAAAGTGGTTGGCAATGTGGCGGGTTTATTATATGATATGCTGAATGCTGAATGAAATCGCAACGATTGATTATTCAGACCTGACGTTGCGGGTACAAGGAAAAGATGATGGCTGTTATTCTTCCAAAACAAATAGGAGCTCCGGAGGGCGAATTGCTCTTCCGGACGTCCGATAAAATAACCGATCTCAAAGAAGCGGTAAAAATTGTCAACGCGTTAAAAGAAACGCTGGATTATTACGGTGGCGTCGGTCTGGCGGCGCCTCAAATCGGAATTTCCAAAAAAGTTTTCATCGTTCACCTTCAGCCGACAAAAGATGATTCCGATTTGCCCGATGTTCGCTGGAAAGAGTATATCAATCCGGAAATACTCGATGTTTCGTCTGAAAACAATGTATATGCCGAAGGATGCCTGAGTGTTTTTTACGCAACTTTGTATGGAGAAGTCATCAGACCGAATTTTTTAAAAATAAAATATCTGGACATCAATGGCAAAGAACATATTGATGATATTTATCATCCGTTTCATACACGGGTAGTATTACACGAAAATGATCATTTGAATGGTAAGGTATTTTTGCAACAGATGAAACCTGATGATTTTGCCCGGTTACACTGGGAAGAAGACTTGGACATCAGAAATAAATCAAAAATGGAATAAAGTGCCCTTTGATACTTGACAATCGTCAATGAAACATTCAATTCACCGCAATAAAACAAATAGCAATGAAAAAATTATTCAATCAGTCATCCATGATTAAGGAAGAAGCCCGCAAGCTCGGATTCGACGGCTGTGGAATTTCCCGTGCGGAAGCGCTCCAGGAAGATGCCGTTCATTTGGAATACTGGCTGAAACATCATTATCACGCCGGCATGGCGTATATGGAAAAACATACAGAAAAACGACTTGATCCCCAAAAGCTACTGGAAGGTGCTTGTTCTGTCATTTCCGTTATTCTGAATTATTTTCCGGCTAAGACACAAATCGATCAGGAAGCGCCTGTACTTGCAAAATATGCCTACGGCAAGGATTATCACGCAATAATCAAAAAGAAGCTTAAGTTCTTACTGAAGTATATCCATTCCAATATTGCGCCTGTAAACGGCCGGGTTTTTGTCGACTCGGCTCCGGTACTCGAAAAAGCATGGGCTGTCCGCGGCGGTCTGGGTTGGATAGGTAAAAATACTTGTTTGATTTCCCAGGAGAAAGGTTCTTTTTGTTTTATCGGAACACTCATCGTTGATATCCCTTTGTATTATGATCAGGCTGTTTCCGGTTCTTGCGGCAATTGTACCCGCTGTATCGACGCATGTCCCACTCAGGCCATTGTTGCCCCGCGAATACTTGATGCCGGACGTTGCATTTCTTACCTGACTATCGAAAACAAAGCAGATATCAGCGCAGACTTCCAAGGACGGTTTGACAACCGTGTGTTCGGCTGTGATATCTGCCAGGATGTATGTCCCTGGAATCGCAAAGCCGTTGCGCACAAGGAGAAAGATTTTGAACCGCTACCCGAATTACTGGGAATGACCCGCGTTGATTGGTACAACATGGACGAAAAACAATTCAACAGAATTTTTCAAAACTCGGCCGTGAAAAGAACCCGATTCAAGAATATGAAAAGAAACCTTGAATTTATTGCAAAGTAAGCAGGATAATTTTAGTACAACTTAAAACTGATTCAGCTTTTTATATTTAACTACCAACAAGAAATATTTGACCCTAAGTAAACAAATTATATATACGATAATTTTTTCAAGCTTTGTCAAGATTATGACCCCTTGGTAAATTAATTTCTCATTACAACCTTAATTAGCTGTTGACAGTCCAATTTGTTTCAAGTAGAAATTAACCATTACTATTTATCTTAATTTATTGCTTTTTATCGTAATGAATTACAAAAAACAGATTCAAGACTATCATTTAAATACATTGTCAATTTATTTAACAAAAAAGGAGGAGTGTTATGAGTAAGTTATTAAAAGTTAAATGTTTATTAACCATTTTTGCTGCAGTACTGTTAATAATGCCATCTTCATTATTTGCAGAACCATCGGGCAAGCTGATTATTTTCCATGCCGGCAGCCTTTCCGTTCCATTTGATGCCATGGAAAAGGCTTTTGAAGCAAAATATCCCAAAGTCGATGTTCTCAGGGAAGCTGCCGGAAGTCAGGCTTGTGCTAGAAAGATTTCCGACCTCAAGAAACCCTGCGATCTGATGGTATCTGCCGATTTTAAAGTAATAGATAAATTGCTTATCCCGACTTATGCCGATTGGAATGTACGCTTTGCGACAAACCAACTCGTGCTCTGTTACACAGATAATAGCAAATACGCCAAAACCATCAATACGAAAAACTGGTATAAAATTCTTCAAAAGAAAGATGTCGTCTGGGGACACTCCGATCCCAATCTCGATCCTTGCGGTTACCGTTCTTTGATGGTTCTTCAACTCGCTGAGAAATACTATAAGAAACCAGGACTCTATGATGCTATTATTGCCAACCGTCCACAGGCAAATGTCCGGCCAAAGTCAGTTGAACTGATTTCCCTGTTACAAACAGGAAATATGGATTACGCTTGGGAATATCTTTCCGTCGCAGTTCAGCATAAATTGAATTATATAAAAATGCTTGATAAAATTAATTTGGGTAATTATAAATTCGATGATTTCTATGAACAAGCCGCTGTTAAGGTTACAGGAAAAGAACCGGGAACTTTCATGGATATTAAAGGAGGTTCCTGCACCTATGGTGTAACCATGATTAAAGGCGCTCCCAATGAAGAAGCCGCCGTAGCCTTTTTAGAATATTTATTGGATCCCAAAGGCGGTTTGAAGATTCTTAAAGACATGGGACAACCACCTTTCATTCCTTGCCGGGTACCCACTGCTGAAATGAAAACCTCTCTACCGGCAAAACTACAGAGCAAGGTGAAAGTCAAGAATTAGGGGGTTCTTTACTGAATGAAGGTGAAAGAACCTTTCTTTTGGGTCAATATTTCCTGCGGCATTATTATCATGGTATTCATAGTATTGCCTCTCGTGGAAATGCTGACGGCGCCTTCATTATCCATGGTTAAAGAAACAATCAAAGATAAAGATGTCCTGCGGTCAATCTGGCTGAGTATATATACGGCCGGATTGGCCGCTCTTTTTTCATTTGTTTTCGGCACGCCGCTGGCCTACATATTAGCCCGCACCGACTTTGTCGGGAAACGATTGGTTGAAAGCATTGTGGATCTTCCGATTGTTATTCCTCATCCGGTGGTTGGAATCGCCATTCTCAGCGTGGCCGGAAAAAACCACTGGTTGGGTCAACTTTTCAGCGATCTCGGTATTCGCATTATGGGAAGCGTTACGGGAATAGTCATTGTCTTGACTTTTGTGGGACTGCCTTTTTATGTAAACGCCGTCAAAAACGGTTTTGAAAGCATCTCGCCACGGCTGGAAAACGTATCGAGAAGTCTGGGCGCTTCCATGACGTCCACTTTTTTCAGAATTACTTTTCCTCTTGCCTGGCGCAGCATACTCATCGGTCTTATCATGTGCAGCGCACGCGCCATCAGCGAATTCGGCGCCGTTGTGGTTGTGGCCTATCATCCCATGATTGCCCCGGTGCTTATCTATGAACGATTTGAGGCATACGGACTTGCCTATTCCCAGCCGGTGGCGGTTTGGCTCGTTTCCCTTTGCCTTGTTCTGTTTTTTGTATTGCGAATTCTCACTCTAAGAACAGGAAAATCGTCATGATTGAAATAAAAGAACTCTGTACCAAACTCGGCGAATTCCGTCTTGACGATATCAATGTTGCAATAGACAAGAACGAATTCTTTGTCCTGATGGGCCCGACGGGTGCAGGCAAGACGGTATTGCTGGAGGCCATCACCGGACTGATCCCCGTACAAAAAGGATGCATATATGTCGGCGGGAAAAACGTCACAACCTTGTCCCCTGAAAAAAGAGGGGTTGGCATCGTGTATCAGGATTATTCCCTCTTCCCGCACATGACGGTCAGAGAAAACATCACCTTCGGGTTACGCTACAATAAAATAAAAAAAGAAACAGCAAAAGAAAGATTGAATCGTCTTGTGAAAAATCTCAGTTTGGAAAATTTACTCAACCGGTTGCCGACGAATTTAAGTGGCGGAGAAAACCAGCGCGTTTCTTTAGCCAGAGCATTGATGATCGAACCGTTGGTTCTTCTTCTTGATGAACCCCTTTCCGCCCTTGATCCCCGTTTCCGAGAGGAAATCAGGGAAGATCTCAAGAAACTTCACAAAGATTCCGATACCACCTTTCTGATGGTAACGCATGATTTTGCCGAAGCCATATCATTGGCCGATCGGGTTGCCGTCATGAACGAAGGACGGATTGAACAAACCGGCACAACCGAAGAAATCTTCCGCAAACCGTGTTCGACGTTTGTTGCCGACTTTGTCGGGATGAAAAATTTATTTGCGGTTCATTTTAGCGGAACGGAAGCCCGCATCAACGGACTTGAAATAGACATTGGATATACGCCGCCGCAGAGATGCTCCTATATTGCCATCAGACCGGAAGATATTGTGCTGAGCGTCAAAAAACTCGATTCCAGCATGCGTAATTCATTTTGTGGCGTTATTAAGGCTCTCATTGATCGCGGTCTTTATTACGAAGTCTGGATGGAGGCCGCAAACACAGTTTTCAAGGCGACCATTACAAAACGTTCCCTTTTTGAGCTTTCCTTGCGGGAAGGAATGAATATTTTCTTTTCGTTCAAGGCAACCGCTGTTCACATTTTCTGACATAATCTTTGCCGACAACTGTTTCACAATGAAAAATGACAGATAGAATAAAAAATAAAGGGAGTCATGGACATGAAAAAGATTGGCATCATTATTTGTAACCGTTATCATACTTGCGCAGGCGGGAAGTGTCTGCGAGCCATGCGTAATCGTGAAGGAGCTTTTTCCCTGTACAAGGGAGAAGAAATAGATCTTGTAGGATTTACTACCTGCGGGGGTTGTCCCGGCGGTAATGTTGAATATGCTCCGGCAGAAATGAAAAAGAATGGAGCAGGTGTCATCCACTTGGCCACCGGCTTAGTCGTCGGTTATCCGCCTTGTTTACATTTGGATGCCTTTTGTAATTACATTCCAACCAAATACGGATTGAAGGTAGTTATCGGTACTCACCCGATTCCTCAAAATTATTATTTGATTCACAAAAAACTTGGCACCTGGCAGTATGATAAATGGCAAGATCGTATTAAGTATATCTTGCCGAACGAAGAAATGCGGCTGGCATATGACTAACTGTTTTCAGCTTATATACAATTCTCTAAACAGCGAACCGTTGGCAAATCATATTAAATATGGTTGGTAAGGCGAATAGTCCCTGTTGTTACTTTATTCGTCAGTGTAATATGTCGAATTTTAAAATTATTGTTTTTCTGTCCTGCCGTTTTATGATAAGTCCAACCGGTAGACATAGGCCATGTTTTACTGGATAACAAGGCGGTAAAATGCATTTTTATCCGGGGAAATGGTTTTATAATATTGGGGGGGGGGTAGATCTTATGATAAAAGTAACAGAAGAAATAAAGGAAAGTTTGAAGAGCACAAAAATAGCGTATCTGGCAACGGCGTCAACCGATGGTACGCCCAACGTGGTTCCCATTGGCGCTTTCAAGTTTCTGGATGACGAAACACTACTCATCTCGGATCAGTATTTTAGTAAAACGCTGAACAATCTGAAGGAGAATCCCAAAATAGCGCTAACCTGGTGGGGAGAAAAAAACGGTTTTCAGATAAAAGCCGATATTGCGATTCATACCAATGATGAAATTTTCAGACACAACGTCGAATGGGCGCACAGCATCAAGGATACCCTGAATCCGAAATCAGCCATTGTGGGTAAAATAACCGCTGTGTATATCGTCAAGAGCGGTCCTGATGCCGGCAAAAAAATCCTTTAAATTTATATATATTAATATTGTCTATTTTTACATAAGGCATGATAAAAATATTTTGATGGAAAGATAAAGTGGACGAAAAACAAATTAAAAAAGAGATGATCGACCTCCTCATGAAAAAATTAACAGGCGGTCTTTCCGATAAGGTTGTTGATTACGGTAACAATCCTAGAAATTGCGGAACACTGGCAAAACCTGATGGCTATGCCAAGATAAAGGGTCCCTGCGGGGATACGATGGAAATTTTTCTCAAGGTGAGAAATGATAAAATTGAGGATATTTCCTATACCACAGACGGTTGCATGACATCCCATGCCGCAGGGTCGGCAGCCACCGTCATGGCCAAGGGCAAACCCGTGAGAGAATGTATCAAAATCAATCAAAGTTCTATTTTGGAACATTTGGATGGCATGCCCGCAGACTCGGAACATTGCGCTTTGCTGGCGGCCAACACGTTTCACAAAGCCCTGAAGAATTACGCAACAGGTAAGAAAAGATAAGCAAACCCTGTACATCCTAAATCATGGTGGATATGACTGACGATTCCCGAACTCTTCTCATTGACTGGTTTGACCGGTATGTAAACCGGTATCGCGACAAAAAAGGCAATTTGCCCGATGCACTGGAACTTAAATACCGACACAGTCAGCGTGTGGCCGAAAACGCGCGTCTGATTGCTCAAGGACTGAATTTGACGCCGGAGGAAATCCTGATGGCCGAAGGATGCGGACTGGTGCATGATATAGGACGTTTTCCCCAGTATATCCGTTACGGATCTTTCCATGACGCAGACACAGTGGATCATGGCCAGGAAGGACGCCGGACATTGGAAAAAGAACAAATTCCAAGGCATTTTGACGCAGATGACTGGGAACGCATTGCCTGTGCTGTGGAATATCACAACAAAAAAGTATCGGATATTCCCGAAAATCTTGAAGACGGGGTAAAATTTTATCTACGGCTGATTCGTGACGCTGATAAGCTGGACATCATGGATCTGGTCATGAAATCTGTTGCCAACGACGGATTCAGCAATCTTTCCGACATGTTGCCTCACATTCGCACCAGCCGTGAACTAACTCCCGCCGTGGTGGAAGAAATTCTGAAAACCAAAACGGTTTCCGTTAACAACTTGCGTACGGTAACGGATTTTGTGGCCATGCTTGCTTCCTGGTTTTACGATCTCAATTATGCCCCCACGCGATCGCTGGCATCTGATCATTATATTCTTCGGCGTATCGAAGAGGCACTCCCGGATACCCAAGATATCCGCGATCTACTCACCGACATAAAAACGGGTTTATAGCAAAAAGGATTCGAAAGAAGCTGAACGACAAAAAGAAGGAGAAAACATCATGCAAGCCAACCGTCAGCCATCCGTAAAAAATTCGTCCATCACCGTCATATGTGATAATTATGCAACCCGCGACGATTTGGAGACTTCGTGGGGATTTTCCTGTCTGATCAAACATGGAGGTAAAAATATCCTTTTTGACACCGGCGGTGACGGCGTTGTCCTGTCGAAAAACATGGCAAAGATGGGCATTGATCCGGCATCTATTGACTTGCTGATGATTTCCCACCAGCACTGGGATCACACCGGCGGGATTTATTATATTCTAAACGAGAAACGCAATGTCCGTGTCTGCCTGCCGCAGTCGTTTTCCACTCACTTCAAAACGGATATGACACGCTACGGCACGGAATTGATTGAAGTCAAAAAGGCGCAGGAAATTTTCCCCGGCTTCTACAGCACAGGAGATATGAAAGGTCTGATCCGCGAACAGGCGGCTCTTTTACAAACTTCCGTGGGAACCGTGGTTATCACCGGCTGTGCGCATCCGGGCATTGTTAAAATTGTAAAAACAGCAAAGACCATTTTACCGGATGATGATCTGGCCCTTGCTATGGGTGGTTTTCATCTCTTACATGATGCAGACAACAATATTCTCAAGACAATTGCGCATTTCAAAAACATGGGTGTCCGCTATGCCGCAGCCTCTCATTGCAGCGGGAAACGCACTCGTGAACTCTTCGCCTGCGAATACGGAGATCATTTTATTCCCCTCGGCGTAGGCACGATCATTACACCAGACAAATTACAATAACCCGTTTTGCTTCATATAAACAACGGACGGCGGATCGTAACAACGATCCGCCGCATTATTCATTATCCAAACATTCCTTAATTTACCAACCACCCCGGTTTGCCCGGCAGGGTATTAAGACTTTGTTTATCCCTTTAGTGGAATAACGGCCTTGCAGGCCGCATTTACAATGGGATACATAATCGGCGAAGGTGTCAGGGCCGGATGCGTGCCCATCTGGAATTTCACTATATCATCCGCTGTCATCCTGTGCATGATGCAGGCGCTTAATACATTGACCATCTCACCCACCGGTTTCCCGCCGCTTACAGAACCACCCAGAATCACACCCGTATCCTTCGCAAACAAGAGTTTGACTTTCGTCTGACAGGAATTGGGCATTCCACCCGGATGCGTGTCCGGCGCTTCCGCAACACCGGTAACGATTATAGCACCGATTTCACCTGAACTGCGTTCGGTCAAACCCGCCACGCCGAAGGCTCTACTGTTAATAACCGTAGAAAAAACACTGATGACGCCGCAGTTTTGGTGTGTCGGTGAAAACAGATTCGCGCCGGCAATCCTCGCTTCCGACGTTGCGGTGGATGCCAGCATAACTCCGCTCGGTCTGCCGTCGAAAAACGATACTTTTTCCGCACAATCGCCGCAGGCAAAGACATCCGGATCCGTGTAAGTTTTCATATAGCGATCTACCCGAATGGTGTTTCTGAACCCCAGTTCCAATCCACTTTTCCGGGCTAACTCCGTATTAGGTATGGCACCAATACCTAGAATAACCATGTCTGCCTTGAGTTCCCGGCCATCCGAAAGTTTGACACCGGCAACCTTTTCGTCGCCCAGAATGGCTACCACCTTCTCGTTCACTAAAATTTTTACGCCGGTTTCCGCCAGTTTGTTTTGAGCTTCATCGCAGAACTCATTGTCCATTGCCATCTGCAGACAATGGGGCAAGGCCTCCACCACCGTCACATTGATGTCCCGGCCCTTCCGGCACTCGTCAGCAAATTCCATTCCAATGAATCCGCCGCCGATGATCACCAGATCTTTCACATTCTTCAACTCACTATAAACCTCTGAAAGGTAATCAAATTCTTTTTTGACCGGGTAAACATTTTTCTTGTCGATTCCCGGAATAGGAGGAACCATAGGAACCGAACCCGTGGCAAACACCAGTTTATCATAGCCAATGGTATTGCCATCCTTCATGGTAACCACTTTGTTACTGCGGTCAACTTCGACAGCTTCTCCCTTGACCAGTTCTATGCCGTTATTTTCCAAAAGGCCATCGGGAATAACATTGTTTTCCGGACCGCCGACCGTTCCGTAGATATATGGAATCCCACAGGGAATCAAAACAGTGCCTTCTTTCCGAACGATAACAACTTTTTTATCGGGATAGTGTCTTCTGCAACTCATAGCTGCCGTAATTCCTGATAATCCTCCTAAAACAACAACATCCGCTTTATTCATTTTAATGTTCCTCCTTAAATAGTGTAATTAGACAGGTAATCGGGACCGTTTCATACCTGTGACAAAACTTATTATCTTCCTGCCAAAAAATCTCCCCGTACGGCTTTGCTTGCTATGATTTTGAACCCGTCCATGGTTTTGTATTATCGAGCAGATATTCATCGCTTTTCGCAGTCATGCATTCAGAACAAAGGTGAACCAGTTTGTTGCTTGCCTGATGTCGGACAACAATCAGAAACGATTCTTTCCGGGCACAGCAAAAGCATGCATCCGAAATGTCATTCGGATGAAAAAGATAATTATTGGCCTGATAGACATTCACTGCGCGTCCTTTCAAACCCGCTCATGAAGCCTCCTTTGTATGCATCTGAACAGGAAACTTGAGCACAAATGTCGTCCCTTCTCCTTCCTTTGACATAACAGTGATGTCTCCCTGGTGCGATTCCATGATTTTCTTGCAAAAAGTAAGGCCCAGTCCCGATCCACTACCTCGCTCGTTTTGACCCTTAACCTTGAAGAAAGGTTCAAAAATCAAGGAAAGCTTGTCAGAAGGAATGCCATAGCCCGTGTCTGAAATACGGACCGTGATATAGTGACTATTCGGTTGAACGCCGACCATGATGTTTCCCCCTTCAGGCGTAAATTTGGTTGCATTGCCGATCAGGTTGGTAAACACCCTGACTAAGCTTTCCTCGTCTCCCCAAATATCCGGCAAATGTTCCGGAATATCTGCTTTCATCGTTAGTCCTCGTTTTCGACACAACGGATTCATTTCTTCCATGGCACGCAGAACAACCGGCCGGAGATTCATGGAGGCTTTTTGTTGCGCAAATGTTCCGTTTTCAATACGACTGATATCCAGCCAGTGTTCAACAAGATTCTCGAGTCCTTCTAGCCGGTTGCTGCACCTTTCGATAATTTCCCGGATATCGTGTTCGAAATGGTCTCCGGCAAGAACTTTTAAAGTCTCCATATATTGACGGATAACGACAAGGGGAGAGCGCATTTCGTGACTGACAAACGTGATGAAATTCTTCTGTATATTGTCTTTCTCTTCCCGCAGGGTTTTCGTTTCGATTTTTAATTTGCGGTAGTCCAGCCCCCGGTGTGTCAGCGCACGAAGCTGATCTGGGCTAAAGGGTTTTGGTAAATAATCATAAGCCCCTTTCTTCATGGCTTCCACTGCCGAACCAATGGAAGCATATCCCGTAATCATCACCAGCACTGTGTCCGGAAGATCATGAGACAGAATTTCAATGATGTCCATCCCGGAAAGATTTGGCATTTTCAAATCGACGAAAGCCATGTGGGGCAGCTTTTCCCTGGCCAGTCGAATACCCTCGTTGCCGTTCTCGGCTGTCAACACATTGTAGCCCATCTTAGTAACAACCTGGCTGCAACCGTCCCGGAGGGCATCCTCGTCATCAATAACGAGTATTAAAGGCTGTTCGGATAGGAGCGCCATATTTTTACCTATCTTTCAACTCATTGGCTATAAAGCCCAGTAATTCGTCTGCCTTGATCGGTTTATGGAGAACCCTGTTGAGTTTCGGAAAGTCCGGCGGCGGCTGATAAGAACTATAGGGTCCCTGTAAATCTACAGCACTTAACATAAATAACGGGGTATTTTTACCCGCGTCAGTGGCACGGATTTTTGTGAGGACGGAAAATCCTTCGCCCCAGGTTTCCATCATCATATCGATAATCACCAGATCCGGCACTACGGACTGCCACATATTTACACCTGTTTTCCCATCTTCTGCCAGAAATACTTCATATCCGGCGTTATCCAGAATCAACTTTGTAGCGAACAGGAAATCCTTATCATCATCAATGAGAAGTATTTTCTTTTTTGCCGTCATGATTAGGCACCTCCTTAACACATTTATAAGTCTTAAAAGCAAGGACAATGCCAAATTTCATTCTATTGATTTTACTAATATTATTTTGTTCCGGCTACCGGGAAGACATATGGAACGGGGTGAAACGCCCCTTTTTTTAATGGCTTGTTTTAATATTGAAATTGCGAATTTTGATTCGCAGAGTTTTTCGGTCAATACCGAGAAATTCCGCCGTCTTGTTGATACGGTAATGAAAATGTTGCAAAGCCTTTTCAATATGTTCTTTTTCAACATCTACCAGTGTCATCCGGCCCGATAAAGCATCTACGACGGGCGTTTTCGTCGTATCTTTTTGGCCATAATAATAAATATCGGACAAGTTTACGGTTTCATGGTCGCACAAAACACACAGACGTTCGATAGTATTTTTCAATTCCCGTATATTGCCGGGCCACTGGTATGATACAAGGGATTTCTTCGCTTCTTCGGAAAAGAAGCGTACACAACTTTTATATTTATTCCGAAAATGCTGCAAAAAATGTTCGGCAAGGGGAATAACATCTGATTTGTGTTCCTTAAGTGATTTGATATGAAGGGGTACGACGGACAGGCGGTAAAAAAGATCCTGACGGAACTTCCCATTCTCGATTTCACTGCGGAGATCCTTGTTAGTAGCCGCAATCAAACGGACATCCACTTTTTCCGGTATTGACTTTCCTACCCGCGGCACTTCCTGCTCCTGAATAACCCTTAATAGTTTGGCTTGTATATTGAGATTGATATTGGCGATTTCGTCAAGAAACAACGTACCATGATTGGCCAGTTGAAAACGGCCATCCCGCGATTGGGTTGCGCCGCTGAACGCGCCCTGCGCATGACCGAACAGCTCGCTTTCCATAAGCGTTTCGGACAGCGATGAGCAATCAACGGGAATGAACGGGCGGGCAACCCGTTTGCTCAATTGATGAATGGTCTGGGCAACCAGTTCCTTGCCCGTACCGCTTTCCCCCGTAATCAGGACAGTGCTGTCGGTCTTGGCGACCCGCCGGATGGATTCCCTGAGTTCTTTCATATAGTCGCTCAATCCAATCAGACTGGACAATTCCCTTCCGCTACTTAGTGGACCCTCGGCTTCAAGAGCGCTTTGAACCGCATTTCGAAGTTCATCGGCGGAGTAAGGCTTAGTAAGAAAATTATAGGCACCGCAACGCATAGCCTCAACAGCCAACGCAATGGTGCCATATCCGGTAATAATAATAACCTTGGCTGAAATATTATTTTCCTGCTTTAATTTTCGAAGAATATCCAGACCGCTTATCCTGGGCATTTTAACATCCAGTAAAATTACATCATACATATCCTGAAGTGCTATCTCCATTCCCTTAACACCGTCATCCACACAATCGACACGAAAACCTATGCGAACCAAAACCTGATGACATCCGTCACGAATCGCTTCTTCGTCGTCAATAATCAGAATTCTTTCTTTTCTTGCTGTCTGTTTCTTCATGTCCTCTCTATCATTCGACATCAAATCATAAATGATGATATAGCAGCGGCAAACGCCACCGGTTTTCAATGCCCTTTCGTCTTATGTATTAACCGGCGAGTCGTTTGTATAAGCATACGTCATTTACAGTATCCCTTCAAGAAAAAGGAGGCGCCCGTTTTCTCAGGCCTGGCTCTTGCCGCCTGAATATATCGGCAGGGTAATGATGAATTTAGTCCCCTCGCCCTGTCTGGATTCCGCATCAATAGAACCGTTGTGTTTCCGAATAATGCCATCGACGATGGATAATCCCAATCCCGTACCGTGCAGCGGCTCCTTGGTAGTAAAGAAAGGTTCGAAAATATGAGCCAGGTGCTTTTCATCAATGCCCTGTCCCGTATCCGTGACGGAAATACGGATAAGATTTTTTTCAGTTTTTTCCGTAACGATCGTCAGTTTGCCACTTCCTTTCATCGCATCCGCTGCATTAATGAATAGATTGAGAAAAACCTCTTCCAGACGGGAACGATCTCCCAGCACATCCGGCAAATGATCGGCCAGACATAAATCAATTTCTATGCCGTGAAACATGGATTGGTCTTTCACCAGGCTGATGGACGTATTGATGACCTGATTAATCTGTAAAGGGACAAGATCGCCGGTAGGTGTCCGGGCAAAATCAAGCAAGCTTTGCACAATTTCCTTGCAACGGTTGGTTTGATAAACGATCTTTTGCATATTGTCCCGCAGCGGGCTGTCTGATGGTAAATCTTCCAGTATCAGATTGCTGTATAACAATATTCCCCCCAAAGGATTGTTGATCTCATGGGCAACACCTGCGGCCATCTTACCCAAGGCGGTAATTTTTTCCGTTTCGAGAAGCCTCTTATGAATCTTTTGCAATTGGTTGTTGTGCTCTTTGAGAGAGTTGACCATTTTATTAAAGGCTTCATCAAGCATCGCAAAACCCGATATCGTATCAGGAGACAATTTGTAATTAAGATCGCCGGCAGCAATGGCTTCCGTTGCTGATTTCAAAATGCGGATTCTTTTGATGATCGTATTACCCAGATACAGGGAAATGATAAACGCAATGAGCATTCCGAGTGTTGTAACACCCAGATTCGTCCAAATCAAACGCGTCTGAATATCCCGGTATTTGGCCTCCAAAATTCCTGTATATAAGACGCCGACAAGTTTCTGATGAAGATTAAAAATAGGCGTATAGGTGGTGATATACCAGTCTTTCACGACAAATGCGCGCCCAACCCAATCTTTCTTTTCGACAATAACACGATCATAGACTTCTTTTGAAAGAATCGTGCCGATAGCCCTTTGATTTGATTCATTCAGCACATTGGTGGAAATGCGTACGCCGCCCTGAAAGATCGTTGCCACACCCATTTCCTGACCTTTGTATTTTTCCCCGTGATAAACGGTATCTTTGATTTGATCCACGATCTCATTATCGTTGTTGAGGAGAACACCTCCGATCAACACACCCAGAAATCTATTTGTGTTCCTGTCGATGACGGGATGAGCCGCTAGCATGACCATGCCTTCCGAAAGCCTGTTTTCACGGATATCGGCCGATAAAGGTGTTTTGACGATCGGGGTCATTGCACGTTTGAGCAGCGCAGGATTTTCTTTTACGATTTCCTCGATAGCCATTAGTTCGGTTGAACAAAACGCCGCTTTCTTTGCCATGGTCTGTTTTACAAGGGGATTTTTCAAAAGCGAATCGCCCTTTAGTTCCGGATGGGTTGTACGATATAAGACGTTCCCTCGGGCATCGACAATGGTCAACATGTCTAACAATGCCGGGTCATTGTCCACGCCCGAACATGGTTCTTGTCGGATCAATCTTTTAAAATAGGCCAGACCGGCAATGTCGTTTTGCGTCAATAACTTCTGAAGGTCACAACGTTGGGCAGTGAATTCGACCAGAGACATAATCCGTTGAAGCTTGTTGTTGTAAATCAACATGGCCGTATTCGTATCCATACGAACACGGTTTTGCACTTCCGCGATGGTGCTTTTGTTAATCGTCCAGATACTGACAATCGTCGCAAAAAGTCCCGTCAGACACGTGGCAATCAGAAAACCAAGCGCCAAACGGCTTTGCAAATCCAGATTGAACAATCTGTTCATTTGTCTTTTTTGACTTCGCATTATTCAAACTTTTTATAACTTTAATATAAGTATGGTAATCCATATCATAAACGACGTCACAAGATCAAATAGTCTTTCAAAGGTATCCAATGACGCATAAGTTCTATAACATTTATTTGCCCTGGATTTTATGGAATTTCAATAGACGAGATACTAAAACAGCGAATAGGTTTTGCGTGAATTCAAGACACATCATTGGCTTCATATGTCAAGTTACACCGCTAAATTTTAACATTTTATCCAACTGTCTTCTGGTAATGATGAATAATAACACTTTCCCCTGTGTACTGTGTTCAAAAAGGAGGCTCTACAAAAGTTTAGACAATACAATAAATATGGCCAACCCTACGCCGCCTAAAAAGGCAAAGATGGAATGTTCTTTTTTGTCGCCCAGAGCCTCGGGCAAAAGATGCGAAGCGGAAATATAAATTAATACTCCGGCGATGAATACCAGCATCAATCCTAAACCATGCCCCGATAACTTATCCATAAAAGGATAAGCTATGAACGCACCCAGAGGAGTCGTAAAGGAGGCAATGAGAAGTGCGTAAAAGATAGCCGTTTTTTGTTTTACCTCCGCTTCCATAAAAACTAGATAAGTGATAACCCCTTCGGCAAATTCATGCGCCACTAATCCTGTGGCCGAAAGAAACCCGGTGAAAATGCTGACGCTGAACGTTACGGCATAAATAATGCCATCTACAAAAGAGTGGATGCCTATGCCTTCCGCAACCACGGTACCAAAGGCCAGATTTTCTTTTTGAGCATGGTATCTTATGAGTTTATTGGAAAACACCATGAATATAAATCCGCCAGCCGCCATAAATCCCGCATAATGGTTTTTGTAAGGCTTGGGGCAGAGCCAACATCAAAGGTGTTGAAATTAATACGCCGGCAGCAAAACATATGAAATAAGTTTTGATCTTTTCCGCCCATTTTTTATATTTTATAATGGCAAAAATACCCGCGGCGTTGATTACCGCTGAGAGGATGGCAAATACAGCCACCCAAACAAACGTGTCGGACATCTTTTACTCCTTCTCTGATTTATCTCTCGTTGATTGATGAAAATCTTTCGTTAACCCTTCACAGCATCGCACGTTTTTTCTCCAAAGATTTTGGTCCCTATTCTGACCATGTTGGCCCCTTCCGACAGAGCGACAAGATAAGAATTGGTCATCCCCATCGATAAATATTTCATTTCCACATCGGGCAAATCTATCTTTTTAATCTGCTCGAATATCTTTCTCGTTTCCCTGAAATAGGGCCTGGAATCTTCGGAATTGCCAAATCGAGGTCCCATCGTCATCAGTCCCATAATTTTGACATTTTGCAATTTTGAAATTTCTCTAATTAATGCTTCCGCGTCTTCCGGCAGCACGCCGGATTTTTGAGGTTCTCTACCGCTATTGATTTCAATTAAAATTGGCATAACTTTCCCTATGTCTTTGCAAATTCGGTCAACACCCTCTGCGATCTTCAGAGAATCAATCGTTTCGATCATATCGAACATTTCCATGGTGCTTTTTCGTAAAAAATCATGCTTTTGCTTATGGGGTATGCCGATAAAATGCCATAGTGCCTGATTTCCCACGACCTTATGCGCTCTTTTAGCTTCCCCGATATAATTTTCCCCGATGATTTTAACGCCGGCGTGAATGGCTTCTAAAATATCCTCTGCATTTTTTTCTTTGGCCGCGGCCACTAATTCTACCTGATCCGGTAATTCACTGAGTATTTTTTTGACATTTTCTATAATCATGACCATCCTCATTTTACTGTAAAGTTTTTCTTATTTCTCCATTGGGCAGCATATCGTCCGGATGATATTGCCCTCGTTCTTCCATGTGATAGCGCACGCAATGTCGATTGTCCACCAGACAATAATTTTCAATCCAGTATCTTTCCAATTTCCCTTGTTCCGTGTATGTTTTCATGGGACAGACATCATACCATTTGCACGGTTTAATCTTTCCTTTTTTGATTAAAACGTCCCATCCCCTGATCCGATAATTATTCACGTCAATTTGACCGTTCTTGTAATGTTCATGCCAGCCTTCAGAAACGGGAAGCCATTCGTAGAGCTCTTTTCGCCAGGCTTCCAGAAAAAGAGGGGCTCTTTCCATAAAATCCGCCGAACAATAAATTTTATGACGAGCGGTCCGCTTTAATTTTTCCAGCCAGGTAATTCCTTCTTCAGATCTCAGGAGATGGTGATCAAGAATTAACGTACCGATCTGTTCGGATAGTTGGATAGCATTTCCCAAGGCATGTTCTCTTTGCATTTGATGCGACGGCAAAGCATAGTGATATAAAGGAGGTCCCGAGACGAAGACAATGTCCGGTTTCCATTTCAAAATGATTTCGATGGTGTTTTCGTTAAGAAGTTGAATATCCGATGCGTGAACAAAGGATTCTCCATCTTCTTCGATCCGGCTCATCATGACACTGTGCTCTTCTTGTTGCCCATGGGAAACAGAAACTGAGAATTCGAGTTGGTACTCTCTCACACCTTCGGCATTGGGCAAATCACGGTTGAGACTTTCGGCTAATTCCTCTCTTCTTTTTTTCTGGGTTGGCGGACAATGGTCCGGTCCTTTGGCCCAAATCCGGCATTTGGATAAGCTGTCCTTTACCTCCTCGATTCCCAATTGATAAGGATTTGGGCTAAGCAAAGGACAGTGGTCCCCGTCAAAATGGCTGATAACGATATCCGTGGCTTCTTTTAATTCATCAATAATATTTTCTCGAATGCCGGCCCCGACGGTAATCTGAAAGGGATGCGGTAAAAATCCATGGCGGGACCAGCCTAAAGCAATGCCGGAATCAATGCATATCTTTCGATTTTTTAATTCCACCACACATGAAAGACCGCGGACACCTAAAGATTCAGCACCTAAAATTTTGATGATCATCTTTTTCCTGTTTTTTAAAAGATTCCGTTATTTTGATTTTTACTATCTTGTCATTTTAATATAAGTCCTCTTCGTTCTCTGCCGTCTTTTTTGTTTTTTTCGTGGACGATGGCGCATATATTGTTTTTAATGACATCCACAACGTCGGCAATCTCCTTTTGTCTTACAATTGCGCACACAAATTGATTCTTCAATCTGACGATATTGGGCCCCATCAACTTCCCGACCAGCACATCCACACCTGCCAAGGCGGATGCCGTCGCTTTTGCTTTGCCGGGATCGCCGTGAACCTTTGTTTCATCTTCCTTGTATTTAGGATTTTCCCGGGTTTCCCTGAAAGCCAGATTCCCTTCAAAATATTCAAATATTTGGAAATAAGCGGACTTGCCCACATGATCATTTGATTTTATGGTTTTACGATCATCGGTACCGATAGCAAAAAATAATTTATCCTTTATCTCTTTAATCGCATTTTGAGGACAGGCGGCAATCACCTTCTTGATACAATCCACGCCTTCCGTTACGATTTGGGCAAATCCTTTTTCAACTTCTAGCGTTATCGCTTCCGGACAAACCGATATACAGATTCCACAACCAACGCATTGATTTTTATCAACTAGTACCATACTCCCTCCCGTCTTTCGTTAATTTTTCACCACGAAACGTTGAAACGTTTTGACGATAACCATGATCGTTATTATAACAGCAATAAATAAATTATCATCTCAGCATATCCGAATAATTGTTACCGGTTAACAACGATGTCATTTAAGGTGCCACCATCCGGTTTACTTTTTTCTATTGATTGATCGCTCTCATCGATATTTCTTCTGAATCAAATATTAATTTTTTGTAAAAATTCTGCGCTATCGTATATTTAAAAAAATATTTAGATTCAGCCCTTATTTTGTGCCGATAGTTTCAAATAGGCTCATCGTCAATTTTAAGAAATTGATTTATTATGTCACGGATCACTTTTGTATCGTTGATTAGTCTTCTAAACCTTATTGAATAAGTCCGTCAACGCACTTATACATCCTCTGCTTTATCAGGATAATCAGACAACACAGAAGGTGAACTTTTAACATCTTGGATTTTACTGTTTTGAAAATCATAGAAAACCGAACCGATTTTAGATTCACCGACCAACAGTTTAGTCTTATTTTTCATTTTCCATAATTTACGATAAAAGTTATCGCTTTCAATCATGGCAAGAAAAAATATACCTATAAATCCTAATCTTAACACCAAGAAAAGTAGAATTCTTCTAATGCCCGATTCAATGCCAAAAATTTTCATTATTCCGAAAGAAGAACGAAACGAATAAAATCTTTTTAAAGATTTAAAAAATTCTTTCTGAAGCTCCCAAGGCAGCATCAATTTAGGGATGAAATTCACATTCATCATATCATAATGTTGCCAGTCTTTACTGATAATCCGTTTTTCTTTTTTATATTTTTCATATATCCGTGTGCCCGGAAACGGCGTCAGTATAGCCGGTTGAAGCTGGTAAGCTTCTATTCCCTGAACGAAATTTACGCTTTGCCGTATATCATCTATATTATCATCATCCATACCAAGGACAAGACTTGCGATTAACCTGATTTTGTGTCGTGATAGTCCTTCAGCACATTTCTTAATATCTGAAATTGTCTGATGCTTATTTATGGAGTCCAGTGATTTCTGGTTGAGGGATTCAATTCCCACCAGGACGCGTGATAAATTGGCTTTTTCCATCAAACACAGCAGATCCTCATCATCTGCAAGATCGGTTCTTCCAAAAAAGAATGTTTCTCGGAAAACAAGACCTTCATCAATCATTCGTCGCAGAATTGCTTTTGTTCTTTTTTTATTGGCCGTAAAATTATCGTCTTCAAAGTTCATGTATTTAAAGCACAGTTTTTTATAATACCGTAGCTCATTAATTACATTATCAACGCTTCTTTCACGATAGGGACTGAACATACGTGAGGTGCTGCAAAAACTGCAATCGAAAGGACATCCCCTGGTTGTTAGAACATTTGCAGTTATACATGGCGTTTTAAGAATAGAATAATCCGGAAAAGGTATTTCATCTAAATTGATCGGTAATGGGGCATGGACAATCCGCTCACGAATTTTACAGTTAATAACATCATTTATGACCATTTCGGCTTCGCCGGTTACAACCTGATCGGCATGTTCTATTGCCTCTTGCGGCATTACTGTCGCATGAATACCGCCAATGATTATACGTTTTCCCTTTTTGCGAAGTATATCTGCAATCCGATATGCACGCGGTGCGTTAGAAGTCATGGTATATATGCCTACAACATCAGCGTCGTCGAATTTTTTTAAATCAATGCTTTGATACAGTTCCTCATAAACGCTTACTTGATGACCGGCATCCTTTAAGATTTTCCCAAGAATTAAAGGTCCTGTAACGGAGTTTGTATGCCCATATATAAAATTTCCCAGACGATAAAGAATATTCCTGCGAATATCCGACGCTGGTGTGACGAAGATAATATTCATCCACATACCTCTCCAGCTACAATGCTTCTTGCTTTACGTTTCGTGCACATAAAAGACACTAAAATGATAAACCATTCCAAATTGATTACAAAATATCTTCTGGTTCCGTTTCTTAATGCAACGGAATTTTGCCATTCATAGTATAATATATAAAATTTCTTCAGATTGTTCGTTATACTGATAAAATTTTCAGCATTGTACTGTTTCGGCCTTGCGTTCATTTTTTGTTGTGAAACTTTTGAGCGTTTTGGCGATAACTACAACCGTTAATCCCAAAAGCAACACGTAAATGACAACCCCGATATATCCGAAAAACAGCTGACGGGTATAGACACCGTAATTCAAGGATGCAATGGAAACGGATGCGGTCGGAAAGATAAACGCCCACCATCCCGCTCCAAAAGGAACCTTGATCTGTCTGAAATAATAAAAACTCAGCAGGAGCAGGAGCATCAGAAGCCAGATTCCGATGCCGATGAGTATGGGATTTAAAAATACGTTGATACCGGCCAAGATGTTTTTAAAATCCGGCAGAAAAAGGCCTGTAGCTTCGGCAAACAAAGGAAGACAAAGCGCTATTAAGGAAAAGGGAACCATCATGATCCACAGGGAGGGAAAAACTTTCGCGTCTAATTTTTCGGCAAAAAAGATTTTCGTAAAAATTGAAAAGGCCAACAACATAAAAATGAACACGCCGGCACCAAAGAAAAAATAATTGATCCATAAGAGACTTGAAGCGATTGGGACAGATGAGACAAACAAAACGATATTCAGCCCTCCTATCGTCGTCAGTAAAGCGGCAACCGGTGGAACCAACCATCCGCCGTTCATGAAATTGACGTTCATCTTTTCGTTAATAATCAGGTAATAAATGGTTAGCGTCAAAAGAATCAGTTCGAAAACAGAGCCTATAACCCAGAACACCACAGCAATTGTCTGATACTGCCAAAGCGATAAAGGAAGACCCAGTTTTGAAAAGTTAATGGAAATCATAATGACAGCCGCCGGCATCAGCGAGTAAAAACCCGCAATAACAGGATGTTTTAAATCTGTGATCAGACCTTCGAAATAGAAAGTCGCACGGATCATCCATAAGGCAAATAAATACAAAAGCAAAAAGAAATTGAAATAAACCAGAATCACTGCCAACGGTTTCAACCATGCCGCATCGAATATTTGCGTGATCAAAACCGATGCCAGCGCTATACCGCCAAACCCCAGGACAGTGGCAAACCAAACAGGATTAAAATTTTTTATAAAATCGATGTTTTGTTTTTTCATTACAGGCATCTCCTTTTGATTTGTTTTGTGAAAGTACAACGCACATTTCACTTTCATCAACGACATAATGAAACGATGTCAATCATGCCGGGAAAACCGGAACAAACACCATTAAACGCGGTTGGTCATTTTCTCAGCCACTCGTTTCCGAACCTTCATCTTTGATCCAACCCTGTCCAGGCAATTCATGAAAGCAAACGGGTTTTTTGTTATACCACATGCCGTTTTCATCAATGTCCCAGCGAGTATAGCGATCCAGGGGCGACGCGGTCTTGTTAATCTTGAATCCCGACGGATGATAACCTATGTTGATTTCACTGGCTTTAAACGTTTGTGGCATCTCAATCTCCTTGATCAATGAATCATATACGGCGCAGTTATTTTTATTGATTTAGTGGAATAAATCATCAGGATTCATGATTAATTATTTATTCATTTTCAGTCTTTCCGAATTCCTCATCCAATATCGCAACAATCTGCTCTTTCGTCTGAATGCTGGATGTTGCCCGGACCACGTTTCCTTTTTTGTAGTAAATCGTAAACGGAAGTCCCATAAAGGATCTGCATTCCGGCAAAACCTTTATGAAACGGGCTCCCCGCGTGTCAAAACCCATATCCACAAACATCACGTTGGGATAAAGCGGTCCCAATTGATGCATGATTTTATAGACCGGAATGCACATCGGTCCCATCCGGCCACAACAAATCATAACAAAAGAATTTGTATCTATAAGGTTCTTCGCTTCTTCTTCGGTGTTAACATGTTTTAATTCTGTTTGTAGCATATTAGATCTCCGTTTTCAGATAATGACAACTCGTCGTTTATTGTCAGCTTCTGGAACCATTCAACCGCCAAATCTTCCTCCTCTACCGCCGCCCATACCTCTGCCACCACCCATGCCGCCGCCACCCATACCAAAGTGGCTTTGCACATTGGGGGCTTCGGCATTTGTTAGTTTGCCGGATTTGTACATTTCAACCGCTTGTTTGATCTGACCCGAGACCCCAGTGATCACCCGAATCCCAGCCGCACCAAACGTTTGAAATGCATTAGGTCCGCAATTACCGGTTAACACAACTTCAACACCTTTATTAGCCATTAATTGAGCGGATTGAATACCGGCGCCTCCGCCCAAAGCAATGTTGGGATTCTGAATCGCTTCAAAATCCAACGTATCCGGATCAATAATTAAAAAATAGGCGCATCGCCCAAAACGCGCCTCAACGGAATCCTCCAGAGTGGGTCCTGTGGATGTAACTGCAATTTTCATGATATTGTACCCCTTTCTTTTATTTTTATTTAAAACTTTTACTGCTCATTAGATGATGACAAAAGTTGTCAGTTCATTTCTAAAGACTGTTTTCCATAATGAGTTTATTGAACCATAAATTTAAAAAAATTATAACAAAAATTTAGTCCGGTTTCAGAAAACAATACTTATAGCAAAACCTGTCCGGTGCGAATTTCGAGTTGTCATGCTTTCAATCGACAATAAACGAAGACTAAAATAGCCCAAAAGTTTATAATATAAACCACATAACGAACTATTTCAAAAGACCGATCAGAGCAATAATCCATACCACAATGGTTATATCCGCTTAACTGTTTTTGTAAAGACCGCGACCGCGATCAGCAACCGCTTGTTCCTCACGTAAATCCGCCACCAGTCGAATTTCCGTTTGTTGAAGCAACCTTGGCGGAAAAAACGGAAATCAATTTTTCTGTGTTTTTCCCTCCGCAATATGGGCAAATTTGTTTTTTGTTCGTTTCTGATATCGAAACTATTTTTTCAAATTGTTTGCCGCATTTTCTACATCGATACTCATAAAAAGGCATTTTTATTCTCTCATTTTTATCGTTAAATTCGATGATTTTTATCTTTATGGCCTATAAACTTCTTCGACTCCCGCGTCCCATCCCTCTGCCGCCCCTGCCACGGGCCTGTCCCTTGCCTGAACCGCGTCCTCGGCCAAGCCCTCGGCCGGAATTGCCGACAAAGAAATCAATGGCTCGATCCAAAAGATCGCTTGTCTGCGTTCGCTGAGAGCCGGACGAACGTCCCGCAAATGGACGACGAGGCATTGGTTCCGGTTCCGGAATGTCGGCTACTCTTGAATATGACGGCTTCGGCTGTCTATATGATGAACTTGTATCGTCTCTTTTCATATCAATCGCGTTGTTTGGGCATTCGTTTACGCAAATGCCGCACCCGGCGCAGCGTTCCTTGTCAATTTTTGCCACCTTGTCAATGGTAATGGCACCAACGGGACAGACCTCGACACAAATCCCGCACCCTGTGCATTTACTTTCATCAACGTTCACAATGTTTAATCTTCTGTTTTCCATATTTTATTTATCCTCAAATAGTGAAGATCCCCTTGGCTAGCTATGGGGTACGCTGCAAAAGAATTCCATAAAAAATCATTACATCTATTTGTAATTACACTTTACTGTTTCAATTCAATTTTAAAGATCCATAACATCTTGCATATTTTTTTTGATTTTTTTTTGCATGTTTTTGTCGTAATCACATATTAAAATCCCATCAAGGTGATCCATTTCATGTTGAATAACCCGTGCCCACAACCCTGCCATTTCGTATTGCATTTCTTTTCCCTGAGAATCAAACCCCTTCACAAGAAGCTTATGGCTACGTTTTATATTAACATTCCTTTCCGGTAGACTGAGACATCCTTCAATCATTTTTGATTCCCCGCTGGTCTGAATTATATGAGGATTGATAAGAATAAGTGGCTTGTTCTCTATTTCACAGACGAACAGTCGCTTCGTAATTCCAACCTGTGGAGCCGCAAGACCAATACCATTATTTATTTTCATGAGAACAAGCATTTTCCTGCTCAATTCATGAATTTCCGCATCAATTTTTTTTATCGGCTCACAAATTTGTCGTAAAGTTTTGTCAGGAAAAAATTTTAAACTCAAAAAAATCTCCTTGCGAATTAAATTTTTTATCAGAATAAAACTCTTTACTTTCCAATATGATTTCTCGAAAGTAATTCTTTATCAATTGTTTTTTATAATATTTCATGAAATTGGTTCATTTGTTTTGACACCTGAATAATGCTTCTTCAATTTTTCATATCCATCATCCACCATTTTCTTGAAATCTTCTCTTCCTTTTTTAAAATTGCTGATTAAGTCATCCATCGTCTTTTTCACTTCAACCGGATACCATGGTAACTTTTCAATGACGTTTTTTGTCATTTTTTCTATTTGATCCTGAGAATAAACAAGCATTTTAAAACTGTTTTCAAAAGATGTTTTATGTAGGTCAACCATGAGTTGAGCTATTTCATTATTTTTCATAATCATCTCCATTATTTATAAAAAAGAATTAAGAATTTATTCTATATTATTGATCTTTATATACCTTCTGCTTTTAAAAAATTACGAACTGGCAAAGATAGGCCACCGCGAATCCGGTGGCCTATCGTCTTTGAGTTCCTGTTTTTCAAGAATTACCGAGTATTTATTTTTTACTCTTTTCAGATGACAAATCGCTCATCCTTTTTTTTATTTCAGCAAGAGTTTCTTCAAAATACTTTGCCTGTTCCTGAAGAGCATCAATTTCCTGCTCCTTGGTAGGCGCTGTCCCGTACGGCACCGTAAAAGGCGCAGGGTATCCATAAGCCGGATAAGGAAAAGAGGGATATCCCCAGCGCCCCCAACCGCGTCCGCCACGTCCACCCCGAAAACCCAATCCCAGACCTCGGCCATAACCAAAACCATAGCCACGGCCCGAAACCGAATTGGCAAATCCGGGCACGGTAAATCCTGCACAGTAACCTGCGCCTCTTCCTGTCATCGGTCCTAATCCTGCAGGACCTGTTCTATCTCCTCCTGGCATAATATCCTCCTTTATTTTATTTCTTTATTGTTATCTTCTGCCGCCGCGGAAACGATTGCGACGACGTCCTCCTTTAAATCCGGGCATAAAAAAACCATCAGACATCAGAGTATTGTTCAAATAAGCATTCAGCACCCCGCGAACACTTCCGGTAATAAACGGAATAATTTCAATACCGTAAATTTCCATTGTTCGCACAAACTCGATAGAAATACCTCCGCATATTAAAACTTGTATGCCCCATTCTGATAATCTTAACGCGCGCGAATAGGGCAACTCCGGGCCCAACACTTCACAATGGCTACTGATGACTTTACCGTCTTTGATTTCTACAATAAGCACATGGTACGTAGAATCAAAAACAGGAGAAATAATATCATTCCATATCGCCATTGCTATTTTTTTATGCCTGACCATCATCGTAATTATAATTCAGCATTTTATATGCCAACATTTTAAAATTATTAATATTTATAAATACTTTAATTATTACAAATAATTAAAGTATTTATTCTCTTATTTTTCGTGCTGATAAGAAAAGATACGGTTGCATTAAGGCGACTCATAACGCAACTACGGTCTCATAATGGCTACTATATAAACGGTATTTTCGTTACTTCGATCTCCCGTCCCTTTTCGGCAAATCTAGGCCAAGCTTTTTAATTTTTCTGAAAAATGTGCTCTTATGCATGCCCAACTCGCGAGCGGCAGCCAACCGGTTATAATGATTATGTTCCAGCGCTTCCCTGATCGCTTTCGCCTCCATGGCTTTTATTGCGCTGTTTACACTCAATGACATTTCGAAAGGTCGGGATAACCCGACTATTTTCTCCGGCAGACAATGAGGAGTAATTTGACCTTCACGGCATAAAACAAAAGCGTGTTCGACAACATTTTCCAATTCACGAATATTGCCTGGAAAATCATAAGACATAAGTATGGCCAGCGCTTCCTGGCTGAATCCACTTATTTTTTTCGCACGCAATAAATTGTTTTTGCGGATAAAATGTTTGATCAAAAGGGGGATATCTTCCTTGCGTTCGCGCAATGGCGGCAAGGCCATACAAACAACATTAATCCTGTAAAACAAATCCTCCCGAAACAAACCGTTATTGACCAGATCCTGTATGTTTTTGTTGGTAGCGGCGATAATGCGCACATCTGTTTTTTCATCATTAATCGCTCCTAACGGACGAAAGACCTGGTCCTGTAAAACCCTGAGCAGGCGAACCTGAAATGCCGGACTGATTTCTCCGATTTCATCGAAAAAGAGGCTTCCACCTCTGGCAACAGCAAAAAGTCCTGTCTTGTCTTTCTTCGCGTCGGTAAAGGCACCGGCCTTGTAACCGAAAAGTTCCGATTCCAGAAGGGTATCCGGCAAGGCGGCACAATTAATCGGTACAAACCGGTTTTCCCGGCGTGGACTTAAATCATGAATCGCCCGGGCAAGCAGTTCTTTCCCCGTTCCTGTTTCGCCTTCAATTAATACGGAAGAACCGCTTTCTGCTATTTGTGGAAGGATGCTGAAGATTTTTTTCATATTCGGGCTTGCGCTGATCATGTCACCAACCTGATGGCGCGCATCCAGTTCTTTCTTCAGCTCCTCAACCAAAGTCATATCCCGGAAAGTTTCCACGCCACCTAAAACGCGGCCATTTTCGTCCTTCAGAAGAGATGTGCATACAACTACCGGAATACGTCGCTGTTGACTGTCAACAATGTATGTCGACGTGTCAATAATACTTTTCTTCAGTTTCATTGTCTTTCGCAAAGCACAATCCCGCTCGCACATGTTGGAACGAAATACCTCCCAACAATGTTTGCCAATTGCCTCCCGACGTGGTACCCCTGTTATCCTTTCAGCCGCGCGATTGAATGACGTAATGAACCACTTCTCATCAATTGTAAACACGCCTTCGGAAATACTTTCCAGAATAATTTCTGTAACATTACTCGATTTAATATATGTTTCTTCAGTTGTCATAATTTTTGTATTATTATGTTAATTCCTATTAGGGACAAATAATATGTACCTATTTTATATCACATAAAAAATTTTATAACATAAATTTTCGTTTAATATACAATTTTATCAAATGTATTGATACGCAGGAATCTCAGAAGCTTTCATGCCTGATTATTTCAGAAACAAATTTTTTAACATAGTTATCTTTTTTGGCAGAGTTAAAAGCGTAGCCAACTTGTTACCCATAAATATCAGGATCATTTTATTCCCCTTGGTGTGGGCAGTATGATTAAACTGGCAAATCTGGAATAAAATCAGATACGTCCTTGTACACACTTTTGAAGCGTCTCTTAATTTTTTTCCGGAACTGCACGAAAACAAGAAAGAGTAAAATCTTGTATTTTTTTAGCAATAACCATCATTAAATATTTCTTGCCGAATTGATATAGATCAATGACATCCTGAAAACCAGAGTGTAATTATAAAATTAAAAGATAATTATCACACCGGGAAAACAGACAAAACAATTTTATATTTTGGAGGAAAGAAAAATGAGTAAGCAGGAATTGGTAAGGCATGTTGGTGACGGTGATTTTGAAAAAAACGTTTTAAAGAATGGCAAACTTGTTTTAGTTGATTTCTGGGCACCATGGTGTGGGCCATGCCGCGCCATAGGTCCGATTCTGGAAGAACTGGCTGATAATTTTGGCAACCAGGTAGATATTGTGAAAGTTAATGTCGATGATAACCCTAAAATATCAAGCCAATACGGAATCAGAAACATTCCGACTTTGTTGATTATAAAAGATGGAACAATAAAAGATATCACGGTTGGTTTGTCTTCGAAGAATAAACTGACCGAGCTTATTAACCGTCATCTCAACTAAATCAAAATTCCGGAAGTAAACATTTCAGCAGTAAATATTCGTTTTTGAAATATTTCCTTGACAAAATGTTCCCGATTTGTTTTACAAAATAAAACAAAAAGCGGCGATTTAAACAAGTTAATTGCTCCGCTCTAAAAATGTGCTAAAGGCTGGTGTGAAAGAGAATGAGCCCGTTGCCCTTTGGCGCGGGCTTTTTGTTTTTGAGTGTTCGAAGAAAACTGAATTTTTAAAACAAAAAAAAGAAAGGTAAAAAACAAATGAGTAAATTGAAAACACGTCACATTTACACCTCCGAATCGGTTTCAGAAGGGCATCCCGATAAAATTTGCGACCAGATTTCCGATGCGATTCTGGATGCATGTTTGGAGCAGGATAAAAATGCTCATGTAGGCTGCGAAACGGCTGTGGGACCAAATCTTGTTGTTAATCTGGGGGAAATAACCTGTAAGAACTGGAACAAAATCAACCCTCAGGCAATTGCACGGCAAGTCGTCAAAGACATCGGTTACGATGATCCAGCCGAAAACTTCAGCTGGGATACTTTTAATTATGTAAGTGCCATTCATGGGCAGTCGCCGGATATTGAGCGCGGTGTTGAGAGAGATAAACCCGAGAATCAGGGCGCCGGTGACCAAGGCATGATGTTCGGCTATGCGTCCTACGCCACACCGCAAATGATGCCGGCACCCATTGTTTATTCACATCGACTACTGGAAGAACTGACCAAACTGCGCAAAGAGAAAGCTATCGAATATCTTCGTCCCGATTCCAAAGCGCAGGTAAGTGTTTTACATGAGAATGGAAAAGCTATCAAAATTACGACCGTAGTAATTTCCCATCAGACCCGCGACGTACCATTGAAGCGAATCCGCAAAGATTTGATAGAAGTTGCTCATCAGGTTCTCGATAAAACCGGAATGCTGACCAACAAGACCGAATTTTTTATTAATCCCACCGGCAGATTTGTTATTGGCGGACCATGCGGCGATTCCGGAGTTACCGGTCGAAAGATTATCGTTGATTCCTACGGAGGCGTCGGATCACATGGTGGCGGCGCTTTTTCCGGAAAAGATCCATCCAAGGTGGATCGGTCAGCTGCTTATTACGCCCGTTACGCGGCCAAAAATATTGTCGCAGCCAGACTGGCCGACAAATGCGAAATTCAGATTGCCTATGCAATTGGCGTTGCCAAACCGCTCAGTATCAATGTTTGCACCTACGGCACGGATGTAATTCCTGAAAATAAAATTGAAAAGATTCTCATGGAAGGAGACATTTTTGATTTCCGTCCGGCAATGATGATTAAGGATTTGGCTCTGACATCACCCAAAGGCTGGAGTTATCGCAAGAGTTGCAACTACGGCCATTTCGGCCGCCCGGGATTCCCCTGGGAAAAAACCGACCGGGTGGATGCGCTTCGTGAAGCAGCGGGATTAAGATCAAAAAAGTAATTTACAGATTTCATATTTCATAAAAAAGACCGCTGCCTTTTAGCAGCGGTCTTTTTTATATTTCTCAAAATAAAAACTTAAAGCAAAGTTGTGAATTCTTCTCATTTGTGGCATATACTGTATCAATCTAATATTAAAAGGAGGTTCATTTGCTGGCCCAAAAGAATGTAACGAGAGAGCGTCTTATTTTGTGTATCAATGCAACACTTCAGAAAAAAGCGAAACAAATAGTTGTCTTAAATTTAAAAGAAATTTCTGCTTTTACAGACTATATGATTATCTGCAGCGGAACATCGGAAAGAGAAGTACAGGCAATCTCGCAGGCTATCCAGCTCTTTTTGAAGAAAGAGGGAATAAGACCTTTGGGCGTCGAAGGAGAATCTAACGGCCAATGGATCTTGCTTGATTATGATGACATCGTGATTTCCGTATTTTACGAACCTACCCGGGAATTTTATAACATAGAAAATCTGTGGGACACGCCCAGGATGAATATTGATGAAAACAAAAAAGAAATAAAAAGATTAAAAAAGGAAATGGCATGATCTTCAGCGAAGCTCTGAATGATTTAGGTAAAATTGTATTTCCTCCACGCTGTCCGGGATGTTCTGAAATTTTATATCCGTTTACCGGCCAGATATTCTGTTGTACCTGTAATAACAATATTAAGTTTATAAAAGGCGGCATCTGCTCTATTTGCGGTACACCTTTTCCCGACAGTCCTGCAGAAAATCATCTGTGCGGAGAATGTCTGGAGAAAAAGCCTTACTTCTCCTATGCCCGCACCGTATTCAGCTACGAAAACATTATCCTGAATGCCATTCACCAATTTAAATACAAGCGGGATATGTCCATCGGGGAAATAATGTCTTCTTTTATGGCCGATTTCTCTTATCCTGACATAGACTTTACCGATTACTCTTTGATTATACCGGTGCCCCTTCATATAAAAAGACTCCGCGAACGAGGATTTAATCAATCTCTTATTCTGGCACGTGCAGTAGGGAAAAAGCGGAAAATTCCCGTTGATTTCTCCATGCTAAAAAGGCACAAATTTACCATAACTCAAACAGGTTCAAACAAACATGAAAGAAAAAAAAATATTAAAGGTGCCTTTGAAATCAGCGATAAAAAGAAAATTCATGGAAAAAATGTTATTCTCATTGACGATGTTTATACTACCGGAGCCACAGTAAACGAATGCGCTAAAACTCTGCTAAAAGAAGGAGCGCAAAAAATATCCGTTCTGACGCTGGCCAGAGTTCTGCCAAATTAGTTCTTGTAATAAGGAGCAGTAATGAAAAAAATACTAAAAAAAGACGCTCTTCGGAAAAAGTTGGAAGAATTACGGAAAAAAGGGAAGAAAATAGCTTTTACCAACGGATGTTTCGATATTTTGCACGTCGGCCATGTCCGTTATTTGAGAGAAGCCGCAAAAACAGCAGATGCATTGGTGCTGGCTCTCAACAGTGACTCTTCAGTGCATTCAATCAAGGGAGAAAAAAGACCGTTAGTAAATGAAAAAGAAAGAGCCGAAATTCTTACAGCTCTTGAATTTGTTGATTTTGTAATTATATTTGAAGAGTTAACACCTCTAAAATTGATTAAATACTTAAAACCGGACATTCTGATCAAGGGAGGAGATTGGCCGGAAGAGAAAGTTGTCGGCAGGGAAGAAGTAAAAAAATGGGGTGGCCGGGTGGAAATAATTCCCGAAGTTAAAGGCAAATCCACGACCAACATTGTGGAGAAAATAAAACAAACTTATTGCCTCAATCGACGAAATACTGATTTTTATTGAATTATTTTGATATTAAACAATATAATTAAAAAATTATGTTGACAAAAATTTCCCTTTACAAATAAAATTTGCTTGTGTATTAAGTACGACCCGATTTTTTCATACAAGGAGTGAATAATTTGGAAAAACAGGCAACCGTAAGACAAAAACAGGACAAAATGGAAACATACAGGGCTTTGCTTACTCAAAAAATAAACGAGTTGCTCAGCGAAGCCGGAAAAACAGTTTCCGAAATGACCAATGGCAAGGAAAATTATCCTGATCCTAATGACAGGGCGTCTCTGGAATCCGACAGGAATTTTGAGCTACGCATCAGAGACAGAGAACGTAAACTGATCATGAAAATGCAGGAAGCTATTAAAAGGATAGATGATGGCGTTTTCGGTATTTGTGAAGTTTGCGGCGGGCCAATTTCTGAAAAAAGATTGATGGCCAGACCGGTTACCACTCTTTGCATCGAATGTAAAACCAAACAGGAAAAGCTCGAAAAACTCAAAGGTGAATAACCTGAAAATAAATCTTTTAAAAAAGCCCCGAGATCGGGGTTTTTTTATTTTTAAAGACAAAATCCTGTAAATATTAATAATCTCATGATAGTTTGACTTCCGTCATTCTCAGAGGCCGGAATCCAGTTTTTGTATGGAAATGGTTCCACGCTTACGCGGGAACGACGTCTGGATGCCGGATCGGGTCCGGCATGACAATACTATTTCGATGTCATTAATAATTCCATTTTTAAATCAAAGATGGTAATAAGATTTCATGTTTGTAGAAATCGCTTTAAACATTCCATCAGATAAAATTTTCACCTATGAAGTTTCCGCTGATTTGCACGATGAAATAGAAATCGGCAAACGTGTGTTTGTCCCTTTTGGTAATAAAAAACGAACCGGTTTTATTGTTGGGACAAATCAATCCTGTGATTTAAAAAATATTAAATCTATCACCGAAATACTCGACGACGAACATTTATTCAGCGAAAGCGACCTCGATTTTTACCAATGGATCGCCAATTATTTCATGTATCCACTGGGCAAAACTCTGGTTGAGCTCATTCCTTCGGGATCTGAAAAGAAAGATTTTCTCTGGATTACACCATTATTTCGGACAACCGAAATAAATCTTCCTCATGCGCAAGAAAAAATGCTGTCATTTATACAACGGTATCCTCAAGGTATAGCTTTAAATAACATAACCAAAATAGGCGGATTTAAAAATGCTTTATCAACAGTCAGAAAACTTAATCTGGCTGGAACGCTGCAAATTGAAAAAAAACAAACCAAACAGCTTTCTTTGCAAAGCGAAACATTTGTAACTTTGGATGAAAGCAAAATCTCCGATACAAAACTAACAGACAAGCAGAAAAAGCTCATTGAATACATTCAAAATACCGGAGAAATATCTCTAAATAATCTGATTTATAAATCTAATATCTCCGGCTCTGTCATTAAACGATTACAGGGAAAAGGAATTATTAATTTAACTGATAAAGAAAAAACACGTACAGCTTCTTTTGATTCCAAAATTGGCAAAAACAAAAATAAGATAGTTCTTAATAAAAGGCAGGAACAAATACTGAAAGAAATTTACAGTTATCTGGGAAAAAACGTTTTTTCCCCAATCCTGCTTCATGGAGTCACCGGCAGCGGGAAGACGGAAATATACTTAAAGGCCATTGAAAAAGTTTTTAAAAACAACGGTTCCGCAATTTACCTTGTTCCGGAAATAGCTCTTACGCCACAGTTGATCTCACGCATTTCCGGAAGGTTTGATGAACAGCAAATCGCCGTTCTGCACAGCGGTATCGCCGAATCAGTACGTTATGATCAATGGCGGCAGATTATACGCGGACGGATAAGTCTGGTTATCGGTACACGTTCCGCTCTCTTTGCTCCGCTGCAAAACCTGAAACTGATCATTGTGGATGAAGAACATGATACATCCTATAAGCAGGACGAAAGGCTCTGTTACAACGCCCGCGATATGGCAATTTTGAAAGCAAAAATGTCCAATGCCGTTGTAATTACAGGTTCCGCCACTCCCAGTGTACATACCTATTTCAACGCGCAGACAAAAAAATACCAGTATCTGGAATTACCCGAACGGGTTGATGAAAAGCCAATGCCGCTGGTCGAAATTATCAACATGAAAGCACAAAAGGAAAAATCTGGTAAAGTTCCCATACTTTCCGACACCCTTATTGAAGCAATAAAAGAAACTCTTGGTAAAAAAGAACAGGTCTTACTATTTCTTAATAAACGCGGCTTTGACACCTTTTTAGTGTGCGCCGATTGCGGTTATAATTTCCGCTGTCCCAATTGTGCTGTTTCTCTTAAAAATCATATCGTAGAAGGCCTGGTTAAATGCCATTACTGCGACTACTCGATAAAATCTCTGCCTATTTGCCCCTCTTGCAAAAACAGCCGTATTTTAAGCTACGGAATCGGCACACAAAAACTGGAAAAAGAAATTGAAAATATTTTTCCTTCGGCGCGAATCCAAAGAATGGATTCCGATACTACCTCCAAAAAGGGAACTCAGGAAAAAATTCTTCAGGCACTGGAAGAAAGAAAGATCGATATACTCATCGGCACACAGATGATTACCAAAGGACATGATTTTCCTTTTATAACATTGGTGGGGGTCATTTCCGCCGATACTTCCCTTAATATGCCGGATTTTAGAGCTGCTGAAAAAACTTTTCAACTTATAACACAGGTAGCCGGACGCGGCGGACGTGGAGATGCTCCCGGCAAAGTAATAATTCAGACATTCAACCCTCAGCATTACGCTCTAAAACATGCGCAAGATCATGACTACAAGGCATTTTATGAAGAAGAAATAGAATCACGTAAAGCACTGCGTTACCCGCCATTCAGCAGAATTATCAATTTACGTCTGTCTTCCATAAAAAAAGATTTTTTGATTGAAGAGGCAAACCGGTTGGGCAAACTGGCTAAAAAACTAAACGCACAGCGTGGAAATGCGGCAGAAATCATCGGCCCGGCGGAATCACCGCTGACCAAAATCCGAGGACGTTTCCGTTACCAGATGCTGGTTAAAGGTAAAGACATAAACGCGCTGCATCAAATCGCGCGGGAAATTATCAGTAAAAATAAAAAAAGTCAGGTGAAGATTACTGCAGATGTGGATCCCGAAAATTTCATGTAGCATCACTGTTGGAAAACGTCCATTTGCTTCGTTGCGCTGCGAACATCACCGCTCAACGTATTGTCATATACGCCTCGCGGTTCTGTTACTTGCGCACCTCGCATCTGAACATTTTTGAACAGTCAAATTTTTCTCTTCGAAATAATATTTGATTTAAAACCGGAGTAACGTTTTTGCCCAGCACCAACAATGAGTTAAACCCCATCTGGAAGCTTTGACAACATCATTTCCCTTCGGTCCAACTTACGCCCATCCACTATAAAAGTTCCATCGCCAACTGCGTGTACAGTTCGCTTCTCCTTTCGTGAATTATCAAAGTACGCTGCAACGACTTCGAGGATGACGATATTGTGCTTCTCGATGATGTCGACAACTTTGCACTCGATATTCGCCAGACATTCTTTTATCAAGGGCGCTTTGACATGCTTTCCATTCACTGGGGTCAGCATGAACTTCTTAAATTTGTCTGTATCAGCGCCGGAACATGTTCCCACTCCAATGACCTTATCAAGCATGTCAACAGTGGGAATTGCAATAACACACTCCTTTGTTTTACAAAGAGCAGCAAAGGAATAGTTCCATGGCCCTGTTGTCATGGCAAATATCGGTGTAAAGTCCACGACCATGGTCCAAGAGATAGTCATTATGTTGTTCTTCTTTCCGTCATGTGTCGTAACAAGAACAACTGGACCAGATTCGATCAACGTAAACGCTTTACTGATCTGAATTTTTCTCATGTGCGCACATGCTCCTATCATTGTTTACCTAACGACAACATCATCCGGAGCGAAGCGATCGGCTGTATGTTCTTGGTCGGCGTCATTTTTCTAGTGAATGCCCTAAGGCCACTATAAGTTTAATCATTTTATTAACATCAGCTTTTAAAGAGCGATAGAATTGAAGGCCTTCAGGACATTGATACTTCAGCACAAAATGCTGATATTCCTGTGACAGATTATTGTTGAATGGATATCTCAGTGACTCATAAAAACGATTTACACTTAGTTTGTTTTGATCAAGAAAACCGCAAAGAAGTTGTGGCATCTGAGATTTGTCAACATACCGCCCAAACAACGTTACAAGTTCTTTTTGATTTGGGTAATGCTTTTTGAATTTTTGATATAGTTCGGAAATGTGATGGTCGAGCTTCATTCCATTGCCTTCGGAAAAAAGAATGAACCCCTTCAGCATGAGCTCAACCCCGTGGTAAAAATTAAACAGCAAGGGAATAACCATATTAACATCGTTCCATTTGGTTTTTCGTAAGCATTCGTTAAAGTCGATTTCTTGGTCGGATATTAGTATATATTTATTACGACCTCTGATGATATGTTCGCACACGCCCTTCGATAGATTCCAATATTTCTCGCCCATAGTCCAAAATGTTAAGGAGGTACGATACTTATTGCTCATTTATATCTCCTTTTATCAGCCAAACAATGTTTATACAGTCTGTATAATTCCGAAAAGACAGACCGTTGCTTTCTGTATAAATCGTTTTTCTATAGTTTAAAAATTATCAGCATTATTAAAAACCATTAATAGTCTGTTGTCCAAATGATATTTTTTGCGCAGCCATTAAAAGCGTTTTGACATATAAATCTTGGTGAAGCGACAGATCAGCAATGACAAGTGTTTGAGCCGAAGGCGAGTTTTGTCATTGCCTAGAGCAAGCTCTAGATTTATTCAAAACACTTTTCGGCAAGCGAAAATGATATTCGGGCAACAGCCCATAAAGAATCGACTGAAACTTGTTGCTCAGCTAAAGGAATACTGGATACCGGCCTGCGCCGGTATGACAAAATACCTATCTAAATTTCAATATCTTCGTAAGCATCCTGCGTAAAACGAGGCGAGCAGATGGCGAGAAAAATCAAATCATCAGAACCTATATTGGCAATACGTTGGCGGCTCATTGGTGGAATAAGAACTACATCACCGGCAGTTACTTCTTGCGGGGGCTGTTCTCCAACCTCCACAAGCCCCCTGCCGCTGAGAATGAAATATCGTTCGGAAACCACTTTCAAACGATGCCAACGTGTCGTTACTCCCGGCTCCACCCTTGCCCGGGCTATGGATACTTCAGGATCATTCGGTGTGTTGGATAATTCCGTTATATAACATCTCTCTTGAGTAAAATATTCATGTTTGAGATTTTGTTTCTTAATTGATTCTTTCATTTTTCCATTCTTATTGATCCAGATATTATTCAAACTGTGAATTTTTTCATCGCTTCCGGATTAGTAAATAAAGCCATTCCTGTTTTCATTAATCCGAACCCAAGTTTTCTGTAGAAATCTTTCATTCCCGGGGTTGCGTAAAGAATGAAATTACAATTTGGAAGTCTTTCTAAGATGGTTTGAATGATGACCTTTCCAACTCCCTTTCCCTGTGCTTCCGGTGAAACTGCAACATCGTAAATTGCAGCTTGATATTCACCATCGGATATTGCCCTTCCAAAACCGACTAACCGGGATTCTTCATAAATGAACACCGTTGTATGACTGGCCTCAAAAGCTCTTTGATGAACCTCTGGTTCATGATAAGTCATTCCGACTTTTTTCAGTAAATCAGCTATGGCTTGCCAATCAATACCAGAGCAATCAGTTTTTATTATTAGTCCCCTATCGTTTCGCATATCCTAATAATGTTTATACAATCTGTATAGATCAATTAAAGACTTTCAAAAGATTCTAAACAAATATCAATACCCGCCGTCGAGTTGGACCGAAAATTCCAGCCATTCTATTTTCGGACAACCGTCTTTGGCGGTCGTGAGTTTGAAGTTTTTTATATTCAGTGTTCCCCTGCCGAACTTTTTTACTGCATTGATATTCTTGTCAGCTAAAGCCTTGCGTGAATCAGGTCCGGCAATTGTTTTGCCAACTTCCGGAGAGAAGATAAATTGCCGCGGATTGGCAGGGCCGGCATCGGCCTGGTATGGGCGGTTGACACACTCAGACGGATTTTCCAAAAACTGCCAGCCTTCAATTTCCCGGGGATTGGGCACAAAGTGAAAAGGCGGAGTCAGCCGTGCCAGATTTTCATCCCGTCCGAATTCCTTGACACAAATTTGCCATCCTTGAGGTACTGGCTTGAGAATAAATTCAAAACGTGAACCAAAGGGACGACGATATTGCTTTCTACCTTCGACCCTGCCTGAGAATTTTTCACTGAATTTCGGATACAAGAATCTGTTTTTAAACTCCTGCAGCGGCATTTTTTTAGCTGTTTGATATCTCCATCGATGCTTCCGATAACATAATTATTTTCCACTTTCAGCCAGTATTCGCCGCAATGCGAAATAGCCAAGCCACTGCCCGGTTTTGATCCTTGTCCGTTTACGGCCAGAATCCATTCTGTCCCAGTAGGAAACAAATCAATAGTCGGCCGGCAGTGCATTCCGTCTCCCATCTGCAAAACCATTCCCGAATCCAGAATACCGCCTTTGAGTGTTTCCAACACATGCACATCCATTGTCGGAGACTTGCCCGGATGATGCCGGATTATTTTCCCAATCACCACCAAAGGGGCGTCTCTTGATACTGTTAGAAAAGATCCCTTCCAAACGCACGAACAGGCACCGGCAGAAGACGGGATTAGTGAACTGAACGCGACAAAGAAGAGAAACAATGCCGCGATTATTTTTTTCTCAGGGACGCCCATAGCCTTCCAGATAAACATAAGATTGAACCTCCAGACTTTTCACAATACAGGGAATAAGAGGATTATCCGAACTCCTGATTTTGTTCAGCGTCTCTTTATATTCGATTGCCAAAATCGGCCAGAGACCTTTTTCATAACAGGCTCTGGCGGCTTCATACCCGGCCCGCAGCCGGTGAGCTTTGAAAAGAAACAGAAACGGGGCGATTGGTGTGTCGGGACGTTTATGCAACCAGTTGTCCACAAAATCCGCTTCACCAAGAGGACATTCGCTCATGCCTTCCCATTCTATGCAAAGCGGCACAGCCCTGGAAAATAATCTGGCTTCATCTCTGATGTTTTCTCCCATTATAACGACTATCTGTTCTTCCAGGTTACGGCGTCTATAGTTCAAAGCATCTTCCGGACACGACGGAGCATTGGCGGAGAAAAGATATGAATCTTGAGGTATGGACTTCAAATATTTTTGAAAACATTTATCCGATTTAATATTCCTATTCTTTTTAATTTCTTTTACCGAAGGCATCCCGAATAAGACTACTGATGAAAGATACGGCGGGGGTGATTCAGCCATAGTTTTTTCAACAAAAACATAATTGAGCATCAATAAAAACAATGTGAAGCATAAAATATTTTTGCAGCGCATAAGGTTCATTAACCTTTTTTTTCTAAATCTTATTTTTTGAAACTAATTCAGCAAAATATTCAAAAGACCGGTTATATGTTCTTTCCGCGTCTTTAGGGAAACAGCACGCGGGGAGTTCCCTGCTTCTCAAATGATATGTAAGACAATCGCAACAGATTCCTTTTCTACTGCATGGTTCATATGTGCAGTTGCATTTATCGAGATTTTTTTGTTTTTTACATTCCATGTCTTATTTCCCTTATGTATAATTTTTCCGGAGAGTATTTTCGCATTAAAAAACTTTTATTATCAGATATTATACTATGGCTCTTTATATCTGTTCTTCCTGGATTTAATAATCGGGAAGATTCCCTTGCTTGAGGAACGAATGTCTTCGATTGTATAAAATGCCAACGGATTGCACGTGCGAATAATTTCCAGAACGTGTTCAATGTCTCTTCTTTTTACGATAGTGAAAATAACTTTTACCGGTCCGAAAACCCCCTGGGCATCTATATATGTGACGCCATAGCCCTCCGTTTTCAACCATTTAATTAATACGCTTGCATCTTTCTGTGTAATTGTCCTGATAACGACAGTGCCAATTGCCATTCTTTCTTCAATCAAAATGCCGACATAATTACCCATTGCAAAGCCGCCGGCATATGCAACATAATAAATAGGATTAGTCAGATTCTTAAAAATCTGGGTAATGGCAAACAGCCAGATTAAAACTTCAACAAATCCGATGGAAGTTGCCAGAATTTTTAATCCACGCGAAACATAAATGATACGCAAAGTATCCAGAGTAACGTCACAGATACGCGTCAAACAAATGATAAGAGGCAACAAAATGAATTTAAAAATATCAGAATTTAAAAAAGCTGCTTCCACTTTTTCTCTCTATTGTGAAATTAAAATAATATATCTTTGTTTATGTTTAAAAATGCTGCATTGTATATTTAGTTGTTGTATTTACATATAACTTAATTATCATTTTGTCCATGCTTAGATGATCACATAAAAAAACTTGACAAAAAATTACCATTGGTTACTATTCTTACCATAGGTAAGATTCAGCAAAATATTAGGAGGCCAATATGTCCTTTAACGACTTTCTACTGGACACGGAAGCTCTGGCTGTCTCCGAAGAAGCACGGTTGATGGTCAGAGATGAAATCGATCCCGAATATCTTCGGGCCATGGATCGTGATGAAATAAAATTCCCCCGAAAAATCTATGAAACGTTTGCCCGCCATAACCTACTGGGAATAAGATTCCCGAAAAAGTATGGAGGCAGAGGACTGAACTGGGTAGCAGCAGTTGCTGCTATGGCTGAAATCGGATATTTGGGAACTGCCTGCGGCTGCGCATACGTCATGCCGGATATTGTTGGCGAAGGTCTTATCAGATTCGGCACTGAAGAACAAAAGATGAAATACTTAAAGCCGATGCTTGAAGGAAAACTTGTGGCTGCTGAAGCGCTTACCGAACCTCGCGGCGGATCGGATTTCTTTGGCGCTACGAGCAGAGCAATCGACAATGGAGATCACTTTCTGGTCACCGGTCAGAAGCGCTTTGTTGTGGGAGCCGAAGGAGCTGATTTTTTTGTTGTATATGTACGCACCAACCTCGATCCCAAAGCAAGTCCCTACGAACGAATCAGTACTTTAATCATCGACCGCTCACCGAAGGTTGAAGTAAAATATCTGTATGGTTTAATGGGAACGCGCGGTGGCGGAACGGGAAGATTAACCTTCCGAAATGTTAAAGTGCCTAAAGAAAATCTACTGGGTCCGCTCAATGGCGGTGCTCTTGTTTTCAATAGAATGATGATACCCGAACGTATTACCAGTGCAGCACCATGCATTGGAGGCATGAGGGCCGGTCTGGAACTGGCCGCACGTTATACGGATCGTCGTATGGCTTTCGGGAAAAAGATACGAAAATTCCAACTCGTCAGCGCAATGCTTGCCCGGGGCATTACCCTGATGGATGCCAGCGCCGGTATTGTTTATCAGGCGGCGCTGGCCGCCGACAGGAATGATCCACGCATCCGCCGGCTGGCGAGTGAAGCCAAGCGTTTCGTCACCGATAATTCCTGGGAAATATCAAACCTGGTCATGCAGATGATGGGAGGTATAGGGTACACCAATGTCTATCCCGTCGAACGGGCACTGAGGGATGCACGGTTATGCCAGATATGGACTGGAACAAACCAGATAATGGATCTTATGATTCAGCATGATTATTATGATGAGCTGTTGAAGCAAACCGGGAAATACCGTCAGAGTGAACTGGACGCGGAAAACGCCACAGCCGAGGAAGAAAAAATTTACGATGATGACGATATGTGGCGTGTATTGGAGACAGAAAACAAGTAATTTTTCAGTAGCCATAAAAATATTATTCATCACATTGATCTTTTAAAAAGTTTGAAATAAAATTGTAATATTCCATTTTATGCTGCGGGGGATTATTTATGTTTGATATGGTTGAAAGTGTAAAACGAGCGAAGGGAAAAGGCACAAAAGTCATAGGATGTTTTCCTCTGTATCCGCCGCTGGAGTTAATCCATTCTTTTGGTCTATTGCCTGTGGTTCTCTGGGATATGAAAGAAGGGGTAGGCATTCTTAAGGAAAGCGACCGCCATCTCCAGAGCTTCACTTGTTCTGTGGCCAGACGACTTATGGAATTTGTCATATCAGAAGAAGGATCTCTTCTTGATGGCCTTATGATGTACAACGCTTGTGATACCCTCCGTAATATGCCGGAAATTATCAATCGCGGTCTTAAGGAAAAGGGGAGGACACTTCCTCTTCTTAAACTACATGTACCCATGGTATCTCCAAACCAGACTAACGCTACAGGATATTTGGCCGACAGAATTCGTGAGATGATAGCTGAAATAGAAAGTACATTTGGAGTCCGTTTTTCTTTGGAACGCTTTCTCGCCAGTGTAAGATTATACAACAAGATAAGAAAACTTTGTCAGGAAATGGAGGATCTGGTTGCCGCAGGAAAGATGTCTTATATGGATTTTTCGCGCCGCATCAGAAACGGATACTTTATAGTGCCCGAAGATCAATTATCAGAGCTGGAGAATGCCCTAAAAGAAGCTCAGTCAGGATCGACAAAAAACATTCCCGACGGTAAGAAAATAATCGTTTCCGGTATTCTTCCTCCTCCGGATGCGTTGTGCGCTGTAATCGAACAATCCGGCATGAAAGTAGCCGGCAATGATGTATCATCTCAAGCCCGATCCTACGGTTATATTCCTAAAGAGACTGACGATCCTGCCGCTTATTACGCTGACTTTTACCGAAATCATTACCCTTGTACAACCATTCTCTATTCATCGGATGATCGCCTCAAGGCGCTCAATGCGCTGATTGAAAAGCGTGGAGCCCGGGGACTGATTATTGTCGGAGAAAAATTCTGCGAATATGAGTATTTGGAAATGCCGTTTATCATCAAAATGCTTGAGCAGAAAAATATTACGACTCTTCAACTGGAAATAGCAACTGATGATGACGATAATGTGGAAGCCCTGAGGACAAGAATCGAGGCTTTTTCCGAATTGATACGTTGATTAAAAGCCCAAGCCGCCCGAAGGGAAACTTTAAAAGAAAGATACTAACAATTTAGGAAGGTTAAATATGGCTGACGAAAAGGATGACACCAGGGAATTAATGAAAACTGCATCAGGCAAACGGCTGACGCAAATCCTAACCGAAGACTATCTGAATGTTCACCGCAAGGCAAGCGAGGGAGCTTTCGTGGTTTGGGTAGCCATAGTCGTACCGGTCGAACTATTTAAAGGATTCGATAATGTCGTGTTCGCGGTACCGGAAAGCCATGCGGCACTGAGCGCGGCAAAAGGTGTCGGCATGCTTCAGTGCGAAAAGGCAGAGCACAGTGGTTATTCGATGGACATCTGCTCCTATGCCAGGATCGATATCGGAACCATGATGAGCGGCGGAAAAGACTCACCGACTTTCGGACTGCCGCGCCCGCATCTTCTTGTATCGGATAATAACAATTGTTCTCTGCTGGTCAAATGGTTTGATATATATCACCGGGAATGGGACGTTCCTCATTTCATTCTCGATGTTCCTTTCTGCTATGAAATGCAAAAAGAAACAGACCTCAGATATATCGTAACACAGTTTAAAGACCTGATTAAGACCATTGAAACACTGAGCGGACAGAAATTTAATATTGACCAGGCAAAGGAAGCTTTGAAAAACAGCAGTGAAGCGGCAAAACAATACAAACGATTCATTGACTGTGCGGTACATCGCCCATCCGGAATAACCGCTTTCGATTCCTTTGTTCAGATGGCACCGCTTTTGACTTCACGCGGGCGCCCGGAAGTCGCTGAGCATTTCAGACTGCTTGCCGATGAAACGGAAGAAAGAATCAAAAACAGTCAGTTCCCTGTGCCCAATGAAAAGTACCGTCTTTTATGGGACAGCATAGCTCCCTGGCACCAGTTGCGGAAGATGTCTACAAGACTGGCCGGGCTTGATGCCAATATCATTGCGGCCAGCTACACATCGTGTTTGGGAGGTATTGAAGGTTCTTATGAATTTATTCAGGAATACAGAGAAGGTGATCCTCTGGAGTCGCTCGCCCGGATACAAAATTTTTCTGTATGCCCCTACGGGATGGATTTACGATTCAAAGCTATGTCCTGGGCCGCCAGTCACTACGGAATAGACGGGTTCGTATTTGCCAGCAACAGAAGTTGCAAAGTTTATTCGGTCATGCAGATGGATCTCCAGAAATGGATAACCGAAGATTTGGGCATTCCCTCGATAATGATTGACGTAGATCACGCGGATGTCAGAAAGTACAATGAGGAGAGCGCTTTTCTGAGGATTGAAGCTTTGCTGGAAAGTATTGATGCGGGGCGGGCTCGCGCGAAAATTTAAAGGATATTTTAATCAGGTTAATTATTGTTTGAATTTTTCAGCAATGATTTTCCCCAACGCCAGCATATGATTTACAGCCTCTTCCTTGCTTCTGCCCGGATAGTTCCGGAAGGTTATGATTATCCCGTTCATGGCAGCAAATAAAGCATGAGAAAGCATCCGGGCACTCTTTTCATCATTTGCCTTTGCGAAAATTCTATCAAACTGAGCAAGCAACACTCTTTCGGCGGTATTAAGGCGTTGAATCATTTCCTCATTCAGGGAACCGTCCAACACGAAATGCGTCATCATCCTGAAATATTGATCATTATCTGCTAAAAACCGAATGAACCTTTCCATAACTTTTTCAATTTTGATATTGCTATCGTCATCGATCAACTGATTGACAAATTCCACTATTTCGGCACCACGTCTTATACACGCTTCCACAAATAACGATTGTTGATCGGGAAAATAACGGTAGATAAGAGCGTGAGAAATTCCGGCTTCTTTCGCGATATCCCGAATGGTCACCATGTTAAAAGCTTTTTTAGCAAATACACGCTCCGCAGCGCTGATTATGAGATCGCGCCTTGTCTCTCGTTCCTGTTCTTTAAGTTTATTAAATGAAACTGTTTTTGCCATGACACCCAAAAATAAAAGTAAAAGTGATTTATTTAAACACCAGTATTATTTTTTGTTCAAGTATTTTTTATATCTGAATAAAAGATATAATTCGCATCTGCCAAAACGATCAAACAGATTATTTCCCTTTGAATACCGCAGTACGTCTTTCAATGAAAGATTGCAGACCTTCTTTCATATCATCACTTTTCATTACTTCGGACACTGTTTGATAAATAATTTTCTTCGCAGTATCTTCGCCCTGCTTATCGGCCAAACGGCTGTTTTGTAAAATACTGCGCACACCCAACGGCGCGGCACTTGCCACTTTCCGTGCCAGCTCCATCGCTTTTTCCATTTGTTTTCCCGGCTCGGTCACATACTGTACCAAACCCATACGATAGGCATCTTCCGCCGTCCATTGATCTCCGGTTAACAGATAACGCATCGCATTGGACCAGCCGATATCTCTGGGCAATCTAAATGTAGCCCCTCCACACGGGAAAAATCCGCGACGGACTTCCAGCATGGCAAAGCGCGTGTCGGACGCAGCGACACGAATATCCGCGTTGAGCATCACCTCCACACCCCAGGTGAAACAATATCCCTGCACCGCATAAATAAGCGGTTTACGGCATCGCCTATCATCCATCATGTAAAAAGGATCAATTTCATCTTTGCCGTCCAGCGGAAAGCCTATTCCACTGCTAAAAGCATCCGACCAGTCGGTTAATTCCAGTCCTGAAGTAAAATGCGGACCATTGGCGTAAACAACCCCAACCCACAAATCGTCATCCTGATCCAGTCTGTAATATGCTCGCGCCATTTGCGTATACATATCGCGCGTCATGGCATTGTATTTTTTAGGACGGTCAATTTCAATAAGCAAAATATGATCTTCGGTTTTAATATTGATAGTCATAACAGTTTCTCCTTCCGAGAAATTTTAGTGATAAGAAGTATAAGAAAATGAACACGTAGTGTCAACGGAAGAAATTTTAGACAGAGAATATCTTTGTTTACTTTTCTGCCACCACCAGCATTTCAAAATCCTCGGTGGTCAGTCTGTCGTTTCTGGAAAAGGCGCCGAGTTTCGCGCCGAATATATCTATTTTTTTATATCCCAGCGATTTCAACAACCACGTTATTTCACTCGGCACGTAATATCTCTCATTGCATTGAAGTTGTTTCTTATTACCCTCATCATCTTCAAACTCTGTTATGTTGTGATCGCGAAAAGTCATTAAATCAAAGGTGTTGCTTCTATAAGTGGCACTGCCTTCTTGAGCACCCGTAGCACAGAACGCCTCGACCGAATGATAGAGCGGGAAAAGCCCGTTGAGCGTTGTAAATATAATTTTACCTCGTTTCTTCAGCGCTCGTGTCGCGTTTTTCAGTATCTCATAATTCATTTCATCCGTTTCCATCAAAGGGAAACCACCTTCGCAGAGCATTATGACCAGATCATATTCATCAATAAATGGAAGATGACGCGCATCGTGCTTCAAAAACTCAATTCTGACATTTTGTTTTCCAGCTTTTTCTCTCGCTCTGGCCAGCTGCGAGTCAGATAAATCAATACCGGTTACTTGATAGCCTCTTTTGGATAATTCAATGGCATGCCGTCCGGTACCGCAACCCACATCCAGAATTTTTATTGACTTATCAAAACCGATTTCCCGCTCGATAAAATCGCATTCGCCAAGCGTTCCCTGGACAAAGACTTCCTGATCGTATTTTCCCCCGTAATTTTCAAATAAAGTTTCGTACCACTGTTTCATTTTGCTCTCCCAATCTTTCTTGATTATTGCAGTATAATAATCTGTTTATATTTTTGGTTTTCTTTTTATTGACAATAGTTTCTTTATATCTTCAATGATCTCTTCATTATCGATCACAAGAAGCAGCCATTTCCCATCGTGATAAGTTGTAGCCTTGTCGTATTCCTTTCGGGTTTGTTGCGAAAGACTGTATTTGATTGTTTCTACTTTTGTCCGTTCTTTCATACCAAAAACAATGAGTAATGCGGAACGATTCTTCTCCGGAATCAATATTCAAAACGATTTGCTTTTTTTATATCTGAGTATCCAGCCGTGCTTCTTGCCGGCGTAAAGACATTCGGATATAATTGTTCAATGAGCATTGAAAAAAGTCAGGTAAGTTAATGCGCCATAGAAAGCCGTCGCATGGAACGACTTTTTAGATGCCGGGAGTTTCTTTTAATTCCTCACCCTTTTGAACCGAATAAACACCAATAATTACCCCTCCACAGAGCAAGGAATAGCCAACCATTTCCAATCATTCTTCCCATGCAAACATTAAAGTATCTTTCCCAAAACTTACCATGGCCGTAGAAAAAAAACTAAATATTTTGAACATTATTTCTATTGCTGGTACAAAGGACCACTCAACAGCCTGCGATAAAATTAATGATATTCCAGACATCATAAAACACACAAACACTACCTTTGATGATTTTGGAAACAATGTTAATGAAGATAAATAAAAAGTCCCCAAAAGTAATGCATACGGCAGAATAGTAAACTGATTACCCGAAAGATACGCAGTGCCAAAGAGTTTAGTTGCCAGACCAGCGCCCCACAACTCATGTAATTGTGCACTTTCATCCAGACCAATTACAAATAATACAAATGCTGCAATTTTCCAAAACATCGGAGCACGATTCTTATACCAATAAATCATTAAAACACTGATAATCGATGAAAAATATAATTTCAGTATGACGTAATTCGTCGGCAGGTTTGCTTCAGTATCCAAATCTAAAAAGGCTAAACGATGGCTTACAGTTAACTTTTGAATTTCCGGTAATGTACTTATCAGGTAAAGCATTACAAATAACCCATCAAAAGCTAAAAACATAAGCAATGTTATATATGCTGCTTTCTTTGTAATATGAAAAGGTATTTCAGATTTATAGATAATATTTTTCATATTCGTTCCTCAATTAAGTATTATATAATTAACGAAGCAGCGGCCGAGCAAGCGACTTTCGGCCACGACTCCGTTAGCCCGCCACCGCAGTCGGATTTTTAAAGTCATTTATTATTTAATGATTTCTTTAACATCTACTCTAAAATATTTTTACATTTCATTCAATATGCCTCTTTCTTTTCCTAATCAGATTCACCCGAATGTTATTTACGAAAACATTGTATTTAAAATAATCTGACTTTTCAATAAACTAATCTGCATTAGATTCCCAATCTATTGCAGATATTTACAATTTTACTTCCAATGTATTTAAAGTATTCATAAGTATTTTTTTCTTTCCACCCATGTTTCTCATAAATCTTGGCAGCATGATAATAATTCATGCGATCAAGAATCATGTAATCAACTTTATCTGTCAACATGGAGGTGAGATTCTCGGCTTCGGGAAGAATCGGCGCAATCATTACATGAGTTCTAATGCCATTTTAATGCAATACTTCAACTGCACCCCGCCTTTTGTCAACAGGCGGCGTATATGGCTCAAATATTTTTCTTATTTCGTCGTTTGCGCTAGTAATGGAAAGTCCGACTCCGATATTTTTCGATTTTCTGAATACATCCAAATCCCGGAGAACAAGTGGTGAGCGTGTCTGAATAACCACTTGCTAATCATTCTGCACGAGTATTTCCAGACACTTTCTGGCAAGCTTGTACTTTGCTTCAATGGGCTGATATGGATCGCAGACGCCACTCACATAAACTGATCATATTTTTTCTTCTTTATCTCTTTGCTCAACAAATCAGACGTGTTGATTTTTACGTCAACAAAATCACCCAGGGCTCTTTATGTCCGGTAAACCGTTTCATAAATCTTGCATAACAATAAGTGCACGCGTGCTGACACCCGACATACGGATTAATGACATAATCATAAATTTTTAACGGAGAAAGAATGGATTTAGCGTGTATTTCTTTAATTTTCATTATAATTATGTGACATGCCGTTTCTGCATCAGGCACCGCCACGCTCGGGGTGGACGGGAATGATTAGATCCGAAATGGCTGGACGTAAGTAACAAAATACAAAAATAAGGTTCCACCGCCAGAACTATATCTGTCGCAGTACGTTGAGGAGGACCATTACCTTGTCGATGCTCATCAGCGTTACCGATAATTGTCAGCCACAGGCCATTTTCATCCAAATGAGCAGCAACATTTTGAGCAAATTTTCTTCGATCATCTTCGGAACCAAAAACGTGAAAACAACCTCTGTCAAATATAAAACCGAATGGAGCACCTTCAACTTTGTTCTTTAAAAAATCAATAATTAAAAACTCACATTTAACGTCGGCATGAGAGGCTTTTTCTTTTGCCTTCTCTATAGCGATATCCGACGTATCAGTGCCAATAACCTGAAAGCTGTATTGAGCAAGCCATATGGAATTGTATCCGGTTCCACAGCCAATGTCTAATACTTTGCAGCTTGGAATAGGTCTTTGGGTCACAACTTCGATAAGATTAAAATCCGGATGGCCGATATCCCAAGGAATATCCCCTAATTTGTATCTTTCTCTAAAGCGTTCTTCGACTGTCATCCGAGTACACCCTATAAAAACATCTTTTAATGTATGGGAAAAGGGCACAGCTCAACACATTGCCTCCAAACGATTGTTGGATGCTTCATTTTCTAATCGACCACATATCATCTCAGCCCGCCGAACGGTCCTCGAAAAATTGCATATAAAAGTATTCACCCATTTCCACCACACCAAGGGAAACCAGTCGCAGCGACTGCGCAAGGTCTTCCGGTGAGAGCCGCATATTCATTGGTGGTCCGAAGGGGGTAACTCGCTTCACGATCTCCACAATTGCCAGCCTGCCACCGGGAGCAAGTAAACGTTTAACCTCCACCTCAAATCCCTTGATCTGCTCCGGTGAGAAAATGTGGAATACATTAGAGAGGTATATTAAATCAATCGCTGATGCCGGAAGCTGTGTGGTGGTCGTAATATCTCCTACCAGTGCTACTATATTCGTGCCTTTGATCTCTTTGCGAAGCAAAGCAATACCGGTCTCATCAGGATCCAAAGCGTATACCTTTCCGCTACTACCAACCCTTTGCGAAAATTCCTTTGACATGTAACCATTTCCACAACCGGCATCAAGTGTTGTTTGCCCGAATTCAATCGCAAGGGCAGAAAGGATTGCACCTTTGTCTAAAAAACTCTCCGAAGACTTTCCTCTGTGATGGTGTCTCCCTTCGCCACTCTTCTCGTATTCCGCAACTTCCAAGTAGTCCGGCTTTCCGGAATTTTGTTTCATTTTTAGTACATCCATTCACATCCAAAATTGTTCATAAAAAATCACTACTATTTCCCGGCAGCCACCTTATCGAATTCCCCAACCTTGAGCGCCGGCAGAGTAGCGAACGAAATGCCCAGATTCTTGTTCAGATTGATGGAAGCTTTTATTGCTTCAGCCACACCGGGAAATTCGGTAATGAATATTAAATCTGTCTCTCCCATCGTTGCATAGGCAGCCACCAATTTACCTTTGCTCTTCTTTATTATCTCGACCGCTTTTACAGTGCGCCCTTTGCTGATTTTTTTTACCGATTCCGCCGAATATTTCCCCTTCATTATAAATGTCGTCATTGTGTTTCCTCCTTTCTTTATTTGTTTTTTGTCGAACAAAAAAATTAATTAAAATGAAAACACAACAGTTGCTAATATGTCAATGGTTTTAATGAGTGATTCGATAAAGTTGCCTTAGTAGCTTTGATGTCTGGATACCTGCTGTTCACCGGATGCGCCGGTATGACGCTCATGATTATTCCACAAAATACCCTTTAATTTGTATTCCTTGACACATTATCCGTATTTCCATATATGTTTTTATATAAAAAACAGAGGATATTCTGAAATGGCCAAACCACGAATTATTTTTATGGGTACACCTGATTTTGCGCTTCCGGCTTTACGTCTTTTACATGGGCAAGATTATCCGATAATCGGTGTAATCACCCAGCCCGATCGCCCCAAAGGAAGAGGCTTAAAAGAGATTGCTCCTCCAGTTAAAATTCTGGCAAGGAAACTTGACTTGCCTGTTTTTCAGCCGGAAAAAGTAAACAATCAATCTTTTCTGGAAACTTTCAAAAAACTTAATCCGGATATGCTTGTGGTAGTCTCTTTCGGCCAGATTCTGCCCAAAGCCATTATCGATTATCCGCCAATGAAATGTCTGAATATCCACCCTTCCCTTTTACCTAAATACCGCGGTGCAGCACCGCTCAATTGGCAGATTATCTGCGGAGAGACAAAATCCGGCGTTACCATCATGATGATGGATGAAGGAATGGATTCCGGCGATATTTTGTTGCAAAAGGAAACGGAACTCGGCTCTGCCGAAACTTACGGCGAACTGCATGACCGTCTCGCATACATGGGCGCGACAATGCTTATAAAAACCATAGAACAAGTCTTAGACGGAACCATAAAGAGAAACCCTCAAGATGTTTCAAACGTAACATTCGCACCACGCCTGAAAAAAGAAACGGGAAAAATTAACTGGCATAACAATGTCTCAGACATCGTGAATCTCATAAGGGGATTAAATCCCCTACCGACCGCATATACTTATTTGGACGGACAATCTCTGAAAATTTTTATAGCCGAAGCATCACCAGGAATAATTAATCAGATGCCGGGAACAATCGGTACTGCCAATGCAGCAGGACTGCCTGTTGCAGCAGCGGACGGTTATGTTATTTTAAAAGATGTCCAACTGGCGGGAAAGAAAAGAATGCCGGTTTCGGACTTCCTGCGCGGCTACCATTTAAAGCCGGGAAGTGTTTTGCAATGAAATAACCACATTTACATCAATCAGAGTGCCGGGATTTTATGCATCGTACGATTTTTAACACACCTGTTGTAAAATCATTCTTCCGTGGTATTTCCCTGGTTATTTTAAAAATACTCGGCTGGAAAACATTCGGAGCGTTACCCAAAGAAGAAAAATATATGCTAATAGTCGCGCCGCATACATCCAACTGGGATTTATTTTATGGAATTATTCTGGCATTTGCCCTGAGACTCAATGCTATTTATGTGGCTAAAAAAGAATTGTTTCGAGGACATTTCTCTCTGTTGATGAAGTGGTCGGGAGCCGTTCCGGTTGACAGGTCATCACACACTAATTTCGTTGATCATATGGCATCTCAGTTCGATAAAAATGAAAAATTTGTTCTCGCCATGGCTCCCGAGGGCACCCGCCATAAAAAAAATTGCTGGAAATCAGGATTTTATTATATTGCCCTGAATGCCCATGTTCCCATTTTACTGGCGTTTATTGATTACGAAAGGAAAACCGGCGGAGCAGGTTCTTTAATATACCCTACCGGTGATATGGAAAAGGATATGGAAAAAATTCGCAATTTTTATCTTACAGTCAGAGGCAGATATCCCGAGAAAGCAAGTTCCGTGGTTATCCGTGCTAAATCATGAAAAAATCTGTTCGCCATCTGGCCTTAGAAATTTTAAATCAAGTTTGCCAAAGGCATTCTTTCGCCGGCGACTTACTTGATTCATGTCTGGATTCAAATTCTCTTTCCGGAAAGCCTGACGGAAGACTGCTTACTCACCTTGTCTATGGTGTGCTGCGTTTCCGCTCTCATCTGGACTGGATTTTGACTAAGCTTTATCGCGGTGATTTCGCAAAAATGGATGAAAGCATTAAAAATGTCCTCAGGCTTGGTATTTACCAGCTTAATTTCAGCGACCGCCTGCCGGATTTTGCCGTTGTTAATGAAGCAGTCAAAATAACCAAAACATTCAAACCGGATAAAAGCGCTCTGGTTAACGCAGTTTTAAGAAACTATCTGCGCCGCGGTCAGAATTTGCCATTTCCTTCTTCCGAAAAAGAACCGGCCGAATATATAGCCACATTTCATTCACATCCGCTCTGGTTGGTTAAGAAATGGATCAAAATATTCGGCACTGAAGAAACGATTCTCTTATGCTCTGCCAATAATGAATTACCTCCGGTAATTGCCCGCGTCAATTCATTGAAAATATCCCGTAAAGATTTGATACAAAAACTTACCGTTGACGGATTCAGGCCGGAGGCAACAGAATATTCTCCGGACGGAATTATTCTTAATACTTCCACCAGTCCCCTTCAGAAAACCGATTTCTTTGAAAAAGGTTTCCTGCGTATACAGGATGAAGCGGCGCAATTGATTTCTTATCTGATAAAACCTGCCGGTAATGAATCCATATTGGATGCCTGCGCAGGTTCCGGAGGCAAAACTACACATCTGGCCGCCATTCTTAAAAACAAAGGAAAAATTATCGCGATTGATTGTAATCCGGAAAAAATTGCCGGACTAAAATCGGAAACAGCTCGTCTGGGAATAAACATAATCGAAGCGCAGACAGGCGATCTGGAAGCTTGTCTTAATGAGTCTCTGAAAGAAAAATTTGATTATGTTCTGGTGGATGCACCTTGTTCCGGCACGGGAACGTTACGCCGCAATCCGGAAATCAAATGGCGTATTACAGAAAAAGATTTGCAAAATTTTATCACCATTCAAAAAAAAATTCTGAAAAACGCATCCTTGGCTGTCAAAAAAGGCGGACACTTAATATATTGCACCTGTTCAATGTTACTTGAGGAAAACGAAAACATTATTGACGATTTTTTAAAGGAGAATCCTGATTTTTCCTTACATCACCCTTCTGAATCAATTAACCGGCAATTGATTGACAGCCGCGGTTTCTTTCATACTTACCCGCATAGGCACAAGATGGACGGATTCTTTGGAGCAATACTAAAACACTTGTAAAGTCGTCTCCCCGGCGTAGGCCGGGGTCCATGATTTTTTTAAATTATTTTAATACTTGTTCCGGCTTTCGCCGGAATGACTGATTTGGATTTTTCCAATTTTTTAAAAGTACGTCAATATTTAAACACCAATCATCACAGTTCCAATCTGCCCGACATCATCTTTAATTTAAAACGGTATAATATTAATAACTTATACAATTGATTTCAGTTGACGTTTTCAATAGAAAAATGTTATTAGCAATGCAATTTTTTAAGGAGCAAAATAATGTTCGTAAAACAAATGCAGGTAAGCACGATGGCGGTATTTGCCTATCTGGTAGGCGACCAGATAACAGGTGATGCTCTGGTTATTGATCCGGCAGCTGATGTTAAAGGAATTATTGCCGAGGCAAAAAAAAATAACCTACGTATTAATTATATAGTTAATACCCACGGCCATGTTGACCACATCAGTGGCAACACGGAAATGCAGAAAGAGACCGGCGCTAAAATTATTGTTCACGAAGACGACTCCATTATGCTGACTCACACGCCGGCCATGATTCTACGAATGTTCGGAGCAAAAGCGTCACCACCGGCCGATATTATGGTTAAAGATGGAGATATTATTTCCGTGGGCAACATTGACCTCAAAGTTATCCATACTCCTGGACATTCTCCCGGCGGAATCTGTTTATATACACCCGGATATGTATTTACCGGAGATACGTTGTTCGTTGAAGCCGTAGGCAGAACAGATTTACCGGGCGGGTCGTGGCACACAATGTATGACGCCATTAAGGAAAAACTTTTTTGTTTGCCCGATGATACTAAAGTGATGCCCGGACATAATTACGGTCGTATGCCTACTTCCACTATAGGTCATGAAAAAAATTATAACCCGTTTGTTCAATAAAAGGAGCGTATTTTTATGAAAAACAGCATACAGACAACGGATTTTAAAAATCTGAAACTGATTGGCCGTGGGAAAGTGCGCGATATTTATTCTGTGGATAACTATTTGCTCATCGTCACCACCGATCGCATCTCAGCGTTTGATGTTATTATGCCCGGTCCTGTACCCGGTAAGGGTATAATTCTCAATCGCATGTCAGCGTTCTGGTTTGAGAAAATGAAAGATATTATCGACAATCATATTGTTTCTACAAATCCGGCTGACTTTCCCGAAGAATGCACTCCTTATCGCCAGGATCTGGAAGGCAGAAGCATGTTGGTTAAAAAAGCTACTCCCCTGCCGGTTGAATGTATTGTCCGTGGCTATTTAAGCGGTTCCGGCTGGAAAGATTATCAGCACAATAAAACAGTTTCCGGTATCAGACTTCCGGATGGATTAAAAGAATCATCCAAATTACCTGAACCTATTTTCACTCCGACCACTAAAGCAGAGGCAGGTGAACATGATGCACCCATAAACAGGCAAGAAATGGAGGATCTTATCGGAGCGGAATTAACCGACAGAGTTATCAAAATTTCCCTCGCTATTTACCAAAGAGCGGCGGCAACCGCGCTGAAGGCCGGTATTATTATTGCCGACACAAAAATGGAATTCGGCCTGATGGGTAAGGAATTAATACTGATTGATGAACTTCTGACTCCGGATTCATCCCGTTTCTGGCCTGCCGATGATTACGAAGAAGGCCGACCGCAAAAAAGTTTTGACAAGCAGTTCCTGCGTGACTATCTTCTTTCCATAAAATGGAATCAAAAGCCACCGGCACCGGAATTGCCCGTGGAAATTATAGAAAATACAAAGAAAAAATACGAAGAAGCGCTGAGGCGCCTTGTGGAGTGATATATCTTTCAATATATTGACTTGGACTGAATTATCATTAGATTATAGCTAAATCCAATCAAAAAGATTTTCCCCATTAAGGAGATATATTTTGAGCATTAAAAAACTGCCTGATTATCGTTCAAAACAAAAAATACTATACGTGGACAAAGTTAATCAGAATGAACTTAAGGATTATGGCAACTCTTTTCTAGAAGACGGCTTTTTATCCGACGCGTTGGATTTTTACCAGAAGGCAAACGATAAAGGATGCATGCAAAAAATTAAGGATATCGCATTTGATCGCGGCGATGTGATGCTTTTTCAGCAGGCGGCAAAAGCCCTTAACGTGGAATTGGAGCCTGCCGACTGGGAAGGTATCGGACAAAAAGCTATCGGTTTAAAAAAATATTTTTTTGCCCTGCACGCTCTGGAAAAAACCAACAACGAAGAAATGCTTAATTCTCTCAAAAAAATAATGCATCAAGAGGTTGATTCAAAAAGCGAATGACGACTAAAAAAGATTATTACGAAATTCTAAATGTTGACCGAAATGCTTCTGATGAAGAAATAAAAAAAAGCTACCGCACGATAGCGATGCAGTGTCATCCGGACAGAAATCCGGGAAATAAAAAAGCGGAAGAAAAATTCAAAGAAGCGGCTGAAGCCTACGAAGTATTAAGCGACCGGGAAAAAAGAGAAATATATGACCATTACGGCCATGAAGGATTAAACAGCACCGGTTTCAGAGGATTCAGCGGCTTTGATGATATTTTTTCCCATTTCAGTAATATTTTCGAGGATGCCTTCGGATATAGTAACGTGCGCGGGCATTCCCGTTACGGTGCAAGTGCAGGAGTTGACTTACGCTATGACCTGAAAATTTCTTTCATGGAAGCCGCTTTTGGACATACAACTACCATAGATGTAGAGAAACTGGCAACATGCCGTAAATGTCATGGCACAGGAGCTGCTCCGGGAGCATCACCCGAAACATGCCGTACCTGCAAGGGACGCGGTCAGGTAATCCAATCAAGCGGTTTCTTTACAATCAGCTCCACATGCCCGAACTGTAATGGACACGGCAAAGTTATCTCCAAACCTTGTGATAACTGCCGCGGCAGGGGCAAAGAACAAGTTTCCAAAACCGTGCAACTGAAAATTCCTGCCGGTGTGGAAACAGGATCGCGCCTGCGTCTGCGGGGAGAAGGAGAAGCAGGAGAACATGGCGGACCTGACGGCGATTTGTATGTATTTATATATGTCGAAGAACATGAATTTTTCTCAAGGTCAGGCGATGATATTATTTGCCGTATTCCTGTTTCCTTTGTTAATGCCACATTAGGTGCAACTATCGAAGTACCTACGCTTCAAGGCAAAGAAAAATTGAAAATTCCTAAAGGCACGCAGAACGGGCAAATTTTCAGACTCAAAGGTAAGGGAATACCTCATTTGAGAGGTTACGGACACGGAGACCAAATTCTGGAAATTTTCGTCCAAATCCCCACGGTAATAAGCAAAAAACAGGAAGAACTTCTGGCCGAGTTCGAAAAACTCAGTCAAACAACACATTAATCTAAAATATTTTCGGATAATAGCGATTGCAATACCATATAACTTGTGCTTAAAATGCCTTAATAAAATCTACCGGAGGAAGAAACATGAAAAGAAATAATTTTATGCTCTTGATTTTATCTTTGTTCGCTCTTTTTATTTTTTCCGGTTGTGCGGCATTAATCGCAGGAGGAGTCGCTGCCGGAGCGGGCACGGCAGGAACTTACTATTATATCAACGGTGAATTGAAAACAGATTATAATTATTCTTTCGATGAAGTATGGGAAGCTTGTGAAAGAACCATAGCCGAAATGAAAGGCATTGAAGTTATTCCAGAGAAAGAAATTGCCCGGGGAACAATCAGTACATTGATAAACGACGAAAAAGTTAATTTCGACATTACATATAAAGCAAGAAATCTGACGACAGTAGCCATTCGCGTCGGCTTAATCGGTAATAAGCTATCTTCTCAGCTTCTTCATGACAAAATTGCCGATTACCTGGCTAAAAAATAGCCATAAGACAGCCGGGTAATTAAATGAATAAAAAAGTTATTCTAGGTATACTGATCAGCATCGTCTTGGTTTATTTATCCGTAAGAGGGATTAATTTTCAGGACGTTTTTCATGATCTGAAAAAAATCCAGTTCACCTATGTTATTTTTTTCGTCGTTCTTGTCCTGATAATGCAGTGGTTACGATCTTATCGCTGGGGCATTATGTTGCAGCCGATGGAAAAAATAGATCAGTTATCTCTATTTTCGGTTACCTCGGTAGGTTTTCTGGCAATAGCAGCGATTCCTGCCCGTATTGGCGAACTGGCCAGACCTTATTTAATTTCCAAAAAAAGCTCCATAAAAATGTCTTCTGCGCTGGGAACTATTCTTGTAGAAAGGGTACTGGATAGTTTTACTGTATTGGCAATTGCAATAATTGTTCTTTTCTTTATCGACCTGCCGCCATGGATGATTAAATCAAGCATTATTTTCTTTCTGCTCGCATTGATTATGTTTTGTTTTATTATTTTTCTAATATTGCGAAGAGACGCGGCATTAAAATTGATCAATATATTTTTGAGCAAACTACCCGGAAAATTCGCTAATAAAATAGATGAATTGATTCATCATTTTATCGATGGCTTTCAGGTTATTACCAATATCAAATTGCTTTTGTATTTGATTGTTCTTTCGGCCGCAATCTGGCTTGTGGACGTTGCAGCTATTTATATGTTGATTGAGTCCTTCTGTTTTGGTCTGCCGATAATGGCGTCTTTTGTTATAATGATTATTCTCATTGCGGGTATAGCTCTTCCCGCGGGTCCGGGTTATATCGGCAATTGGCATTTTGCCTGCGTTCTTGCTTTGAGTCTTTTTGGTTTGGCTAAATCCGAAGCTCTATCTTTTGCCCTTGTTTATCATTTTCTATCTATGGTGATCGTAGTTGTGCTCGGAGTCGTATTTCTTCCCTTCAACAAATTTTCGATCCCCGATATGAAGAAGCAAATTAATAATATCTCCGGAAGCTAAGACTGATCTTTCACCGCGATCTTCAGAGCTTTTAATTTCTTATGCAGATTACTGCGTTCCAAGCCAATTGCTTCGGCGGTCTTGGAAATATTTCCTTCGTTTTCTTCGAGTTTCTTTAAAATGAATTGTCTTTCGAAATCCATCTTGGCATCTTTAAATGAATCTCCCCCTGCTGCCTGAATGCCAAAAGTCGTCTCGGTTTCCTCTTTAATACCCAAAGGTGGAATATCTTTGGCCGTTATTTCATTCGAAGGAGTCAGGATGATCAGTCGCTCGATTATATTTTTCAACTCACGCACATTACCCGGCCAGTCATGTTTCATTAATAAAGCCAGGGCATCATCCGTCAGTGTCTTCGGTTCCATACCTTCTTTGGTGGTAAAATCAAGAATAAACCGTTCTACCAAAGGCTTAATGTCTTCTTTTCTCTCACGCAGCGGCGGAACAACCAGGGGAATTACATGCAGCCGATAATAAAGATCCTGCCGGAAACGCCCCGCCTTCATTTCTTCTTCCAGGTCTTTATTGGTTGCGGCTAAAACCCGCACATCCATATCGATTAATTTATTGCCACCGACCCGTTCAAACTTTTTTTCCTGTAAAATGCGCAGAATTTTTGCCTGCGCTTTCAGGCTCATATCGGCAACCTCATCAAGAAATATTGTGCCTTCATGAGCGAGATCGAATTTGCCGCGTTTCTTCTCTGTAGCCCCGGTAAAAGCTCCTTTTTCATGGCCGAACAATTCGCTTTCTATAAGCTCTTCAGGTATTGCCGCGCAGTTGACTTCAACAATATCTTTATGTGATCTCAAACTTAAATGATGAATCGAGCGTGCCACAAGTTCCTTGCCTGTACCGTTTTCTCCCATAATCAAAATCCAGGCGTTCGTGGGAGCAACAATGCCGATCATTTCTTTAAGTTCGGCTATTGCAGGGCTTGTGCCGGTAAGTTCATACTGATGAGAAACTTTTTCCTTTAATAAAACATTTTCTTCCTGCAACCGAATCAAATTAATGGCGTTGTTCACCAAAATTATAATTTTATCAAGCGATAAAGGTTTTTCGATAAAATCAAACGCGCCAAGTTTCGTGGCTTTTACCGCCGTTTCGATTGTACCGTGACCGGACATTATAATTACCAGTGTTTTCGGATTTATTTTCTTAATTGCCTGTAGTGTTTCCAGGCCGTCAATGCCTGGCAGCCAGATATCGAGTAAAACAAGCTGAGGCATTTCTTCGTCAACAATCTTAATTGCTTCTTCACCACTGCCCGCGACAAGAACCTGATAGCCCTCGTCTGTTAAGATTGCCTTCAGAGACTGGCAAATGCTTTCTTCATCATCAACTACTAGAATTGTCTCGTTCATGTTCGTTTCTCAGATTTACCTTTTATTTTTTGTACATAATTACACTTGCGACACCGGCAGATGAAAAGAAACAACTGTTCCTGTTGGTTTATTGTCAGCAACGCTCACCTGACCTCGATGGTCGGAAATAATAGAGCTGACAATTGCCAGACCAAGACCTGTTCCCGCTTTCTTTGTCGAAAAATAAGGTTCAAAGACTTTTCTTTTATAACTCGCAGGAACACCCCTTCCGTTATCCGCCACGATTACTGTGGCTTTCCGGTGTTGTTCATCATAACAAACGATAATATCGATATGACCGTCTTTTTTATCAATCGCCGCAACGGCATTGTCCAGCAGGTTGATCATTACTCTGTTTATTTGTTCCGCGTCCAAATCAAAGGTCGGCAGTCCCTCGGCAGGCTTAAATTCAAATACGATATCTTTGTGCGCATCCTGAAAAAGTAAAACCGCCTCGGCAACCACCGCATTCAGGTCATTGGGCGTGAGCGTTGTCACCGGCATTCGCGCGTAACGTGAAAATTCATTGACCAGATTTTTCAGCACCTCGACCTGATCGATAATTGTCTGGGTGCATTCTTTAAATACTGATTCTTCTTCTCCTAATTTATCTCCGTATTTTTTCTGTAACCTTTGCGCGGAAAGTTGAACCGGTGTCAGTGGATTTTTGATTTCATGCGCCATGCGACGCGCTACTTCACGCCAGGCAGCGGCCCGTTCTGCCCTTTGAAGTTGAGTTAAATCTTCAAAAACGACAACATTACCGGAATCTCTGCCTTCTTCATCACGAATTGTCGTAATAGTCAGCAAAACAGTAATGGCCTTATCTTTCAACATTACTTCCAACTGCTTTTCCAATATGCTCTCTTTGTTTTCTTTCATTTCCTGCAGAAATTCATTAACCAGAGAAAGATGTTCCGGCATCATTAAATCACGATAGTTTCGTAAAAGAACTTTATCCGCTTTAATATCAAACATTTTTTCTGCAGCACGGTTAATAGTAGTGATAACACCGTTTTTATCTACGGAAATAACTCCCGCGGAAACATTGCGTAGAACCGTTTCCATATATTTTCGCCGCTGTTCCAGATTTAAATTCGCTTCTTCCACGCTGTTCTTGCTTTTCTTTAAGTCCACGGTCATCTGATTAAAAGATTTGACCAAAAGACCGATTTCATCGTCTGCTTCTATATTAATACGACTGTCCAAATCTCCCTGCGTAATTCTATTAGTCGCCAGAACAAGATCCTGAATAGGGTCGGTAATTCCCTTGGCCAGAGTCATTCCAAACCATGTTGCAAGGAATATGATAACCAGTGTCACGATAGTAAGCGTAATAATATAATTTGATTTGATCGGATTCTTAAGTAGTTTGATTTTACCATATTGTTCCGAGGCGTCTGCTATACTTCTGAGTTTATCCACAAAGCCCTTGGGAACAATGTAGCTCACCGACACACGGCCAATTACTTCCGAAGGTACCGCGAGCGAAAAAACCGGCACTATACCGACGACTGCATCTCCGATATTGGTGGGCTGAATCGTAGATTGTTCTTTACCGAAATAAATATCCTCTATCATTTTGGGATCGAGGTTTACCGAAGTAAGTTCCGGATGTTCGGTATCAGTAAAAACCATTCTTTCTTTTTGAAAGTCAAAATAAGTTTCAACCATACCTACTTTGGAATTTTTCTGCCGCTGATTGATGAAACTTTTCAGGTACTCGATTCTATCACTTTCATATAGCCGATTTCTGGAAATATCAGCGCTGATTTGACGGGCATTGAATTTGGCTTGTTCCTCCATTTGCTGGTAATAAACCTGAGCCACTTCCAAAGAACGGTTTAAAGCATCTCCAATCTTAATATTAAACCAGAACTCCATGCTGTATGAAAGAAAATTTACCGCAAACAAAAAAAGCAGGAATGTCGGGATAAGAGATAATCCGACAAAAGTAGCTACCAGTTTGGTTCTTAGCCTGGAACCGATAACTCCCCGGCGATGTTCGTAAAAAAGTTTGACGACATTCCTGATAATCAGAAATAGCAGGAGAATTATCAGAATAACATTAATGCTGGTAAGACCGTAAACGAATATATTAGTTGATAGAGATAACTCATTTTTGTTGAAAAATTGACTGGCAAGCAGAGTAAAGGTAATTGCCAGAATACCAACAATCACCATAATAATCAGTTCGCGACGGCGTTTTCTTAATTCCTTTTCATCAATGTTGCTTTTTTTTTGTCGTATTCTCATCAGCTAATCAATCAATTCAGTCTGATACACAAAAAACGAATTTAACCTCTAATAAGAAAAGTTCTGTCGATTCCATACTGTTTCAAAATCCCAGTAAGAAACGAAGAAAAATATATATTCCATATGCAAGGGCAAGCGTACTTTGTCCATTTTAATTTTAATCAAAATGTAATAATTTTTACCCTTTGTAAGTGACGACAGAGGTACAGCAACTATACCGTTAAAATCTGCCATCGCTTTTTGTGCTCTTTCAAAATCGGAAAAAACAACAGGCTGAGGGTTGCCATTGGTGTAAATACTAAATGTTTTTTTGAGATTGTCATATTTCATGGTACGTTTAATTTCATGACTTGCTAGTTTTTTATCCCAGACAAACGACCTTTCCTGATAGACTTCAAGCTGTAAAGTAAAAACGGCTGGTATCCCGGCCAAAATAGCCATTTCCATTTCCGGTTTAAAACCATTGACCAACCGCGCGTATAAAAGAACATTGTCCCTGTTATTTGTAATCAGAATATCAGTAATTTTCGGTTCGATTGCCTGAACCCGCATTGGTACTGCCGCAAAACCGAAGATGATAAGCAAGAAAACCAAAAACAAACTTTTATTTTTTTTCTTTTTCATAAAACGCCTGTTTACCTGAAATTTAAAACGAGTAAAATCAGACTGTTCCACTATTTAATATCTGACAAACGAATACGTATGTATGAAAGAAATCAGCCTTAAAATTTAAATTATAATCTTAGGCAACCCAGTGATAAAAATCAAGGTTTATTTAATTTAGGCATGAATGGCGTCGAGGATTTTAAAGGAAGGAATTTTTTTGAGAAAATTATGCTTATGCGCTTCTTCTTTATTTACACCGTTAACAATTTCCCAACATTCTTTTTTAGCCATTAATTCTCTAAGTAAAAGATTATTCAAACGATGACCTGATTTGTAAGCAATAAAATGTCCGATTATAGGCATGCCCAGCAAAAACAGATCGCCGATCGCATCAAGAATTTTATGTTTCACAAAAACATTAGGAATGCGCTGCCCCTCTTTATTGATAATTTTTTTGTCATCCAGAACAATTGCGTTTTTCAATGACCCGCCCAGCGCCAGACCTTTGGCCTGCAGAAATTCCAGATCTTTCAGAAAACCGAAAGTCTGCGCGGCGCAAATTTCTTTTTCATAAATCTCGTCAGAAAAATTCATATCGAATGATTGCCTGCCGATAACAGGATGCTTGAAATCTATTTCATAAGTTATTTTAAATTCATCTGAAGGCATAAACATAGCGCTGCCGTCGCCGTTATTTACAGAAACAGGCTTTTTAATAACCAGCATCTTTTTATTTTTCTTTTGAACGTGCGTGCCGACTTCCTTGAGCATATTAACAAAAGGAAGCGCGCTGCCATCCATCACAGGTACTTCAAAAGAATCAAGTTCCACAAACGCGTTGTCAACACCCATACCGCTGAATGCCGATAAAAGATGTTCCACGGTAGATACAGTTACTCCGTTGGACCCTAATGTTGTGGCCAGTGTTGTATCACAAACATTGTCGTAACGGGCTTGAATCGGCTCGGCCTGAGACAAGTCCTTGCGAATAAAAACTACACCTGTATCAGCAGGAGCCGGTTTGATTTTCATGTTGATTTTACGGCCGGTATGCAAACCGACGCTGAAGCAACTTATTTCTTTTTTTACTGTACGTTGAAGATTCATACTTTTCCCAAAATAAACTTATTTTTAAGATAACAGCAATTAGCGTACCATATCCCGCAATATTTATTATAAAATATAAGTTATTGTAATAATTGTTTTTTATGTAAAAATGTAACGATTACAGCAGAATATTTTTATTTTTGTGTGGTAAAAATACCACAGTAAATTACTTGTAAACCATTTCGATTTTTTTGGATAATGCGGCGGCAAGGAGGAGGCTCCGCAGGCGTATTACTAATACGTCGAGGGAGCTGACGACGATGCCAACAAAGTTTGCCGAAAAAAGCGGCATAGTTTCACTTATAATATCGCTGTCTTTCGCTATATATGCAACCACAATAAGGTTGGCGGTACATATCCAACTCTTTAGATATCTTTACGCCCTCTGCCCATCCGACACGAAAATCCTGATAATAAAAGAATATTCCCAGTTGCTGGCTTAGAGTTTTCCCGATTTCCTTAATTAAATCATGTTTTTGATATTTGCTGTAAAGAAGTGTGGTCGTAAAGCCATCGTATTTTTCCCGAATAGCCATTTCGGCAGTATAGGCCAGACGATCTCTCAGACAGAAAGCACACCTTTCATTTTCCTTGAGATTAGCAACTGCCCGCAAAAATTCTTCTAAAGGATAACCGTCCTGCCAGATAACATTTAAATAAGTTTTATCCGAATAATCCATAAGCGTCTGGCGACGTCTCTGATATTCCTGATAAGGATGAATGTTGGGATTGTAAAAAACTCCGGTGATTTGATGCCCATGAGTTCGCAATTCCTTCAGGGGATAAATCGTGCAAGGTCCGCAACATATGTGCATTAGTATTTTCATATTATAAAATCACCATTACAACTAAAGGACTGTTGAAAAATGCTCATCTTAAAATATTTCACCCTGGCGGCCTGTTGCTTTAATCCCAAAATGTTCGTAAGCTCTGGCGGAAGCGATTCTACCGCGGGCGGTTCTTTGGAGATACCCTTCCTGAATGAGATACGGTTCATAGACATCTTCGATGGTCACTTTCTCTTCACCGATGGCCGCAGCGAGACTCTCCACTCCGACAGGACCGCCGTTGAATTTTTCAATCAACGTCAAGAGCAGTTTTCTGTCCATCTGGTCGAAGCCTTTTTGATCGACTTCAAAAGCTTCCAGCGCTTCGCGAGCTATTTTCTCATTAATTTTTCCATCGGCCTTCACTTCCGCGTAATCGCGGACGCGCTTAAGCAGACGATTGGCGACCCTAGGCGTGCCGCGTGCACGCTTGGCCAGTTCTTCAGCTCCGGCAGGCGCAAGTTTTATTCCCAAAATAGAAGCTGATCTTTTGAGAATAATGGCGAGTTCCTGCGGTGAATAGAACTCGAGACGAAAATGCATACCGAAACGATCGCGCAAAGGCGACGTCAGCGAACCGGCACGGGTCGTCGCGCCCACTAAAGTAAATTTAGGAATATCAAGTTTCATTGAGCGGGCGGAAGGCCCCTGCCCTATTAAAATATCAATATGAAAATCTTCCATGGCCGGATACAAAATTTCTTCCACCACATGGGACAACCGGTGTATTTCATCAATGAAGAGAACCTCATGATCCTGCATATTCGTTAAAATCGCGGCCAGATCTCCCGGTCGTTCGATAACAGGACCGGAAGTAACCTTAATATCAACTCCCATTTCCCTGGCTATGATATAAGCCAACGTGGTTTTCCCCAGACCAGGCGGACCATACAAAAGTACATGATCAAGCGCCTCGCGGCGTTTTTTAGAGGCTTCAATAAAGATAGCCAGGTTACTTTTAACTTTTTCCTGACCGACATAATCCTTTAATTTCGTCGGACGCAAGGTAACTTCAAATTCGCCGTCTTCTTCGGTAAAAGAAGGAGTGATTAAAGCATTTTTTGTTGTTTTTTCCATATCTTAGGCCTTATCAATTAAAGCTATCCGGCAAGAATTTTTAATGTCTTTTTCAGAAGCTTATCCATGCCCAGCTTTTCTTCTGATGAATGCAGAACCTTATCCAAGGCATCCTGAGCGACATTGCTTTTATAACCTAAATTTACCAAAGCGGAAAGAACATCTTCCATTAGAATATCATCTACACGACTTTGAACACCGGCTTCCGGCACCCTCTCCAGCATTATTTTCTTGAGAACTTTTTCTTTCAATTCGAGAATCAAGCGCTCTGCCATTTTTTTACCCACTCCGGGAATCCTGACCAGCTTGTTCACATTTCCGCTGGATATTGCGTTTAGAAGCTCCGTCACTGAAATACCGGAAAGTATGTTCATGGCGATTTTCGGTCCGATGCCGCTTACGGAAATCATCAGTTGAAAAAAGTCTCTTTCCTGTACCGTGTTAAAGCCGAATAAGTTAATGGCATCCTCTTTCACGTTGGTATGAATATGCAGAGTTATCACCTGTCCTGCTTCCGGCAATTCATAAAAAGTAGTCAACGGAATAAACACGCGGTACCCAACGCCCTGAACATCAACGATTACATGAGCGATACCTTTATAAACAATTTTGCCGCTGATTAAAGCTATCATCAGATTGGTTTATCCTTAAAAAAATTAGCGTGACATATCGCTGTGGCCAGCGCGTCCGCGGCATCCGCCGGAGGAAGTTCGGGCAGCTTTAAAATAGCCTTGACCATTACCTGCACCTGTCTTTTTTCCGCCCTGCCGTAACCCACCACAGCTTTCTTAATTTCCAGAGGCGAATATTCGAAGACATCAATATTTTTATCGGCCCCGGCATAAATCGCCACGCCTCTGACCTGCGCCTGCTTAATCAGGCTGCGGACATTTTTTCCGTAAAAAATATTTTCCAGAACTATCGCTTCGGGCGCGGTCTGCGATATCACCGCGGAAAGCTGCTGATAAACGTAAATCAAAGTCGCGGACAGAAGAGAATCTTTTTTGGGCTTGATTTCGCCGTATAGAACAGGCCGCAAATAATTTCCTTTTTTTTCAATGATGCCGTAACCGGTAACGTGACTGCCTGGGTCAATTCCTAGAATTCGCAATTTTTTTTTATTCCGCAAAAAATATCTTACACGTGACATTCATTAAACCATTGAAAATTATCATTTGTCATTTCGACCGCAGGGAGAAATCTTATAACTTAAAGTAAAGATTTCTCGTCGTCCCGACACGTCGGGACTCCTCGAAATGACAACTAGAGCGGTTTTTCAAAGGTTCTTCGACATAATAAAACATGAAAGCTTTGATATTCTTTAGCTTAATTTTTTCATAACTTCTTCGTCTATATCAAAATTGGAATAAACATTCTGAACATCGTCATTGTCTTCGAGCTTTTCCATCATCTTGAGCATTTGCTCCGCTTTGTTGGCCTCCAGTTTAACCGTATTGGAAGGAATCATACTGATCCGCGCTTCCAGATGTTTGATTCCCTTATCATCCAGCGCCTTTTTGACAACTTCGAAAGAAGCAGGATCGGTAATCACTTCATATTCGCCGTCTTCGCTTTTTACGTCTTCCGCTCCGGCCTCCAGAGCATGCTCCATCAGGGTATCTTCATCTACAGCTTTTTTATCAATGACGATGCTTCCCTTTTTCGAGAAAATCCACGACACACAGCCGTTCTCACCGAGATTGCCTCCGTGTTTGGAGAAAATATGTCTTATTTCCGACACAGTTCTGTTTTTGTTGTCGGTCATGATTTCCACGAGAACCGCCGCTCCGCCCGGTCCGTAACCTTCATAAGTTATTTCTTCAAAAGCAGCCGCGCCCTGATCGCCGCCGGTGCCTTTTTTAATCGCGCGTTCGATGTTGTCCTTGGGCATATTTTCTTCCTTAGCCAGCATGACCGCCTGCCTGAGACGTGCATTTCCTTCAATATCACCTCCACCCAGCCTTGCCGCCAGGGTTATTTCCTTGATAATCTTGGTAAAAATCTTACCGCGCTTGGCGTCTATCGCGCCTTTTTTCCTTTTAATTGTGCTCCACTTGGAATGGCCGGACATACAACTTCTCCTTAAAAATTTTTAACGTTTTTCTCTTTTAACACAAGGTATTAAGCTTGTAAAGTTTATTACTTCGCAACTTAAATAACCGCTTCTAAATCAAAGATGATATCGAGGCGGCTAGGCGGAGGCGACGAGGCGTATTTTTCTATACGTTGAGGAAGCCGACGACGAAACCAACAAAGATAGCACTTTGATTTAGAAGTGGTATCTATTTCGTGGTGATTACCCAGACTCCCTGCCAATCCTTCGGTGGATTTTCGATAAGCTCGCGGCATTTGGCAACGTAAAAACGCGCCACAGGATCTTCTTGAACGAGACCGGAAAAAATGTTTTGCGCTTGCTGAAAATCGCCGGCATAGAAAAGTTTCAGACCCTCGGCAAATTTCTTCATTATCTGTTTCTTCTGTTCGTTAATGTCTTCCGGCATCATCGGTTCATAAACCACTACCGGTTCGCGTCGTCCCACAACGGCAACGCGGGAGATTTCCCGCACCGGAAAAGCGCCGTCCATCTTTATCATCGTGGCTTCTGAAATAAGAACATATGTACCAAATTGTTTGTTGATACCTTCGAGACGCGCCGCCAGATTAACAGCATCCCCGATCATCGTATAATCAAACCGCGAATTAGAACCCATGTTGCCAACAACTGTTTGTCCGGTATTTACTCCGACGCGCATCTTTAAATCCTTGCCCAGACTCTTTTTCAATGACGGCCTCATCTCGGCAAGTTTGGCTTGGCAACGTAGCGTAGCGCTGACACACCGCACCGCATGATCAGGCTGTTCCAGTGGAGCATTCCAGAAGGCAATAATTGCGTCCCCTTCATATTTGTCTACCGTGCCACCTTCTTCCTGGATTATATCGGTCATGGCTGTGAGATACACATTCAAAAGATTGGTAAGAGCTTCCGGGTCAAGACCTTCAGATATACCGGTAAAACCTTCCAGATCGGAGAAAAAAATGGAAAGCTCGCGCCTCTCACCACCTAACTTCAGGCGCTCCGGATGTACAATAATCTGATCGATGACCGCCGGGCTCAAATATTGTTTGAAGGCACTCTTGATAAACGCCTTCTGCCGTCCCTCGGTAGTGTAATAAATTAACCCGGCGCTGAAGAGTGTAATAACGACACTCGTTTCTTGAACCACCAACGGCAACCAGAACCCCAGCCGGTAAGCAATCAAACAAAGAATAACCGGCACACAGATAAAGAAAACATAAATCAAAATACTCCTGGAAATGCCGGATACAGAAGATGTGGCAATGCCCGCTAAAAGATTAACAAGCAAGAGCAGAATGATAACAAGGGCTGTCGGAACCGTCCGGATGAAATCATTGGCCAGCAGGTTATCCAGCATCGTGGTTGAAATTTCTACGCCGGGATAAACACCAGACACTGGCGTGGGACGCAGATCAAAAAGTCCCGGAGCGGTGAACCCGAAAAAGACATAAGTATCTTTGAAATCTTCCGGTTTAACTGATGGAACTTCTCCGTTTTGCAGCCGCAGCTCACTTTGGATAACTGAAGCGGCACTGTAAGCTTTGTGGGTTCCCGAAGTTCCCCGGAAATTAAGGATTACTTTCCCCGCTTTATCGACAGGAATAATATTATTGCCCAACATTACATGTCCAGAATAAATTTTTAAAGGAACATTCGGTTGAGCCGACATATAACTTGCCAGAGCCAGTGATGGCAGAATCTTGCCGTCAAATACCTCAAAAAGAGCAGCCCGGCGATAGACGCTGTCTGAATCGGGATTCATGTGCACATTGGCCAAAACACCTGCGGCAGACGATATTTCCGCTACAGGGAAAGAAGCTCGTTCAAAGACGATATGATTTGCAGTATCAGTAAGCCATGAATCAATTCCCTGAACATTTAGTTTTGGCGCGGGAGCAAATGAAGGCCAGCTTTTTTCGCTGCCTTCAGTACGGCTGAGAAAGACTGCTCCCACAAAATATTTAAACCCGCTGATTTCGGAGGCAAAGGATTGATCATCTGCTACGCCGTATTTGGAAGGTTCGGTATAAAGCACATCAAAGGCTAATGATCGAACACCGGCGCGTTTACAAAACTGAATAATTGTGCCGTAAACTTCACGCGGCCACGGCCAGGATAAACCATTTTCGTTTTTAGCCCAGTCCAAAGAGTTTTGATCAAGCATGATTAAACGGATTTCTTTTGTATGAGCAGAAGGCTTTGCCAGTAGATTTACCCTCCAGTCCCAGGTTTTTACCTCCCAGCGATCCAAAAAGCCGGGCAGGAAAAAAATCAGCGCAACAACGAAGCCGACTATTCCCGCCAGCAGTCCCTGCAATAGTTTGGATTTAACTATTTTTTGAAAATCCATAACTCAGACTCTGCACAAATATAAATATCGGCGACTATGAACCCTTAAGAAAAAATCACTTCTCTGTCCGACAAACCAACTTTTTCTACAATAAATGCCCTACAGCTTTCGTAAACCTTTCCTTGCGCACAGCCGGTGGCTCAATTGAGGTCAGAGCTATTCCGCTGTTGTCTTTCAACTCGGCAATTCTGCTCTGAGGCGAAGGATGAGTCCTGGCAAAATCATTACCGCCGGGTTTCATTTGCCTCGCCATGACATTCAACATATCAATCAATGCGGCCGGATTATAGCCTATTCGTTTGAGAATTGTTACAGACACCGCATCGGCCTGATATTCATAAGCACGGGAATAGCCGTTTTTGATCATGGTATTGGTAATGTCGGAAATTGCACCGCCAAACTCCCGGGTTAATCTTATGACATCCTCCGAACCGAAGGATTTTGCACTTTCCTGTGCCAAAATCGTCAGCGCTTCCGTCACGCGCCCTTTTTCAATTGCTTTCATCCCATGCCGTAACTGAACATGGCCGATTTCGTGAGCCAGCACTGCAGCCAGTGCGTCTTCCGTTCTACAGCAGCGAATCAATCCACGCGTAACAAAAATATGACCACCGGGCGTGGCAAAAGCATTGATATCATCAGAATTTAAAGCCAGGAAATGATAACCACCGAACAATTCCGGCATGTCCGAAGCCATTGCCAGTGTCTGACCCAGCAGATTGAGATATGCATTGACTTTTGCATCCGACAAAGCAGAATATTTTCCAAGGACGATCGCGCCGACAGACCTGCCGATATAGTATTCCTGTTCCTGTGTAAAATCTTCCATACTTCTGGACACAGCCTGTGTGCTCTTGCGGATGGATTCGCCTTGAGCTTTGGTGAGAGCCCCGGACTGCACACCTACATCCGTAGCAATCGTAGTAACTGTTTCCACTGCCGCGCAACCAGTTAAGGCTGCTAATGTCAGTAATATTGCATAACGAGATAACTTATTCATGGGTTACCTCCTTCCGCGCCGAACACCAAATTACCACCGGCAATAAAATCTTCCATCTGCTCCGGCGACACTTTCATTGTTTCCATTTGGTTTATCCATGTGTAGTCAAGATTCTTGTTGTTTTTTTTGTATTGTGCTTCCACTTCTTCGTTGAAGCCCTTGCCTGCAAGAGCAATTTCCTTGCCGGTCACAGATGTTCCTACCGTGCCCCGCCCGGCCTTTAAAACTATACTTTTACTGGTTAACGCGGTTTCATGAATCCATCCCTGAACATTTTTACCCGGTATTGATACCTTCTTCCAAGCTCCTTTCTCCTGCAAGACTGTCACGCGCTCACCGTAAAACAGCTTTGCTGTAATTTTGCCAAGAAAGGATGGCGTAACACGCAGTTGGCTCTCCTTGAGTTGTATACTCATTATTTTCTGTGCTTCCACAGTAGATATCAGAAATAAAACACAAATAAGTGCAAGGCAAATTATTATGTACCTTCTATGAAACATATTAGCCTCCTTTTAATACCAATCTGCTTTCTTGCCTTTTATAAATTAATTACAACGAATTTCTTTCAAATCAAATTACCGCCTTCATCGTAGCGATATATTTTTTGCAAATGTCACAATAATAGTCAATACCCGCTTTTGCCATCATTTTTTGTTCATCAGTGACATCATGAGTAATTTTTGCGGGATTGCCGGAGACTATTTTGCCGGCAGGGATATGCATACCTCTAGGCACAATCGATCCAACAGACACGAAAACATCTTCTTCGCAAACAGAATTAAAAAGTAAAATAGCGCCTATGCCGATGACACATCTTGATTTGATGATGACATCATGAAGAATAGTACCGTGAGCAATGGTGACATCTTCTTCAATTATTACTCTCGAATCGGGATAGACATGAATAACGGAATTGTCCTGAATGTTGGAACGATTGCCGATGACGACAGGTCCGAAATCTGCACGGATGGAAACATTGGGAGCGATCAGGCATTCATGTCCTAATTTTATGTCACCGATTAAAACGGCATCAGGATGAACAAAAGAATCGGAAGGCACCTGCGGTCTCTTACCGTCAAATTCATAAAGTGCCATGATTATTATTACCCCCGGCAATTATTGATTCACTGAAATATTAACCGATCCGCCCCGTCCTAAAATATCATGCAGGTGGATATATCCCTTCAATTCCTTTTTCCCATTAACTACGGCAAAGGAAGTTATTTCTTTTTTCTGCATTAGTTCCAATGTCTGAGCCAGGGAAATATTTTCATCTATAGTCTGAGGATTTTTAGTCATAACCTCATTAATAATTTTCCCTTCAAAAGATATTCCATTGCTAATCATGCGACGCACATCGCCGTCAGTAAAAATCCCCAAAAGTTTATTTTTCTTGTCGGTAATTAAAACAAATCCGACATTTTTAGCATTAATTTCCCGCACCGCTTTTTTGACAGATTTTCCCGCAAGAATTTTGGGAATTTGTTTCCCGGTAATCATGGCATCCTTTACGGTCTCTCTTAACCTGGTGCCCAGATTTCCGCCAGGATGGAACTTATAGAAATCTTTTTCTTTAAACTGTTTCTCATCAATAAGAACAATTGCCAGGGCGTCGCCGATAGCCAAGGCAGCAGTAGAACTCGATGTTGGAGCAAGACCGAAAGGACAGGCTTCTTTTTCCACTGAAACGTCAATGACTATATCGCTTACCCGGGCAAGAGTCGACGTCATATTGCCGGTAAAAGCAATAATCGGAGCGCCTGTATGACGAACGGAATTAATAATCGGCATAAGCTCACTGGTTTCACCACTGTTGGAAATGGCCAGCAAAATGTCTCCCTTGGTGACAATACCCAGATCACCATGAATACCTTCAACAGGATGTAAAAAAAGCGCCGGCGTCCCCGTGCTTGTCAGGGTGGCTACAATTTTCCTGCCGATCAGGCCTGACTTGCCAATACCGGTAATGATAACTCTTCCCTTGGATTTACAAATTAAATTCACGGCACGGGCAAAGTTGTTGTCAATTTTATCGACCAGTTGCGAAATACTGCGTGCTTCTATCTTTAATACTTCTTTTGCCCGTTTGATTATGTTTTGTTTTTTTATCATTGTTTCTGCCTTTATTTAATAATGGAATTTAATATTTCTGAACTGGATGAACTTGTTTAAAACTAGCAAAAAAACACGGACAAAACAAGAATGAATTAAAGCAGACTGTCATTAAAATGATTTTTTTCAAGTATTTAAGAATTTGGCACTACCCGATTATTTTATGGGAACAAAACCACAGGATTGACCTGGCAAAAGGTATCTGCTACAACATTTTCGAATCAAATTTACGGAATTAAAGTATGAAAGCCATTTTCATTTCTGACGCCCATTTACGGAAGTTCAGCGATAACAGATATAAAAAACTGTTGAATTTTCTTGATGATGTTAAAGAAGGAAATATTCCAGCGCAAATTAACAATAACGCAACGGACATAGTTACGGCAAAAATTAACGATCTTTATATAGCCGGAGATTTATTTGATTACTGGTTTTGCCGTAAGGAAAAAATTAATCCGGAATTTAAGCCAATGATTAATAAATTAATCGAACTAAAAGAAAAAGGAATTCGCATTCATTTTAGTGAAGGCAATCACGATTTCTTTATGGGAGAATATTTCAGTGATGTTTTGGGAATGGAAGTATTTGAAGAAATGACAAATGCCCAACTGGACAATTTAAATGTTTTGATTGCGCACGGTGACACCACCGACAGCAACAATACCAAATACTTATTGTTTCGCAAGATTTTACGCAGCCGCACTTTTTACAACATTCAGCGTTTGATTCCGGCCACCATCAGATGGACATTGGCCGGACTTACTTCTACTGCCAGTAAAGAACTGACGGTAGAAGACGGCGACGCTCTTGTTAAAAAAATGGAGTCTTTTGCATTTGCCAGGTTTCAGGAAAATTATGACGCGGTAATTCTGGGTCACTGTCATGTGCCAAGCTTCAACAACTACACTATCGCGGAAAAGAAAAAGACTTTTGTTACGCTGGGTGACTGGATAAGTTACTACTCTTTTCTATACTATGAAGACGGCAATTTTTTTCTGAGGTATTACCGGTCATAGATATATACTTAAATTTAACGATTAGTGAGGATTGAACATATGAACTTTGGAGGAATTTATCCGGCGCATTCATTGCGCGATGCTTTATTTGTTGTTGTGCCCGTTGGGTATGATCTGACTTCCACTTATCAGCCGGGAAGCCGCCGGGGACCGGCAGCTATCATCGAAGCTTCAACCAATATGGAACTCTATGATGAAGAATTAAAAAAGGAAACATATCTGTCCGGCATTCACACAACGCTACCGCTTCCGGTCGATTCGCGCGGACCGAAGAATATGACAAATATTGTGCGTAAAAAAATCGCTAAAATCGCCGATCTTAACAAAATTCCGGTGATGCTGGGAGGAGAACACAGTATCAGTTTTGGAGCAGTGCGGGCATTAAAAGAGAAATATCCTAAATTGAAGGTACTGCAATTGGATGCTCATGCCGATTTACGGGAAAGCTATCAGGGAAGCCCTTATAGCCATGCTTCTGTTGCCAGAAGAATTTCCGAAATCTGTCCGTTGATTCAAGTTGGTATCAGAAGCATGAGCAAAGAAGAAGCAGATTTTTTACAGCAAAGCAAAGTAAAATCCTATAGTGCCGATTTCGCTGTCGAAAAAAAAGACTGGTTCAAAACAATTTGCAAGGACCTGAGCGGCGACGTTTTTGTTACTATTGATCTGGATGTTTTTGATCCTTCCATAATGCCTTCAACTGGAACACCTGAACCCGGTGGTTTATACTGGCAAGATGTTTTGCGCCTGCTGAAGTTAGTTGCAAGCTCCTGTAAGATACGTGGTTTTGACGTAGTAGAGCTTGCACCGATTCCGGGCACTGTTGCACCGGATTTTATGGCGGCCAAACTTATCTACCGATTTATGGGTTACATAACCCAATAGCTATCTTAAACCAAATTTATCTTAAGCAATTGTGTTCAAGCACAATTTACAGGGAAGTTATCAAAATAACTCCTTGACAAAAATGGGAGATAATGGTGTAAAGTCCACGATTTTAAATATGGCAATGTCGCGGGGTGGAGCAGTCCGGTAGCTCGTTGGGCTCATAACCCAAAGGTCGAAGGTTCGAATCCTTCCCCCGCTACCAAATAATTACAAGGAATTAGCTTAACAAAGCTAATTCCTTTTTGTATTTTTAGATGATTTTTTTTATAATTATAATGAAAATCTGGTTATTTTGCAAAACAGGTGTATTATTATGTTTATGGAAAATCTTTCCGAATTCTCAGATAAATTTAATAAATTTGATAGAATAATAAGCTTGGGTTGTAACTGCGAGCTTACCTGGAATATTCGCGCCAACTTTGGCATCGAGTATGCTTATCCGCTTGACTGGTGGATAACACCCTTTCAGGCGCTGTGGAAATTATTGGAAAGCAGGTTCCATGATCTGTTTAATATAAACCATCTGGAAGTATCTTCTGATCTTCTCACAGTAAGAGATACATATTATAATTTGTTATATCATCATGACTTTAAGAAAACAGAAGACGACAAAATCATTGACGATAATATAGAGCAGCAGATACCTCTGCTGAAGCAGAAATATGATATGCTCATTGAAAGATTTTTTAATGACCCGAGAAACAAGAGAGTTCTGTTTATAAGAAACCGTGATGGGAATATTCCACATCTGGAAAGAGATGAAACCCCGATGAACAAAGATACTTTTGTGCAACTATACGAATTACTGGAAAAATTATTTCCTGACTCTGAAATAAGTCTACTGATCACAAACTGTCCTGTTTTCCCCGGCATACAGCGTAAAAATGGCTGTATAGTGTGGGATAACGTTGCTGATCATTATGATGATTATAAATTTTTCGGTGGTTCCCCTCGCGGATGGCAGGAAATGTTTTCCAGAAAAAATATTTTCTACAAGGAAGCATGCAAATCCTTTTAATCTCTGCCAATACAGAAAAAATAAACATCCCGCCTATGCCTCTTGGTCTGAATTACGTGGCCGCAGCCACGCGAAACAAAGGACATGTTGTCAGAGTGCTTGATTTGATGACTCATGAAGAATCGCGACTGCCGATCAGGGAAGCAATAGAGTCGTTTCATCCTGATGTTATCGGTATTTCAGTAAGAAATATAGACGATCAGAATATGAATAATCCAAGATTTCTGCTTGACGAAGTCAAGAACACTGTTTTTTATTGTCGCAGTCTTTCTGACGTTCCAGTTGTTCTGGGCGGTGCCGGTTACAGCATTTTTCCTGATGCTGTACTTGCCTATCTGGAAGCAGATATGGGCATTCAGGGTGAAGGCGAATACGTTTTTCCTGCATTACTGGAAAGACTGGGAGAAAAAATCGGACTTGCGGGACTGCCCGGCCTATATGTAAAAGGTCACGGTTTGCAGGGCAAAAGAAAATTCATCTCTGATCTGAGTGCCTTGAATGTTTCCGGTGTTCAGAGTTTTTCCTCAACCTACGACCGGAAATTGTGGATCCCTTTTCAGACAAGGCGCGGATGTCCCATGGATTGCAGTTATTGTTCGACTGCCACAATTGAAGGACGGACAATCAGAAAAAAATCTCCACATATTGTGATTGAAGAAATGAAAGCCTTTGTAAAGCAAGGATTCCACTGGTTCTATTTCGTCGATAATACCTTCAATTTACCTCCTTCTTACGCTAAAGAAATTTGTCGAATGATAATCCATCAAGATTTGAATATTGACTGGAGGTGCATCCTTTACCCCGGAAAAGTTGATGAAGACATGATTAAACTTATGGCAGAAGCCGGTTGCAGAGAAGTCAGCCTGGGATTTGAAAGCGGCTGCGGAAAGATTCTCAAGAATATGAACAAAAAATTCTCTCCGGAAGAAATCAGGAAAACATCCCTGATGCTGGAAAAGAAAGGCATTCAACAAGTGGGTTTTTTGATGCTGGGCGGCCCCGGAGAAACAAGAGAAAGCGTATTGGAGAGCTTCAGCTTCGTCGATTCACTTCCTTTGAACACTATTAAAATATCAAAGGGAATCCGCATTTATCCTTATACGGCACTGGCGAAAATTGCCGTAAACGAAGGAATGATCTCCTCCGACAATAATCTCCTGAAACCGACCTTTTATATGGTCCGAGGGATTGAAGATTGGCTTGAAGAAACTATAAAAAAATGGATGGCCGAGCGAAAGCATTGGACATCTTAACGATTCACGATTCCCTATCCAATCCAACACTCAACATCGAAATTTTTCAGATGAGCACAGTAACTGATTTTTCCGAATTTCTGTGCAGGGCAATTATGATTTGCCCGCTACTCTGTAAAAATTACTCGATATTAAACCGGCACACAAGATCATCTTTTATATATAATTGACATTATGAAATACATTTCATATAATTCAACAGCTTGCAAAAAATATCTTATCAAAATTATGAGGAGGTTGTTCCATGCAACACGTTTCCTATGGCAGGCGGAGAAGCTATCTACGCTTTTTCTTTTTGATAATTTTGATCAGTATTTGTATCTCTCAAAGTATTTATGCGAAAGATGACTGGAAAATGGTGAAAAACGCCGACGATGTACAAGTGTATGTTCGGCCATATAAAAATTCGAACATTGACGAATGCAAAGGAATTGTTACAATTTTTGCTTCCATTGATATTGTCTACGCTATCATTTGTTATGCACCATTCCATAAAAAATTAATGCACACCTGTTATGACAGTTTTCTCGTCAGACCATGGGAAAAAGGCTGTCAGGCACACTATTTTGCTTTCAAAGCGCCCTGGCCCATCTGGGACAGAGATCTCATCTATGAAACATGTGCCAAACTTGACCACAAAACAGGAAATATTGTGGTTACAAGTAGAATAGTTGAAGATACTTCCGTTCCAATTAAGAATAAAATTATTCGTGTTGTAGATTCTAACAATACGTGGACTCTTGAAAAACTCGGTCATGAGAAGACCAGAGTAACGTATCGGAATTATTTCAACCCTGAAATAGCAAAAATTATTCCCCAATCGTTTGTAAATCTTATCTGTAAAGATGTCCCTTTTTATACATTAATTAATATGCGTAATTTGGCAAAGGAGCCAATATATAAGGAACTTGCCCCCAAATATCGTCTTGAATAACGTTGTTTAATATTTATGTGTATAAATAGACTGTCAGCCGATAAAACACATGGAAAATCATGAAGCGACTACTCTATTTTTCCCTTGGTACTTACCCTTGTAAAGGGCTTGATCAGCACGTTTGATACAGGCTTCAATATTGTCGGAAGCTTCCTTATATACACTAAGGCCGAATGTCATTGTTATGGGAATGTTTACATTCTTATATTTGAATTCTGTATCTTCAATCTTCTTTCGTATACGTTCAGCAACATTTTTCCCATCGTTAAGATCAGTTTCTACCAGCATGATGAGAAATTCCTCACCGCCCCATCGAGAAGTAAAATCGATACCACGAACCATATCTTTCATTAGCCGGGCAATCGTTATCAACACGTAATCACCACCATCGTGCCCGTAGGTATCATTCACATTCTTAAAATCATCAATATCACCGATAATAACTGTAAACGGTTTGCTCAGCCGTAACTGACGTTCCCTTTCACTCTCCATTCTTGTCCACATTTCCCTGCGATTATAAAGACCAGTCAACGGATCCTGTTTTGAAGCTATAGCAAATTCTTCCTTTTCATGTTGAATGTAACTGATCAGCATCTGTTGCGACGATTCATAATAATAAATAATAAAGGTAAGTATGATATAGACAATGCTGAAACGGATAACGATAAAAGAAGAATAAGGTTTGGAATGCATGATTTGTTCCGGCGCTATCATCAATAATAAGTTTATGAAGAAAAATATTATTGTAACGGCCATCCCTTTTTTACTTCCCATAACGGAAAAGCATGCTATGGGAAGCATAAATGCCCATAAAAATATGGAAATTTCTGTTCTACCGATGATGGTAGTAACGGAGCAGAAAGTGACAAGACCCATCCCTAACATCCAATCAACAACTTCAGATGTTTCTTTCTTACGGAGATAGAGCAGAATGAATAGAGAGGCAAAAAATCCTACACAATCCCATGCAAAAATAACAAAATGCCCTTTAAGGAAATGGTAGATGGAAAAAAGAAACGTGGCAAACATGATTGTCAGCAGGATAAATACTGCCGATAGTCGCTTGCGTCTTTCATAAGGTTCAAGAGGTGACGAACTGCCTATTTTAATCAAAAGCCGGGAAAAGCGTGAACCCGTTTTATCTTGAGGAAGAGTATTCTGCATAGTATTTTTTACTAATAATAATTTTACTTATTATTCTGATACTCTGTTCAATGAGCCTGAAACAGTCATAGCAACTCGACTTGAAAATATTTCCCCTTATAGAATACATGCGACTATTCTCTTACACGTCAATGATAAGCTGGTTATTGAATGGCAAATATGACTTGATCTGGATACTTTTTACCACATATTAAGTTAAAAATCTTCTATTATCTTCACTGAAACAATAAAAATTTTGGCAACGACAAATCTCCGCTTGAAATTCTCATTAAGGTATAAAACACCTTAATTTTACTTCCCATGACTACAATCCTCGCAGGACGGATTTCTTTTCACAAGAATAACTTTTGTTACTCCTGCAAGACCATCCCAGAGCAACAATCTGTCAGTCAGTAGTTCTCCTTGACCTGTGATGTACTTTATGACTTCCGTCACCTGAATTGACCCTATTACACCAGGTGTAGCCCCGATGATGGGAAAGATTTCAGCAGGAGGACTATCAGGGAAGACGCATCTAATACAGGCTGTCTGGTGGGGTATAATTGTCATGACCTGACCGTAGAATCCCCGAACAGCACCATGAAAGAAGGGAATATTATGTGCAATGGCAACTCTGTTTAAAAGATATCTTGTGGAGAAATTGTCCAGTGCATCAACGATTAAGTCGGCATCACCGACAACATCGTTTACATTTGTTTCATCAATTTTGCAGGAGACCGTTTCTAACTCAACATAAGAGTTCATTGCCCGCACTTTTTCCTCTGCTGAAACTGTTTTTTTTCTGCCCACATCGGCACTCCAATGCAAGATCTGCCTGTTAAGATTGCTAACTTCAACAACATCATCATCGGCAATTGCAATACGTCCGATACCTGCCAAAGCAAGATACGTAACTACAGGCGAACCCAATCCTCCCGCTCCGGCAATCAAAATTTTAGTCCTTTTAAGTTTTTCCTGCCCTTCCTCTCCAAGGAGGGAAATTTGACGTCTGTATCGATTTAGTTCTTCTTTAGTTAGCATATTCATCACTTCAGACATGCTTTTTAAGTCTCAAGTTTGTCACTCACACCTCTCCAGCAGCCCGGATCAGCAGCCATTATGTCCCCCGTATAGGCATAAGCTCTTCTCCTGCAGCCCCCGCAAATATACCTGTATATACATTTTCCGCATTTGCCTTTCAGATTTTCCCTGTTTCTTATAACTTTGAATAATTCCGCATTTTTCCAGATATCCTTTAATCTTTCCTTCCTCAAGTCACCCACTTCCAGTGTCATTATATCTCCCGCAGCCACCTTTCCCGAAGAGGTTATGGAATAACTATATATGCTGGTGATACATCCTACGCAGAAATCATAAAAACCACATGGCTCATTCGGATCACTGCAAATCTTTTTACAGTATTCATCTTCAGCAACTATATAACGGTTTTCAAATGCCACCCTCTGCCATCCGTAATGTTTCTGGGCCGCCATCAAATAGCGTTGAGCCTTTTCCAACTGCTCTTCTGATAAAGCCCATTCTTTCCCCTCAGATGCCCTTCCCAGCGGTAGAAACTCTACCATCGTAAAGTCCACTCCCATATCCATGGAAAATTCTACCGTTTTCTCCAAATCATCATAGTTTAAACTCGTAAGTGTCATGATCAACATCACTGTGGGAATGCCTACTTTCACGAGATTTCTAAGGGCATCCATAGCCTTTTGAAAAGATCCTTCTCCCCTGTTCCAGTCATGATTTTTTTCCATACCGTCCACGCTGATCTTTACCTGGGAAAGACCTGCACCCAATAAATCCCAGCACAAACGCTTATCCAAAAGATAACCGTTACTGTTCATCGCCACTTTCATCCGGCTGGATGCATATTTCACGATAGAAACGAGATCTTTTCTTAAGGTTGGTTCGCCACCCGCAAACATCACTATTTCCGTGCCAGCTTCAGCAATATTATCGATAATGGCGAATACCTCATCCGTACTAAGTTCGTGATGAGGCAACTCCGGAGAATCGGGTGGATAATACTTGGCGTTGATAAAACAATGCTTGCAGTCCAGATTACAAGCATCCGTGAGACTGAACCAGGCAAAAAGCGGCTTACATTCCTTTACAGCACGGTAAAATTTCTCCCGGGTAACTGCTATAAAATTATCCGTTTCATTCTCCATCTTCCTTACTCAATCCGTAAAATATTTGATGCAATAGGATGTCAGCTATAGACTTTCAAAACCTGATAATTATTAACTCTAGTTCTTCAAGAGCTTTTCCCGAAAAAGAATTTCCAGACCTTCCGCCAGATGGCGAATGTCATCCATCAGATAAACTGTTCCACGGGGATATCGTTCCAGCAAAAACTGTTGTGTCTGGACATTACACCCGCACCCGATGGTTATAAGATCGATCCCGTTTCTCTGGCAATACTCCAGAGAATCAACCACATTCACCCCGCAATTTGCAGCTCCATCGGTAATATGGATGATCAGTTTTTTCTTATCGTTCTTTTTCATGAGCATGGCCGCGGCGATAATTGCCTGACCCGTCGGGGTCTTGCCTGCAGGCGTTATGGTGTATAGTTCACCGCTCCGGTACAGCTGTATCAAATTGCACTGGTTGGATTGTTCCTGATAACCGAAAACCTCCAGATGATTGGAAAAACCCTTTGCCGCTTCCGCAAGCGAAACAAAGGTCTGTTCCGCCACTGCCCAAGGTCGATGAGCTGTTCCCTTTCCCGCCATGGAGGCTGAAGCGTCAGCTACAATGCTGATGTTCCATGAGAAGTCAGAACCCTGTATGTCTCGCCTTTTAAATATCTTCCCATCCAGAGGAACTCGATACAGCCTTCGGGCATCTATCTTTCCCATATCCACACCCCTGATGACAGCTTTTTTTCTCGCTCTTCTGACCATAGTTTTCTGGGTCTGGAATATTCTTTTTAAACGTTCCATCTGTAATTGGTCTGCACTTAAATTGCATTTTGCAACTGCCCGGGTAAAGATCGTATTCATTGCTTTTACCCGTGGATCCTCAATAGCCACCGACATATGCTGTGTTAAATCGGACTCTCCTTCCTCCAATTTGAAACTGACCTGAGCGGCCAAATCCTCGTCAAGTCCCGCCGGTTTTTCTTTTATATTGTCATCCTGAGCAGGATTTTCTTCCTTCGTTTCTCTCTCCTCGGAAATTTCTTCCTTCGCTTCCGTTTTCTCAGGCTTTCCTTTCTTTTCTTCACTCTCTTCAGGCTTCTCGCTCTTCGGTCCGGCCTCATCACGAATTTTCACAGCATCGGGGGGAGGAGGTGCAAATTTCTCCCATTCTCCAATGATCCTGCAAATGCGGTTCCATATTTCCAGATATACCTCAACTCTTCTTTCTCTTCGCTCAGCCGGTGTGGAAAGATTTTTCAGTTCTGTGATTTTATCAAAATTTCCCAGCAAAACTTTAATCAGGTCATCATAATAATAGTGTAGATTATCGGGTGCGGTCTGAAAAAACATTATTTCCCGCCAGACACTTGCCAGACTTGCTGCGGTTGGTGGCAGAGAAGGATCTCTTTCCACGTTAACAAGAGATCTCCAATATTTTGAGAGATAAAGGTTCCAGACGGTAGGGCTGACCAATTCAGCGATGTACAGGTCTTCTGCTGTGGAGATAAAACTGTTCAGATAATCTTTCATTTCTTCTGCCGGCAGAGAGACATGTCGTTTGACTTGATTTTCCACCCACTCACTCCATTCAATACAGCCAAAAGCCTCACGGACAACCTTTCCCACCATGAGGTCGATTTTCTGGAAAGGAATAGGATAAATTCCCCTGATATCAGTCGGATTCAGGACAATAGAGTTACCCGGAGACGCGGACATGCCCTGCCAGTAAATAGGTTTTACATTAATGCCGATGTGACCCGCAACCTTGCGCATGGCTGCCAGAGCTGAAGCCAGCTCAGTAGCTTCATGACGGGAGTAATTTTTCCGCCAGTATCGGGAGTATTCTTTTTGAGCACCTTTCGAAGTCATAGAATGTTTTTCAGACGACTTACTTTTGCCAGCGGCAATTTTCGCACTCACCGGTTTTAACCTCCCTGCGGTGGAACATAGTCTGGTGGAACATACCGTTCGTAGTGACTGAGTTCTTCCTTCATATCACCTGTCTCTACATGGATGGAAAGAAGCAATGATTCCAAAACATTCATTGATATTTGAAGGCTATAGATAATAGCCTCCCGTAAGGGTGCCCCCATGGCGGCAAGTTCCGCAATCATCAGACTGTGTCTTATAGAAACATCGACAGGTGCCTGTTTGTTGTGTCTCAATTTATTCACAATGTTGAGAATTTCATCTGCCACAGACGAAGAAACACCGGTTTTTAGAACAAGGATTTCTTTTTCTACACTCAAAGGAGGATATTCAAGACGAACACGGTAAAATCTATCTTTCAGGGCAGCATCCAGTTCATCTGTACCTGAAAATTCCGCACCTTCATTCATTGTGGCAAAAAAGATCACCCGGGGAGCTACCTCAATAAGACCAAATTCGTCAATCCAAATGCTTCTATCCTCCGATAGTACAGAAAACAGCTCGTTCAAGGCATGAGGATTTTCCGATCTGTTTATTTCTTCCAGATGGATGACACATCCCGGTACACGAATGACGTTGGAAAACAAAAAACTTTGATAAAATGTTTCACCTTCCTTCAACCTCTGCTGACCGAATAACTGCCCGGCTTCTAAAAGAAGTCCCACCTGAAACGTGACCATTGGTCTTTTATAGTAACTGGCAAATTGTCTGACCAGAGATGATTTACCACATCCCTGATTACCTGTTACAAGGACGTTAATCGGATGCTTTTCAGAGAGCTTTTCCAGCCTGTCCATGTTAATCTTGTCTTCCTCTTGGATAAAAAAGTACGGATCCAGTGGTGGAACCTTCAACTGTTTAGAAACGTCAATCATTTTCCCTCCCTTAAGATTTCAAGTGCTGCTCTGTTTAGAGTTACTGTTCCCACGCAGAAAATATTTCATCCGGGTGATTAAAAATATATCCGAGGCGCGCCGCCGCATCTTCCCGGTTAAACCGCGCCTCCTCTTCACCGAGATTCATTGATGTAATCCACTGCTCCAGAAGCGGACCGCCGGGTAGCCACATCTCCATCGTCTCACGCTCTGTAACCCAGGCTTTAATCTTTACCCCATGCTGCTGCAGTATCTGCCATATCTCCTCGCTTTTACGTTTGTCGCAATATACCATCATGACAGCCTCGGTCAAACCAAGGTTTTCAGGAGGTTTACGATCATACTTGATACAAGGTATCACTTGGTCCTCTACATACTGGTCAAGTTTCCGGGCTAATTCATCAAGCCACGACTTTTCTCCAAGAACTATCCACTTCCCCCAATATTGAAGAACTTCTCCATTGGTGAGCTCTTTGCCTTCATATAAAGTGTACTTTTTACCCATCAATACCGAAGGATGCATAACAAAAATAAAATGGGAATCAGGTCTGTCTATAATCATTGTTCTTATCACCCTCCCGCCGCAAAAGGAATAATGTTTACCTCATCGCCATCCTTTACAGAGGTGGCCAGTCCGTCCAGAATTCGCAGATTCTGCCCGTCAAGAAAAATCATGAAAGAACTATTGATTTCCCCTTTTTCATCGAGCACTCTACTTTTAAAACCAGAAAATTTATAATCAAGATCGGCAATGCACTCCCCTATGGTTTTTCCTTCACAGGTAACCTGATCACTACCGCCGAGCAGGTCTTTCAATGAACCAGGAACTATTATCGTAATACTCACTTTCCTTCACCATAATCCCCATCTGTAATTTTTGTAGTCCCAAACATTTCTTATACAATGTTAATTATTGTACCTCTAAGGAAACCTTCAATCAACTTTTTTCGTTCCTTCAGAGAGATACGGACACATGGAAACACAGTTGATACAGTGAAACATTCCATGAGTATTAGCAAACACAATGTTGGCTAAACGCTGAAGCTTCTGCGGAAGGAATCTTTTCTCATCAACCAGTTTCAGCTTTGACAAAATCGGTATGATAACGCGAAAAAATGGAATAATTAAAAAGCGAATGGGGCTCACACCCGAGTGAAGGACGCATAGCCGAATATTGACCTTACCGTTTTTGTCAATGGCTTTAGCAGGGCATTTTTCCTGGCATACATTGCAGCCATCAGGACAACCTGTCAAATCTGTTTCAGGAACAGTCGACATCTCCGGCAGAGGCGCGCTGGTCACGATACCACCGAGAATAAGCCGTGGACCGTACTTCGGGTGGAAAATCAGCCCGTTCTTTCCTATCTTTCCAATTTTTACGGCTTCGGCCATGTGAATCTGGGAAACATATCCGATGAACTCAAGATTAAGATTTATATCCAAAGGGAAACAACCATTGATTACCAGAGCTGAATGCCCTGTTTTCTCTATCATGTTACAAACCTTAAGCATCAAATCTTCAATCCTGTTGAAATAGAGATTACTGTTCCACCAGTATCCGAGTTCCATATTTCTTTTCATCGCGTACATACCTTTTGGAAAAGGTACAGCGATGCATAGAATACTTTTTGCATCAGGAAGAATATCTTCTGGTCTATTCCCAGGGCGGACGTACGCCATTTTTTTTGCATCTCCCATTCCATAAATTTCAACATGATGTTCTTTTAACAAGGCTTGGATCTCATCTACGATTTTTGTCATGACTATTATCCTCCATAAATCAAGTTTTATATCTGAACGGCTTCGATATTATTTTTCCCCCCACCATTAAAGTTTCATCGGCTGTGCTTCACCAAAAACTTCGCGCAGCACATCACAAATCTCCTGAAGAGTTGCATCGTTTTCAACACACTCGCATATTATAGGCATAAGATTCTTATCTTTATCCTCAGCCTGAACTTTCAAGCTTCTAAGAGAACTTACAACAGCCGTACCATTGCGTTCTCGCTTTAAGCGGGCGAGATTTGCCTTCTGGCGTTCTTCTGCCGTCTTCATAAGCTGGGGATCGTATGTTGCTTCTACAACCCGGTTAATGGACACATCAATTTCATGCTCGCCGGTGAAACAATTAACGCCTACTACCAGTTCTTCCTGATTCTCTATTTTTTTCTGACGTTCATATGCGCTCTTGGCTACTGCCCTTGGCATATATCCATTCTCAATAGCAGCAACGGCACCACCCATTTTTTCAATCTTCTCCAACTCGGCCAGTGCATCTTTCTCGATTTCATCTGTAAGTGATTCCATAAAGTATGATCCTGCCCATGGATCGCATATGTCGGATACTTTGGCCTCAAAAATCAACACTCTTGACGCGTCCAGTTCCAGCTGAATTGCCTCCTGTGAATGGCCGAGGCCGAGCGGTTCGTCAAAGGGCGGATATGCTGCCGGAAGGCCTCCTGACATTCCCGAAGCAATTCCACCGACAACAGCACGTGCCAGATTGTTGAGCGGTCGCTGTAGGGTGGTGCTGGAGCAACCTATATGAGCTGTTATGGGCTGGCGAATTACCATACTCTTCGGATTATTCGCGTTGAAGCGGTCTTTCAATATACGAGCCCAAAGCCTGCGGGCCGCCCTCTGAAATGCAATTTCCTGATAGATTTCCATGCTGCCACCGAATACATTGAAAGTGAAAGCTGGAACGAATTCATCAACTTCAAGCCCCCCTTCCAATCCGGCCTCTATATAAGCAATCCCATTAGCCATCGAAAATGCCAGATCCTGAACACGTGTCGCTCCGGCTTCTCTGATATGATAACCGCCTATTGAATTTATATTAAGCGCATGCATATTTTTGCAGCAAAATACGCATGTATCACGGAACAATCTCATGGAAGGTGCCGGCGGATAAATGTATGTTCCGCGTGCTATGAATTCTTTGAGAATATCGTTTTGCGGTGTGCCTGTTAATTTATTCAGCGGTATACCGCGCTTCTTGGCCAGACAGGCATACATCGCAATTAATACTGCAGCCGGCGCATTGATGGTGAAGTTAGACGGAACTTTGTCAATGTCGAGATTCCCGGTAAATGCCTCGTAAATAACGGTAAAGTCTTGCATAGAGTCCACGGCAACTCCCACCCGGCCTACTTCTCCCTCGGCAAAAGAGCTGTCTGAATCATATCCGCACTGTGTCACCAGATCAAAAGCGATGTTGGGACCACCATAACGTCCCATAGATTGCATTCTTAAGAGATAGTCGCGATAATCGGCAGGAGTTCCGAATCCGCCGTATTTTCCTGACCTGCCACTACCGCCCCAATCCGACCTATAACCTACTTTTGCGGCAAAGTTCGCGTATGCCCTCCAGAATTCGAAGGGATTATTTCCTGCGGTAAAGGGAAACTGACCGGGAAACCCGACTTTTTCCAGAAAATATGAACTATCCGAAGAAAGGGGGGTATAGAAGCTTATAGGGCTCTTGTCCAAGTTAAACTTTTTTACACGCGGATTAAGGAGCTCATCCTCCCATTTCTTTAAAGCCTCTTTAATTTCCTTCTTGCTGTTTTTCTTCATGTTTAATCCCTCGCCAAAATGGTATTAGAACCTTGGCTTTGTGGTTTTCCATGATTCTTTTGGGCAACGAAAAATAGACCTCTGAAAGGACAGGGAAACAAATAGCATCTAAATTTTTCTATATAACTGATAGGAAAAGACTTGCCTTGGCTCTGGCGTAGGTCCGTGCAACATCCCAAAGGTCGTATCCGCAGGCCACGAGGCGTGCTCGATATGTGAACTCGAATCTTTGAATCCTGGCTCATGTGAACCTCTACTTTAAATATTCGCAGCAACACATTGTCCAGTAATTATCTAATTGTGTACTGATTAGCAAGAAAGATACCAAAAAACAAACTCTTCGATTTTAGAGTTATTTCAAAAACTTTCACAAAGATGCATGGAATGACGTCCTTTTTATGAGACACATTTGACCAATAAGTCTTCATTGGAACTGAACAGCATGTCTTCAAATGGTTTTTCTGAGTTTTTGATAGATAATTTTTAAAAGTCGGACAGTCGCAGGATTAAGTGACCTTTGAAATAAAATTAAATGAACTTTTGAGATTATATGGCTCCGCAAGCCCTCACAAATACTGGTGCCTGGGGCGGGAATTGAACCCGCACAGCCTCAAGGACCGAGGGATTTTAAGTCCCTTGCGTCTACCAGTTCCGCCACCCAGGCTTAAAATTTTACAAACGCGAAAAGTGTTTTGGCTTATATTATTTTTGCATGGCACTGTCAAGGCCTTCCTAAATAACTTTCCATCTGTATTTTTGTTTCTTGAAGATTTGGCAACTTATATGCTAAACAAAAACTTTAAAATTTCATAAAAAAGAGGATAGACCTTGCAGGAAATTGATCTCATTATCGCCGGAGCGAAAGTACTTTTGCTCGATGCCAGAAATATACACCTAGAAAATGGCGCTGTTGCTGTCAACGCGGACAAAATAGTCGCTGTTGACTACACTGAAAAGATAACAAAACAATATAAAGCAAGAAAAACCATCACGGCCAATGATTCATTGATTATGCCCGGCTTTGTTAATTGCCATACACACGCAGCTATGACCTGTTTCCGCGGCATTGCCGATGATCTTGAACTGATGGATTGGCTCAATAATTACATCTTTCCCGCCGAAGCCAAAAATGTGAATAAAGAACTTGCTTACTGGGGATCGCTATTAGGCGCCGCCGAAATGATCAAATCCGGCACCACCACTTTTTGCGATATGTACATTTTTGAAGATGAAACCGCCCACGCGGCAAAAACCGCCGGCATGCGTTGTCTTGCAGGAGAAGTGCTTTTCGATTTTCCTTCTCCTAATTTCAAAACTATAGCCGAAGGCATTGCCTATACAGAAATGCTTATCGAAAAATGGAAAGATGATCCTCTGGTCAATATAATTATCGAACCGCATGCGCTTTACACCTGCTCCGAGCCGCTGCTCACAGAGATAAAGAAACTTGCCGAAGATTATCATCTGCCGATAGGACTGCATTTGCTGGAAAATGCAGCCGAAAAAAAACAGCTTGACGAAAAGTTGGGGAAAGACACCGTTTCTTTTCTAAAAGACATCGGCTATCTTAACGAGCGATTAATAGCTTTTCACTGCGTTTATCTTTCTGGAAAAGACATAAATCTCTTTGCCGATCACGGCTGTAAAGTTGTCCACAATCCGGCAAGCAATATGAAACTGGCCAGTGGCGTGGCCCCTGTGCCGGAAATGCTTAAAGCCGGAGTTACTGTAGGTCTGGGAACCGACGGCTGCGCGAGTAACAATAATCTGGATATGATAAAAGAAATGTCTACGGCGGCTAAACTTCACAAAGTTGCCAGACTCGATCCAACAGTAACGGATGCCCAAACAGTTGTGCGCATGGCAACTATCGAAGGCGCAAAAACCCTGGGCATGGAAAAGTCTGTCGGTTCTCTTGAAATAGGCAAAAAAGCAGATATTATCGTCATCGGTCTGAACAAACCGCATTTAACACCGCTTTACAGCGAATATTCGCATCTTGTTTACGCGATGAGCGGTGCTGATGTTGATACTGTAATAATAAACGGCAAAGTTGTAATGGAAAATCGTCAACTGCTGACAATCGACGAAGAAGAAGCCATGCACAAGGTAAGAGAAATTGCTGTAAAAGTAAAACAAAGTATACAAAAGTAAAAACAGTACTCCACATGTAATGCAAACCTTCATGTTCGTCTGTTTTGCGGGTCTGAAGACCCGAACTATATTAAACGCATAATGACATAATCTACAAAAGGAGATGTGACTATGAGAGCGCAAAATTATTCTATTCGCCATAACTTGATTATTGCTCTAATTTTACTGTTTCCATTATGTTCCATGGCAACTGTAAAAGAAGTAACACTGTTTCCTCATTCGGCAAAAATATCGGAGACCGCAAAAATTCATCCCCAGTGTGATAAGGGAAAATGTAGAACTATTTTAACTCTGCCTCCACAGACTGATCTCGAATCTTTTGTAGTTTCTCTTGCTCCGGAAAGCCGTGCAAAAATTGATGATGTCCAAACAAAATCCGTTCAGGTTCAGGATGAAGCCAGAATCGCCGAATTACGCAAGCAGATAGCCGAACTGGAAAATGAAAAAAAAGAAATTTTGGCAAAATTGCAGGCCATTGAAACGCAGTTACAGTTCTGGCAGGCGCAAACGAAAGCAAAAACAAGAACTGTTGCCGATTCCTATAAATTGGCAAACGCTATCGGGAAAAATGTTCAAAAATCCGGTCAGGATAAATTTGTCGCTGAAACTCAGATGGAGAAAACAGACAAAAAAATCAAGAAACTTCAGGAGGAACTAAATCAGGCCGCAGGCCGCAAAGAAACAGCATGGGAAGTAACTTTAACTTTATCCGGTTTGGCCCAAAATGAAATATTTTTATCCTATACGTACATGCTTGGTGGCTGCGGCTGGCATCCCCTTTACCGCATTGAAGCGCTGCCGGCAAACAATAGCGTTTCTTTTTCCTGGGAAGCGGAAATCTGGCAATCGTCCGGTGAAGACTGGCAGCAGGTGCATTTAAATTTAGCCACTCTCCAACCGGTAATAAATGTTAATCCTCCGGATATGCCGGAATGGATCATCAAGCCCAGAAAACTTTATAAGGCAGCAAGAAGTATCGACGCGGCCGCACCGGTACTAATGCAAAAAGAAGAGTTCGTGGAAGATGAAATGTTGGGCGCGGCTCCCACTGAGACCAAAAATACAACCTATAGTGTCTGGTTGCTGGGACAAAAAAACATTATGGCCGGAAGCAGACAAAGATTAAAAATCAAAGACGAGTTATGGCAGGCTGAATTTCTTTTTCTGGCGCGCCCTGCGATAAGTCCGCAGGCTTTTGTCCGTGCTCAAGTTAAATTGGACAAGCCTGCAGAAATTCCTTTCGGACAGGCAACATATGTTATTGACGGAGCAGTACTGGGCAAACGCGAATTTTCATTTGCCGGCTACGAAGGAACGCTTTTTTTCGGAACAACCCCCCTTGTTTCCGTTACCTCCACAACGTTAGCCGATCAGTCCGGCGAAAAAACAATTTTTCAGGACAAGCAAACCAGAAAATGGCAGTGGCTGATTGAAGCAAAGAATTCCGGCAGCACAGATATAAAACTGCGCATAGAAGAACCGATACCGCAGGCGCGCGACAAAAGAATAAAGTTAAACTTTAAACAGAATCCTGAACCTGTAGAAAAAGATCACGCAAAGTTTGTCTGGTTGCTGGATGTTCTTGCCGGGCAGAAAAAAATCATTCATAACAATATTGAACTGGAAGCGCCCGGTGATATGAATATCGATTTCGGCTGGCGGTAAAATCGAAAAAATTATTTTTCGTATTCTTCCAGATATCTCTCAATATATGAGCGTACACGTTCTTTTGGTTGAAAAATCCCAAAATGTCCTTCACAAAGAATATTAGCATCCAGAGCCAACAGTTTTTTCATGGATTTTTGCCATGCTTTGATATCGGAATCGAAGTCTTTATGAAAAGGTCCGTGAATATCCTGCCCGAAAAGAATCCTCTTCCCCGCCCTGTCCAGATAAAGGGAAATCGAACCGGGCGTGTGACCGGGGGTGTGCAGGCAGTATAATTCTTCCTGTCCGAACCTTAAAATCTCATGCTCGTTTTTGAATTTCCGGTCAACTGCTGTTGGCGGGAAAGTTGTACTATACCAACCTGCCGCAGTTTTGCGGGAATCACCGGTCTCCACAGCCCTAGCATCCAGTTCATGAATCAGTATTTTTGTACCGTATTGTTTTTTGAAGAAAGGTGCCGCACCGATATGATCTATGTGACAATGCGTCAATATCAAGCTAGAGACAGCAGCAGGGCTGAATCCAAGCATTTCAATATTCCGAACAATCTGAGAAGAACTTCTGCCGGCACCAGCGTCAATCATCACCAGCTCTCCCGAAAAATCTATCAGATAAATCGCCGCGTCATCGGCTGATGTCATTCCGGCTCCGCCGATTAAATAAACTCCGATGATTATTTCTTCCGTATTTGCTCTCATTGTTTTTTATGGTTGGAAAGTGCCGATTATTTCATTGATATCTTTTATTTTGTTTGCGGCAAGATAACTTTGTATTCCTTCGATAATTTCCATCGTGGCATGGGGATTAACGAAATTTGCCGTGCCTATTTGAACCGCTTGCGCTCCCACAATCAAAAATTCAAGTGCGTCCTGAGCTGTCATTATTCCACCTATGCCGATGACGGGTATGGAAACCATTTGCACGACCTCCCAAACCATACGCAGGGCAACGGGTTTTATTGCCGGACCGGATAAACCGCCGGTAATATTTTTCAAATGAGGTTTCCTTGTTTTTAAATCAACGGACATTCCTGTCAGCGTATTAATTAACGATATGGCATCTGCTCCCGCTTTTTCCACAGCCCGAGCGATGGCAACAATGTCCGTTACATTAGGAGTAAGCTTAACAATAACGGGTAACGAAGTTTCTTCTTTCACCGTTTTTGTTACCCTGGCGGCAATTTTAGGGTCAGAGCCGAAAATTACTCCGCCGCTCTTTACATTGGGACAGGAAATATTCACCTCCAGTGCATGCACGCCTTTTGCCGCACTCAATATTTTCGTCACTTTTTTGAATTCATCATAAGTCTCGCCGTAGACGTTGGCAATTACGGCTGCGTCATATTTGCGCAAAAAGGGAAGCTTATCTTCAATGAAAGCATCCACTCCGATATTCTGTAAACCAACCGAATTGAGCATGCCGCCGGTTGTTTCCATTATGCGTGGCGGCGGATTTCCCAAACGCTGTTTCAGCGACAATCCTTTTACAACAACGGCGCCCAGTTTGTTCAAATCAACATAATCGGCATATTCTTCACCGTAACCGAATGTGCCGGATGCCGTCATTACCGGATTTTTCAATTTCAGCCGTCCCAGATTAACGGCCATTCGTGGAGCTGTTTTTAATTTCATTTCATTCCCAAATAATATCACGCAAATAAAACACCGGGCCATCAGCGCAAACACGCTGATAAACGAGTGCGCCTTTTTTATCTTTTATTGCCACCGCACAACCCATGCACGCTCCTGTTCCGCAAGCCATTCGCTCTTCCAATGATACCTGACAGTCAAATTCATTTTTACTAAATATCTTCCCCAATGCCACAAGCATTTCTTTGGGACCACAGGCATAGATGGAAGTATCTTCAGGCAAAAACTTTTTTATGTCTTTCTGAAAAACCCGGGTAACCAGATTTTTTTCACCAAGACTTCCGTCATCAGTACAGATATTAACTAAACGACACATTTTTTGTAGTTTATTCAGCCCAATCACAGCCGAGGCTCTCTGAGCACCGAAATATAAAGTCATCAAAGAAGAAGGAAATCTCCGGCACAAATTTTCAATTAATAAAGACAAAGGAGCAATGCCAATTCCTCCGGCAATAAAGACAACATTCTTTTTGACAGACTGAATTTCAAAACCATTTCCCAGCGGACCATTGATTTCCACTTGAGAACCTTCAATCAACCCGGCCATTATCTGTGTTCCTTTACCCACTACGCGGTATAACAATTCAATTAAACAAAAATTATTTTTACGGGAGAAGGAATAAATACTGATGGGGCGGGACAAAAACGGATCATTTAATCCGGCAATGCGAATCATGACAAACTGGCCGGGCAGCGGAGTTTCAAAGGAAACGGCAATCTTGATTTTCATCAGAAAACAGTCTTTCTGAACCTCTTCATTCTTTAAAATTTTGCCGATGTAAATGTTTTTTGCCATTTTTATCCCGTTAAAAAGTGTCTTTTGCTCTGGTCGATATGATGTTTTTACATTATCAGACGACAAATTCAAGCCACCATTAAAATTATTCGCCCGCTATTTTCTAACGGGATTAACATCCGCCCACATAATTAAGGCATCTTCATGTGTATCTGCGTAATAAAGCGGTCTTATTCCTTCTACTACAAAACCGCATTTCTGGTAAAGCTTTATTGCTTCAATATTTGACTTTCTGACTTCCAGGGTTTGAACTGTAATCTCATTCTTCTCTGCAATTTCCTTCATTGCTTCCATAAGACTATAAGCTATTTCCTGCCGTCTGTACTCTTTTTTTACGGCAAGATTATGTAAATGTGCTTCATCGGCGACAAGCCAGAAAATTATATATGCTACTATGACACTCTTTCCATTTATATTGATTCTCGCGACAAGACACACGGAATGAGAACTTTCCAGCTCTTTTATGAACATGCCTACTGTCCATGGTGACGGAAAGGATTCCCGTTCAATTGCCAGTATTTCAGGCAGATCATCCCTGCCCATCAGATCAATTGTCACCTCAGAGGTATTTTTCATAGAGAATGGAAAATTTCCAAAAATACTGCTGCAATTAAAAATATTGCGCAGAAAACAGGAATAGCTCTGCGAAGTTTCAGCATATTAATGGCTACCGCTATGCCCACAAGCGGTAGAAAATAATATGTAAAAGAAAGAGTTCTTAGAGCTACGGTATTTAACCTGGGATACAACCAGATTACAGAGGGAATAAATATCAACTGCGTTGCCAGAAGAAACAAGGCATAAAACGAAAACACTTTGAATAGCCCTAAATAAGTTTTTTTCTCTATCGCCCTGATGTTATTTTCTTTTGCGTTTTCCAAAGCTTTATCAGAGAGAGAATCGTTGGATTTAATGATTTGTGCATCCATTTGTTTGGCTAAATTACCGCAGGGAATAGCTATCAGCATACTAAGTGCTATTAATTCCGGAGATGCTCCTCCCAGTTTCGATCCGGCAATCAAAGCTGTTGCGGTCGCCACAACAGCAGTTAAGGAATCGTTGGGAGGAATGTAAGTTCCTATTGGTATACGATCAATCCAAACAAGTTCAACAAACGCTCCGATTATCAATCCTGCATACGTATCATTTAAAAGAAAACCTATAATAGGCGCAACTACTACCGGCCTGGAAACCATGGCCTGAATAAAAACACGATCGAGACACAGTAAACTGCCGACTAATGATACTAAAATGATTTCCGTAAACAAACAAGCCTCCGCCGGGAGTTGAAGACTCCCCTGATACATTTATTATTTCTTTTTCCAATAATTTCGAAGAGCTTCCTTAATGTTAACAGCCTTTCCTTTTGGAACCACCTTTAATTCCACAGCGGCTTCGGATTTTTCCAACAGATACTCAATACATTTGATTTCCTTATCACATAAGAAAACAGAAGAAGAACAACAAATTTTGTATTCATTATTATAAACATTTCCAATGTTCAGTTTATCAAAATGAAATCCCCGATGATAGGCATCGCATGCATCCGCAATATTATTGAACAACACTATTGTTTTCTTTCCGTGACCGTGGACAAAATTATAGTTTCGGACAAAATCATCTACGGAACTGATGATCAATTCTATTTCGCTGGGAACGGCCATTCTGATTATTGTTTCAACAAAAGAATCGCCGGCAACTTTGTCATCAACAACAATAATACACCTTGCCCTGACATGGGGCACCCAGGCTTCCAATATCTGACCGTGCACAAGCCTGCTGTCAACCCGAACCAAAACTATATTCAAATCTTTTGCCAATTGGAGCAACCTCCGGCAGGAATAACTGCAATACTGATTACCGGCTGGCTTTTTTGCTTAAAATTTCACTGGCCAGCATAATATTTTTTTCACCGTAATTTTTGATAAGACACGCAAAATCACGTAAAGTTACATTTTCTTTGATTTCCGATAATTTGAGCACCATGGGCAAATTAACACCGGTAAGAACTTCGACCTTTCCTTCTTTCATAAAAGAAAGCGAAATATTGGAAGGCGTCCCGCCGAAAAGATCCGTAAGAACGAGGACTCCTTTACCTTTATCCAGTTTTTTGATGGCATTGCTTATTTCTTTTTTCAAATCTTCAACATCTTTAGCCTGATCAACACAAATATGTAATATATCATTCAATGGCCCTTTGATTAATTCTGCAGCTTTTATCAACTCATTTCCCAAATTGCCATGTGTTGTAATAAGTACACCAAACATTTTTTCCCTCCTCCGAAAAAGCATTTAAGCAAAGAATGCTATCTTTGAGCCTTTTTTTGGAATCAAACGAGTATGCTAATGGATTGAACACCAATTGTCAAGATTAATGAAAGGATTATTTTAAATTATATATTAAATGTTTTCTGTCATGTAACTTTTAATACAACATTTTTATTTTATTAATTATATTCGATTATTAAAACCTATGCCTATCCAGATAAAAGCGAATAGTTATTAATACCAGAAGATGAAACTTCCTTGCATTGAATTCGCAATATTCTTTTGACAGATGGCAGACAAACGAGTATTCTGGATCCGGAAATTTCGGTAACGCAGAAGCTAAACAGAAATGAGGCGTCGTGTATGTTTAGAAAAATTGTTTTGGCCGATGTAGTGATTGTTATTCCATTAATAATTACATTAATTTCATTAAGTCCTGTTGCGTATAATGCCCCTCAAAAACCAGCGATGACCGGAATCTGGGCACCTAATAATCTTTTACAAAAAGCTGAGATTTTAGCACAAGGGAAAGTCGACGGTCCGGAAGAAATCGCCGTTGACGAAAAAGGTCGTCTTTATTTTGGCACTCCGGACGGGAAAATATTACGGTTACTATCCGACAGAGTAATTGAAACATTCGCCACAACCGGAGGACGCCCTCTGGGAATGAAGTTTAACAAAAAAGGAATTTTGATTGTCGCCGATGCGTACAAAGGACTTCTTTCGATTGATCCTCAAGGTCTGGTAAAAATTCTGGCAACATCGGCTGACGGCATACCTTTTAAATGCACCGATGCACTTGATGTAGCTAAAAACGGAACGATTTATTTCACGGATGCCTCCGATAAATTCCCGCTAAAAGATTATTTGTTGGATATGCTGGAAGCACGTCCTCACGGCAGATTAATGCGCTACGACCCCGATACAGGTAAAGTCACCGTATTGATCAGCGGACTTCATTTTGCCAATGGAGTAGCACTGTCCAAAAACGAGGATTTTGTACTGGTTAATGAAACCTACACTTACAGCATACACCGTTACTGGCTTACCGGACAAAAAGCAGGTACAAAAGATATTTTCATCGAGAATCTTCCCGGTTTTCCGGATAACATTTCTTCCAACGGCAAAGGCAAATTCTGGCTTGCGCTTTTTACTGTACGAAACGACATACTTGACACATTACACAAATATCCAAAGCTTAAATCCGTGCTGGGACATCTTCCTGCATCACTGTGGTCTAAGTCAAAAAAATACGGGTTTGTTGTCGCTCTCGATGAAAAGGGAAACGTAACCGGTACACTTCAGGACCCAACAGGAAAACATCTGTATGATGTAACATCGGCACAGGAGTATGCAGGATATTTATATATCGGTAGCCTTCACGCCGACAAAATAGGCAGATTAAAGATAAACCAATGAAGTTCAATTATATTGTTTTATCTATGGAATTTTACAGGCCAAGATTGTCTTGACATCAAAAAGCATGTCTCTTATATTTTAAACGAATACTGAAGATTTTGATCATGATGTCAAATGGGAAATCTTAACAGTTAGTCATAAATTTGAATTAATGATAAACAAAGGAGGGCGTCTTATGAGGAAATTAACCTTAAAAATATTGTTTTTAACTTTAATAGTTGTCACGCCAGTTTCAGTAATGGCAGGAGTAAGCGTTCATGTTGACATTCCCTTGCCTCCGCCGATTGTTTTTCCGGCGCCACCCGAAGTGGTAGTATTACCGGAAACGGATGTCTATGCCGTGCCAGATGTGGATGTAGATATTTTTTTCTACGGCGGCTGGTGGTGGCGTCCCTGGGAAGGCCGCTGGTACCGCTCCCGTTACTACGACAGGGGCTGGGTTTACTACAGGTATGTCCCTTCATTCCACAGGCACATTCCCCCCGGCTGGAGAAATGATTACCGAGATCGAAAGTGGAGAGGATATGAATGGCATCATCAGCGAGTACCACATCGTGACCTTAAACAAAATTGGCGTGGCTGGAAAAGAGACAAATATTGGGAAAGAAAGCACTCGTGGGGTGTCAAGGGATTACCTCCAAAAGGGAAAAGAAAAGTCAATCCTCCGGGACCTAAAGGCGGCCCTGGCGTGGGCCCCCGACCAGTTCATCCCCGGTAAATTAGTTTATTAAAATACATTTCTGTTAAACACCAGCTTTGATAACCATGGCAAAAGATTTTCAAAGCTGGTGTTTTTAACCACGATATTTGGAATAAAAGATATATTTATCTTCTAATTCTTAAGCTTATAAAATCTTGTTTTAAATGTTTTAGCGTTCTTAATATTATCTAACCGGCTGCCAATTGCTTCGTCTAATTTTAACAATCTGTCATCGGGATGTGGATGTGTTTTAAAAAGCAACGCAACGCTACTTTCATCTTTACCTGTTTGGCCAATAGCCTGTAATACTTCAGGTAATCCATAAGGTTCATAGCCTGCTCTTGTGGTCAATGTTACACCCATGCGGTCAGCTTCAAATTCAGCATCTTTATCAAGACTTCGGGCACAAATTTCTGCGCCGCTGCCTATTACTTTTTGAATTACCTGACTATCCTTGCCAATTTGTTTACTAAGTAAACCCGCACCTAAATCCAGCAATTGAGATTTCTGCAAAATCTTGAGGTGATGACTTCTGACAACATGGGCAATTTCATGTGAAAGCACTCCCGCAAGCTGCGCCTCATTTTCCAGCTTACGATATAGCCCTTTAGTAATAATAACATAACCACCGGGTGCGGCAAAAGCATTAATATCCTCGCTTTCAATAACACCGAAATGCCAGGGCAAATCGGAGCGTTCACTCTGATTCGCCACCCATCGTCCAACCTGATTTACGTATTTTTGCAATGCCGCATCTTTTACCAGAGGAGCTGCACCCAGCAGATTGCCGGTAATTTCCCGCCCTATTTGAATTTCTTCCTGCGGAGACGGACTTTTCCAGTTAAATGCTTTTTTACTTTCACTGCCGGTGGCGTTGGTTGAAGACGTAGCGCCTTGGGTAGTTTCCTTGATTACATCCTTCAATGCTTCACCGAAATCAAGCGCCTGGGCCTGTTGCATAAAGGCAGCAAATATAAATATAAAAAAAAGAAATAAGTATTTTACTCGCATATTTTCTCCTCAATGATTATAATTCCGGCAGGTAATCAAATTTGATTGCTTTAAGACCACCGCTTTTAGCAAACTGCTGCGCCTGCTGAGACGTTATTGTAAAGCTTTCCAGTTTTTTCACTTCCGCCTCATTATATTTGGCGTTCTTTAACTCTTCTTCATTCAAGCCGCGCACACCGGTTGTGGCAACCACCTTACCAGTACCTGCCCTTCCACTGGCTACGTCCAGTACCCCTTTTATCTGATTACCTCCACTGCTTGTTCCTCGTTTTACCGACAATAAGCGTACCCAACCACTGGCTTTCGCCGTTTTAACATTCAGCCACGCACCTTTTTTGCCAAGAATCTGTAACTTTTCACCGCGGGTGATGTTACCCGTTTTCCCGGCATCAGAATATGGCTCCTTGCGGATGACATCCGTCTTCAGAGCACTGCCTGTCTCCGCCGCCAGCGATACCAAAGGCAGAAATAAAATTACTGTCAATATCAGCAACAGAATTTTATACTTTTTCATAATCACTCCTTTTGGGTGCGGATTGTTCCGAATAAAACTATGTTTATTCTTCCCGCCCCATATGTTCCAGTTTTATAACAGCCTGAGCAAACAGACTGCGCCATTGATCGGCCAGAGGAATTCCTTGAGCCAATCCTCCTTCATGTTTTGTGTAACGGATTTTTGTGTTGCCGGGCAAACCAATATCTATCAATATCAAAGGCATTTGTGAAGCAAGCTGATCGGCGTCCTGCTTTGCCTGTTTTTCATACTCTTCCTGTTTGTCGGCATAAGTCCAACACACAACTACCATATCGCCAAATAATCCCCAGATACCGCTTTGTGAACCTTTCAGCACATCAACCGTGTTAGGAGTGCGGCAGAAAAGTTCAATCTTGCGCTTGAGTTTTTTCAGAAGAGCATCGCCCAGAGGTTCTTTGCTTTCCACAAGAATGGGCATAATAAGCGCTTTCGAGCCACCTTCACTCATTTTTACTCCGAAAGCCAGCCAACGCTGCAATGCAAGATCATTGGCCAGAGCGTAAACCTTGGCGATACTGAAATACGCAATGGCCCAGATAATCGGTCCGCTGAGGTCCAGATAAGTATTGGTAACGTTAATAATGACGTAAGAAATTATCAGCAAGCCTACTTGACTGCTGCTGAAAATTTTATTCAATTTATCACGATCAGCCTGTTTGTAAAAAGCTGTGGCCGTCAACCAGATCAACAAAAGGCTGAATACTATATAGGAAAGAGCACCGCGCCATACACGCAGATAATCTCCGTGCTTTACATTATCAATGGCCGTGGCCAGAACTTCAACACCCGGATAAAGTTTTGCCATTGGAGTGGCTTTAAGATCAAAAAGGCTGGGGGCAGTAGAGCCGATAATCACGATTTTCCCTGTAAATTCATTTTGCGGACGTTTCTTTTCTTTGCTGCTTAAATCCAGCATCACGTCACTGAAAGAAACATAGTGATAAGTGAATGGTTTGCCGCGCCAGTTAAGAAGTACATTTTGTTTATCCGGTAAATTGTAACCCAGCATACTTCCCACAGAAAAAGGCAAAGAAGGAACTTTCCAGCCATAGTCATTTCTGTATAAATTATATTCACGCACAATACCGTCTTTATCAGGATAAATGTTATTGAATCCCAAGTGACCGGAATTAATCGCCGCCGGAAAGTGCGGCAGGATAACTGCCAAGGTTGCGTTATTGTCCGCTTGATCCGGAACAATTTCCTTTATACCGGGAATCATCGAAGGATTCACGTTGCTCAATTTATCCTGATCTTCCGACAACCTGATAAAAGGAAAGAAAGTGTTGTTCGTCGCGGCAATGGTATCATTGAAATAAGCGTCGCTGTCGGGATTGGCTACATCAGCATCGCTAAATAATATATCAAATATAACTGCCTGGGGATTTTGTGTTTCTAAATTTTCCAGAAATTCTCCAAAGACCTGACGCGGCCAGGGATAGCGCCCAAAATCTTTCGCCATTGCCGCCAGAGAAGCTTCATTAATATCCACTATAACAATATCCTTGTCCGGTTTGGGCACAATCAGACGGTTGCGGACCATTAAATCGAAAGCTTTTTGACGCATGTTTTCGCCGATATGGAAAACGCCGGCATCAATTAAAACAAACAATGTAAGCAAAACGCCAAGATAGATATAAAAGTTATTACGCAGTTTTCTGGTAGTTTGAGCCAGCCATTGTCCTATGAGTAATTTTAATTTTGTCAAAATAAACTCCTCGACTAAAAATATATAAAAGAATAGAAAATTAGAACTTTTGTGTCAATTAGAAATATCTTGCACAAATCCGGAAATGTAAAAAGAATTTGAATCTAAACGCAAAAAAGAACTCTATATTTCCCGGTGAAATATGTTAGAATCACCGCCAAAAGTTATTATATACGGGTATAACGATGATCGATTACATGAAAAAGCATGAACGCTATGTGAACAAAATGCTCGGGAAAAAACTTGATGATGAAAATTTAAAAGATCTGCTTGCCTACCATGACAAGCAGATTCAGTGGATTCAACACGAAAGACTGGTACATCTTATTGTCACTCTTTTTGTTTGTCTTTTTGCTTTGCTTTCCTTTGGATTTACTGTTAACAAATTTTCAACATCGTTTGTCATTCTTTCGGCACTTCTCCTCATCTTATCACTCGCGTATATTATCCATTATTACCGAATCGAAAACGGAGTGCAAAAGTGGTACGTGATTTCCAATCAAATCAGACAGAAGCTTTATTTAAAATAACGATCAGAAACACGCTATTGCTTTATCAGAAAGGAGAAAAACTCGATCCTTTCAAGCCAGTAATGGGGGTAAAATCAAAGTCCTCTTTAAAGACGGAGAACTAATGGTCGGTACAACAAACGGATATTATCTATGAAAATACTATATTATGACTGTTTTTCCGGAATCAGCGGTGACATGAATCTGGGAGCGTTACTTGATCTGGGAGTGGACAAAAAATATTTACTGAAAGAATTAGACAAACTGTCCATCGGTTCCTATAAATTAAAAGTCTATAAAGATATGCGCGGAGGTATTACCGGAACAAAAGTTGATGTTATTGTTCCATCACAGGAGAAAAAATCTTTTAAAGATAGACTAAGCAAACAAACTTGCAGCAATATTGCAAAAACAATCAAAAAAAGCAATTTATCTGCTAATGTTAAAAAGGTCAGTCTTGACATTTTTTCCCGCCTTGCCTTGGCCGAAGGAAAAGTCCATGATCACAAAATTGAACAGGTACACTTTCACGAGGTAGGTGCTGTCGATTCGATTGTTGATATAGTCGGAGCCGCTGTTTGCCTTGATTATTTAAAAGTTGACAAGATAATCTCTTCTCCTGTTCAGCTCGGGTCCGGCATCATTCAATGCAATCACGGCACCTTGCCCGTTCCGGCGCCAGCCACGGCGGAAATTCTTCAATGTATCCCCGTGAAAACCGGACTTGTGCCCTTTGAAGCAACCACTCCCACGGGAGCGGCAATCATTGCCGCCACAGCGTCAGCCTTTACGGAAAAAATTGACTTTACACCCCGGAAAATCGGTTACGGATTGGGCAGTAAGGAATCTGCAGTACCGAATGTTCTACGCGTGTTTTGGGGCGAATTATCCGCCTCTACGGTTAATGCATTCGATGTGGAAACAGGCGAAGCCGTCATGATTGAATGTAATATCGATGATATGAATCCGGAATTTTATGATTTCATTATGGATCAACTCTTTGCCAAAGGTGCCCATGATGTATTTCTTACGCCAACCATTATGAAAAAGTCGCGTCCGGCAGTGACCATTTCCGTTCTTTGTGATACAGGAAAACAGAAAGATATGGAAAATGTTCTGTGGTTGCATTCCTCAAGTTTTGGGCTGCGTTCTTACAAAGTTTCTAAGAACATGTTGAAACGCGAAATTGCAAAAGTGAAGACCGCCTATGGTGAAATCCCGGTAAAAAAAGGTTATCTTAACGGCCGCCTGATCAAACACAAGCCTGAATATGAAGATTGCAGGAGATTGGCAAAAGAAAATAATGTGCCTATTCAGGATATTTATAAAAGTATTCATTTGGTAAAAAGGACTAAAAAATGAATACAAAAGAATTAAATTTTTTTCTTAAAAAAATCCGTGATGGAAAAATCGATATAGAAACCGGCATCAACAAGTTGATAAACCTGTCTTACATCGATTTGGGTTGCGCCAAACTCGATACACATCGCGAGTTGCGCGTCGGGCATCCCGAAGTTATTTTTTGCCAGGGAAAAACAAAAGAACAGGTAAAGACAATTATACAGGCAATGATGAAGGGAAATGCAAATATCCTGGCTACACATGCCGGAGAAAAAATTTTTGCCGCGGTAAGAGAGATTTGTCCTGCTGCCGTTTATAATCCGCTGGCCCGGACAATTACGATGACAAGAAAAAAATTGCGCCCATCCAAAAATTACATCGCTGTTGTGACCGCAGGAACTTCCGATTTACCTGTTGCCGAAGAAGCAGCGGTTACCGCTGAAATTTTCGGCAACCGCGTGGAAAGGATTGTTGACGTCGGTGTTGCCGGCGTTCACCGTTTATTGGACAAGTTGGATTTAATTCGTGGAGCGCGGGTTATTATTGCGGTTGCCGGAATGGAGGGTGCCCTGCCCAGCGTTATTGCCGGCCTTGTTGATAAACCGGTCATTGCGGTGCCGACTTCCGTCGGTTATGGTGCAAGTTTTCAGGGAGTAGCTGCTTTGCTGGCAATGCTGAACAGTTGCGCGGGCGGAGTATCGGTTGTTAATATCGATAACGGCTTTGGCGCCGGTTGCATGGCCAGTTTGATTAATAAGCTCAAATAGGTTGCCATGAGCAGAAATTATTAACATTATCATAATATCCTTACATTAGTTATTTAGGCTTAGGAGACTGTATCACCATAGTTCGGGATATTATGCCGATCCAGATAATATCCCAAACCGAGAAAAACAAAATAGTTTGATTATTGTTTAATATTAAGCTATTAGACCCAAAATTGCAGTTTTTGCAGAGGGGGTTTATACCGACAGTTCATTCGGCGTTTACAGTATTAACACCGATCCATATAAACAATGTTAGCAATAATTATTACAAGGGGATATTATGGCACAGTCAATAAAATCTACCTCAAAACATGTCCTCAACCTCTTAAGAAAATCTGGTGTTGAAATATCTACAGATGAAGAAGAACGTATAAATAATTTTGGTATCATAGAGTTAGATGGAAATATTTTTTGGATTGCAAATGTGAGGAGTCCGTATAGTAAATTTGGGATAAAGATAAATAAGGACTGGTTTGTTGAAGGTAAACGAGATATCTTTTCTAAGCCATCAATAAGACCTAGAGATTCAAGAGGCTTATATGACATCGATTATACTCTTATACCCTCATCTAACAAATTATTTGTATTAAGCAGCATCGAACTGAAAAATTATGCATGGCAATTAGAAAATGATAGAGAAATATGGTTCAAGAAAAGTACTTGGGGGATCGTATTATTCCCTGAAAGCAATCAATTTTCCTGGGAGGGTGGCAATCCAAAGAGGTTCAACATCAACATCTTTGGTCAAACAAATGATGAGGAAATCGTAGATTTACCATTGAATGAAGAAGAAAAACTTGGACTTAATGATTATGAAGGTATGTACCCAGAAGGTAATGAAAATATTAAAACTCATGTAATGAAGGAACGCAATACAACCTTAATTAAAAAAGCAAAAGAGCTTTGGTCTAAAGAATCCAATGGAGATATCATCTGTAAAGTATGTGGTTTTTCATTCAGAGGATACTATGGTGAGATCGGAGACGGTTTCATTGAAGCCCATCATATTATACCTCTATCAAAGTTATCAGGTTTAAATACAACTAAGATCTCAGATTTGATTCCAGTATGCTCCAACTGCCATCGAATGCTTCATCGCAATAGTGATATTGCCCCGGAAGAATTAAAAGAAATTATTGCTAACAAGCGCATTCAGGCCGACGCGGGCTGCCGCCCGCGCGGCTGATGCTGGGCGTTCGAGCGGTCATCTTCAATTTTTTTCATGGTCAAGAACTTCGTTCATGCTGCCGGTGCGGTAACCTTTCAGGTCAAGCGCAGTATAGCTAAAACCGATCTCCTTGAATTTCTGATATATTCTTTCCATCCATTCCAGATTGAAAAATTTTTCCAACTCACATTCCTCTACTTCGATTCTTGCCAGTTCTCCGTGATGACGCACCCGCACTTGCCTGAATCCCAGACTCAGCAGATAGTCTTCCGCTCTATCCACCATCGCCAGCTTTTCGCAGGTTATTTTCACACCATATGGAAGACGTGAAGCCAGACAGGCTAAGGCCGGTTTATCCCAGGTAGGCAATCCCATCTGTTTTGACAGTTCTCTGATCGCATCCTTACTCAGGCCGGCATCCTTGAGCGGACTGATAATTCCCAGTTCCTGAATTGCCTGAAACCCGGGGCGAAAATCACCAAGATCATCGATATTGGATCCTTCGGCAATGTTTTGTATGCCGTATTTCCCGGCCTCTTCTTTTATTTGAGAAAACAATGCATATTTACACAAGTAGCATCTATTCGGTGGATTATCGGTAAATTCTTCCATCTCTAATTCGTTTGATTGAATGACAATGTGCCTGATTCCCGAGATACGGGCAAAATTTTCAGCTTCCTTAAATTCCCTCTCGGGGTGTATTGCCGATCTGGCTGTGAAAGCAATTGCCTGATCATGCAAAACATCATGCGCAACTTTAAGAAGAAAAGTGCTGTCCGCGCCTCCGGAATAAGCCACGGCCAAAGACCCCAGCTCTTTAATGTGAATTCTGAATTTATTTAATGCATCCTGATGTTCCATATTTTTATTTTACCATAATTAAAAGCAAATGTTGCTCCATTTTTTTCAGCATTAAATTCCGCCAAAGTAGATTTTTCTTAAAAAGAATAACGCTGTTGCCATACCAAAAACATCTTGACATAATCGTAATACTATTTATATATTCGTAACACTTCATGGTTATCGTACTACGCCTATGATAATCGTGTTATAGTTAATTAATAAATGATAGGCAATAAATATTTGTAATTATTGGATAATCATTAAGGACGGCATGTGTTTTCAATGAATAATTTCAAAATTTATATTTTCCCCCGGTTTTCACGAAATGCACAGCAAACGGGCATAATAATGTCTTTGCTTATTCATCTGGTAATTATAATAATATTTGCATCCATGCCGCTGGTTAAAATCGTTCCGCATCTCCAAACAATTCATATTACATTCCAAAATGAAGACTTTTTATCAGCTTCCAAAACGGCGCCGGCTGCCGCTGCATTGCAGGAAAAACGGGAAACTACTTTAAAAAAGAATACCCCTGTCATTCAGAAGCAACCCGAAGAAAACAATTATCGTCAAGAGGTCATCCCGCTCGAAAACAACAAGATAATTACAGCCAGGGAAACTTTACCAAATGATGATATCTCTTCCCGAAAAAGTATTAATGAAGAAACATCCGGACAAACCAACGTTGTTAACAACGCGTCTCATACAGCCAAAGTAAGTTTGAACACTGGAAGTGGTTCGCGAATCAATGACCAAAAAGATATTGTCGAATCCAGATTCGGTGATAAGGGTTCGCCATATTTTATTTATCAGGCAATTCCCGCTTATCCGGTATTGGCCAGAAGACTGGGAAAAGAAGGAAGAGTAATGCTCAAACTGTTAATCGATAGGAACGGAAAATTACAAAATATAGAAGTGGTTGAAGCTGCCGGTTTTGGTTTTACGGAGGCAGCAATTGAAGCAGTAAAAAAATCAACTTATGCACCCGGTTATCGCGATGGTAAAAGAATTGCGACCAAGGCTCTTTTACCCGTGCGATTCCAGTTGCAATGAAAAGAATGAAAAATGGTTTATCTGGAAAATATAATTAATTACGGAATTATCGGACTTCTGATTTTGATGAGCATTGTTGCCGTAGCGATCGCGATTGAAAGATCCATCATCTATCGGAAAATCAAAATAGAAGATTTCAAAGACAAGAAAGAACTGGAACTTGAATTAACTAAAAAACTGCATTTGATTGCAACGATCGGCAGTAACGCACCGTATATAGGACTGCTGGGCACGGTTCTGGGAATCATGCTTACTTTCTATACAATGGGACGGGAAGGACTGATGGATACAGGCAAGATCATGATCGGACTTGCACTGGCCTTGAAAGCAACGGCAATCGGATTGATGGTGGCCATACCATCCATCATTTTTTATAATCTATTGTTGCGGAAGGTAAAGGTTATATTGATACGTTGGGAAATAGGCAATGGAAGAAAATGAATTTAATTACATAAATGTCATTCCGCTTGTGGATGTGATGCTCGTTCTTTTGACGATCGTTCTTACGACATCTACTTTCATTGCGTCCGGCGCTATTTCAGTTTCACTGCCTAAAGCATCGCCGCAGCAGGCGCAGGCAGCAAAAAGTCAGATTATTTCCATTAATTCTCAGGGAATAATTTATTTTGCAGCAAAAATGGTATCATTTGAGGATTTGAACGCACTGATTAAAGATATTGATCGGGAAACATCAATCATTCTCAGAGCAGATCAATCAATAAGGCTCCAGGTGTTTGTGGATGTTTTGGACCTGTTGAATAACAAGGGATTTAAAAAAGTTGCTATTCAGACACAACGAAAGGATCAAGTTAAGGAATTATAAAAAAAAGAGGCAGGGCAATACCTTTGGCGAGGATACCCTGCCCCGGAAGAAGGGTAAAAACATAATTGAATTCACCCCTCTGTAATTACTTATAACAGAAAGGAGGTGAAATGTAAACAAAAGGAGGAAGAGGAATGATAAAAAAGTGTTTGATTGTTTTGTTTGTAATTGTTTTTTCATTATCGGCATTTGCTCAGGAACAGATACCCGTAGAAAAAAGCAAAGAAGTAAACACTGAAGAAAAGAAAACGGAAGACAAGGATGTAATAAAATTGAAAGAGATTGTTGTCACGGCAACAAGGACGAAAAAAGAAGTAGAACAAGCGCCGGGAAGCGTAAGTGTTGTAACTAAAAAAGAAATGGAAACAAGAAATATAAAGACAGTTGACGAAGCTGTGGATACGATATCGGGTGTCTTTAACAGGCGGCATTCTTTAACGGATACGCAATCTTCAATTTATTTGCATGGTATGCCCGATCAGAAAAGGACGCTGATTTTAAAGGATGGGATAATACTGAACAACGGTTATGACGGCTCGGCCAGCTTCACCGGATTATCTCCGGAAAACATCGAAAAAATTGAAGTTGTTCAGGGTCCATCTTCGAGTCTTTACGGCGGTAATGCCATGGGCGGAGTTGTAAATATCATTACGAAAATGCCGGAAAAGAGGGAATTCATTTTAAAAAGCGGATATGGTTCAAGCTGGAACAGAGGGGAAAGTCTGGACGATCTTCAAAAATATTATCTATCCTACGGCGATAAATTTTTCGATAAATTTCATCTTCTTTTCAACTATGGCTATGAATCGACAAACGGCTTTTCTAAATACATGAATGTTGCATCGACGCAGCCTACAGCCGGTATAACAGGCTGGTCATACACGACCGATACAAAGGGAAACACCAGGTATCTTATAGGAGATAAGGGTGATAACACCTGGTGGGATGATAATATAGGGTTCAAGGCTCAGTATGATTTTTCCAAGGCCTCTAAAATATGCGCATCTTATTCAAGAATCCGCTATAAGTATAATTACGATGAACCGCATACATACCTGCGGGACGCATCCGGAAATCCCGTATACTCATACACGGGCGTAAGTGAAAAGACTTTCGTTGCCTATACGGGAGCCGGAGCAAAAGATATAAACCAATATAATGTAAATTTCGAGGCGGAAATCGGCATTGTAAAAACAAAGCTTTCCTTCGGTCTCAATGATGAAATAAAAAATTGGTACACTCAGGCAGGTACTTATATATCAGGAGGTACCGGCGGTACCGTATCCAGTACGCCCAACCAGAATTACAATGCTGATATTCAGTTCACGCTGCCTCTTTTCAGCAGAAATATTCTGACATTCGGCGGTTCGTTTAAACAGGATACGGCATATACCGAAAAATCAAAACTCAGCGAGTGGAAGGACGAAACTACCATAACCGAAATGACAAACAATTACGGCGGCAAAGGCATAACCTACGCGGTTTTTGTTCAGGACGAGATATTGATCTTTGATAATCTTACCGCGTACATCGGTTTCAGAGAAGACTGGTGGGAAACAAAAGACGGGTACGCCAATCAGTTCGGAACAGGCGCTTTTTCCGAGACTTATGACTCCAGAAGTGATTCCGCGTTCAGTCCGAAGCTGGCTCTCGTCTATAAACCTTTTGAAAGTACAACGCTCAGAACTTCAGCAGGACAGGCATTTCGGGGACCTTCGGTTTATGAATTATTCGGCACCTATGTTTCAGGTTCTAATACATATAGTGGAAATCCTGATCTGAAACCAGAAGCAGTGAGATCATGGGATGCAGGGATTACGCAGGGGCTCTGGAAAGGAGCAAAGATCAGCGCCACGTATTTTGAAAACTACATGAAAGACCTCGTTTACACCACAACTGTATCTTCAACAGAAAAGAAATACATGAATGTGGGTAAAGCCGAAACCAAAGGAGTGATGCTGGAAATAGAGCAGCGTTTCGATAAATATGTCAGGCTTTTTGCCAACTATACTTACATGGACGCCCGGGTAAAGGAAAATGCGGCAAATCCTTCAACGGTGGATAAAAGATTGACCCATACACCGGATACAATGATTAATGCGGGAGCGGAGGGTGAAGTCGGACCGTTTTCCGCCTCTTTAACGGGCAGATACGTGAGTAAGCGCTATTCCAATGATGACAATTCGGATACGGTAAATAATGTATTCTTATCGTATGATCCTTTTTTAACAATGGACGCGAAGGTTTCGTATAAAATTACCAAATTTGCTACGGTTTCTTTTTCCGTCGACAACATCGCGAACGAAACTTATTACTCGTCCTACCTGGCACCGGGCAGATCGTGGTTCGGCCAATTGGAAATGAAGTTTTAGGAACAAATAAACGTAGTGCATAAGATTTTATGATTATAGAAAGTATTGTCTGATATGATTGCCCTAGACTCCTTTACATACACGTATCCGGGTGCGAATTGTCCCGCGCTGCAGGATGTCAGTTTAAAGGTCAAGCCAGGTGAAGTGGTTTTGATTCGCGGTGCTTCGGGATCGGGCAAGACGACTCTTCTTTATTGTCTGAATGGTCTTATTCCTCATGTTTTCGCCGGAACGTTTTGCGGATCGGTTCAATTGAATGGTTTTGTTCCGTCGGACGTACCTCTGCACGATATCGCAAGAAAAGTAGGCACCGTATTTCAAAATCCGGAGAGTCAGATTTTCATGATGCGCGTGGAAGATGATGTGGCCTTCGGCTGTGAAAATTTGTGTCTGCCCGGAGAAGAGATCGGCAGACGACGCGACGAATCCCTACGTTTCATGGGCTTGTGGGACATACGTCGTAAGGAAACGTTCAAGCTTTCCGGAGGATACAAGCAACGTCTTGCTGTCAGTTCCATCTTTGCAATGCAACCGGATATTTTTCTTTTTGACGAGCCGACAACGGATCTGGATAGCGAAGGACGGGAAGATTTTATTGGCATTATCAGAAAACTGAAAGAGAAAGGGAAAACGGTCATTCTGGTAGAGCATCAATATGAAGATTATCTTCCCCTGATGGACAAAATTATCGACATGGAGGGCGGGCGGATTGCGAAACATGATGCTTCGGCAAAAAAATCTCCGCCCGCCAGACGAGCCTTAGGGTTATCGGAACCACCGGCAATTGCCCTGAAGAATATTCGCTTCGGCTATGACCGGCAAGCGGATGTTCTGAACGATATCAACGTCATGATACGCAGAGGGGAGTTTGTCGCGTTTTGCGGCAATAACGGCTCCGGAAAAACGACGCTACTGAAGGTCATGAGCGGAATTTTCCGGCCCCGACGCGGCGATATTACGATTTTAAATATAGACAAACCGGCATTGGAATCCCTGGTCGGGCGCGTGGGATTTTTGTTCCAAAATCCTGATGAACAGCTTTTCGCCGCGACTGTGGAAAAAGAGATTGTTTTCGGTCCCGCTTGCCTTCACCGAAAAACAAATGTGGATAAATATCTGGAAATCGCCGGCTTGCAAGCCAAGAGGTTTAATCATCCGCAGACCATCTCCAGGGGACAGCGGCAAATCCTGGCTGTGATTTCCATTATGGCAATGGAACCGGAGATCATTATTCTTGATGAACCGACAACGGGGTTGGACGATACAGCGTGGCATAAACTTATTGCGCTTCTTTACGATTATGTTGATTGCGGTGGCACAGTCGTCTTTTCAACACATAACGAAAAAGCCGCCGCCTTTGCGGGACGAAAAATAACGATGTACAGAGGCAGGATCGTCAGCGATGAAATATCTCGATAAGGAAACATTTCTTCACCGGCTTGATCCCCGGACAAAAATACTCGCGGGGCTGATGGTTGCCATTTTGATCGTTGTTTTGAGAAACCCGCCGGGGCTGTTCATGCTCTTTGGTGCTGTTCTGGTTCTCTTTGGAATTTTGCGTCCGGCTGGAAGCACCATCAAGGCAATGACAATTATTATGCTTACGACCCTGATCTTTACAATGACATCGCAGGGATTTTTCTATGCGCGTGAACCGCGCACGGTCATTTTTACCATATTATCGCCGGCTACCGGATCTCTGGGAAATATCACGGGAGGAATAGAATTATACCGTGAAGGCATAATCTATGGAGCACTGCAGAGTCTTAGACTTTTTTCGGCGATGCTTCTGAGCGCGGTTATCGTCATGTCCACGTATCCCTCAGACCTGTTGCTGGGTATGGAAAGCATGGGCATGCCGCAGCGGATCGGTTTTATTATTACGATTAGCATCAGGTTCATTCCCTCTCTGGCAGAAGAATCAAAACGCATTTTATTGGCGCAGAGGATGCGCGGGCTGAATGTGAAAGGTGTGCGGGGCTGGTTCAGGGCCTTTTACAGACTTCTGCCGACTCTGATTATCGACAGCCTGAGAAATGCCCGTCGTATTGCGCTAGCTGCCGAAGTGCGAGCATTTACCGGCAAAAGAACGAGGCTGAAAGAACTGAATTTTTCAATGCGGGATTGGACATTCCTGGGTATTTTCTTTGCGGGAATGTTCATGCTCATTTTGTATCAGGTGGTATGGTCATGAATCTTTACATCGGATCAGTAATTTTAATCGCCATACTGGGCGGAGTCATATTTCATCTTTTGAAGACACGAAAAGAGATTCCGTCATTTAGTATATTGGATCTGACAACCATAGCGATGTTCAGCAGTCTGCTTTATATTGCTATTCTTCCGTTTAAGTTCGGCCTGAGCCGCATTCCCATGATTCAGTCGTTCTTTTTTGCCATTCCCTACACGGCTGTATTGTTTATCGGCATACGTTTTATACCACGGGCGGGCACCGCAACCTTTATCATATGCGGTCATAGTCTTCTGTCACAGATTATTTCCAGCGGCGTTAATCCGCTGTGGTGGCCCTATGCGCTTTTGGCTTCCTTTATCCTGGAACTGTATTTTATTGTTACAAGAAATTATCTGAACACCGTAACGAATGCCCTGGGCGCGGGATTTTTCCGGGGTTTGACCGTATATTCTTATTTTTACTGGTTTTCCGCTCCCTACATCTGGCATCAGTTTTATGCACCCTGGTACATCGTTATGCAAACTTTGCAGGGTATAGCCGGTTCAATCATCGGTGCTTTCATCGGTATTTATCTCAGTAAACCAATCATTAACGCCGCTCGTTACGGCGGTATATGAAATAAAAAAAGAGGGGAAAGAAAAATGGCATTTTACAAAATAACTTATAATCAGCGGCACGGTTTTGCCACTGTTCACAATTACGGATGCACATTCCATTGCCCGACATGCAGTTACAAATTACGCAGCGGTCCGGCAGGAAAACCGGGGCTGGCATTTCCCAAACCGGAGCGGTATCCGGAAACAAATGAAATTAAAGAAGTTATCCGAAGTCTGCCAATTAAGAGTCTGTATTTCATGGGAGGAGAACCGACTATAGCGGAAGATCTTGTTGAGATGTTACGCTTTGCCAAGCAAGAATTGGGTCTCATCACCAGGCTGGGACACACAAATGGTAGCGGATTACCTTTACCTTATCTGGACGGGGCGAATGTGGGACTTAAGGCCTGGGATATGGATCTTCACAGAAAGATAACGGGACAGGACAGGAATCGGATACTGAAAAACGTGGCTGATGCTTACAAAAACGGAATAGGTCTGAAAATAAACATAGTTTATATTCCGGGTCTTGTTGATCTGGATCAGGTAGAAGGAATTGCTTCTTGGTTATCTTCTTTGGATAAAAATATTCCCTTTAATATCATGGGGTATATACCCGTACCCGGGCAGCCTTATCCACAACCAACAATAAAACAAATAACAAAAGTTGAGGAAGTCAGCAAACTGCATTTGCGGTATGTATCAAGCTCTCGTCTCTCGCCTGACAATGTACTTCATCTGGCAAACAAAGATGATCGTTTTGCAGTTAAAAGACTCCTGTAAACACTTAAAGTTAATCATCGGCAAATTGGCCTTTCGGTGGAAAAATTTTCCTTGACTATTGAGTATGATTATTTATATTTTTCTAAAAATAATCATTCAGGAAAGTGAGGATATTTTATGTCCAAACTGGTTCGTTTCGGCGTATCGCTGGAAGAAGATCTTTTGGTTAAATTTGATAAACATATCAAAAAGAATAAATATACCAACCGCTCGGAAGCATTGCGCGATATGATTCGCGAGGAACTGGTCAAGAAAGAATGGACGGAAAACAAAGAGGTAACCGGAGCAATAACTCTGGTTTACGATCACCATACAAGGGAACTGGTAACCAAAGTTCTGGATGTCCAGCATGATTATCATGCTTGTATTCTTTCCACCCAGCATATTCATTTGGATCATCATAACTGTTTTGAAATTATCGTGACCAAAGGCAGATCAAAAGAGATCGAAGAACTCTATCAAAAATTGAAGGCCATCAAGAACGTGAAGCATGCGGGATTTATGATGGCAACCAGGGGAAGTAATTTACCTTAGATTAGTTTAATAATTGCCGTAATTGGCAATTGTCGAAACATCAAATAGACGTCAAATTTTTAACAGATAGCCTTCAGGAGGAAAACAATGAAAGGAAACCATGAGCATAAGCACCTCCACGATCACAAGCACAGTCACGAACATGAACACGAACACGAGCATGACGGTAAAAAACACGCGCACGGTCACATTCATGAACATGAACACGAGCATGAACATGAGCACAAGCACGTGCATTCACACGGCAGCAGTGAGAAGATACATAATCACACACATGAAGGCGAACATGGACAACATGACCATATTCATCCCGCCCATGACAATGAGAAGCATAATCATACGCACTGATCGTCTGGGAATATCCCCTATATTTTTCAATAAAACTCCTCATACAGATACGGGATAAGCTTGAACAAATGTCAAGAATAAAGATTTGCTTTTAATGGGTGACCTCCTATTTCTGCCTGCCTTTCTTGCTGTCATTTCCATCTAAGTATCCGATTCCCATGCATCAGACTTTTACTAAGACATTAAGGGAAGCTGGCGTTGAAAATCTTGAATCAAAAGTAATTATATCTGATATTCCCCTCAGAATGTAAAAGTTATAAAACATAAAAAGTGATTATGAAGAAATGTCCTTATTCACATATAAGTATCTATTAACAACAATCCATAATTGACCTTATCAATTTTAAACAATTTAATAATTATTTTACTTGCCAACTTCAGCAGTGATTGCATCTTTGGTGAAACGTCGTCTCTGAAATCGAATTCATCTGCACACTCGAAAATAAACAGCAGCAGCAAGTATAGTAGAAAATTTTTGAGGGGATGTTCAAAAATGCTCAGATGTAAGGCGCGCATAAAATCGAACCGCGAGGCGTATATAGACATACGTCGAGCGGTGCGGTTTGCTGCGCGACACAGCAGATGAGCGTTTTTCAACAGCCCCGCAGCTCCCTATTTTTTTTCCAAATCATTCAATTCCATTTTCAGGGATAAAAGATTTATCATATCCTTTAACGAAATAATGCCCTCCAGATTATCTTCTTTGACAACCATCAGTCGGCTGTTTCCTGTGCGATTCATGATTGCTAACGCTTTATTGGCATCTTCATCCGGGTCTACTGTTGTCTCCTGGTTGCAGGGCATGGCTACTGATCCTACCGTGGAGACTGCCCATTCCTCGCGGGGAATTGATGCAATTTGTTTGACGGAAATACATCCTGTTAATCTACCGAAAGAAAGTACAGGATACATCTGAAAATGGTGTTTATAAACATAATCCCGAACGAATTCCTCCAATGATATGGAACGCGGCACGGTCACCGGATCTTTAACCATCAGATCCTTTACTTTTTTTGTATTAAAAAGGCTGCGCGCCAAAAGCTGCTTGTAGGACATTTGCGCTGTTGAACGAAGAAACATGCCGATTAAAAACCACCACAAACCGCTTACAAAATTACCCTTAACGATATAAAAGATGCCCATAACGATTAACATGATTCCGAATCCAGACCCGATTTTTGCGGCAAAGCTTGTTGCCCAACGGATGTCTTTTTTCCAGCTCCAAAGAGCGGAACGCAAGACTCTTCCGCCATCCAGAGGAAATGCAGGAACCAAATTAAACACAGCCAGAATTATATTTAACCATACCAAATAACTCAAAACACCAATTACCGTCACCGGCCAGCCGCTGTTTTTTCCCAAAGCATAAAGAGAAAGAACGAGTATCCCCATTAGACAACTGGAAAGAGGGCCAACTATTGCCATCATAAATTCGGCTTTAGGGCTGGGAGGATCATCTTCCATGTGGGCAACACCGCCAAAAATGAATAGAGTAATTTCCTTCATGGGTATGCCGTAATATCTGGCAACAAGCGAATGAGTTAATTCATGAACAATTATGGATAAAAAAAGACCCACCGCACCTGCAACTCCCATCCACCAGTAAGCGGCGGAGGGGAGATCCTTATAATATGCAGGAAAAAGACCACTGGCCAGCGACCAGGTAATCAAAGCCGCCAAAACGATCCAGCTTACATCTATTTTTACTTCGAATCCTAAAATTCTGAAAAGACTTATCGGCCGACCAAACATAAAATTTCCCGGTTAAAGCATTTATTCATAAAAAGATTGTCATATGTAAAACGTATTTTCAACAGTATTTTTCTATAAAAAATTTATTTAAATATATTATAATGCAAAAAAAAATCGGCAACCCTTAAGGAACATATTCATAATCAAGGCTATGAACCCCAAAGCAAGCTGCCGAGCATTAAATCCTCCGCTGTACTTTCGTAATTGGAGTTTAAACAATAAATGGGAACTACAATCTATTTTTATACAGGAACAGGGAACTCCTTATGGACGGCCAGAAAACTTTCCACCTTGCTGAAAAATGCTGAAATGATTCCGATACCACTTACCGCTGATGGCTTAATTCGATCTGATTCAGAAAAAATCGGTTTAATTTTCCCTGTTCATATCTGGGGAATACCCACACGCGTTGTTGCCTTTTTAAACCGTTTGGAAACAAATCCCGGGAAATACTACTTCGCGGTTGCCGTCAATGCCGGTCAGGTTGCCGCCACTTTAATTCAATTGAAAAACATATTAAAAGAGAAGAACATTAATCTTGCAGCGGGATTTTCTATTTGCATGCCCAGTAATTACATTCCCTGGGGCGGTGCCATATCACAAGAAAAGCAACAAGAAAAAATTGAGGAAGCGTTGGCTAAAATAAAGCTAATTGCAACATCCATTCGTGCAAAAGAAGAAAGAAAGCCGGAAAAAGGACCGGCTTGACAAAATATTTTATTTTCGTCTTTCTACCGCTTATCTTTCCCCAAAGTTCCTCAAATGGATAAGGCTTTTTGGGCTGATGAAAAGTGTACAAGCTGTATGATTTGTGAAAAAATTTGTCCGGCGCGAAATATATCGATCACCAACGGCAAACCAATATGGCAACACCACTGCGAACAATGCTTTGCCTGTCTGCAATGGTGCCCAGAAGAAGCAATTCAATATGGCAAAGGCACAGCGAAGAAAAAACGCTACCACCATCCTGAAATAAAATTAAGCGATATGCTGGCCTGTATTCCTAATAGAAACGCATAAACAACTCGGCAAATACATCATCAAAAATTATGTTTTAATATAGCAAGTCTCTTGCTATATTAAAACATAAGAAAACTATTTTTTCTATTTTTATTGACATAAAAAATTCTTCTCCATATACTAATTACGTTTGAAAGGAATTTTTTATCAACCTGATCTGACATTGTTGGTTGATATAAATTCAAGTATAATTTTTCTTACGGAAAACTACTGCTGTTCAAAAAACCGGTCATAAAAATGACGAAAAACAAAATATTGGCGAATATGTAGCATCTAACAGTCGATTTCTTTTTGTACAAGTTGTGAATGAAATGTAAGAATTAACAATTGAAAAAATCGGTATGATGATGGACATTAGAGACAGTATTTCAAAAGAAGCTGGCAAAAATCTTTCACCGAAACAAGCAGAAGACACTAAAAAATTGTTTTCCTATCTCTTGCTGACGGCAAAGAACGTATCTTTGTATCCCGAAGGTCACAGCATCGGTATAAATTCCATCAAACAGTTTCATGCAAGATTGGAAGAATACATTCGTCAAAACGGCGATGTCAGAATTGAATTTGAAAGGAATCGCGTAATTTGTCAGGGCATTGAGGTTCTCACCGGACAACCGGAAGAAGGAACTCTGCCTTTTACTCTTTTCCGTGACGGTATAGAATGGCTGGAATTCAATGAAGGGATAAAACTGGAAGAAATACGGGAAGTATTATCGATCATTCACAGGTATTCGATATTGGCAACAGAACCGGAAGGAGACATCGTAACTGCCTTCTGGGAAGCTCGTTTTGACCATGTGCAATATAAAGTCTCTGATTTTTTTACGGGACAGATATCCGATCAGATAGACAGAATCTCAGAACCAGATAAAAGGCCATCAGCAACGGAAACCGAAGTGCAATATAAAACGGTGTCGTCCGAAATATCCTCTACTAACGACCCTGCTCTGTTCGGCGATCTAGCCATCGATTCATCATCAAATAACGATCCGTATATTGATCCGGCCTCTCTTATGCTAACCCCCAACGAACAAATCGAACTTCAGGAAATGATTGTTCGTGAGGAAAGACCTTCAACAACGGAACACCTGAGTATGATGCTGGACATGCTTCTGCAGTGCCGGGAAGAAAAAGACTTTAATATTGTTCTGGAAGTTTTGTCGGAAGAATTCTCAAATTCTTTTATCCGTTATGATTTCGAGGCAATACTCATAATTCTTGATGGAGTGCGCAGAGTCTTGGATAGTGCACGACTATGCACACCTTGGGCAGGACCATTAGTCGAATCTTTTTATAAAGATATTTCCTCTGATACAAAGTGTTTAAAACCACTGGAAAAAATCTGGAGCAATTTAAATATACAGCAAATAGAAAAACTTAAGCTGATTTTTCAGCATCTTACTCCAGCGGCGGTTAATACCCTTGTAAATCTCCTTCTTTTAGGTCAACCGTCACAACTTGAACAGATAGTAGAAGACACCATTATTTCCCTTGTTCATAAGGATTTAACCTGTCTGGATTCGCTGATCAATAATCCGAACGAAAAAATTACTGAGACGCTGGTTCATGTCCTATCAAGATTGGAAGGGGATAAATTCTTAAAATATTTGATGAAACTGGCCCGGCATTCATCTGTATCCGTCCGGCGCATGGCAATCAAAGCTATTGGACAGGCAAGTGATGACCGGACATCGGAAATATTTAATTTCATTGACGACCCAGATGCGTTAGTACGTCGCATAATCCTTGGTCAAATAAGCCAATCAAAAAACGAAGTCGCAGAAGACCTTCTGATGCAATATCTTCAAAACCGGCAATTCAATACTTCACAGAACGAACATGTTATGGAATGTTTCAGAACATTGGGAAAGTGCGGATCATCACGCTCAGTGCCTTTTCTTCGTAAAATATTGCTGCACCGGAAATGGATGGCCGGTTTTAAAAAGTCGGTTTTCCGCGAAGGCGCCGCACTTGCATTGGTGACTTTAAAAATACCGGAAGCCCAACAATTAATTGAGGCAGCGGGTAAAAGCTTTTATCCCGGACTGCGCAGAATTGCGCGTAACGCGATGAGAGAATTGTCTCAAAAAAGATAGAGGAGAATCACAATCATGTCGGAACGACAATCAATTCCTGAGAAACTGGGGCATGATTTTCTAAGAACTCTGTATCACATGATTCACACCGTTCGCATGTATCAGGACAACAACCAGCTTGTTCGGACAAGTGTTAGTTCTTTTCAAAACATTCTCCATCAACTAACTTCCGGAGGAGACATCAACATAGTTCTTTATCGCAGCCGCTTTCATCTCGGAGGAGAAAAACTCCCCTACCGCAGGGAAACAGCAGTTGTTGTTTACAACATGGTGGAATTCTTTTCAAAACGAGGTGTCGGGAGTGTTAATTTTCTCGCAATTTCACGCGATGCTTTGCCTGAAAATATTATAACTTTTGCACGTCTGTTCAACGATACAATAAAGCATGAAAATCCTTATCAGTGGCTGGAACAAAAACTCAGGGAGCAGAATCTAGTTTGGGTGGAAATATCCCCGAAACAGGATAATGATACAACTTACGTCATTGAAAATATGGAAGATAGCCGGTATGAAAAAGCGAAAAAAATGTATTTTCATGCTATCGAAACAGTAAAAGAAGTAGCAAACAAAGCATCCCATGGCATGGTTGGATTACGCAAGAGCAGACGTCTGGCACAGAACATCGTTGAATTAATCCAGGAAGATCCGGCCTTAATGATGGGATTAACAACCCTTAAGAATTATGATGATTATACATATTCCCATTCAGTCAATGTCACTCTCCTGGCAACTTGTTTGGGAAGGCATATCGATTTATCTGACATTTCACTAGAACATTTGACCATTTGCGGTCTTTTTCACGATCTGGGAAAGGTAGATGTACCCAAGGAAATTCTTCAAAAAAGCGGAGCACTGACCGATAAAGAATGGGATTTGATGAAAGCGCACCCCTTCATGGGAGTCAGAAAAATACTAATGTTGAATGCCACTCCGTCATTGAGATCGAGAATTATCCTTGGTCCGTTTGAACACCACTTAAATCCGGACATGACCGGCTACCCTCGTACCCTTTTCATTGATCATCTGAGTCTTATGGGGAAAATTCTTCGTATTGCCGATGTCTACGAAGTGCTGACTGCTCAAAGAGGTCACCGGCCAATTTCTTTAACCCCCGACGAAGTACTCAGAAAAATGTGGACTGAAGCCGGAAAGAGTTTCGACACAATCTTGTTGAAGCGCTTTATTCACATGATGGGAATTTATCCCATCGGTTCATTCGTTGAATTGAGCGACGGAGGAATTGGTCTGGTAATGGATTATCCAGACGAAACAGAACGAACGCTTCCACTTATTTTACGCCTGGTGAATGACGAAGCAGGCAGTTGGCAAAGCGGAGATTTGATTTATCTGGCTGACCAGATTATTAAGGACGACTCGGATCGTTTAAATATTGTACGGGTAATTCCGCAGGCAAAACTCCGTGTCAATCCCTCAGATTTTTTTCTACATTTGAAGTAATCTCTCGGTCACAGGAAAACGTGCAATGCTTAAAATATTTGAATCATTTACAAAACAGCCAAGTCTAAAAAATTTAGGTTTGAAACGTTATCAATTTTCTTATTCTTTCGACAAACTTGTTTTAGGAGTCGACAACATTCATTTTGATGTCCGCATTAGCCCTCAAGTTTACAACGCATTGAAACGAACGGCAATTCTTTTAATGATCAAACATAGCCAATCGGAAGATTTTTTTAGCGACTATAAAAGAGACTCCTGTGAAATTGGAAAGGAAACATTAAGACGCGTTTGCACAGATGCTCTTATAGACGGCATAAATAAAGCAAAGTCCGGCAACGAAGTGCAAATAGATTATCTCAGTCAAACTGCTTTGGCAAAATTGTTTTTAGAAGAAATTAAAAATCAATATAGATCAATACTTACGCATTTTGAACCTCTTGTTAGAAAGTATCAATTATCCCAAAGATATGATCAAAATGAAGTTTTCTTAATTACGGATAAACTGGCGGATATAAAACTTCACCGGAATCAAATCATTCGCCTTGCAGGGAAGGAGCTTTTTGATCTTCTGAATGATATTCAGGTAAGAAAACTTAGAAACATGAGAGAAGCAAATTTCCCTGCCGAAAAAATTTTACCGGACAATTATCTTATTAATCCTATCCTTCATACAAACAATCCTACCGACGATTTTCTTCTGATTGAAGAGTATGTACTTTTAGGACAGAGATCGGAAGATCCGGACAACTACACAAGCATCAAATTGATAATCCATGAGCTGCTTGGTAAAACTGATTTAGGGCAGAATAACTTTGGAAGCGAGAGTATTACACAGGCGAATAAACTCAATAATAAGAAAGACAATCTTTTCATTCATGCCATGGAAAACTTGCTTGATCCATGGATAATGGAGCCAAGTAATATTGACCGCTTGTTCAACTATTTTGATTCGCAGGAACTCTACAAAAATGCCAAGAAGGCAAAAGAATCAAAAGATGCTCTTCGAAAAATTAAAGAACAAATAAAAACCCAGCGTAAATTGCTCAATATTTTTTACCGCAAATTTAAAAAATCTCATCTGCTTAAACAAATCATTGCGGCCTTTGAAATGAAATCAGTATATAGCAGATACTGTCCGCCAATGGTACCGCGGCAGATAAGAGAATTTCTTGTGGATTTCTGGTCAAGAATATCGATTATCTATCAACAAAAGCGCCTTAAATCTTCTTACAGTCAGGATTTCTCCTTTACGCCGCTTCAGGAGACTATAAAACTGATCAACAAAACTTCCGCTAAAGAAAAAAAACAGTATTTACTGATGTTTTTAAAGCAATTCTCCCGTTATCATCGGGACATTTGCAATTTTCGTGTTATTAAGGACGCAATGGATTCCATAAATCTGGCAACAGAAGAAAATATTATTTTATTATCACGGGAAAACCACTCACTCTTTGAGTTTTTGCTTCCGGATGAAAAGATCAAAGAAGAAAAAGCGATTGCTAATCATGTTATAATCAAGGCGGATATTCGCGGATCAATGATTATTAATCATACAATGAGGAACAGGGGATTAAATGTGGCTTCGCATTTCAGTCTGAATTTTTTTGATCCTATTTCTGCTGTTCTTGCTGATTATGGAGCAGCAAAGGTATTTATTGAAGGTGACGCTATCATCTTGTCCATCTTCGAAAAAGAAGACGCCGCACAAGTGAACTACAGCGTGGCCCGCGCATGCGGATTAGCAATAAAAATGCTGCAAATTGTACGCAATTATAATGAAAAAAATAAAGAAAATAATCTTCCCGTTCTGGAACTGGGAATCGGAATCTGTTATTGCCAGGGGCCGCCGTCTTTTTTATTTGACGGTGATTCCCGAATAATGATTTCTCCGGCTATTAATCAGGCGGATCGTCTGTCCAGCTGCGATAAAATACTGCGAAAAATATTTAAAAGTCAAAATGATTTGTTTAATTTATTTGTCTTTGAAAATGAATCCGTAGAAATTGCTGAAACAGATACAGATGAATCTTATTTCCGGTATAATGTCAACGGAATCGAGCTCAACGAAGATGGATTCAACAAACTTGCCAAAGAAATAAACCTGCAAATCTTCACATATCCGTCAGGAGATGATGAAAGTATGAAATTTTATACAGGTAAAGTTCCCCTGGCCAATAGTAATTATCAACGTATCATCATTCGGGAAGCATTGATTCATAAAGTGCAACCGACTGCGCTTGATGTGACAGGGAAAATATCAAAAAAATATTATGAAGTTTGCACACACCATAAAATTTACAACTATATAGATAGTCACTCATAAATTAAATGATGTATATATACGTAAAACACTCTATTGCAACCGAATCCAATAAAATAATAAATATGTTGGAACCATTTTGACAAGAACAATCCTATACATGATATTTGATGAACATTCCAAAACAAAAAAAATTTTTTTATTTAAAAAATGTGTTCATTGCTTCCCTTCTAATAACTCTAATCTTCACCGTCTACTGGCAAGTAACCAACCATGATTTTATCAGTCTTGATGATGCTGCCTATGTAACAGATAATGATCTTGTAAAGGGAGGCTTAACCGCAAAAGGGATTACCGAAGCATTCACTACTACACAAGCATGCAACTGGCATCCTTTGACATGGATATCTCACATGATTGATTTCGGATTCTTCGGCCTAAATCCGGGCATGCATCATCTGGTGAATTTAATTTTTCACACATTAAACTCATTGCTTCTGTTTTGTATTTTGCAACAACTGACCGGAGCAACGTGGAGAAGTGCTGCCGTAGCCGTTCTTTTTGCCATCCATCCCCTCCACGTAGAATCTGTAGCATGGATAGCTGAACGCAAGGATGTACTAAGTACTTTCTTTTGGATGCTTACGATTATGGGTTATATCCGGTATACGCGATTTAAATCATTTAAAACGTATTTTATCATGCTGCTATGCTATATTTTGGGACTGCTTTCCAAACCCATGTTGGTGACATTGCCTTTTGCGCTTCTTCTTTTGGATTTCTGGCCACTGAATAGATGGAATATATTTCTGAAAGAAACAGAAATAAAATTTATTTCCGGCAATTGCGTCTCTTTGAAAGAACAACGGGCACGGCTGATCAATCTTTTCATTGAAAAAATACCGCTCTTTTTGCTGGCATTTATATCATGTGGCATAACTTTATATGCTCAGAGGGGAGCGATAAAATCTCTTGATCTTTCTTTGATTACGCGTATCTCAAACGCCGTAAACTCGTATGTGATTTACCTGATTAAAACGATGTGGCCGTTCGACTTAGCTTTATTCTATCCATTTTATTATATTAACCCACTTTGTGCTATTTTGTGTGCATTGATACTTTGTTTGATCTCATTATCTGTCTTGGCAGTTATTAAAAGGCTCCCGTATCTTACTGTGGGGTGGTTCTGGTATCTGGGCACTCTTATTCCTGTTATCGGAATCGTTCAAATTGGCGGACAATCAATGGCCGACAGATATACCTATATCCCTTTTATCGGAATATTCATAATGATTGCCTGGAGTTTTACCGATCTGATAGAACGATGGCGGTTGAGCAGGACAACTCTCTGGATACCATTTGCCGTCGTTCTTATCCTGCTCTCTGCAAGAACTCATGACCAGATCGGTTTATGGAAAGACAGCGAAACCCTTTGCAGACATGCACTGAAAATCAATTACGATAACTATGTTGCGCACTGCGATTTAGCCCTTGCGCTTAAGAAAAAAGGAGACGTTGATGGCGCCATCATGCATTACAAGGAAGTCCTGCGATTAAATCCAGAAAACTGTGTAGCTAACAACAATCTTGGAACGCTCTTGTCACAAACCGGTCAAAAAGATGAAGGAATTCAACATTTACTGACAGCTTTAAAAGTTAACCCGCATCTGGCTGACACTTATTACAATCTGGGAATTGTCTATTATCAGAGCGGTAATTCCAGAAAAGCTATGGAATACTTTCAAAAAGCACTTCAGGAAAAGCCTGGCCATACCGGGGCTGTTGAGGGCATTAACGCATCTCTTAAAAATCTTCAGGAAACAGAAAAGTAGTTTTCAAAAGATCATTTTAAATCGCAAACTAGTTTGGCATTAACATAGGCAAAAAAAGCGCCTCATTTTGAGGCGCTTTTTAATTACTAATAACGTGAAACTATCAAACTCTTATCCGTCAAGCTTTTCTTCGGAAATTCGCATACTGTAGAATGAACGATATACGAATACTAAAGCAATCAGGAAGAAGGCTACTGCAAGACCAGTCTTTAAATTCTGATTGGTCATGGTCACAGCGATTTCCGTAGCCAGCAATCCGAACAGAGTCGTAAATTTAATGACCGGGTTCAGAGAAACCGAAGAGGTGTCTTTGAAGGGGTCGCCGACAGTGTCGCCGACAACGCTGGCTTCATGCAGCGGAGTGTTTTTCATCTTGAGGTCAACTTCAACAATCTTCTTGCCGTTATCCCAGCAACCACCGGCATTGGCCATGAAGATCGCCTGGAACAGACCGAAGAAAGCTATACCGATCAGGTAACCGATGAAGAAGTAGGGGTTAAAGAACGCCAGCGCTAGACACATGAAGAAAATCACGATGAAGATGTTGATCATACCCTTCTGAGCATACTGGGTACAAATCTGAACGACTTTCTTGGAGTCTTCAATGGAAGCTTCCGCTTTATCCAGTTTGATATTCTTTTTGATGAACACAACAGCCTGATAGGAACCGGTGGTAACTGCCTGGATGGATGCTCCGGTAAACCAGTAAATTACGGCGCCACCCATGATCAAGCCCATAATGATTTCCGGCTGCACCAGAGACAGTCTGGCAACAACATTACCGAAGAGACCTTCGAGCAGAATAATGATACCAAAAACCATTGTGGTGGCTCCGACAACGGCGGTTCCAATCAACACGGGCTTGGCTGTCGCTTTAAAAGTATTGCCCGCGCCATCGGCAGATTCGAGGCAGTGCTTGGCAGCTTCAAAATCAGGTGCAATGCCATATTCTTTTTTCACAATTTCTTTTACGTCGGGACGTGATTCAATCAAGGACAATTCGTAAATGGATTGCGCATTGTCGGAAACAGGCCCAAAGCTGTCCACCGCGATAGTCACCGGGCCCATGCCGAGGAAACCGAAAGCGACCAGACCAAAGGCAAAAACCGGAGCGGCAAAAGTAAATGCCGGAGGCATCAAAGCCATAACAGCCGGATTCTTGGATATCAAGTAGGCAATCAACATCAGAACCATGATGGTCAAACCTTCCCAAAAAGCAGAGAAGTTACCGGCAACCAGACCGGAAAGAATGTTCAAAGAAGGACCGCCCTGCTTGGAAGCGTTGACAACTTCTTCGCAGTGACGCGAACTTGTGCTGGTAAAGACTTTGGTAAATTCCGGAATCACTGCGCCAGCTATGGTTCCGCAACTTATGATAGCCGAAAGTGCCCACCACAATCCCAAATAAGGTTCGGTGAGGTCGCCAAGCAGATAATAGCTAGCGATGAAAGTAACCGCGATGGAAACAACAGATGTAATCCAAACCAGATTAGTTAAGGGATGTTCAAAGTTAAATGCTTTTGTGCCGCCAAAAACTGACTTGCTGATAATATCATTGACAAAATACGAAGCAAGAGAGGTCAGAATCATGAGGATTCTCATAGCAAAAATCCAGACAATCAACTTGCCGCCCATTTCAGGATTGCTGGCCAGAGCCAAAGCCAAAAAGGCAATTAAGGCAACGCCGGTAACACCGTAAGTTTCAAAGCCATCCGCCGTGGGGCCAACGCTGTCACCAGCATTGTCACCGGTACAGTCAGCGATAACACCGGGGTTTTTGGGATCGTCTTCCGGCAGATGGAAAACGATTTTCATCAAGTCGGAACCGATATCGGCAATCTTCGTGAAGATACCACCGCAGATACGCAGAGCGGAAGCGCCCAGAGATTCACCGATCGCAAAACCGATAAAGGAAGGACCGGCTAACTCTTTCGGAATGTAGGCCAGGATGATGATCATGAAGAACAGTTCGATGCTGACCAGCAAAAGTCCAACGCTCATACCGGAACGCAGACAAATATTTACTATGTTCAAGGGCTTGCCGCTAAGAGAAGCAAAGGCAGCACGGGAATTAGCCACGGTGTTGATACGGATACCGAACCAGGCGACAGCATAAGAACCCAGAATACCTAAAATCGAACATATGAGAATAATAATAATGTCCGAAACTATTTTCCCCTGCAGTGCGCCAAAGTAGTAAACGATACAAATGGCGATCAGGATCCATAATGCGACGAGAAATTTACCCTGTTGAAACAAATAGGTTTTGCAGGTTTCCCAAATTGTCTGGGAAACATCCAGCATTGCTTTGTGCGCGGGCAAATTCTTAGTTTGCACATACTGCATGATACCGAAAGCCATCCCGATTAAGCAGATGATTAATCCGGCATTAAGAATGGTCAACCCGGCAAGGGCGCCACCTAAAAAGCTGACTTGCGTCAGATCTGGCAATTTAATGTCAGCTTCACCGGCAAATGCGGCACCGGCCATGAGCAGGAACATTAAAGTGCTCAGTAAAAATGTACTGATACTTCTTTTGTTTTGTAACATTATCCATCCTCCTTTTTTAATTCCTTATATTTTATATTTTTACATGGTATTTAGCCATAGCTTGCTGCATACCTGATGTAACAATATCAGCAGCTGCTTCGGCAGCTAATTGAATAATTGATTCCAGCAACGCTGAACTTTCGGTTTCAAATTTCTCTAAAACATAACTTTCAACGCGGGATTTATCAGATGGTTTGCCTATACCAAGCCTTATCCGCATAAAGTCACCGGATCCGAGGCACTTGGCAACAGATATTAACCCTTTATGACCGGCATTTCCTCCTCCGGTTTTGAGACGAACCGTGCCAAAAGGTAAATCAAGATCATCGTGAATTACTATTAACTTGTTCACATCTCCTTTAAAGTAAGCAAGCAGTCTTCTTACCGCGTTACCACTTAAATTCATGTATGTTTGAGGCATTGCCAAAATCACATTTTTATCTGCAATTTTACCTCTATTCCAAAGAGCATCGAAACTTTTTTGTTTTAAGTCCACCTCCCACCGAGTGGCAAGTTTTTCCAAAACCATAAAACCGACGTTATGCCTTGTAAACTTATAACGTTTACCAGGATTTCCCAAACCAACTATTAGGTACAATATCTGCTCCCTCTCTCTATTGCGTCGGAAAATATTTTTTATTAAATCAAAAGGAAGCACTTTCCATTATCCGAATACTATAGTTACCTATAAATTAATTATTTCCCCTTTTCTTTTTCTTTCTCTTTGTCTTTATCTGCCGAAGCTGCTGCGCCTGCTGCCGGGGCTTCACCTTCAACTGCAGCGGCACCCTCTTCTGCTGCAACTTCTTTAGCAGGCTCCTCAATCTTAGCAACTTTAACTACCTGAACAGCGGCAACGGCAGTGTCGGGACGATCCAAAACGGTTATTCCTTCAGCAATCTTCAAATCTCTGATTTTTATAGAATCACCGATATCGAGAGCAGTTACATCTACATCAATATGATCAGGAAGATTCAATGGCAAACAAGAAACCTTTACTTCTCGTTTTATATGCTGCAACTCACCGCCGTTTTCCACACCGATAGCTTTGCCTATAAAACGCAAAGAGACATCCATTGTAATCTTGCGTTTTTCATCTACTTCGTAAAAATCCGCATGATACAGTTTTCCCGTCAAAGGTTGAACCTGCAACTCTTTAATCAATGACAGTTTTTCTATCTTTTTAGCGCTGCCATCATCAATTATCAGTTTAATAAACGCGTGGTCTTTTTTATCCTTGTGCAGCCTAATGAGTTCATCGTTCTTTACCGTCAGCAAAATATTTTCGGCGGAGCGTCCATAAAAAACAGCCGGGACTAACCCACTTTGCCGGAAACGGCGCGCCGGTCCTTTCTTGTGTTCTTTACGGATTTGAGCCGCTAAATCGGTTACTTCCATTTATTCCTCCTAATTTCTATATAAATAATGAATGCACAGAATCGTTGTAGTATATCCGGCGCACGGCTTCGCCCAAAAGACCGGCGACCGATATTACTTTTATTCTTTGGCATTTTTTCGCCCGGTCGTTAAGCGGGATTGTATCGGTGACGATAATTTCTTTAATATCTGAGTTTTCTATCCGATCCAGCGCGGGGCCAGATAAAACAGGGTGCGTGCAGCAAACGCATATTTCCAGAGCACCCGCCGCTTTCATGGCCGTAGCAGCCTGAACAACTGTTCCTGCGGTGTCAATCATATCATCGAGAATAATCACTCTTTTGCCATCAACATTTCCGATGATATTCATTACCTCGGCTTCGTTGGGCCCTTCCCTTCTTTTATCAATAATCGCCAGAGATGCTCCCAGCCTTTTCCCGAAAGATCTGGCTCGTTCCACTCCTCCTGTATCCGGCGAGACAACGACGGTGTCATTGAGATAATTCTTTTTCATGTAATCAAGCAACACTGGTGTGGCAAAAAGATTATCGACAGGAATATTGAAAAATCCCTGAATCTGTCCGGCATGCAGATCCATGGACAGAACCCGGTTGGCCCCTGCGGTGGTAATCAAATCCGCCACTAATTTTGCTGAAATGGGAGCTCGCGGAGCGACTTTTCTGTCCTGTCTGCCATACCCGTAATAAGGAACAACGGCTGTAATTCTGTCCGCCGAAGCTCTTTTCATCGCATCAATCATAATCAGAAGTTCCATCAGAGTGACATTCACTGGCGGACAAGTTGACTGAATAATGAAGACATCCATGCCTCTTACATTTTCATCAATCTCAACACGTGTTTCCCCGTCACTGAAAGTTGTTACATTGGCCTTACCCAACGGGAATCCTAATATGTTACAAATTTTTCCAGCCAGTTCTTTATTGGCATTTCCGGTAAAAACTCTAATTCTTTCTAACATTTAAATAATTCTCCGCAATTTTACTGGCTGGGGCGGGAGGATTCGAACCTCCGAATGCAGGAACCAAAATCCTGTGTCTTACCGCTTGACGACGCCCCAATTTACTTATTTGAAGAAGGGTATCGTTTACAATCTTAGGCGGAAGATGCAACAACTACAAAGACTTGGCAAGAAAGAGCAGATATTGATTGGAAACTTCTTTCTCTATAACTTCCAGGGCCTGTTTTGCCTCTTTTGCATTCCTAAATACACCAAAGACTGTTGGTCCGCTACCCGACATCAATGCGCCAAGCGCACCGTGTCTGAGCAACATCTTCTTTAAATCAGCCAATTCCGGGTGAAGCTCCAACGAAACTGACTCCAAGTCATTATGTAATAAATGAACAATGTCGCCCAGTACCAAAAATTGCGGAATGCTATAACTATTTTTCCACCTTGTCAATCTTAAATTGAGGTTTTCATAAACCGTTTTTGTCGGCAGTTCGAAAGGGGGTTTTATTAAAAGAAGATTTATTTGAGGTAAATGTCGTAAGTGTTTGAGTTTATCGCCAATTCCCGATGCTAAAGCCGCGTTTCCAAAGATAAAAAAAGGGATGTCCGCCCCTAATTTTGCTCCAATTTTAATGAGTTCATTTTTTTTCAGTTTTAAAGAACATATTTTATTTAAGGCCATTAACGTGGTTGCGGCATCGGAACTTCCCCCACCCAGACCGGCGGTCACAGGTATTTTTTTGTCAAGAGAAATCTCTATTCCACCGGAGTAATTACAATAATCAAAGATAGCTCCAGCGGCACGGACTACCAGATTTTTATCGTTTACCGGTAAATTAATTCCGGTGCAATGAAGAACAATACCCTTCGGACGAGGCGAGAAAATCAGCTCATCATAAAGAGTGATTTTTTTCATCAAAGAAAATATATTGTGGTAACCATCAGCACGTTTGTTTAGAACCCGCAGGAAAATATTTATTTTCGCCGGTGCAATCCAGTGCATTTCAAGCCTTTTCTTTAACGTAGCGCATCTTCAGTTCGTAAAGAACTCCCTGGATTAAACTGCTTTCATTCTTATCGAGATTTCCTTTAGTCTTTTCATTGAGCATATCCAGAATATCAATAGTTTGTTTTGCTGCCGGCAAGTTTTTTTCTGTCTTTCCCCCTTCATGCTCGGGGAAATCTCCAAAATGAAAAAGAGCCGAAGTACTCAGCGACAAGACAAAATTTGTAAAGTTCACTTGCGGATAATCGTATTCCTGTTTACTTTCATTTGGCGATTCTTTGCCTGTCAAAGGCTTCTCTTCGGCAGAGGAAGAAAGCTTCTCTTCCTGCGTACGCTCTTTGCCCTCTTCATCAAAAAGACGTTTATCCTTTACTACAAATCCCGGACCTTTTTTTTCTTCTTCCATATAATTCTTCTCCTTACTGCTGTAGAAAAAATTATTTCTTAATACGGCTTCATACTTCTCAGACGGGCGATTCTATCCTCCAACGGAGGATGAGTGCTGAAAAGATTCATCAACGATTTGCCTGTAAGGGGATTGACAATAAACAAGTGCGCGGTTGATGGATTGGCATCCATCGGAATTTTTTGTGAAGCCCTGGAAAGTTTCTCCAGTGCGGAAGCCAGGCCATAAGGATTTTTAGTTATATTCGCGCCGCTGGCATCGGCCAGATATTCGCGGGAACGCGAAATGGCCATTTGAATAACTGCCGCCGCCAGAGGAGCAAAAATAGCCATTGCTATCAAACCGATTATTCCTCCGTTATCGTCGTCATCGCTGCGCGCACCGCCGAAAATAGCCGCCCACTGAGCCATGCTGGCCAGCATAGCGATTGCTCCTGCTATAGTAGCAGCAATCGATGAAATAAGCATGTCCCCGTTTTTTATATGTGAAAGTTCATGAGAAATCACACCTTCAAGTTCTTCTTTATTCAGGATACGCATGATGCCTGCGGTTACAGCAACAACCGCATGCTTCGCGTTGCGACCGGTAGCAAAGGCATTCGGTGTTTCTTCCGGAATAATATAAACGCGAGGCATCGGCAACTGGGCTTTCAGAGCCAGATTGCGGACTATACTGTAAAGCTCGGGTGCTGCACTTTCGGATACTTCCTGTGCCCTGTACATTTTCAGAACAATTTTATCGGAAAACCAGTAACTGCCGAAATTTAATATCACGGCAAAAATGAAAGCGATATAAATGCCTCCCCTACCGCCTATCGCGCCGCCGATAAACATTAATAATCCTGTTAACGCTCCCAATAAGAGAACGGTTTTTATCGAGTTACCCATTAATTAAATCCTCCTTAATTCATTGCTTTTTTGTTAAAGTTATTTCACCTTTTTGGGAGATATCAATTAAAATGTTATCTCCTTCAACAAATTTACTTGCCAGAATATCCATGGCCAGCGTATCAAGAATGAGTTTTTGCAGAGAACGCTTCAAAGGCCGGGCGCCGTAAACAGGACTGTAGCCCTGCTCGGCTATATAGTTTTTCGCTTTTTCTGTCAACTCAATGCTCATCTTGCGTTCTTTAAGCCGTTTGTTAATAAGCCCTATCTGAATATCAACAATTCTGTAAATATCTTCCAGCTTCAGCGCGGAGAACATAATCGTATCATCTATTCTGTTTAAGAATTCGGGTTTGAATGTTGCCCGCAGCGCTTCCAATGAGCGGTTCTTTTTTTCCTCGTCAGTCAATGTGGGATCCTGAATCCACTGACTGCCTACGTTAGACGTCATAATTACCACTGTATTTTTAAAATCAACCGTACGCCCATGCCCGTCAGTCAGCCTACCATCATCAAGTATCTGTAACAAAATATTAAAAACATCGGGATGAGCTTTTTCAATTTCGTCGAAAAGCAAAACACTGTATGGTTTGCGTCGCACAGCCTCAGTTAGATAACCTCCTTCGTCATAACCGACATAACCGGGTGGAGCACCTATCAGACGGGCGACAGCGTGTTTTTCCATATACTCGGACATATCGATTCTAACCATAGCATGTTCATTATCAAACATGAATTCCGCCAGAGCCCTCGCCAGTTCGGTTTTACCGACACCTGTCGGTCCGAGAAAAATAAACGATCCAATGGGACGATTCGGATCCTGCAAACCGGAACGCGCCCGGCGCAAAGCCGAGGAAACCACTGCAATACCTTCATCCTGACCGATAACCCGCATTTTCAAACGTTCTTCCATGTGTATCAGTTTTTGTACATCGCTCTCCATCATCCGGGAAAGTGGAATACCTGTCCAACTGGAAACAACTTCCGCCACATCTTCCGCATCCACTTCCTCTTTGAGCATCTGATTGTTCTTCTGAATTTCTTCAAGTTTTTTCTGCTCTTTCTGAAGATCTTTATCCAGGGAAACCAATTTTCCGTATCGGATTTCCGCAGCTTTTTCCAGATTGCCCTCTCGTTGGGCATTGGCCTCTTCAATTTTCAAAGCCTCCATCTGTTTTTTAGCATCCTGGATTTTATTGATTATATCTTTTTCTGTCGACCAGCGTGTCTTCATTTGATCAACTTTGGACTTAAGTTCGGCAAGTTCTTTTTCAATCTTGTCGCGACGCTCTTTGGCGGTTTTATCCGTTTCCTTTTTCAAAGACTGCTTTTCAATTTCCAGCTGAATTATCCGCCTATCAATGGCGTCAATCTCCGAAGGCTTGCTGTCCAGTTCTATCTTCAAACGGGACGCCGCTTCGTCAATCAGGTCAACGGCTTTATCCGGAAGAAACCGGTCGGTTATATAACGATTCGAAAGAGTCGCTGCGGCGACTATTGCCGAATCCTTGATACCAACCCGGTGATGAACAGAGTATCGCTCTTTCAAACCGCGCAGGATAGCGATTGTATCTTCCACCGTCGGTTCCTTGACCAATACCGGCTGGAAACGTCGCTCCAGAGCAGCGTCTTTTTCTATATACTTGCGATATTCATTTAGTGTTGTCGCACCCACACAGCGCAGCTCACCACGCGCCAGTGCAGGTTTAAGCATATTGGATGCATCCATCGAACCTTCCGCAGCGCCCGTGCCAACCATGGTATGTATTTCGTCAATAAAAAGAATTACTTCACCTTCGGCGCTGATTACTTCTTTCAATACTGCTTTCAGCCGTTCCTCAAATTCACCGCGGTATTTCGCACCGGCCACCAGTGCTCCGATGTCCAGCCCGATAACACGCTTGTTTTTCAAATTTTCCGGCACATCGCCATTAACAATACGTTGAGCCAAACCTTCCACAATGGCCGTCTTGCCGACGCCGGGTTCACCGATCAGCACCGGATTGTTTTTTGTACGACGCGAAAGCACCTGCATTATCCGGCGTATTTCTTCATCGCGTCCGATAACCGGATCGAAAGCCCCTTTCTTGGCCAGTTCGTTAAAGTCCTTGGCGTAGCGTTCGAGTGCCTGATACTTGCCTTCCGGATTCGGATCTGACACGCGCTGATTTCCGCGAATATCCTTCAAAACCTTAAAAATATTATCTTTGGTCACCCCGGCCTGACGCAGGATTTTTCCGGCCTGACCTTCCTTCTCCTCGGCAATGGCCACAAGCACATGTTCGGCGCTTATATATTCATCTTTAAGCTGCGCTGCTTCAGTCGTTGCTTTGTCAAATATTTTGTTAAGTCGTCCACTCAGATATACCTGACCGACACCGGTACCTCCAACACTCGGTTGTTTTCTAAGATGATTGTCAAGTTCCTTTTCAATCTTCTGAGGGAAAGCGTTAAGTTTATTGATGATAGCGCCGGTAATCCCGTCTTCCTGTCTTAGGAAACAAACAAGCAGATGATCCGGCTCAATTGATTGATGTCCCAGAGAACCGGCCAGAGACTGTGCCTCCTGAAGAGCTTCCTGAACTTTTAAGGTAAATTTGTCAAAACGCATACTCCCCTCTTACTCCACCGGTTTTTCAATTGTCACAAACAGCTTACCGTTTTTGAAAACGGTCACGTTTCCCGAAGATTCTGAAATTACTATGGCAACGGCTTTCGTCACACTAGTGATACCAGCGGCAGCGATATGACGGCTGCCCAGGCCGGGCGGAAAATCCTTGCTATCCAGAGCGGCACTCAGATGCCTCCCGGCGGTCACCAGCATACCATTTTCATTGATAATAAAAGCTCCGTCAATTGCGGAAAACTCCTTGATGGTTTCTTCCAGTTCCGGATTTAAAATGTTGCGTTGTTCTTCCGAATATCCTGAAAACGGATTGATAATCATTTGCCGGGAAAGTTGCATGACTTTTTCATCATCACCGAGAACAAATATCGTTCCTGTCTTTTTGCCTTCTCTGCCCTGAGCAGCCAGTTCACAGGCAATATTCAAGACAGCGTTAAAAACTTCCGGACGAACATTTTCAATTACATCATTAATAAAATCGGAAGTCAAAATCTCAAACTCTCTTCCCACATCAATTACAAAAATACTGTCGGCATAACCGAATCTTGGCACCCCGCTTAAACAAACTACTTTATCGCCTCTTTTCAGGATTCCCAGAACTATTCCCTTGGCAATGGCAATTTTAATTTTTCCCACACGGGTCAAATTAACATTGGGAATCAATAATATATGAGCGTTCTTCTTCATATCTTCAGATACCACTTCATCTTCTCGCGAAACAATGATAAAGGCCATGTCCTTTTTTATTTCATCCGTTATCAGGCTGGTATCGCTGATGACATCCACAGATACAAGAAGAGCGTTGGCTTTTATCTCATGGGCTATCTTTAAAGCATGCTCGATCATGATTTTATTTATTGATTTCATTAACTCACCCTGTTTTGAATTTTTTTGTGAGACTCAAATTTCAAAAACGCCGTGCATTGAAATCTGTAAGTCGAATCCCGACTTTGTCGGGATACAGCCACGGGCATAATAACCGAAACTTATTTAAGCAATTATACCCGTGGCTTAGAATAAGCACAATTATGACCTCTGTCAAGGAGGGACATGCCAAAAAATGACTAATTTCAATACACTTTTTTAATGATTCAAGATTTAAAGATTTGTCGCTATTTATTGTATGCCATTTTTTAATGTATACTTTCAAAATGTCTGGGTATGATGGGGTGGATTCAGAATGTCCGCAATGCGGTTAAGATAATTAAATGCCATATTACCCGAAGTCCCCGAAACAAATTTCAGGGATTCCAGCCGGCAAGCCTTGCCCATAACCACCAGGCGGCGCATCCTTTCAATACACAGTTCAATCTTTGACTGTGAGCGCAACTGCCACAACTACTCGCTAAAGTTGTTAATGAATGACCGGGATTTGCGGCAATCCAGTTTACAGCCCAGTTACTTTCCCTAGTCTCGTCGCCATCATTATCATAATCACAATTATCATTGGCCAGTAAAGGCATATAATTTATTAAACCGTCAGGATCATAACTTTCAATATCGGCAAAATCGAAGAGTATCTTGTTGTTGGCAGTGCAGTAGTTGCGAATTTGCTGATTGCGGAGATTCAGATTTCCATTTTGACCGCTTCCGTCAAGATGGCCGGTCATATAAACAAATTTAATTCCCGGATAATCCGTTTCCAGTTGAGTCATGGGAGTAAGATAATAGTCTGTCATTTGCTGTTCCGTATAGCCCGATGCCTGCCCGCACCAGGACCAGATAATAACATTGACATCGGGATTGTTCGTGCCCCTTCCTGTGGAAGGATCCGGATCACCAAGATACGTATATGTATTATTTACCCAAGCGGGATAATATCCAACGTCCCCATCCATAGCATAATCATCTAAATCAAGAGCTCCACCCGTACCCCCTTCATTCCAGTAATAAAGAACATCTGCCGCAGCCAAAGCGTCCATACCTGTAATAATTTGACTGCCGTGCGAAGTATGACCGTAAGCAATATGCAAATCGGATTTAGCCTGTTCTACGGCGCTTTGCGGTATGGAATCAAAGTCAGCAGCGGCTTGATAGTCCGCGATAACGGTCGCTGTTTGGCCCGATGAATTGTTTGTATTTCCTGCACCTTCTCCTCCACCACAATTAATAACCAGTAAAGACAAAGTTAAGCAAAGCACACAAATAAAAAGTATAAGCTTGCGATTAATTTTTGAAATCATAATTCATCCTTTTGAAAAGTTAGTTCTATAAATTTATACCATTTTATTATAAACAATTAAAACTACTTCTTTCTCTCATTATTATCTTGACCGGGAAATTATAGTTGGATAGAATTTATTTTGGATAAATTAATGGGAGAATTACAAGTTGAAACTACCAGTACAAACCGGCACTCTTGATTTATACATAGCCGAAATCAATCGCTTTCCTCTTTTATCTGCGGAAGAGGAATTCAGGCTTGCTGTACAATTAAAAAAGTATGGCAATGTGGATGCTGCTGAAAAACTGATTGTTTCGAATCTGCGCTTTGTAGTCAAAATTGCCCACGAATACCGCACCTATGGTTTTAAACTTGCTGATTTAATCCAGGAAGGCAACGTAGGTCTTATTCACGCCGTTAAAAAATTCGATCCCTACAAGGGTTACCGGTTGATTTCTTATGCTGTGTGGTGGATTCGAGCATATATTCAGAATTACCTGATCAAATCGTGGAGCATTGTCAAAATCGGTACAACACAGGCACAAAGGAAACTGTTTTTCAAATTAAATCAAACCAAAAAAGAACTGGAAACCCTCTCGAAGAAAAATCCAGAGTTTGACGAAATCGCTTCGTCACTGGGAGTTAAAGACTCCGAAGTAGCAGAAATGGAATTGCGTCTTGGTTCACGGGATGTCTCACTGAATGAATTCATCAAGGAAGACGGCGATAATTCACATATCGATTTCCTCACTTACGAAGGCGAAGATCAGGAGTCATCTTTAATTAAAGATGAAGAAAGGAGCTTAATTCGACGTGATATCGCTGGGGCTCTGGCAAAATTAAATGAAAGAGAAAGCTACATTATTCTTAACCGTGTAATGGCCGATGATCCCAAGACTCTACAGGAGATAGGATTAAAATATAATATCTCGCGAGAACGGGCACGCCAGCTTGAAAAACAGGCTCTGAAGAAAATACAGCTGGCGTTGCCCTATTTTAAGACCGACAAATAGATTAAAACACCAAGTAAACAGGCACATGGTCAATTATTTCAAATACACAGATTTATTACCCGCCATCAAGAGCTAATGATTAAAATTACAAGGTGAATGTTTTACATCAGCACCGGCAAATTTAAGCTGAGTTTTTTCACTAGTTAATCTGTTGCCAAGCCTTCGATACCAGCCGACTTGCCCCATGGTGCTTCACCCAAACCGACCTTCTCTTTAACTGCGCCGGTCAACTCATCCACGGCCAGCCATGCCTGACAGTTGGGACACTGTCTCAATGTAAGCGACGAATCGATCCGGGCATTATACAGATAGCGGAATTTTTCAATAGAACCATCAAATTTACATTCAACACATTTCATATCTTCTTTCTCCTTTGTGTCCGTGGATTGTATCTACGTCTCTTCTTGTTATTTCAGTAAGGAGGTGGGGGATTATCTATCCATATTTAACATTCCCCCACCCCTACCTTATTAAAAGTCTAAGCAATTCCCTGAACTGTGCGCTGGATGATGTTATCCTGCGTCTTGCGGCTGATGTCCACAAAATGTGCACTGTATCCGGCAACGCGAACAATAACTTCCTGATATTTTTCAGGCTCCCTCTGGGCTGATCGCAGTGTTGCGTCGTCAATCACGTTGAATTGAATATGGTCCAGTCCAAGATCTGCCCAGGTATGCATATAGGATCTCCATAATTGATAACCCTTCTCTCCGGATAACTGAGTCGGCGATAATCGCTGATTCAGCAAAAACGCACGTCCATCAGTTATGTGGTTTATTTTCCCGCAAGACTTCAACACCGCTGTCGGGCCTTTCTTATCCAATCCAGGTCCAGGAGAAATGCCGCCGTCATACAGGGCGTCGCCAAGTCTTCTGCCATTTGGTAACGCACGCACGATATTGGCGTAGTGAATATTGCCACTGACGTTTTCCGGCAATATCGGCCAGTTGTTTCCGGAGGGGTCTTTGATTACTTTGGAAAATTGAGCGGCCTCTCTTAAGCACTTCAGCATAATATCATCAACATAGTCATCATCGTTTCCCCATTTAGGCGCGTTTTTCACGAAATCCAGACGCATTTCCTCATAGCCTTCCCAATTGGTATCCAGGGCAGTTATTAACTGGTCCATTGTGTATTTTTTATCATCGAAGACAAGTTTTTTCACCGCGGCCAGACTGTCGATGTTTTCCACCCAGGTGAACGCTGTTATCCAGGAATTGCCGCGATCACCTTCCGGAGAAACTGCATCCAGACCGCTTTCAACAGAGCGTTCGGAAATCGCCGACAAAAACGATCGTGGACACATCTCGGGAGACATAGCACGACCAAAATTGACGGACATGGTCAGCAGATTCATAAGCCACTTGAGCTGCTCTGCCCAGGCGTTGTAGAGCTCATCAAAGCTCTTGAAGTTCCGCGCGTCACCCGTTTGCGGACCCATCTGCATATTCACGACTTTATCGTAGCCGTTAAATAAGGCATATTCAACAACCTTGGCCATATTGGCAGTGGCTGAGGCCATACGCATGGGTTGGAAACCATTTTTCGTTGTAGGACACGGCGACATGCAGGCCTGATGAACCCAGGTTCTTGCCTCCTCGATGGGATGGCCGTGCCAGTGCATCGCATTGGTTATCAGAACCGGATCATTCCTCATAGAGGGATATCCCAGACCCTGACGGATGCATTCAAAGCATTCCCGCATGACTTCGTCTTTTACCTGCGGGTGCCAGCGGAAGGCAAAAGTCGGGTTGGACACGCGAACAAGACGCGCGGCCTGAAGCATGGCAATGGTCATGTCGTTGCAGGCATCAGTCCCATCCTGCTTTACACCGCCCAATGTCCAGACCCATGTTCCTGTAATTCCCTGAAGGCCTTCTCGGGTCCAACGAGGGAAAAAGGCTCCTACTTCATGAGCCCGAATCATGAATTCACCCACGAGATCCAGTGCTTCTTCCTTGGTCAATCGTTTGTCAATGTTGACGTCTTTGTCATACCACGGACCATGATAATAGTCCGGACGGGACGGCCAGGCACCTCCACCTGATTCAAACCGTTCCACAACCTGCAGGAAGTGGTCGAACTGGAGAGATTCCTGTAAATTTCGCTGAGGCTTTGCGGGAACACGTTCACAGGTTTCAGCAATTCGCAGAAGCTCTTCCCTGCACTTCGGATTGGTTTCGTAGTTCTCCGCAACAATCTTTGCCAGTCTCGCATACCGATTGGCGTAACGGATAACCGCCTGCAACACAATTTTCATGCCTTCCCAATTCATCATTCGGAGACCCACATGGAGATATTCCGGACCGGCTTTTTTTCTTGCTTTCTCCGTCATATCGTTTTGTCTGCGGTCAATATCCTCAATAATGTCCTCAAAGCCGCGTTTGCCTGTCAGAATGTATTCGTAATCCTTGCCATTGTAACCGGAAATGGATAGAGGAAGTCCCCAACCGACGGCGCCGCTTAAAAGTTTGACACCCTCTTCCGCGGCAAATGAGAGAACATAAGGTATGAACTTGTCCTGAACGGTATGTCCGTTCCATCTGTCCATCATTGCCGCAATCTTCTTCAGCGATTCTGCCTCAGGTTCCGGTGCAATACCTGGTTCGTTATAAACTTCCTCGTTCAACAAGGCGCCGCCTTCGATTAGCCAACTGATGGTATGAGGGAGACTACCTACATAACCCACCAGCTGTGCCTGGTCGGTGATAAAAATAGTGATGTTATCCAGCACATTGGCCACCGCCTTGGCATGACGCACCATTCCCGGATCATTCAGATTGGCAAAATAGCCATCCGTAAAAAGACCAGCTCTTTCCATGTCCACTTTTATGCCGGGAGCATATAATCCGCCGACGGCTCCTTTCTTCCATACAGCTTTTCGCAGGTAATCCAAGCGCTTAGACCGTTTCAGTTCTGCTGCACGCCACCATTCTTGATTTTTTTCCAGTTCTTTAATGTTTACTGCTGCCTCTGCCATAATATACCCTCCATGATTATCTTTTTGATATTTCAATTTAATCTTATTGAGGTCAATAGCTCATCAATTTTCATCTTCCTGTAATAGGCCTGCTTTGTATCCATTACCCGTTTGTACGCACTATCATGATTCAGATTATCATCCTCTAACGAGAAGAACTCTTACATTCTCCTCATTTTTTTAGTTTTTTGTCTTACTTCACAATCTTTTCCATCTGACGTTGTGATCTACGATAAGCCGGGTCCGCACACTCCGAACCATCCGTATCTATTAACTCCATCCTTTCAAACCGCTCACAACGCGCAGCGTCCGTATTAAATTTTACAAAATATGATACGTCTCCCTCCAAAATATAAACAGGTTTCTCCAGACTTATATCCGAACCTGATTTAAGTATCCGGCACGTCCCTCGGCCATCCGACGAAAAGGCGGTCTCAGAAAAATTCTTGCATAACCCACAACTGATTTCCGGTACCTTCTCCCGTTCCTCCACACCCGAAGATCGATGGCTTGCTGACATTGCTGCGGATAAAGCCTGCTTCCATTTATCATTTTGTGCCATACAATTTCCTCCCTTCTTAACCTTTTGGCTTTTCAGCTTACTCTCCTTTTTAATACGGGTAAGCAAATGATCTGTTTTTATATCTTCTCAAATGAAGAGCACGAACTTGCGTCCATATTTGCTCCTACCGGTTTTGCTTTGTAGTAGGCCTGTCTCGGATCAACCACTCTTTGAACGCAGTCTCCTTTGTTTGGATCTTCCTTTACAGGAAAGAACTTCTTGCATTCCTTGCATAACGGCATTAATATCACCTCCTCATAATTGTCTATTTTTAAATTTCTACTTCTTGCTTTAAATTTATTTCTTTATCTGCTATTTTGTTTTTATAGATTTCTATGATCGCGGACAGTCCTTTAACTGGTTCCCTTCATCCGCACGATGTTTTTCATATTTGAGTTTGCTTTCTTATTTCCATAATTGAGGAATAACCGCTTTAAAATTTTGTATTTTATCCTTATCCTAAATCAATGTTTACTAAACAAATTATTTATTTATTATTTTTGGATCTGTACTCCGCTAAAAGGGCTTTAACTTCAGCTAATTCGGCTTTGGTATAATACCCTTTTTCGGCTAATTCATCCCATACCGGCATGACTTTCTTCTTTAAAGCATCAATTTCTGCAGGGGTCATCTTAACTTCTTTCATGCCGTACTTATACATTGCTTTCAGACATTTTTCATTGCTCTCACGAACTTGCCGTCTGAAGTCTTTCTCTATTGATATCACAAAATAATCAATAGCAATTTAAGCTTCTTCAGGTAACAGATTCCATGTTTGCATCGTTATCACACCGCCTGCAGGCGAATAACGTATACGCATAGGATTCAGGTATTTCATAACGGTGTACATCTGCGTTCCAACTGCCCAGATGCTTGGACTGATGAAGGCATCGCATACGCTTGTGCGGATGGAAGCAGCCACTTCAGGAACGCGAATAGGCAAAGGACTCGCACCTGCGGCCTTCAAAACTTTCTCTTCCACCATACCATACCACGTCAAAAAACGGCTGTTCTTAAAATCGTCGGGTGTCTTAATCGGAAGTTTCGTGGAGTAAATTTGATCAAAATCCTGTTCTGCCAAAAGAACAAGGTGGTACCCATGCTTCTCAAACCACAGGTTAATACGCGGTCTTAACTTAGCGTAAATATATTCTATCTCACCATAATTCTCAAACATGAAAGGCAGTTCCATCAAAGCCATTTCCGGACAAGCCAATAGCATTCCCTGTCCGGAAAATCCGCCTCCCTGCAACTGTCCATTGCGCATCTTTGCTAATATATCCTGGTCATCACCCATTGTGCCACCGTAATACCAGTTCAAATATAACAACCCGCTTGTCACCTTTAATATCCCAGGATTAATTATTGTTTTGATTAAAGCAGCCCAACCAACTCCTTCAGGGACTAATGTACCCAATTTGACAACATACAAGAAATCACCATTTGGTTTAACTTTCTTTAAGTGCTGTACACCGGGGAGATTTGCATATTTTGGTTTTTCTGGAAGTGGAATCATAAGTGCGGTTTCAATAAAAATATTGGAATATTTTTCTCTTTCCTGACAGGTAAATTCTCTTGAGGATCCCGATAAGAATTTTGCGTATTTTGCCTTTTCTTGTGATGAGAGCCCTGTCGCGGATTCTATCAAGGCCTTTGCAATTTTTTCTTTTTCCTGAGGCGAAAGCTCGCTTGCGTATCCCGTCAAGAACTTAGCGTATTTTGCCTTTTCTTGAAGTGTAAGCGCGAACGTGGAAGGTAATCCGATAAAAAACATAACCAAACACAAACAGAGAAATTTTACAAGGTTGTTACATTTCATAAAACCTCCTTCTACAAACATTTTGAATAAAAAATGAGATTGTTAATGTAAGCCCACTCGCGGATTCTATCAAAGCCTCCGCATATTTTTCTCTTTCTTGCGGTGAAAGTTTTGTTTTATATCCAATTAAAAATTTTACGTATTTTGTCTTTTCTTGAAGCGTAAGCACAGATTTAGAATTAATGAGGAATGTTACGAGTCTTATACAGATAAGCCAAGCGAATTTTTTAGGTTTCATCAAAATATCCTTTCTCGAAAAATAACCAATCATTTTGAGTTTCGTTCATTATCGATATCTCCATGATCAATATCGATAAAACAATTTCAGTTGACTTCAGGTTGGTATCTCTACCAAAAGATACCAATCCCGTATCGAGATTAATGGAAAATTTTAATTGACTTATTGTTGACTGTCTGTTATTGACATATTGTATTACAATATGTCAATAGGAATTTTATAATTTCTTAAAATTATTTTTTGATGCTCATCTATAAAAACCTCGTTCGAGAAGAAATGATTGGAAAGACCTTGAACGACACTTTCTAATGGCTGGATACTGAAAAGTTTTGCGGTGCTTTATAATATCTCTGAATAACATTATATAAAACATGGTGCGTAACTAAATCGGGAGCTCTTGCGTACCTTAAAAATGGTGTTTATTGTTACAATTACCGGAGACTTGTTGAGGTAAGATTTAATAATAACAACACGCAAGATAAATATTGGTTGGAAACAGTCCGGCCATAAATTTTCCTGAGAAAATTAAGGAAACTAAAAGTGATAGCAAGTAATTTAGGCTTCCCGAAAAAGTGAGCATCCAGGTGTGAAGAGGGCAGACAAAGCCTTTCCTCCCTTCCTGTCCTCTTCATATTTTAATTATGGATTATTTTTGATATCGAAAGGTAAATTATTAATATTTCATTGACAAAAAAACATGATTTCTTATATATACACTACATATTAAAAATTGCAGGTATTATGCGTAAAGTATTCAGCATATCAAAAATTGAGAAGTCGCCGGGAATTCCCAGTCGGGTTACCAACCAAATTATAGATCTTATCACGAAAGGTATATTGAAGCCAGGTGATAAACTGCCCAGCGAACACGAAATGACCAAACTCTTCGGCATCAGCCGCATATCACTTCGTGAAGGCCTGAAACTGCTGGAGGCCCGAGGCTATATTGAATCTAATGACCGGCGAGGCAAATTTGTCAAATCTATGTTCGATGATCTACGTACACCATTGATAGATCATCTCTCCGTTAGCCAGGAAAGCATGTGGGAATTATTATACGTGTGGCGCATTATCGATGCCGAGGCTGCCTGTTTGGCGGCAAAAAGTGCCACTCTTGAACAGGTAAAACAGATTAAGCAACTATTCAAAGAAGCCCGGAAGATCAACGTAAATAAAATTGTTATCGCCCCAAAAGGTATAATAATATACACTAGTTTTTTTGATTTGCTGGCCAATACTACCGGTAATACTGTATTTGTTCATCTGAGTAAGACTATAACTGATATTCTGCGTGAATACTTTCCAATCGTCCGCGATAGGCTTTCGGCAATTTCCGGATTTTCAAAAAATATTATAACTCAGTTAAAGAAAATTAGCGATGCCATAGAAAAACATAAGTCAGAGGCGGCCAAGATTGCAACCATCGAGCATGTTAATTATATGGAAAAGTCCTTGAAAACAGTCCTAAAGGAAATATAGTAACTCATCTCCATATTTACAAATTTTCTATTACAGCCGAATAATTAGATAAATGTTACTTTATTGATTATTATTCATACTCTAATTCAGGAAAGTTCAACCATTCTTTTGCTTCCGCAACATCATTAAATACTTTTACCAACCTTCCCCTATTAAGAGCTTCCGCCCTACTAAATTTTACCGTTTCCTCTATATTTGTATTTTCCGAATATACTGCCGCCAATTTTACTTCAAAGGCCCCTGAGGCAGCTATTTTTAAAAAGTCCATAGTTGACACTTTCCCTTTTAAATGACGGACGTCTAAAAGTAAATGTCTGGCATTGATATTTTTTAATAAGTTAATCACTTTCTTCCTCATCAACAGGAAGGTTGCTTTATTCCATTCACCATCAACTGACGCGATAACGACCTTACTGTTTAATCTGGCTTTGATTAAAAAATCCATAATGACCTCATTAGATAGGATAAATTAGTTAAATCATTGAAGACAAATATACACATTTTAATTGATTTACAAAAAAAGACCTGTCCGGGAATTAATATAAACTTCGCTTTCAATGGATAGCGATGAAATTTTAGGAGTTAAAAAACCACAGCCGCATAATTTACAAGTTACAGGGGACCGAAACCACTTAACAAAGCCACCCAATGAAAGCGAAGCATTAAAGATTTATTACAATAAATAATCACCATCAAATAACTGACGGTGATTATTTCACTTTTAGAAGGAATTGTCTGTCAGGGAATGCTGATTTCTTTGTAGGGATTATCCCAATATCAGACATTAAGCTATTTATTAAGTTATCAATTCATGTTTCAAAGCATAACTGACAATTTCGGCATTGGTTTTCATTTTCATTTTTTCCAGGATTCGGGTACGGTAGGTACTTACCGTCTTGCCACTGATGCATAATACTTCTCCAATATCTTTTAGTGCCTTACCCCGGGCAATCATGCACATGATCTGAAATTCACGGTCAGAGAGTTTTTCGTGAAGAGACTTCCCGGATGATTCCTGTTCCAAGAGCATTGTTTCAGAAAAAGAATTACTTATATACCTCCCGCCTGCAATAATCCTTCGTATGGCATTTATCAATTCTTCAGGAATGCTGTCTTTCATCAGGTAACCGGAGGCACCAGCCTTGAGTACACGGAAAGCGTACTGTTTTTCCTCATGCATACTCATAATCAACACCGGAAGATCAGGATGCTCGTGTCGAATGTAATGAAGAACTTCTATCCCGCTCATTCCCGGAAGACTAATATCCAGAATAACAACATCGCAGGCGGTACGGCGGATTATGGAAATAGCGTCGCGACCATTTCCTGCCTCATTGACCACCTGCATGTCCGATTCTTCTTCAATGATTTGCTTCAAACCGCGCCGCACGACGGCATGATCATCCACTGTAATTACTCTGATCATGAAACGTTCCTTTTCCCCGGCATTCTGTATTTATTCATCTGTTTAACCGGAATTTCGACGATTACTTTTGTTCCTTTTGCCGGATATCCTTCGATATTGATACGACCACCGACTGCCAAGGCACGCTCCCGCATGCCAAGCAGCCCGAGAGATTTTTTATCGTCAATTTTATTTTTTGTTATTCCCCTGCCGTTATCCTCCACCTCCAAAATGTAGGTGTTTGATTTCTTGCGCAACCGCACATGCACTTCCGTTGCATTGGCATGACGGAACACATTCGTCAGCGTTTCCTGAAAGATGCGAAACAATGCCGTAGCACATTGTTCATCAAGGTTGATTTTTTTCCGAGATGAAATCCACTCGTAATTTATACCTGTACGTTTCCGAAAATCATCAAGCTGCCATTCCAAGGCCGCAAGGACACCCAAATCGTCCAGAATCCCCGGTCTCAGTTCTGTAGCAATCTTTCGAACGGTTTGTATGGTCTTATCGATGTGTTTCACCGTGTTATCAATATGATTGAACAGCTGATCCTTTACTGAATTCTCTTTTATTTCTCCGGCCACTTTTCTTAGTAAAGATAAATCAATCTTTATGCCGGTCAGTGCCCCTCCCAGTTCATCATGAATTTCGCGGGCAATTTGTGTACGCTCCTCTTCGCGAACTGTCTGCAGCCGGGCAGCAAAGGCACGCATCTGTTCCTGCGTTCTCCTGATTTCTTCCGCTGCCTGTTTGCGTTCGGTAATATCTCTGGCAACAGCCTGTATGGCTACAGGTTTTCCGTCGGACATGACAACGGATCCTTTACTTTCCACATATACATAGGAACCATCTTTGTGACGTAACTTAAGCTCGGCCAGTTCCTTCTGCGTACCGGTTTCTTTAAGTTCCTGTATTATTTTCAATACAGACAGAAGTTGCTTTTCATCCAAAAACGAAGCAATATTAAAAGAAGGGATTTCCTCCCTCTTGTAACCAAATCTACGCAAAGCAGCGGCGTTGGCATCAATGAAGCGACCTTCAAAATCAATGGTGTAAATAAAATCTAGTGAACGATCAAAAAGAGCCTTGTACCGTTCTTCGATCTCTCGTGACTTTTCTTCCGCTTTTCTACGTTCTGTTCTGTCACGCACAATAACACGAAAAGCAACAACACGATTAATATCATTTTTGATGGGTGATATAGATACATCCAGATATTTTCTATGTCCGCTTTTCGTGATAATTTCATATCCGGCTTCTTTTTCTGATTTTCCCGTACGGAATACCTTGTTATATTTTGCAAATATCTTTCCGGCATTTTCTTTATCCATATATTCGCGATAGTTCAGCTTCATCAATTCATTTCTCGGATAACCATGAATTTCGCAAATCGCGTCGTTAAAAAATGTAAAGTTGCCTTTGAGATCCAGTTCCGCGCAGCCATCTTCGATATTTTCGATAATAGTCCGATATTTCTCCTCACTACGAAGCAGCGCCTCCTCTGCCTTTCTGCGGGGGGTTATATCGATCATTATCACAAAGTCAGCGGGAAAACCTTCGAATAATGTTGTTTTAGAATAAGATTCTATCCACTTTACCTCTCCGGATTTCGTAATCAGTCGCCACGCGTATTGAACGACAATATTGGGGTCTCCTGTTTGCTTTTTCTTGCTCTGCTCCATTATATAAGGCAGGTCTTCCTGATGAAAGAGTACACGATACCCTTCAGGTTCCCAATTCATCATTTCTTCTATTGAATAACCGGCTATTAAAGCTGTTGCCTGGTTTACATACTTAATGCGCCCACCTTGAATAATATGGATCCCCACAATTGATTGATCTGTCAGTAATCGGTACAATTCCTCACTTTTCTTTAACTCTTCCCGTGGACGCTTATCCACATTGACAGCTTCCAGAAATATAGTTCTACTACTATGCTCTTTATCACTTTTATTTTTCATTATTTCCTTTTTAAACCGTGGCACTCACACACTGGTAAATACGTTTTAATTTTTCATGGGATTGTCATATCAACTTTTCAGCAATTATATAAATAATATTTTTTTGTCAAAAATAAGATAAAATATGTTTCTGGAATATTTGCTTCCGGGCATTTTTAGTGACCGGAAAGATCAGGTTCCCCGCAGTATCTTAATATATATTCACGGACGGCATTACGCAATTTTATTGCAGTGGTCCATGAATCCGGCGCAGATTTGTCTTGCATACTACGGGGTTCAACTGGTTTTCCGACTGTTACTGTAATAGTTCCTCGCCGCGGAAACATACTGACATCGCGAAGCATGGAACGAGTGCCTCTAATCGCAACAGGAACAACAGGAACATCGGCATCAACCGCTGCTTCAAATGCTCCCATATGAAAAGGACGTAGCCCGGGAATGCGGGTAAAAGTGCCTTCGGCAAAAAAGAGCAGATTACGACCTTTACAAGCATTAGAAACAACACGACGAGCATCTTCAACTCCTTTTTGCCTGTCGAAACGCTCTACAAATTCCGCTTGAATTCTTTTAAGGAATATTCGTGTTAATAAATTTGCTTTCAGCTCGGCTTTGGCAACAAAGCTGAATTCCATCGGCATCACGGCAACCATGAGAAAGTTATCCAGGTAACTGGCATGATTGGATACTAATATAAATGACCTTTTGTCAGGCAGATTTTCAGCTCCTTGTACGGTAACAGGTGTGAATGAAGCTTTTGCCAAAAACCGTGCAACATTCCTCATTAAAAACCATCGCCATGATTCCTTTGGTAATAAAACGACCGACACCCACGTAATCGGAGCAAGCATGAGAAAAAGTATCCAGCAATAAGCGGCGTAAAATCCGCTGTTCATGCCATGCCACATACGTCTCAGTTCCGGCAGAATTCCCGACGCGGTGATGCGCACTATCTGCCACCATGTGCCTTCAAAACCTTTACCGATCCGGCCGTTCTCGTAAAGAGTGCGATTACCGGCACGGCGAATTTTTCCGCTGGAAGTTTTAAGCACAGTACCCGGCGGCGACAGAACAACTTCATCGGCCGCGGTTCCTACAAGATCCATCGCCAGAGTATTGATTTCTTCACGTAAGGCATTTAATTTTTCCGGGTTATTTTCCCTTGTTTCAGCCATCACAACAAGTTTCTCTGTTTGATTAACGGCATCCTTTGTCGCAAATACTACAACATTTCCTTTTCTGATACCTGCGATTTTGCCCACGGCTTCTTCGAGTTCCTGAGGATAGATGTTCCGCCCGGCACGGATGATAATGTCTTTTTTCCGTCCTGTAATAAATATGTCACCACCTGCAATATAAGCCATATCACCGGAATCCAGCCAATCTCCGTCAAATAGCTGTTTTGTATCCTCAACATTGTGATAATAACCTGTCGTTGCCGACGGTCCGCGGAAATGTAGTCTTCCCTCATATCGTTCCGGCAATTCCCTTCCGGCGTCATCTACAATGCGGACTTCATGATCGGGCAATGGACGGCCGCAGGCAACAAATCGTAAAATATTCTCATCAGATTTAGTGGAAGGCACAGCATGACCGTTATTTACGAAAACATCTCTATCAATTTTATCAATTAAAGGACCACGATCAAGCGGCGGGAAAGCAAGCCCGACAGAACATTCCGCCAAACCATATACTGGCATCATTATTCCCCGCTTAAAGCCGTACTTGCCGAATTGCCGGCAAAAATTCTCCACCGTTTCTGGGCTGACTGGTTCCGCTCCGTTGCAGGCGATTCGCCATGAAGAAAGATCAAGTCCCTGAAGATCATTATCCTTCAATCTTTTCAGACATAATTCATAGGCGAAATTAGGAGCGGCCGAAATAGTCCCCCGATAGCGGTGAAAAGCCCACAGCCAGCGTTGCGGCCGCGAAATAAAACTCAACGGCGACATGACCACAAGCATGGCCGCATAATAAAGGCTGGAAAGCCATGTCCCGATCAAACCCATGTCATGATAGAGCGGCAGCCAGCTGACAATTACATCCGTGGACTTTACCTGTGCCACTTCACCCAACGCATGGATATTGGCCAGCAGATTGGCATGGGTAAGCATCACGCCCTTGGGATTACCGGTACTACCGGATGTGTATTGGAGAAAAGCAATATTGTTTGCGGCTGGCGTATATTTATTATACGTTGACTTGCCGGAGGTCAATTCCTCAAAAATTGCCAGAGTGTGCATGCTCTCCACCTGCGCCTTGAGAACCTGGGCGAAGCGTTTTGCTTCCGGAATGATGACCATTATCTTCGCTTCGCAATTTTTAAGAATTGTACTGTGCCGCCGCATATGATCCTCGAGCTGATTCATGCGAAAAGGCGGATAGATGGGAACGGGTATGCCACCCGCCAGCAATATACCCATAAAAGTAAAAAAGTATTCCCGACTGGTAGGCAGCATAATAGAAACGGTATCTCCCGGAAGCAGTCCTTTTTCCTGAAGACCGGCGGCAACTGCCTGCGCACCTTCACCTAACTGTCTGTATGTAATAATTTCCCCATTGCCTTCATCGCTGTATAAACGGATATGCGTTCTTTCCGGATGTTTCTCCACATGCCAGATTAAGACATCTACCAGTGTTTCGGCGTTGAAGGGCAAATCATATGCTTCTCCAATTTTAACTTCATTGATTTTTCCGGCCGCAACAGATTTTAAGGAAGGACTGGTTTTAATAATTGCCTGCCAGAGATCGCGGGGTGTTTCCGCATCGATAAATATTTTTTCCTCAAGCGTTACGCCAAAATTTCTTTCAACGCGAGAGAGAAGTTCAACTCGTGCCAGGCTGTCCAGTCCCAAATCCTGTGTGAGCAGACTATCAGGTAATATCTTTCTAGTTGTCGGCCAGGATGGATGAAGCTCAACAACCAGTTCTTTAATATCCTGGAGTAAAACATCCATCGATTTGTCGGAATTAATATTTGCTCGAATACCGTTCATAAGATTGCCTTAATCTGCTTTAATATAATAACTGATACAATCTTTTTAAACTATGCAATGTTGGTTATTCCAGCAACGCCTCTTAGGTTACGGTTCCGGAATGTAGGGCGCATTCCCCGAATGCGCCGCCGGTCGGATCGTTCGGGGAACGATCCCTACTTCTGTATGGGTGCATATTATTATCTATTCGCCGGAGTGTTTAAGTGCAACCATCTTCCCCCGTTCTTCATTTACGAAAAAGATAATGACTACTGATATCAGGAAAAAGACGGAACAAACAAGAATCGCTTTTTGTAAACCGAAAATAATCTGCAATAATCCCAGACTCATAAGTCCGAAGATTGAAGAAAGACGACCGGCAAAAGACCATAGACCAAAAAACTCTCCGGCTTTTGTGTCCGGTGAAAAAAGACCGACCATCGCCCGGCATGCAGACTGGGTTGATCCCAGACCAAGTCCGGCAATCGATCCGATAACTAGAAAAATATGCTCCTCTTTAAACGAGGCCCCAGCCAAACTGTTTATAAAAGCTGTCACTTCAGTAACTCCGTAAATCAAACTCACGGTAACCAGCCAGATCACGAGAGTCAGCATTAACGTCTTTTTGGCCTTCCATTTGTCCTGCATGATGCCGAAGAGAAAAGCTCCTCCCGCCGCTGTAAACTGCGTTATGACAAACATTAATATTTGTGTCGTCCCCGACCATCTTACAACCTGATCTCCGTAAATAAAGGCGAAAGAGATTACTATGGACAGACCGCAATAAGCAAAAAAGAAAGATGCCAGAAGAATCATTAAATCCCGGTAATCCCGAATATCCGCAAATGTCTTTTTTAACCTCTTCCATCCGATTGTAAAATAATTTTCTTTTTTAGGCAGAGATCTGGGAACTGTACGTTCTTTTACCCATAGAAAAGTCGGAATGGCAGCTATCAGAAAAAATAATCCTGTCATCGGTCCCACCAAACGGAGATTTGGAAAATTATCCATCGTGTACACACTGGCATTAAGACCGAAAATTACTGCGGCTGTGGATAGCAGTCCGCCGAAATAGCCCAATCCCCAGGCATAACCGGAAATCTTACCCAGATCTTCAGGCGGGCCGAGATCCGGCAGAAAGCTGGAAACAAAAGATTCGCTCAAGGAAAAACCGACATTAGACAGAATAATAAGCAGTATTCCCGGCAGGATGTTCCCCGGACCGACGAAATAAAGAGATGCCGTGGCAATTACTGTGAGAATGTAGCTTCCGAAAAGAAATTTCTTTTTGGAGCCGGTATAATCCATAATTGCTCCGAAAAGCGGTGCCGTAAGAAGTACGACCAGATAACTTATGGACAGTGCAGTGCTCCAAAGAAAGTTACCCAGACGATATTCAGGACCGTCTCCGACAATAATTCTGGGAAATATGATGCAAAAAACAACCGTGATAATAACAGTCGTATAGGACGAGTTGGCAAAATCAAACATTGCCCAGCCGAACAGTTCTCTATGCGACGCTCTCTTAATACCTGCCATAACCCTACCTATCCATTATTATTTTCTACCAATTCTAAATCAAAGGGAACCCTGGCGCATGCCGGGCGCTATTTTTGTTGGCACAGCCTGCCCTGGCGAAGGCCGGGGTTGTCAGCTTTCTCAACGTATGTTCATATAAGCCTCGTCGCCTCCGCCTAGCCGTCTCAATATCATCTTTGATTTAGAATTGGTATTATCATATGTTAGTTTAAATTTCAGTTTTTGATTATTTTATTAAAGGTTGCATCTCTATCGAGACTGATGATTTGAGGTTCACAAAAGAAATTTAATGACTCTTGTTCTATCAATGGATACCGGCCTCTTGCCAAATTACCCCGGCGAATGCCCTTTGAGTGTCATTCCCGTGCAGAGACTGTGTCGCAATAGGAAAAATTGCTATCAACACCGTCATACCGGCGCAGGCCGGTATCCAGAACTTGCTGAAAATACTGGATTCCGTGTCGCGCTTCGCTTGCACGGAATGACAAAAAAGGAATTACGACACAGTCTCGAAGGCAGTGAAGCCCGGCGCATGCTGGGGGAATCCAGAAATTATTAGTTGCCTGAAATCCATAACTGGCAAAGGTTTGCGTGCTTCTTTCGTCACCATTTTTCAGAATATAAATACAAACCCGTTCTTTCTATTAAGTTCACCTATCTTCACCCTTTTCTTTCTTACGCCATGCCTCAAGAAAAATCAGTACATTTTTTTTCAGATCTTCTTTTAATGTTTCATCTTTTTCGATCTTCTCAAGGCGACGCCTGAATTCACCGATATCAATTATCTTTTCAAGACCTGCTACTGAAGCTCTGACGTTTCGCATTGCAACCCGATCTCCCAACCCGGCAAAGCCCATTCCTTGTGACCAACTCACTCCAGTAAATGCTTTAGCGAACTTCGAAACGGATTCGTCCAAATCTAATTGACCTTTGGTCCAGGACGTGACTGAAAGGCCCTCATCTTCAGCAAATTCCCTCCATCTAAACAAGATATAGGCTAAATCATTATGTAAAATTAGTTCTCCGTTGGCGGCTACAGACTTGATTATGTTAAGTGTATGTAACTTTAACTCAGAAATGCGATCTTTATTGATCAGACATTTTTCAGGTGGTTCTGCTTCGCTGCCTTCCCGTGGGGTGTAGTCCGAAATAGCTGAGCTTGTAAAATCCACGAGCCACCCAACTTGGGCATTTTGACATGCCGCTAAGAAGATTTCAGTTCGTTCGTCAAGATCGCATCTATCGAACGTTAACTTCCGTATTAGCCAATGAATTCTTAAGAGGTTGTTCCCGATAAAAGTACCTTGTTCACAATCCTCCTCTCTATTAATATCGTCGGCAATTTCAAATATCGAAGAAATAAGAGATCGGAAGTTCGATTTATCGATTTTTGATGCGTGAACGTTTAGTTCATCGAACAATAGTGGCACTTTAGATTTGCCATTCTTACGAATTGAATTAAGAGCATACCGGAATGTGTCTTTCACATATCTCTTATCTCCAGCATGCTCAATAAGCTCATTTATTTCGTTTATAGGTAGGGTTTCATCTCCGACGCCCATCCGGAAGTAGGTGTCGAAATGCTTGTTAGTGCAAACACGTCTTTGTGCTTCCCACCTTTCCACGAAACTGTGTGAATAACCAACATTTTCGAAGCGCGGGAACAAACGCATTAGAGCAATTCTTGCATTGTCGCACCGCTTCTCTGGCAAGAATTTTAAAAATGCTTCAATTTCCTGTTTTGGGTCTTTTTTGTGCCCATATTCTGGCCCAACACCACACACGGATAACTTGTTTGTTCGGATGGCATTATACAATATGGGTTCAAACAGTCTCATTATTTCCAACGCTATATAATCACCTACATCGACTTCTTTCGCAACAGCTGGCCAACTCACTGCCATCGCATTTGAAAGACGAATCAAATCACGCGGAGTATTAAGATAAGGAGATACTGCGTCATAGAAAATATTCATTAAGCGAAGAAGTTGCTCCTTGTCTTTTGGCTGTCCGCAGATTGTCTCGATCTGTGATAGAGCTGCCATATTAAGGTCATCACGCGCAGGAAGAGGTAATTCGAAACTTGCCTGGATGATCTTTTCGAGAAAATGTGGTCCTTCTGATGGATACATAACAGTAACAGTCTTCTCCGCTAGTTCGCGATCAAACACGAGCAGATACATAACATTTGGCAGTCTACCAACAGATTTTACAAGGCGGAATATCAGGAGAGCTTCGTTGGGTGTAAGCCGGTCAATATCATCTATAAGAACAAGGAATCGTTTGTCCTGCTTTTCAAGGGCTTTCGAAAGGCTCTGAAAGAGCTTCTCAATGCTTTCAGTTTCAGAAAAAAACCTTTTCGCGAAATCCATTGATCCGGAAGTTAGCGCACCCCCAATACCCCCGGTTGCCAAATTAATTGCAGGACCTACTACGGGTCCAGCTTGAAGTAATTTCTTGCCAAGGCGTGGTATCAATTCCTTAGCTTTTTCTCCCAAACTTTTTCGTAATGATGCATTCAATTCTTGTAAAAATGCGAGAGTTAAGGCATCTTCACCCCGAAACCACCAACATCTGAAGTCAATAAGTTCAAGTTTGCCGTTTTTAATATCCTTTTTTAGATGATGGCGGATTAGATTAACAGCACTACTTTTTCCCGATCCCCATGGACCGTTTATAGCAATCGTGGCCCCTATTGGGGATTCGATATTTTTGATACTTTGAGCAAGAGACTGAGCAAACCTATCAATACCGAAGCGATCGTCATTGGGTGTTAGGATTGGAGCGTCATTAAAATATCCGAGTTTAGTCATTTTCGACTCCCTCAATGTTTAATATATTTGCTTGGTTTTATCCGACTTGGCGGAAAGAGGAGCTTAATATTTACTCTTTACATTTCAAGAGTAACGTCGCGCTGATCCTTACTATTCATGATCCGGCATTACCCGGCATTTATTCTAATTTTCAGGAGTATCCATCCGGACAAGATTTTCGAAACTGGTATATTTATCCACGAAAGCAAGTTTAACGGTATCGGTGGGGCCGTTTCTTTGCTTGGCAACGATTATTTCCGCGATTCCTTTGTTAATATTATCGTCCGATCTGTCATAAACTTCATCACGGTAAATAAAAGCAATCACGTCGGCATCCTGTTCAATGGCGCCGGATTCTCTTAAATCCGCCATTTGCGGACGCCGATTCGTGCGATCTTCCACTTTACGGTTGAGCTGCGAGAGAGCAACAACAGGCACTTTCAGTTCTTTAGCCAGCGCCTTTAAAGAACGGCTGATTTCCGATATTTCCTGCTCGCGGGATTCGCGGTAACTGCCGGAACGCATCAGTTGAATGTAGTCCACGACGATCAAGCCCAACCCCGTATCGGCTTTCAGCCTGCGTGACTTGGCCTTCATCTCCAAAACGGTAATGGCCGGGGTATCGTCAATGAAAAGTGGCGCGTCGGAGAGCCTGCCGGCAGCAGTCGTTAATTTCGGCCAGTCTGTTTCACCCAAAAAACCTTTTCGCAAACGTTGCGCATCAACCTTGGCTTCGGAAGAAAGCAGACGGAAAGCAAGCTGTTCCTTGGACATTTCCAGTGAAAATACAGCGACAGGTATCTGCTCTTTCATTGCGGCATTCAACGCTATATTCAGGGCAAACGCAGTTTTGCCCATACTGGGACGTCCGGCAATAATTATCAATTCGGATTTCTGTAAACCGGCGGTTAAATCATCGATTTTTTCAAAACCTGTAGGAACACCGGTAATAAGTTCTTTGCGGGAATAAAGATCCTCTATCGACCGGAAACTGTCCTTAACAATGTCTCTGATCGGGAAAAAAGACGTGCGTACTTTATTCTCGGAAATTTCAAAAATCCTGTGTTCAGCTTTATCCAGAACCTGATCAACATCGGATCCTGTTTCAAAGCAACTTTCGATAATCTCCGTTGCCGAACCGATTAATCCACGCAGGATTGCTTTTTCTTTAACAATCCTGGAGTAATTGGCAACATTGGCCGCGGATGGAATGTTATCGACCAGAGAAGCCAGATACGTTGCGCCTCCTATTGCGTTCAGGAGGTTTTTATCTTTCAGGGCATTGCTTAAAGTAATGAGATCAATAGGCTCGTTTTTTTCGGAAAGCTCAACAATGGCGTTGAAAATTTTCTTGTGGGCTTCACTGTAAAAATCGCCCGGAGACAGAATTTCCTGCACAGCGTTGATGGCGCTGTTTTCCAGCAAAATACTGCCGAGGATAGACTGCTCGGCCTCGATATTCTGAGGTGGAATCTTATATGAAGATGGATCAATTTCTCTCATTAGTATTCGCCGGTAACGATTAATGTGATCTCGGTTTCTATATCGGTTGCCAACTTAATTTTTATTTTGAATTCACCCAGCGATTTTATATGTTCACCATGTTCATGAACAATCATTTTCCGGTTAACGTCGTAGCCTTTTTCTTTAAGCACCGATTCTATATCCTTGATTGTTACCGAACCGAATATTTTATCCTGATCGCCGACTTTACGGGCCATTTTTATTGTTACATTAGAAAGAGCATCAGCCAGATCCTGAGCGGACTTGTGTTCTTTAGCCGCTTTTTTCAGGATACTTGCTTTTTCATGTTCAAACAGCTTAATATTCTTTTCATTGGCTTCGATAGCCAAACCTTTCGGAATCAAAAAATTGCGGGCATAACCGTCATTAACTTTAATTAAAGCTCCCGCTTTGCCTAAAGACGGTATGCTTTGCTTCAAAATCACTTTCATGAAAATCCTCCATTTTGTAAAAAAAAGATGAAAATATCAAGTAGTTGCCTGATCTTTTTGAAAATATTTCCTAAAATCAACCCAGATATCGAATAACCCGATGGCTACTATAGGTATCATAAGAATTTGTTGCACTGCAATTAAAAAATAAAAAAGATAACGTAAAAAAGAAGGTACATTTTTGCTTTGAAAAAAGAAGCTAACGATAGCAAGGCCTTGCAGTAAATATACAAGACAGGTTACAAGAAAAACGTTCGAGCTGTAAAAGGTTATCTCTTTATTCTGTATCAGGAAAAAGCCGCCGGAAATGATAAAAATCCAGACAATAAATTCCGGAGCCCTCCAGCGAGCCAATTCGTTTAGTTCTGGCAATGTTATACCGGCCTTACCCAAAATCCGTTTACCCAAAAGGAAATTTGCCCAAACAACTAATATAGCCGTTATGACAACCAATGCCGGAAATATATCGGTTAAGCCATTTATTATATTTTGCTTATTATCTTTAAAAAAATTAATATCTTCTGCTTTAAAAGGCAATTGACTGTAAAGCTTTATATTTTCTTCAACTGCTGAGGCTACATATTTTTCCACCATCTGCCAGGGACTTACAGAAAGAACCGAACCACCGTAAATAAAATAGACACAAATTGCAGCAACAATAAGAAGAGACGGATAAAGAATTATTTTCTCAATCGATCCGTTGCGTGCGGTAATCTGAGCAATTAATAATCCGGTCATTCCCATGGTAAAAACGGCAATAGTTGGTAAATCCAGATGTAAAAAAGCCGATAGTAAGAAAAGCAGCAAAAAAGAAATTAAAAAAGCGACGGTAGTTTTAAAATACCCATTAACCGTACCATTAAAAAATAAAATCATAGGCAGCAAAACGAGAAGGACCGCACCGATGAAAGGAATAAAAGCTATTGCAAAAACAAAAGCAGTAATAACTAACAACAGCTTAAAAAAAGGAATATCGAAAAAGGTCATTCTGAACTTTTCCAAGGATCATAACCCATTAACATCAAAATTTTCTACTTGAATATATTTTTCACGTAAATTACTGCCGGACGAAAATACTTGCCGGTAATTTAACCCAAGAATTTGCTTTGAAAATAAGGTAACGCCATATAAACAGGCGTTACCTACCTTATCGATAATCTATGCAGGATTGATTAGATCTAACTCAAACTTACATAATTCTAAAAATTAAAGGCCGGCAGACATTTTTTCTTCAGGAAAAGATGAGAACATAAAAATTCTATCTCCCTTCACCGGTAACAAAAGGCATAATTGCAATCATTCGGGCACGTTTTATTGCCAGCGCCAATTCCCTCTGATGGCTGGCACAATTACCGGTGATTCTGCGCGGCATAATCTTGCCCCGTTCTGTTATAAAATTATTCAGAATCATAGGATTTTTATAATCAATTTTCACGTTAGAATCCGAGCAAAAGCGGCAGAATTTCTTTTTATGAAAAAACTTTTTCTGGGGATATCTACTTGTTTTATCTCCGTTAGGTATTGACATTGCTTATTCCCCCTTAGTTGAAATTTCTTCTTTGTTATAAGTCTTTTTGGATACAGGTTTTACTTCTCCAGAGACTTTATCTGCCTGTTGGATTACTTTAACTTCCGCTGGCGCTTCACTTTCCGCCTTAGCCTGGGTGCGTTTTGCCTCCGCTGCGGCAATTTCCTGTTCAATACCTTCGGAGGTGGTGGCACCTTCTTTTTTTACCGTCATGAACTTCAAGATACGATCATCAATTTTATAATTTCTTTCGATTTCCGTAACGATGGCTCCGTCACCGGCAAAATCGATTAGAAAATAATAACCGTCTTTTTGTTTTTTGATTTCATAGGCAAGATGTCTTTTTCCCCATTTGTCGATTTTGGCAATGACACCTTTGCGGTCGGTAATGATTTTTTGACTGCGTTCAATTAACGCTGTAACATCTTCGTCACTTAAATTAGCTAAAGCTATAGCTATAACTTCGTATCTCTGCAAAATTTTCTCCTTTCGGCTCTAAAGCCTGATTTAACAGGCAAGGAGTCTTAAAAATTTAGTAGGTGAGGCTTTTATATCAAACCATAGCAGAAATCAAGAGTTTTTAATGAGACTCAGATATTAGAAGCAAAGTGCAGTAATGTCTGCTAGTTGTAATGAGGCTCAAATTTAAAAAGCAATGCGTATTTAAATATTTTAGCCGAATTATCCAATAGATAAAGGTTATGGGAAATTACCCCGGGAGCGAAGTAACGCGGGGTTATACCACATGCGAAGCAAAGGGAGGTTAACATACCTATGGATGTTGTTTTAAATCACGTAATTATTGATAATTATTTATTTATCCCTGAAAAGCCTAATACATATATCTACGACATTGGGATCATACTTTGATTCACGATAGAATTTTATTTCATCAAGAGCATGATTTATGGAAAAGGCATTCCGAAACGACTTGTGAGAAGTCAAATCTTCAAGGGCGTGGGCAACTGCCAGAATCCTGGCCTCGATAAGAATATCATTCTTCTTAAGCCCTTGGGGAAATCCGGATCCATCGTAACACTCGCAATGTTGCAGAACAATATCCGCTACAGGCCATGGGAAATCGATTTCTTTCAAAACTTCGTAACCAAGCTGCGGATAGTTACGATACAAACTTAGCTTATGACCTGTCAACCGTCCGGAATCCTGAATTACACTAAGGGGCATACATACAAGCCCGATATCGTAAACATACGCTGTCAGGCATGTTCCTGCCAGCAAAAAATCAGAAAGTCCCATTTTACCGGCTATGGCTTGTGCAAATTCGGCAACCCGCCGATGATGACCAGAAGTATAAGGTCCGCGTAATTCAATTGCACCTGAAACACTTTCAATAGTCCCCCTGTAGCATTTAACCAAATGCTCCAAAGATTCTCTGATTTTTTGATCCAACCTGTGGTTATGAAGAGCCATTTCGATATTTGCATACAGTTCTCCCTGTTTGAAAGGCTTAACCAGATAACCGAAAGGCTTTGTCTGCTTTGCCCGCTCGATATATTCCTGGTTAGTATAGGAAGTCAGATAAATGACAGGTATATTGAACTGTAAGTTAATCTGCTCGGCGGCTTCAATGCCATTCATTTTATTCTTTAAAACTATATCCATTAAAATTAAATCCGGTTTATCCTCTTTCACGTTCCTGATAGCTTCATCCCCCGTAGATGCTGTTGAGCAAACCATATATCCAAGACCCTTCAGATTATTGCAAAGTTGATCGGCGACAATCCATTCGTCTTCCACGACCATGATTTTATCACATCTTCTACTATTAACGCTGTTCATAACTACATACCCTCCTTGAAACTATAAAGGAAATTTCATAAGTATTTCCGTACCGGTTTCACGTCGAAATTCTATCTGACCATCGAGCTGATTCTTTACCAGTCCGTTCACCAAGTGCAGTCCCACAGATTTTGGTTGACAAACATTAACATTCTCCGGCAGGCCCAATCCATTATCCCGGACAATGATTTCTATTTCCGTGCTTTTCGTTTTGTTGATGATAATCTTTAACTCACCATGTCTATTCCCTGGAAAAGCGTGTTTTAGGACATTGGAAATTAATTCATTTAAAATCAAGCCGCACGGAATTGCCTTGTTAATATCGACGTAAACATTGCCGTCGGTTTGAACGACCAGATCTATTTGCCCCAGATTAATTTTATATGATTGAAACAAATCCCGGGACATGGTTTTTACGTAACCGGCCAGATCAATTCTTGTAAAATCCTTTGAACCGTAAAGTTTCTCATGAACCAGCGACATGGCATGAATCCGGTTTTGGCTTTCACGAAACCTTTTTCTTCGTTCGTGACCACCGCTTAATGTCGCCGGAAGTTCAAGAAGACCCGATATAACCTGCATGTTGTTTTTAACTCGGTGATGAACTTCCTTAAGAAGAATATCTTTCTCGCGAAGAGAAGCAAGAAACCTTTCTTCCGCCTGCTTACGGTCGGTGATGTCGTTGTACAAAACCAGAAATTGTCTTTCACCATTCCATAATATATCTTTGCGTAAGACATGAATATAGCGCACTTCACCATTTTTTCTCACAATGCCTATATCGTATTCGGAAGGGGTATAATCATCCCGTTTCCTTTTTTCCTTCCTTACTTGATACTCGGCAAAACTTTCCGGTGTGTAGCGACTCTCCACCGGCGTTGTTTTCAGCTCCTCAATACTTTCATATCCATAGGTATCCAAAATAGCCTTATTGGCATAAAGAGTCTCCCCCTCTATGGTTACAATACGCACACCCAGAGGCAAATCGTCCAGAGAACGGCGGAAGTTTTCCCCTGCCTGCTTTTGCTTGTTTCTAATTTCCGTTTCGTCCAACTCTCTGGCTATAGCCGCACAAAGACGGGATAAATTTCCTTTCATGATATAATCCTGCGCGCCCAAACGCATGCATTCGATGGCAACATCTTCATCAATACTTCCGGACACAATAATAAGAGGAATATCGATATCTGTTTTCTTTAAAAGATCAATAGCCAGGAAAGCGCTGAACTGCGGCATTTTATAATCGCAAAGAATAACATCCCATTGTTTATTTTTGAGAGTTTTTTCCATGGCAGTGGCGGTTTCCACCCGTTCATAAAAAGGATTGAATCCGCCTTTTTTCAGTTCACGAACGATAAGAAGTACGTCGCTTTCCGAACTATCAACCATCAAGGCCCGGATCGATTTCGGTTTGCTGATTTCAAATGAAGAATTTTCTTTCATACATCTATCTCTTTGCGATTTTGATTGTAGCAACTGAAATAGGTACTAATTTTAAAATCTTCTTAAAAAATTAAAGAACAAAATACTTTATAATTTGTATTGCATCCCCTTTATCCATCCCCGTTCCGATTGCTTGAACCTCTTGACTCCCTGTCCTAAGAAAGCAAGTTTCTGAACAGAAACAAATTTTGTCCTGGATAAATATTAATTCATCGGGCAGGCCCGGTGTCGAATAATCTTGTTATATTGGAGGGGTAATAAGTAACGAGCTATGCGAACTTGAAAGCCCTTGGACTACCCCCAGTTGTAGTGCCATCTTGAATTAGAGTTTTCCAATAACATAGTTTCCTCTTTTTGTGCAAATTCCTTTGGCGTGAGAAAGCCCAGCGTACTGTGCGGCCGGGTTTCGTTGTAATCTATACGCCATGCTTCAATCACTTCTCTTGCATGTTCTATGCTTCTAAACCAGTTGATGTTCAAACATTCTTCTCTGAGCCGGGCGTTGAAACTTTCCATAAAGGCATTATCCAC